>DAOKYW010000006.1:0-1680 GCA_035325985.1 Bacteroidales bacterium
GCTGTTCATCCACAGTTTAAAGCGAACCACCCGCTGCTGGCTGTCGTTGTGTCCTATGTTCATCAATACCAATCCTCCCAGATCAGGGATGGGGCTGCCGGCGCCGTGACATTGTCCGTCAATAAAGGCGTACAACACATCGCCCGGATTGATGAGTTGCTGGCCGTTGAGTATTATTCTGGCAATCAGAGGCATGGTATGCTGGAAATTGCTTCCGACCGTGATTTGAGATTTGTGCGAAATGGGTTTCTCGGCTTGTGGCTGAGTTGATGAATGGGTGGATGCTGTCGGGTAGGTGAGGGTGTGATTTTGCGATAGCTTAATCACATAACCCTGACCCGGACATAGCTGATTCAGTGTGCCAACCCATTGATTGCCATTGAAAAGAGCAAAGCTGTTCTGGCCTATGATGCGGTCGTCGTAAGACGGAGGCGGATTTAAGCCAGCCAAGGCTGCGCTGACATTCATACATTGCTGAGGGCTGAATCCTAACCATGTGAATCCTGACGGTAAGTTCATAGAGGACAGTGAGGCCGGACTTCCCGAGATGCTCTGCTGACGCGGGCTGCAAAGTTTCATCTTGTACATGGCGTTCGAACCCAGATTATTGAGGCTTCCAACCCAGTTGGATCCATTGAAAAGGGCAAAACTTGTCTGGCCGATGATGCGGTCATCATAACATGGGTTGAGGTTTGGGAACAGAGTGCCCGGCTGCATGCTTCCGGGATTAACGTTAACGGAAAACCAGGTATAGCCCTCTGCAAAATTCAGGGTTTGCGCGCTGTTTCCACCCAATGTTACCGAATGCGGCTGCGACCATGGACTCTGGCCTTGCAATCCGCAGTGCGCCCTGACGTAAAACTCATAAGTGCTTCCGGCTGTTAAACCGCTGATGGTGAACGGGCGGCTTGTGATATTGGTCAACAGTGTGCCACCTGATTCTGGATTAAATCCTTGCAGGCCATAGCGTATGCTCCATTGGGTGATGCCTGAGGGCGAACTCCAGTTAAGCTCAACAGTCTGGCTGTTGACCACCGTTGAAGTGAGTGTGGTGGGTGCTGGAGGATTGCAAATGCTAAGATTCCAGTTTTGGCCGTTGTTGTTGTTCCAGTTGTTGCCCCCGTAATGAATCACAAAGTTGAGCGCACTCACCGTCTGAGCCGGGTTGTTGAATGGCCCCAGCTGCACAATCCAGGCATTGCCACTCTGCACGAATGGGGTGCGGGCGGCTATGTTGTCAGTCCATAGTGTGGTGCCCGACGGCCAGTATGCTTCGTTGGGTTTGGTCCAGTTGTTCACTCCCCAGTGCAGACGGGCATTGCTGCTCATATTGGCATCCTGACTCACAACTATGGTAATCATATCGGCATTGGAGGGTGAGGATGGCAACCAGCTAACTCCGGCAGGATATATCGCCGTAACATTAATCATCATCACATAGGTATTCAGGCTTTCGAGGCCTTGATTGTCCCGCACCGTAAACTGAAAGCTTGTGTAAGGTGTTCCAGAAGCATTGGGTGCAGGTGCGAAAACCAGCTGGCTGACGTTGGTTATGATGGCGTTCTGTTCAACAGCATTGCCGCCAAGGGTTAAATTTCCGTTTCCCGGCAGGCTCGTTATGCGGATTCCTCCAAAGCTGTTGCCGATGGGACTTGAAAAAGGAAAGTTGTTGTTGCTGAA
>DAOKYW010000006.1:1780-127750 GCA_035325985.1 Bacteroidales bacterium
TCCTGAGCCGGCTGAATGGTGATGTTCCAGTCTTGTCCGTTGTTGTTATCCCACTGGGTATTGTTGAGTTTGAAAACAAAGTTCAGTACACTGACAGCTTGTCCCGGGCTGTTGAATGGTCCCAGCTGCCAGTAATACCTGCCCTGTTCATCCTGCCCTGCCGGTGGACTCTGTACCGCATTGCTGCCCTGATGGAGGATGGTTCCGGCCGGACGATAGTCCTCGATGGGTCGCTGCCAGTTATTAACTCCCCAATGCAATAAAGATTCCGCATTGGCATGGGCTGCGGTAATCGTAATCACACTGTTGACTGTTGGGCTGGCCGGGTTGATGGTTACGTTTGCGGTGCTTCCGCCACTGCCATCGCCCACCCAGACGTGCATGATAGGCGAACGGGCCAGATTACCATGCTGGTCTGTAGCTTCCACATAGTAGTCAAGCAACTTGTTGGTGTATCCTGTGATCATGGCCGAATATTCCTGAGCCTTGTAAAGCGGCAATGGGTTTGTGACCGAAGGTATGGTGACTCCTGTCATGGGCTTGCTTTGCCATGGTCCAACACCGGTGCCGCCGAGGTAGGTAAGGTTATCGTTTCCAACCTGATCGCTTTGGCTTTCGCGGTATTTCAATTGCACGGAAGATAGTCCGCTAAGGTCGAAAACATAGGTCCATACCATGAAGTCGCTTGGCCTGACGCCCTGACTGCTCCATTCGATGTCACCGGGGTTGTAGGGTATGCGTTGAGGCACATAGATGGATGGCGCTGTCAGGTCTGGTCCGCCTTGTGCAACAGGCAGTGCGTTGGTAACAGCCTGATTGGCAGCTCTCGCCGGATTGGAATCCCAGATTTCGGTGCCATCCCAATACCAGTAGTCGCTGGCCTGACCATTCAGATAGTAATGCCAGCCTTGGAGGGTGCCGGGATGATTCGGATTGATCTGATTAGCAGTTTGAACAATATTCTTTGCAGCCGTCATAATGCCCCAGCTGTTGCGGTCGGGACTATAAGGTCCGCTTGCACCGGGATATGTGCCGGGGTCGCCGTTCCATTTGCGGAATACCTGATCTCCTCCGGCAGCTCCCAGCCAGCTTCCGTCCTGTACATGAATAACATCGTTCTGCGGTGGCGGAAAACGCTGAAGGTAATCCTGAATGGTTGTGCACTCAAAACGGTTAGGATTGGCCTGCAACCAGTTGACAAAGTTCTGGAAATTGCTGTTGTAATAGCCGTCGCTGCCACCGCCATAATTGTCACCATCGTGATGCAATACAATCAGAATGGGTCGGCTGGGGTCGGTATTGTATTCTTCGAACTGGCTCATGACATAATCGTAGTTGAGCGCACCGAAACCACCACGTCCGTCTTCCTCGCCCAGATACCTGGAAGCGGGCACACCGATAATCTTTTTCGTTACGCCGGTTGCCGGATCAGTATATGAAACCCATCGTGGCTGATGCGCCCAGCGGATAGACACAGGCGTGGGCGCCCACAGTCCGTTGAGTTGCTTCCAGTCGCCGGGATTCGGATTGCGCACCGTGGCCTTGTTGGGCCTTGGCACACCCGAAGCATCAGCATAGGGTGCTCCCTCGGCCGTGCGCTCAAAGTGAAGGTTGTCGATGATTACCCATTCCAGGCCTTCATCAACAAGTGCAGGAATCATTCGGGTCGAAAAGGCTGTCTCGGGCGGAAAAATTCCCTTGGAATAATTGCCGGTAAAATGCTGGGCAAAGATTTGCTTGTGCAGTTGAATCTGCTTGCGGATATCCTGATAATCGATAAGCCCCATCAACGGATGATGATAACCGAAACCAACCATATCCATGCGGGGATTGCCCAGCTGTGTGTTTTGATTTTTAATGTAGTTCCAATGGCTTTTCCAGTTGTTAAACCCAATGCCTGCCGCCTGAAGGTTATTCAGGTTTTCGATCAGCGATCCGCTGAAACTCACCTGAGCACCAAAATGGGGCATTCCGGCGTTGATGCCGCGCTGAACGGCATTCTTCGGCCAATCAGTATAAGGCCCTGTCCGGCTAAGGTGCACATCGTAGAGCGAAAAACTGTAAACACCACTCTGTTGCGTCTGCACGATGTTTTCGTACGGCCGGTAAATGGGCTGGTGCATATGCCATAAAAAGGCGATGTAGATTTTTGGGTTATTACGTGTGCTGTCGGTTTGGGCGACTAAATCGGGCTTTGTCGCCATGAGCAGCGCAAGAAACAAAATACTGTAGCGAAGTTTCATTGAGAATCAATATATTGGACGGTTCTCAAAAATAATCAACCTTTCAGTCAGGTCAAGCCATGTGAATCGGCATTATATATGTAATTATTTACATATCAATGAAATCCATTAAAATGCTGTTCACTTGCAAACGGTTGCAGTTTTTGGAAAATTCAGCGATTGCCGGATATAAATCTCTGACAAAAGATTTGGGTTATCTGCTTGCCATCCATTTCCGGCTTCTGAAGCTTTGGGATGCGGAAGAACTTAGCGCTTTGAAACTGGATGCAGAAGCCTCGCTGCATCTTCAAGCCTACGAGTCGCTGATCCCTTTAGATGACCATCCAACCGCCGGGTTGCAATCATACCGTTTCTGTTTTAGTATAGCCAACCGTACACGATCGCTTCGCATCGGACTTCAGCAAATCACCTTCGTCTCGGCTAACTTGGGACGACCGCTCATGTGGTACAGGGGTGAAGGTACAATATTTAAAATCAAGGAGATAAATTTAGACCAGCAAATTCCGGAAAGTATATTCTCCAAGGCATCGCTGAAATGAAATGATGTGCACTTATCACCTTAAACGATGTTTCAGGCCTTACCTTCCCACTCCTTATAAAACTGATCAAGCCATTGCAGCATAAACTGATGCCTTTCTTCGGCCAGTCGGCGGGCTGTGTCGGTATTCATCATATCCTTGAGCAACAGCAGTTTCTCGTAAAAATGCCCGATGGTGCTCCCGTCCTGTGGTTTATGCATCAGCGCTTTCTCGGCCAGCTCGCGCGACGGATAATTAAGGAATGGACGCATCCGATAGCCGCCATAGCTGAAAGCCCTTGCAATGCCGATAGCTCCGATGGCATCGAGACGGTCGGCATCCTGCACTACCTGAAATTCCTTGGATTTTGTGCCCGTAAAAGAAGACGAATGCCTGAAAGAGAGGTTTCGTATAATGTGCATCACATGGCCGATTTGCTCTTGTGGTATTCCGTTTTGCTGCAGAAAGCTGATGATTTCATCCTCAACGGCTTCGGGTTCGGCGGTGAGCTTGGCATCGCTAAGATCGTGCAGCAGCGCGGCAAGCGCAACGATAGTAGTGTCTGCACCTTCGGATTGCGCCAGATGCATGGCTGTTTGATAAACCCTGTGAATATGCCACCAGTCGTGTCCGCTTTCCACTGTCGATAGCTTCTGCTTTACCCAGTCTCTTACTTTGCTGATGATAAGCTCAGATGTTTCCATGCTCTATGTAACTGATAACCAATAACTCGTCAATATCATGTCGTCCATCAAGCCTTAAATAGCTCAGGCCTTCCGGTGGCTGCCCGAATCTCAGATAACTCTGCCAAATGTGATCGATATACCATTCCGGTTCGATGCCCCAACGGTCATCAACAGATTTCCGGCGTATAAAGGTCTGTTTATCAATTTCCAGGAATATACACCTGTCGAATAGTTTTCGTGTTGCTTCATCCCAAAACATCATCAGGCCTTCTACTATAACATAATCGCTGGCATGCGATGCTGCTTCGATGGCCTGCCTGAGTTTTTCGTGGTCGATTGAATCGGGGTGCTCCCAATTCACATGCCCGTTGATCTGTGGAATTTTTCCTATTTCATGGACGTATTCGTCCTGACATAATATGGTAGTGTTAAAGTGACCCAGGTGTTTGCGCAGCTTTGAGGCAAGTGTGCTTTTCCCCGCCTGACTAACACCGGCGATGGCGATGATCATCGGTGGAATCGGTTAATGAAGGTTTCTTTACGACGGTTGCCCTCAGACGGAACAAACTGGTATGCACCAAGATCAGGCACGGGCAGACGGCTGTTTCCTGCAATATCAAAGGGTATAGCCTGTCCGATGGCAATTTTCCCTTTTCCGATAGCGGGCGAAAGCGTATCCAGGCGATAATCGAACTTGGGATAGTCTTTGAATTTCGGGTCCTGATTGCGTATGATGTTGATATAGTTTGTTTGATTGGTGGTTGGGCGTTTGGTGCGCAGCAAACAATGATCGAAGATATAAGTGCTATCGGCTCCGGCCACAAGCTCTTTGCCAATCTCTTCTTCAGCCGAACCGTAAATGATACTGTTGCCCCATTCCATATTGAGAGGAATGGGAAAAGGCCTGTTGAGGCTGTCGGGCAGGAAGTTAGTGAAAAAAAGGCTGGGTGTATTGCGAACACCTAAAGTCCAGTTGTTTGCCAGCGTGGTATGCCTGAACCGATAAGCACCTCCACCTGTCAGGGCAACACCATAATTGCCACAGTTGGCTACCACAAGGTTTGTGGCTTCAACGGCAAACAAGCGCGTAAAAATGCCGATTCCGGTATGGTTCTCAATAATGGTGTTGGTGAGGGTCAGCTGATTTTGTGTGGGACGCAGAAACGATTCCACCTGCAGACCAATGAAGCCGTTGCGTATGATGGCATAATCAATTTCGTGGTTAAAACCCTGACGGCCTTCCATCAACCATATGCGATCCCACTGACCGGGAATATGACGATAATCCAAATCCAGCCGGTCGCCCTGAAAAATGACAGGATTTTCCCTGCTGCCCCTCACTTTCAGCACACCGTCAACATAAGCCCAGAGTCCGGATTTGTCATGAAAATGTACGCGTGTTCCCTCCTCGATGATTAAAGTCCCATAACTGTCGATCAGGGCGTAGCCATAGATCACATAAGGCTTTCCTGCTGTCCAGATAACCGTCTGGTTGCTATCGGCCACTATCCTGAACTTCGGGAAACCTGCCACTTGCTGGTCAGCCAGAATGTAATGGGCATCCTGACCCCAGGCCACTAACTTCACCTGTTGTTCATTGCCGTTCAGGTTAAAAATCAGGTCATCCTCCTCAACAAAAGGATTGCTTTCGTTGCGCGGGTCGATGGTCGCTTTCACAAAGACAAAGATGCTGTCGCGGGCAGCAATTTCGATGTCATGCACATTCAAGCCCGGTATGCCGTCAACATTCATCCTGAATGGCGATGAACCACCCCGTCCGAGACTGATGTTGGCAATGCGTACGCGCTTGTTGCTGTTGTTGTAAACCATCAAAGTTCTGGTAATACTTCCCAGACTGGTGAATACGGTGTCGAAAATCACGGTATCGTTCGAAAACTCCAGACGGAGTGATGGGTCAGTGCTGATAGGATCCTCCTTCAGGCACGACGAAACCATAATTACTGCAAAAAACAGCAGAAACAGCCTCCATGCTTTGGAGGCCAGAATATGCCATTCCGGTTTTTTTCCGAATATCATGCGACAAAGGTAGCCAGATTCAGATTACGCTTATCCGGCACGAATATTGTATCTTAGGCCACAAAACATACTCACCGTATGCACAGGTTAATCAATCGTCTGATTTTTTTTGTCATTGCCACATTGATTATTAACAATTCAGCACAAGCCCAATCACGGGGATTATTTCCCGAAACGCCTGAGTTTAACCGTAAATGGGTGCTTGGCGGTGATTTTGGCATGGGTTTCTCATCCACCGGATCATCTATACTGATTGCGCCTCAGCTTGGATACAAAATAAATCCTGATTGGGAAGCAGGATTCCGGTTTACCTACAATTACCGGAGTTATCGTTGGCAGGATTTACGAATTCGCACGCACGACAAGGCATTGGGTGCCTACACCAATTACGAGTTTTGGCGTGGTTTATTTGCGCATGCTGAAACAGAGTGGCTTCAATATACCCCTGTGTATATTACAGGCAGCCCAATCTGGCTGGAAAAAGGTGATGTCCGGATTTTCAACAGCATCTTCGTGGGCGGAGGTTACAGACAATATTACAGCACTTCGGGTTATGCATATCTGCTTTTGCTTTACAACCTCAGCGACAGTTTCGATTCGCCCTACAGCAATCCGATCATCAGGGCGGGAGTAGCCTTTGGCCTTGGTAAGCCATCGCATCAGGCGGGAAACAAAAGCACGAAGAGATAAAATGCCGTAAAAGCCGAAAGCAGAATCAATCCCACCCATGCCCAGATAACCAATACTTTTCCCGGCCTGAACGCCGGATCAACCTCATCCGAGTGGATGACCCTTAAGTTAAGGTAAGCCAGCAAGGGCGCTGTAACGAAAGAAATACTCGTGGCAAGATCAACCATCGTGCGCATGCTCCTGCCCGATATTTTGAGCAGTATCAAGGTAGTTAATGCGAGCACAAGCATCCAGCCTATGTATTGAACCTTAGCATTGACCTTTAGCCTGGGTTGTGGCAGCCTGAGCAGGCATTCAACGATAGTGCGCGGGTAGGCATCCATCACCGTGAGGGTTGTGCTCAACATAGTCGTAAGTGCGGCCAGCGCAATTACAGGATAAGCCCATGCACCAATGGTTTGCGTGTACATGCCGATGAGTTTTCCGGCAAAAGCGGCTCCGCCGGCGGGCATGCTTTCGCCCGTGCCATACATGACCAGTGCTCCAAGGGCAAGGAAAAATGCAGCAACTATCATTGTCCCGAAATAGCCGATGCGGTATTCCAGCAATACCTCGCGCATGGTGGGTTTAAAACCAAGCTTGTCGAACTTGGTTTGCGACCAGATCGACGTCCAAACCACAATATCAACAGGAGCAGGCATCCAGCCAATGAACGCTACCAGAAAGAGTATGTGTGAACGGTTTGTCCAATCAAATGAGTGAATGGTGTGCTGAGGAACCTCCCAACGGCTGAATGCCATAACTACAGCCACAACCGTTGAAATCGTGAGCAAAAGAATAACCAGCTTGATAAGCTGATCGAGCAGCCTGAACTTACCTATGATCAGAAAAAGAACAGTAGCACCAATAATTACTGCACTCATGGCCAAATCGGTCATTGATGTGCCAAAAATGTTGTTCGACAGACCGGCTGCTACGATAGTCAGTGCAGCCTGAACAGGAGCCATGGTGATGATGGTCATGGCCAGAAAAAGCAGCAAAATCCACTTTCCGGCTTTGGCGTAGGCATCCACGAGGTTGCCTCCTGTGGCCAGCACATAGCGGCTTCCGATTTCAAAAAAGGGATATTTGAAAATGTTGGTCAGCAGCAAAATGCCCAGAAGCTCAAACCCAAACTCAGCTCCTGCTCTTGTCGATTGCACAAGATGCGAAACCCCGATGGCAGCGCCCGCATAAAGCAGGCCGGGGCCGAGCAGTTGAAAAATGCGCTGCCGTGACATCACTCTGGCTTTTTCCAGATTTGCCATGCGGCTTCAGCCTGAGCATGAAGCATCATCAGGCCGTTCATAGTGCGCGCGCCCCTTTCGCGACCGTATTTCAGAAAAAGGGTCTCTTCCGGATTGTAAACAAGGTCGATCATAGTATGGGTTGGTTTGATATACTCGTAAGGTATTTTGGGGGCATCGTCAATGTTCGGATACATACCCACCGGTGTGGTATTGATGATGATGTTGAATCGGTCGAGTAAGGCTTTGTTCAGCATTTCATAAGTTATCTGATCGGTCTTCTGTTTTTTGGTGGACACGCTTCTAAAGAAAATGCCGCGTTCTCTTAAAACATATTTTACGGCTTTGGCACCGCCCCCACTACCCAGAATCAAGGCATAGTTTCTCGTGTTTGGTTCGATCAAGGCATCGAACGTCCGGACAAAACCAATGACGTCAGTATTATAACCAATAAGCGTTATCTTATTGTTCGAACGGAGAATTTTGAATGTATTCACCGAGCCTACTAATTTGGCTGTGCGATCAAGGTAAGTGAGGTGAGTCAGAATAGATTGCTTGTGGGGGATGGTCACATTTAAACCTTTCAGCCGCGGATTGTCTTCGATGAGTTGAGGAAGTGCATCAAGGTCGGGCATAGGAAAGTTCTCGTATTCGGCATTTATGCCTTCTCGCTCAAACTTCTCGTTGAAATAGGCCTTTGAGAATGAATGCCCCAAAGGATAGCCGATGAGCCCGTAAAGCGCCTTTTCAGTTTTTCTTACCCTCAGCAAGCGCATATTTTTCCAATAACCAGATTGTTACAATGCCCGACACCATCACAGCGACAGCTAAAAACTCATTTATTCCGAACTGCTGTGGAAGTATAAGATTGTAATGCTCAACCACTTTCTTTCCCGATTTAATAATCAACTCGCCGGCGGCGTTGGTCATGTAAATAGCTTCTTTCCACGGCCATATCACGCCCAGCGAACCCAGGATAAATCCGGTAAGCAGTCCCAGGGTCTCGTTCTTAAACGTCTTAAGCAACCACGACAGCAAATGCGAGAAAGCAATCAGACCGAATACCATACCGAGCAATACCGGAAAAAGAATACTAACATCCAGATTATTAATGGCTTCAATAGCTACCAGATGATAGTTCCCCATTAGAATCAGCACAAACGATCCCGACAGGCCAGGCAAAATCATACTGCAAACAGCCACAACACCGGAAAGTATCAGATAGAAGAAATCACTGTTTTCAGCAGCCGGGCGCATAAAGGTTATAGCTATAGCAATGGCTGCTCCGGCCAGAAAACTAAAAATAACGCTCAATCGCCATTTTTCGACAGTGGCACCAACAAAATATATACTGGCCAGAATAAGCCCGAAAAAATATGACCAGATATAAATGGGATAATGATTGAATAAAAATTCAAAAACCCTGGCCAGACTGAATATGGCCGTCCCAACACCGGCAAAAAGCGTCACCAGAAACCACAGGTCGGTAGCCTGGGCAAATTCAGCAAATTTCCCTCTAACCAACAACTTAACCGCTTTAAGGTTGAGCGATTTAATGGCATTGATCAGCCTTTCGAAAATACCTGTTATCAGGGCAATAGTGCCTCCCGAAACGCCCGGAATAACATTAGCGGCACCCATGGCCATGCCTTTGAAAAACAACGATAGGTATTCTTTCATAGGTTATCTCAGTATTTTCTTGACGATATTCAGTTTGTTGGCAAAGGGTGGGTAACGCAATGGCACATCAAGCCAGTTTTTTCGGCAGAGTATAGGTTTGTAGTGCGTAAAAGCATCAAAGCTGTATTTGCCATGGTAGCTGCCCGAACCACTGTAACCCACGCCACCGAACGGAAGACCTGCATTGGTGAAGTGCATGATGGTATCGTTGATACAAACACCGCCGGCACTAAGTTTTTCAATAAGTAGCTGTTGCACCTTACGGCTTTTGGAAAAAATGTAAAGCGCCAATGGCTTGGGTTTCGACTGCACAATAGCAATAGCTTCGGACAGTGATTTATAAGGAACAAGTGGCAGCAAAGGGCCAAAAATTTCTTCCTGCATAATCGGGCTTTCAGGATCGGGATTATGCACAAATGCGGGGCCGATTTTTCCGGATTCGCTGTCTATGAGCGGCATTTCCTGATTTCCGTCCTTCTCAAGCATGGCCAGAAGCCGGTTAAAGTGCATTTGGTTAATGATTTTCGGGTATTCCGGATTTTCCAGCACCTTATCCCCATACATCCTCTTCACTTCCTGCCGGCACTTTTTATCGAATTCGTTCATTAAATGCTCAGGAACAAGCACATAGTCAGGCGCTATGCAGGTTTGTCCTGCGTTGATGAGTTTGCCCCACACAATGCGTCGGGCAGCGAGGCTCAGGTTGGTGGTTTCGTCCACTATGCAAGGGCTTTTACCTCCCAGTTCGAGAACGACGGGTGTAAGGTGATCTGCAGCGGCTTTCATAACCAGTTTTCCAACCTGTGGACTTCCGGTAAAGAAAATCATGTCGTGTGGCAGCGCAAGCAGCGCTTTGGCTGTTTGCGCCTCGCCGTTGATAACCCGGATATAGCCCGGGTCGAAAGCGTTGTTAATCAGCTGTTCCAGCAGTGCAGAGGTGTGTATGCTGTATTCCGACGGTTTGATGATGGCACAATTACCTGCCGAAATGGCTCCGACGAGTGGTGCAAGGGCGAGTTGCAAAGGGTAATTCCAGGGCGAAATGATGAGCGTACATCCGTAAGGCTCGGGCACTATGCGGCTGCTTGCAGGAAAAGCAGCCAGAGGGCTTCCCACCCTTTTGGGTCTTGACCATTTGTTGAACTTACGCAGGTGCAGCCTGATCTCCTGAAGGACAATACCCGTTTCGGTGGCATACGATTCGAAAGCCGATTTGCCCAGATCGGCTTGAAGTGCACCGGCGATTTGATCCATATGATCATGAACGATGGCCTGCAGGGTTTTCAGTGCCTTTTTGCGGAATGCCGGAGCAAGCGTCCGGCCGCTCATGAAAAATTCCTTCTGTTGGGCGACTGCGCTTTGTATCTCTTTGTCTGTCATGACTATTCAGATCTTTTCGCTCAAGCCCTCAGTGGCATCGCCAACAGCCTGATGATAGCTTCCGATCATATCCATAACCGCAGGATAGTTGCTTGCTGCGGGAAAATAGTGCAGAAAGTCCTGCAATCCGGCAATGTCTTTGGCCAGTGCATTTTCCAGATAAAACAATGCCTGATTGATGCTGTTGTTGAGCAGCAGCATGGCAACAAGACGATACTGAATGGCGGTATTGTTAGGCTGGTGTATGAGTCCGGTTTTAAGCACCTGAACGGCATTGCCCAGCTCGCCTGTTTTGAGGTAGAATACTGCAAAATCCAGCCACAGGTCAGGGTCGCCCGGATCGATTTCTTCTATCCGCTGGAAGACAGCCTTTGCCTTTTCGAACAGTCCGTTGCGAATATACATCTCGGCCTGAATGAGCAGGAAGTCGGTGTTGTTGCCGTCGTAGGCGATGGCTTGCTCTATGTATTTCAGGGCGTTTTTGATGTCGCCTTTTTCTTCAGCCACCACCGCCAGACCTGCCCATGCCTCGGGCAATGTTGCATCGAGCTTAATGGCTTTCCGATATTGTGCTTCGGCCATATCAAACTGACCCAACTTTTCGTAGCATTCGCCCATGTAATAAATAATCAGCGGCTCAGGTGCTTCGATGGCAATGCTTTCTTCAAATATCTCAAGGGCCTTGTAATATTGTCCTAAGGCCATATAGCTCTGCCCTAAACTTTGATATGCCGGCAAATATGTGTCATCGATGGCAATGGCGTATTCAAATGCGTCAATGGCTTTCTCATACAATTCAAGCTGATGATAGGCCATCGCAATATTGAACCATGCAGCCACATTTGATGGATGTTGCTCAAGTAACTCACCGAAAAAGGTGACGGCTTCATCCATTTTGCCGGCCATCTCGTAGCACATACCAATTTCGTAGATAATCTGATCGGGATAGGACGATATCCCAAGTGCTTTGCGCAGATACGAAAGTGCCTGATCATAGGCACCCATATTCTCATATTCGAACGCTATGGAAGTGTAAACGTCCTCCAGTTCATCCTCATCTACCACCACCAGCGCCTTTTTATACTCCCTGACAGCCTTCTGAAAATCCATCATCAAGCTGTACACCGAGGCGCGTGTCATCAGCAGATCAGGGTTCTGCGGCTCAGTACGTTCTACCTCGTCGAGCACTTTCAGTGCCCTCAGATAGTTGCCTTCTGAGGCCATGTGGCGGGCATTCCGGATTTTCAGGCTGTTGCTTGTAGGATGCATGCTTATGGCCTTCTCGAGCACCATAGCAGCCTTTTCGTTGTTGAGCATGCCCAGATAATAATCTATCAGCGATTCGAACTCATCGGTGTCAAAATATTCCTCCGTTCCGCTATCCATCATGTGGTCGAAACGTTCGGCGAGTTCTTCAGGCCTCAGATCGTCTTCCCAGTTAAAATCTTCATTCATGCTTTCCAAACAACCAGATTAGCATTTGCAAAAATACGATTAAGTGCCGGAATGGGCATCTTGGTACTGCCAAAGATATCTATCCAACATCAGGCTGTGAATTTTTTTCCTGATTTTTTATTAACTGATTCTTTGTTGAAAAAGGCATCTGCATCATATTTCGCAGGCTTTTCAGGCCGGCCGGATAATTTGGTCAACCATGCGCTTAGGCATCAAATAAGGTCTTTTCAGGCATATGGTTGTTGAAAAGGTTGTGAACTACTGCGTAATGAATGCCTGTGAACGCAGAAATTATAGCCTAATTTTACAGCTTAAACTATAACCTATGACCCTGATAAAATCGATTTCCGGTATTCGTGGCACAATAGGCGGGATTCCGGGAGAAAATTTAACACCACTTGATATTGTGCGCTTTACGGCTGCTTTTTGTCGCCTTCTTTCTGCCAAAGGCAGGCCAACCATCGTGGTGGGACGCGATGCGAGGATCTCGGGAGAGATGGTCAATAAACTGGTATGCGGCAGCTTGCAGGCCATGGGTGCAAACGTTATCGATCTCGGACTATCCACCACACCCACAGTGGAAATGGCGGTGCCTGCACTTGCTGCTCAGGGTGGGATCATATTGACTGCCAGCCACAATCCAGCCCAGTGGAATGCCCTGAAATTGCTTAACGAAAAGGGCGAATTCATTTCCGCAGCCGATGGTAAGCGCTTGCTCGATATAGCAAACAGCGATGACTTCAGTTTTGCTGATGTGCACTCGCTCGGCACCTATGCGCTTGATCAATCGTGGATTGCGCGCCACATCGAAATGATTCTGCAGCAACCCCTGATCAACAAGGAAGCCATAGCTCATGCAGGACTGGTGGTAGTGGTAGATGCAGTCAATTCCACCGGTGGAATTGCCGTGCCGGCCCTGCTCAGGGCACTGGGTGTCAAGGAAGTGCATGAGCTGTATTGCCATCCCGATGGCCATTTTCCACACAATCCTGAGCCATTGCCGGAGCATCTTGGCGAACTGTCGCGCATGGTGGTCGATAAAGGCGCTCATCTGGGCATAAGCGTCGATCCCGATGTGGACAGATTAGCCCTGGTAGATGAAAACGGTCATATGTTTGGTGAAGAATATACCCTTGTGGCCGTGGCTGATTATGTGTTGAAGCACCAGCCGGGCAATACTGTGTCAAACCTTTCCTCTACACGGGCACTGGCCGATGTTACAGCGCGATACGGAGGGTCGTACGCTGCTTCTGCGGTTGGCGAAGTGAACGTTGTGGAGCTGATGAAAGCCACCAACGCAGTGATTGGTGGCGAAGGAAACGGTGGTGTCATTTGGCCTGCCCTGCATTATGGCCGCGACGCCCTGGCCGGAATCGCCCTGTTTCTTTCGCATCTGGCCACCTCAAACATGTCGTGTGCGCAATTGCGTCAGACCTATCCTGCCTACTTCATGAGCAAAAACAAGATTGAGCTTAAGCCCGGAACTGATGTGGATGCAGTGCTCCAAAAAGTTATAGCCCGCTTTATGCATGAAAAGATTAATACGATCGATGGCGTAAAAATTGACTTTGCCCATGGCTGGGTTCACCTGCGCAAATCGAATACCGAGCCGATCATTCGTATCTATTCCGAAGGAAACAGTCCCGATAGTGCTGAGCAACTTGCTCAATTGGTGATGGACGTCATCTGAAGCGAAACCGGTTTTTCAATTTCAATGCTATGGCCAGAAAACGTAAAACGCGCAAAAGGAAGTTCAAGGAGGTGAAAATCAAGCTCACAGCCCGGCAATTTGCATCCATCTCGAATTATTCGGCCGGACGAAATTTGACCCTGAATAAATTCATCAAAAGAACGTTGAACCCCTACCTCTCAGGTTATGAAAAGGTTGCGCCGGTTGTCCCAAAAGTTTCTGTAAACCAGCTTAATATCTTCCATGTTATTGATTCCGAATCAGACGAGGCCAATCATAAAGGCTAAGTTTTCTGATAAGGAACCCTGTTGATGATCGATCTGCCCAAGGTTACCTCATCAGCGTATTCCAGCGCGTCGCCAATGCTGATGCCTCGGGCAATAGTGGTCACCCTGATGGTTTGCGACTGAATTTGCCTGAAAATGTAAAAGGCTGTGGTGTCGCCTTCGATGGTAGAAGGCAATGCCAGAATGATTTCTTTAATTGGTTCGTTATTAAGGCGTTGTATGAACTGGCCAATGCTTAACTCAGCAGGTCCAATGCCTTCGACAGGGCTGATCACACCTCCAAGCACGTGATAAAGGCCATTAAAACTTGAAGTGCGCTCAATGGCCATCACATCCCTGACATCTTCCACCACACAAACCACATTTTCATCACGTTTGTGATTGCTGCAAATGCTACACCACTCAGCATCAGATAAATTGTTGCAACGGCTGCAATGCTTTATCTGACTGCGCATTTCGCTGACGGCTCTAACCAGTAGCTCAGTCCGGGCGGGCGATTCTCTGAGCAGATGCAGCGCAAGCCTTAAAGCCGTTTTGCGACCAATTCCCGGCAACCTTGCCAGTTCGTTTACCGCATTTTCGAGTAGAATGGAAGAATATTCAGCCACAGGAAGCGTTTTTGCAAAGTTAGGCTTTAGCGCCGAATATGTAATTTTACATGTGAAATGCCATCAGCAATGCAACAAACCATGTTTAAAAAGCTCACTTTACTTGCCGCTTTATCTTTAGTGACGATGGTTTCGTGGGCTCAGACCGGAGCAGGAATCAATCAGACAGATGCTTTGGGTCGGAAAACCGGACGGTGGGAGTCGCGTTATCCAAATGGTCAGCTCAGATATAGTGGACAATTTGAGCAGGGTCGCCCTATAGGCGAATTCAGGTACTATTATGAGTCGGGAGAATTGAGGGCAATTAACACTTTCAGTCCCGGTGGACTCAGGGCCATGAACAAGACCTTTGCAGCCAATGGTTTGCTTATTGCTCAGGGACTTTATTTTGACCAGCAAAAGGATAGCACATGGAGGTTTTACAGCGATACCGACGGCAGTCTGGTTAGCGAAGACGAATACGCTGATAATGTTCAACATGGTATAAGCCGAACCTTTTATCCCAACGCTGAACAGGTGGCCGAAATCACCAACTGGCGCGAAGGCAAGAAGCATGGCCCCTGGCAAAAATTTTTCCCTGATGGCAGCCTCATGGCCGAAGGCAGTTTTTCCGATGATCAGCCTGATGGGCCTGTTGTTTTTTATCACCCCAATGGAAAAGTGCATATTCGTGGTGCTTATTTTCATGGGCTTAAAGTTGGTTTGTGGGAAACCTATGACGAGGACGGTATCCTGATCAACAAAGAGGAATACAAAGAGCGTGGTTTTTGATTTTCCTGCGGCCTAAGGCAATCGATATCGTCACAAGCCGGCCTTTTTCATAATTTTGTCAGGCGCAAGCCTCATAATCAAAACCACAGATGTCCCTTCTCGTAAAAAACATCCGTCAGATTGCCGGTCTGCTCACCGATGATGTGCAGCTGCTCAAAGGAAAAGCCATGCAGAACCTCAATACTGTTGACCATGCTTTTCTGTGGATTGAGGCAGAACGCATTGCCGACTTTGGAGAGATGAGCCGGCCTGAATTCGAGAGATATGAAAGGGCTGCACATCAGGTTGTGGATGCAGGACAAGGCTGGCTGTTGCCTTCATTTTGCGATGCGCACACCCACCTTGTTTATCCGGCCTCGCGCGAGATAGAGTATGTGGACAAAATCAAGGGGCTGAGCTACGAGGAAATAGCTAAACGTGGCGGAGGTATCCTCAATTCGGCGCGCAAAATGGCCGAAGCCGGCGAAGAACAATTGCTGCACGATGCACTTGAGCGCCTCAACGAGATTGCTGCCTATGGCACCGGTGCTGTCGAAATTAAGAGCGGCTACGGCCTGAATACCGAAAACGAGCTTAAGATGCTTCGCGTAATCCGCGAGTTGAAAAATCATTCACCACTGCAGATTGTTTCCACTTTCCTCGGTGCACATGCTGTCCCGCTGGAATACAAAGGCCGGCAGGAAGCGTATGTTGACCTGATTATCAACGAGATGATTCCCATGGTAGCCGGTGAGGATCTGGCTGACTTCATCGACGTGTTTTGCGACAAAGGCTTTTTTACCGAAGAAGACACTGACCGTATCCTCAATGCAGGCATGAAATATGGCCTCAGGCCGAAAATCCATGCCAACGAGCTGGCCCGTTCCGGTGGCATTCAGGTTGGTGTGAAATATAATGCGCTTTCGGTTGATCACCTTGAATTCACTTTTGATGAAGAAATTGAGGTGTTAAAAACCTCAGATACCATCCCTACCATCCTGCCCGGCGCTGCCTTTTTCCTTAACATGCCGCTTGCACCTGCCCGTAAGATGATAGACGCAGGCCTGCCCGTAGCTTTTGCCAGCGATTTCAATCCGGGAAGTTCGCCTTCCGGCAATATGCAGCTCATCCTGTCGATGGCGTGCATCCAGTTCAGGCTGCTGCCCGCCGAAGCCATCAACGCTACCACCATCAACGGCGCTGCCGCCATGGATCTTAGTCATCTAACCGGAAGCATAACCCGTGGCAAACTGGCCAACTTCTTTATTACCCGACAGATGCCAAGCCTCGAATTTCTGCCCTATTACTACGGCACAAATAAGGTGCAGATGGCTTTTCTGAAAGGCAAACGCATAGCATAGCACATCAACAAAACCATAAGATAATGCAAAAACTTCTGGAATGCGTTCCCAATTTCAGCGAGGGGCGCGATATGGAAATCATCCGCCAGATCACCGATCAGATCGAGGCCGTAGAAGGAGTCAACCTCCTGGATGTTGACCCGGGCGCAGCCACCAACCGCACTGTAGTCACTTTTGTAGGCACACCAGAAGAAGTGCTTGAGGCTGCTTTCAGGGCAGTAAAGAAAGCCTCCGAGATTATCGATATGCGCAAGCACAAGGGCGAGCATCCACGTATGGGTGCCACCGATGTGTGTCCGCTGATTCCCGTCGCTAACATCAGCATGGAAGAAACGGCCGAGCTGGCACGTCGGCTGGCTCAGCGCATAGGCGATGAGCTTCAGATTCCGGTGTATTGCTATGAGCATGCTGCCACGAGCCCCGAGCGCCGGAATCTTGCCAACTGCAGGGCCGGCGAGTACGAAGGACTACCGGCAAAACTGGCTGATCCCAATTGGCAACCTGATTTTGGTCCGGCCGTGTTCAACGAACGGGCAGGAGCCACAGCAGTCGGGGCACGCGACTTTCTCGTCGCCTTCAATGTGAACCTGAATACCACAAGCACACGCCGTGCCAATGCCATTGCCTACGATGTGCGCGAAAAAGGCCGACCATTGCGCGAAGGCGACCCTGTGACCGGTAAAATTGTAAAGGACGAACATGGTAATCCCGTAAACATTCCGGGATCACTCAAAGCTGTTAAGGCAATTGGTTGGTTTATAGAGGAATACGGCATCGCCCAGATTTCAATGAACTTAACCAATATCAGTATCACGCCTGTGCACATTGCCTTCGATGAAGTATGCCGCAAGGCAGATGCCCGCGGTGTGCGTGTAACCGGTTCCGAGCTGGTCGGGCTCATTCCGCTCAGGGCCATGCTCGATGCAGGAAAATATTTTTTGGCCAAACAACAACGATCGCTGGGCGTAGATGACGATGAGCTTATCCGCATTGCTGTCAAATCGATGGGTCTCGATGAGCTGAAGCCTTTTCGTCCGGAAGAAAAAATCATAGAATATGTGTTGGCCGGCAAGCAAAAAGAAAAATTGCTGATCGACCTCACGGCAAAAGACTTCGCAAATCTGACGGCTTCCGAAGCTCCGGCGCCCGGAGGCGGCAGTGTAGCAGCATATGTAGGTGCGCTAGGCGCCTCGCTCGGCGCTATGGTGGCCAATCTTTCGAGCCACAAACGGGGCTGGGATGATCGTTGGGAAGAATTCTCGCAATGGGCAGAGAAAGGCCAGGAAATCAAAAAGCAGTTGCTTTATCTGGTTGACGAAGATACACGGGCATTCAACAAGGTAATGGACGCTTTCGGCATGCCGAATAAAACCGAGCAGGAAAAGCAAAACCGTCAGCAAGCGATTCAGGAAGCTTCGGAATATGCTACCATCATTCCTTTAAAGGTAATGCAGACAGTCATGGAATCTTTTCCGCTCATCGAAGCAATGGCCCTTGAGGGCAATCCCAACTCGGTGAGCGATGCCGGCGTGGGTGCCCTGTGTGCCCGCACTGCTGTTTTAGGTGCCATGCTCAATGTTAAAATCAACGCAGCCGGATTGAAAAACAGAGCATTTGCGGAGAAAATACTTTCAGAAGCCGACGCCATTACTGAAGCTGCCATTAAGAAAGAAGCTGAGATTCTGGAAATAGTCCACAGGGTGATTGGAAAAATGTAAGCCTTAAGCCAAGCGCTTTCGCTAAATCCTTTGGGGCTACAACTTCATTTTTCAGCAAAGCGAATTGAATGACTATTCCGGATATCAGTTCAATAAGATTAAATGGATGATGATTTTGAATAATCCACTCAACTGTCATTCGCTAGGCATAAAAATTATCAAAATGGTTTTGCTTATGTTGCATTTTAATGTACCTTTGCAGTCCGAATTTTTGAAAGGAGCATAAGCATGGCTAAGAAAACAAAAGAAGCACGGATTCAGGTGATTCTTGAATGCACAGAGCATAAAAATAGCGGTATGCCTGGCACTTCGCGTTACATATCCACCAAGAACAAGAAGAATACACCTGAGCGTCTGGAGTTGCGCAAATACAACCCCATCCTGAAAAAGGTAACAGTTCACAAAGAAATAAAATAAGCTGACCAATGGCAAAGAAAGTAGTTGCAACCCTGCAGACTCAGGGAAAACAGTATGCAAAGGTGATTCAAATGAAACGTTCCGAGAAATCCGGTGCCTACACCTTTGTCGAAACCATCGTGCCGTACGATAAGGTTCAGGAGTTCCTGGCCAAGAGATAATTTGCATAAATGTCAAGAATGGAGTGAGCTTTTCCAACCAGTTTTGGAAAAGCTCATTTCTATTTCACAATAGTCCTATGGGAATATTTTCTTTTTTCAGCCGCGATAAAAAGGAAGACCTTGAAAAGGGTCTGGAAAAGACGCGTGAAAGCGTTTTCTCGAAGATTTCCAAAGCATTGGTGGGCAAATCGCGTGTGGACGATGATGTGCTCGACGAGCTCGAAGAAATTCTCATTACTTCTGATGTCGGCGTAAGCACCACGCTGAAGATTATCGAACGAATCCAGAAACGCGTGGCGCAGGATAAATACATCGGTGCCGGCGAGTTAAACGGAATTCTCAAGCAGGAGATTGCATCCCTTCTGATGGAGAACAACTCAGGCGATGGCGAAGACTTTGACCTTCCGGCCGATAAAAAGCCTTATGTGATCATGGTTGTTGGGGTGAATGGTGTGGGAAAAACCACGACCATCGGTAAACTGGCCTGGAACTTTAAAACAGCCGGCAAAAACGTTGTACTTGGTGCTGCTGATACTTTCAGGGCTGCCGCGGTTGATCAGATTAAGATTTGGGGCGAGCGTGCAGGAGTGCCGGTGGTAAGTCAGGGAATGGGCGCTGATCCGGCCTCGGTGGCCTACGAAACCGTGAAGACTGCGCTGAATACCGGCGCGGATGTTGCCATCATCGATACAGCAGGCCGGCTCCACAACAAAGTGAACCTGATGCGCGAGCTGACTAAAATTCGTTCGGTAATGCAAAAGATTGTACCCGATGCTCCGCACGAAGTATTACTGGTGCTCGATGGCAGCACCGGACAAAATGCCTTTGAGCAGGCCAGCCAGTTTACAGCAGCCACCGAAGTAAACGCACTTGCCCTTACCAAGCTCGATGGAACGGCCAAAGGTGGTGTGGTGATTGGTATTTCCGACCAGTTCCGGATTCCGGTTAAATACATCGGGGTTGGTGAAAAAATTAGCGACCTGCAGGTTTTTAACCGCAAAGCTTTTGTCGAAACACTTTTCAAAAACCAGGGATAACTTTCCCATACTGCCCCATGACAAAAAAAACTATTGACATTGTCACACTTGGTTGTTCCAAAAACACTGTTGATTCTGAGCATCTTGCCGGACTGATCAGTCCTGAGCAGTTCGATATAAGTTTCGACTCCGGAAAACCTGCCGATGTGGTCATTATTAACACCTGCGGATTTATTGGCGATGCCAAAGAGCAATCGGTTGATACCATTCTGCAATATGCCGACCTGCGCAAACAGCGCAAGATTGATCGGCTCATCGTAATGGGTTGCCTGTCGGAGCGCTATGGCGCTGATTTAAAGCGCGAAATTCATGAGGTGGATGCTTTCTTCGGGGCAAACGACATGCAGTCGGTAGCGCTTCATCTTGGAACAGACCCGGGTTTGGTGAACACGGTTTATCAATACAGGCGAAACCTCTCCACACCTCAGCATTATGCATACCTGAAAATTTCGGAAGGATGCGATCGCACCTGTAGCTTTTGCGCCATACCGCTCATGCGCGGCAAACACGTTTCGGTGCCCATGGATCAATTGGTGGCCGAAGCAACAGCACTTTCCAAACGTGGTGTCAAGGAGCTGGTGCTTATTGCTCAGGATCTGACATATTATGGCATCGACCGCAACGGCAAGCGCCAGATTGTCCAACTCATCGAAGCCCTGGGCGAAATTGAAGGCATTGAATGGATCAGGCTGCAATATGCTTATCCATATCAGTTTCCCCTCGAGCTGCTCACACTCATCCACCAGCACCCCAAAGTGTGTCGTTACCTGGATATGCCCCTTCAGCACATCAGCGACAGAATTTTACGATCGATGCGACGTTTCGTGTCGCGCGCCCAAACCCTGCGACTCATCGAAACCATACGCGAAAAAGTTCCGGGCCTGGCTTTCCGCACTACCCTTATCGCCGGTTATCCGGGCGAAACAGAAGAGGAATTCGATGAGCTTTGCAGTTTTGTTGAAACACAACGTTTTGAACGTCTTGGCATTTTCGCCTACAGTCACGAAGAAGGAACCCGTGCACATATCCTCGAAGACAGCGTGCCCGAAGAGGTTAAACAACAACGTGTTAACAAAGTGATGGAAATTCAGCAGGATATATCGCTTCGGCACAATTCGCTTCATGTGGGCAAAACCCTTAAAGTCCTTATCGACCGTATCGAAGCCGGCCATTATGTTGGTCGGACCGAGTTCGACTCTCCGGAAGTGGACAACGAAGTGCTCGTTCCTGAACACGAAGGCTTGCTGCTGCCCGGTAACTTTTATGATATCACCATCGAAAAGGCAGATTATTTTGATCTGTATGGCAGGCTAAAGCGCTGATCTGCTATAATATAAGATTTGTTTAACATTTTTTTGGGCTTCGGTATCCTATCGGGGCTTTTGTTTGGCATAGCAATTGCATCATTTATGTACATATTCTCATATTGGTTAATTGAATATTGGTTAGTGAAGAGAGGAGCCGCGACAATTGCGGCTCTTTTTCTTTTTGTCCTTGGTGAGTTAAAGTGCCACTTTGCTAATTTTGGAAAAATAATCCCAAACTTACAGGCTAACCGGTTTTTTTGACGCTTATTTGCATGAGGATGGTTTTATGGTTTAGCGGCAGAAACCTTCCCGATAGCTTGTCCGACAGTATGAAGAACACTGGATTTGCCGCCTGAGCAGCAAAATATGTTAAACCAAAAGATATGCATTTAGAGAACCCTTACACCAGATTTGAGCAGTATCGTTGTTTTGCCTGTCACCCTGAGCACCCTTTTGGACTGCGCATGGTTTTTTCGCTCGAGCATGACAAAGTGATTTCGGAATGGATGCCACATGCTGACTATCAGGGCTTTTACAAAGTGATTCATGGTGGCATACAGGCTACGCTGGCAGATGAAATTGCCGGATGGGTGGTACAGGTGATATGTAAAACCGCGGGAGTGACCCGAGATTTGAATGTCAGGTATCTGAAGCCGGTATTGCTCGACAACGGTCCGCTGAAACTGGAAGCCTGGCTCGATCATCAGCAAGGCAGGACAGCGCTCGTGAAGGTCAGTATTTTAGATAGGCACCAGACCCTTTGCACTACTGCTGATGTGGTTTATCACCTGTTCGACGAGCAAACTGCCAGAGAAAAGTTTTTCTACCCGGGAATCGAAGCATTTTTACCAAGTCGTTGATATTTAGTAAGTATCGCGGAAAAGCCCTTATTTAGAAGTTTTCTAAATTCGTCCGGAATGGTTAATTTTGCACATCAAACATTAACCTATATTCCCATATGTATAGTGGATTCTACAAAGTGCCCCAGCCTTATAACGAGCCGGTAAAAAACTATGCGCCCGGTTCTGCCGAGCGAAAAGAAATCAAGGCCATGTTGGCAAAAATGCGCAGCGAAGTTGTTGAAATTTCGATGGTTATTGGTGGAAAGCGGATTTTCACCGACGAAAGGGTGCGTGTGGCTCCACCACACGACATCAAGCATACCCTTGGTTATTATCATGCAGGAGGTGCAGAGCATGTGCATCAGGCCATCGAGGCTGCCCTTGCTGCACGTAAGTCGTGGCAGGCACTCGAGTGGCAGGAAAGGGCTGCCATTTTCCTCAAAGCTGCAGATCTGGTTTCCGGGCCTTATCGCGCCAGGATCAATGCGGCCACTATGCTCGGACAGTCGAAAACCGTTCATCAGGCTGAAATTGACAGTGCCTGTGAGTTCGCCGATTTCCTCAGGTTTAATGTGCATTTTATGGCGCAAATCTACGGGGAGCAGCCCATTTCCTCGCCAGGCACATGGAACAGAATGGAATACAGGCCGATGGAAGGTTTCATCTATGCTTTGACGCCATTCAATTTCACGGCTATAGCTGCAAATTTGCCATCAGCTCCGGCCATGATGGGCAATGTGGTTGTGTGGAAACCTTCCAACACTCAGGTGTACTCGGCCCGTGTTATCATGGAAATCTTTGAAGAAGCCGGATTACCTCCGGGAGTTATCAATCTGATTTTTGTGCCAGGTCCTGTTGCCGGTAAGATACTTTCGCGACATCCCGATTTCGTGGGAATTCATTATACGGGTTCCACCGAGGTGTTTAAAAAGATTTGGAAAGCCATAGGGGAGCACGTTGCCATACACAAAACATATCCTAAAATTGTTGGCGAAACAGGAGGCAAAGATTTTGTAGTGGCGCATCACAGCGCTGATCCTCGTGCGCTGGCCACTGCCCTTGTGAGGGGCGCTTTCGAATATCAGGGGCAGAAGTGCTCAGCAGCTTCACGGGCATATGTGCCTGACAATCTGTGGCCTGAAGTGAAAACCTTATTGCTCGAAGACCTTCAAACCATCAAAGTGGGCCCGGTTGAAGACTTTACCAATTTTATGGGTGCCGTTATCGATGAAGCTTCGTTCGACAAGCTCGTGGGCTACATCGAGCAAGCCAGGAAAGACGAAGGTGTCGAGCTGGTTTTTGGCGGCACTGCTGATAAAACCGTTGGTTACTTCATTCAGCCGACTGTGCTTAGGGTGAACGATCCGATGTATGTTACCATGCAGGAGGAGCTTTTCGGGCCTGTGCTTACCATTTATGTTTATCCGGCCGATCAATGGACCGAAACGCTTGAGCTTGTCGATCGCACTTCGAACTATGCACTTACCGGCGCTGTTTTTGCCAGAGATCGCTATGCCATTGAGGAGGCTAATGTTGCATTGACCAATTCAGCAGGCAATTACTACATCAACGACAAACCCACGGGCGCCGTGGTTGGTCAGCAGCCGTTTGGGGGTGCAAGGGCTTCCGGAACTAATGATAAATCAGGTTCGTATCTTAATTTACTTCGTTGGGTTTCGCCCCGCACTATCAAAGAGAACTTCAACCCGCCAACTGACTATCGATATCCATTTATGGAAGAGGCTTAATTACCCTTTACAGGAAACCTCAGTTTGGCAATCCCTTTACACCGCTCATCTCAGGATCAGCGGTAACTTTCTTGTCCAAGTATTCTCGTGCGTGTCGGTTTTAAGACAAAGGTCTTGGGCAGGCTTTGCTCTTTCCTGCTGACGGGATCTTTAGACTGCTTGATTTGCTTGTGCTTCGGTTTATGGGTAAAGGGCCGTTCGGCTGCGCTGAGCGGCATATGCATGGTCAGCACTGTAACAATGAGCAAAACCAAACGTAGCATAATGTGAGTATAGGGCGCAAAATTAAGAGTTTAGATGTTTAATACTCCAGTCGAGCACGAATTTGTACACTTCATCGCGAACCTTTTTGGTTGACAGAAACAAGTCGTGTTTGGCGTTTTGCACCTCTTGAACGGTCTTGACGGCGGAGTTAATTTTTGTCTGCAAGCTGCGGATGTGCTTCACATTGACCACAGCATCGCCAAAGTGAAACTTCCCGGACCACCAAAGACCGCTTACACTTTTATCCGGAAACATCAACAGCAGTGGAATGGGAATATGGACGCCATTGCTTATCTGCCGTTGTGCATGATAAATGGCCCTCACCCAGCCTGCATTTACCATTTTGGAACGGTGTGGCTTGAAGTGGAGATTGTAGTTCCATTCGCCATTGGCTGAAGAGTGAAGACTGGGGCCATAGAAACTTGAGAAACCACCCGGAACCAGTAAACCGGGATACCGGCTTCCTATTCGCGCTACCAGCGGGATGAGGAGCTTGCGAGTGACAATGTCCTTGTTTTGCTCAAGAAACGGACTGTTCAGAAAAAGAGCGTCGGGCATCGCATCATGGTCAGATTTTGAGCAATAACAGGCCGAAACCAAGCCGCCCATGGAATGGCCCATGAGCAGAATTTTTTCAATCCCCTGATTTCTGATGAATCCGATTGCAGCCGAAATATCCTCAAAGTATTCTTCAATATCGCGAAGATTGTTGTACTTCTGATGCTCCCGCCACGAACGGCCGCTCTTGCGGAGGTCGAGGCCGTAATAATCCACGCCATTTTCCAAGAAAAAACCGGCTGCTTCGGCATGAAAGAAATAATCGTTAAACCCATGAACATGAAGCAGGGCTACAGTGGGCCTTTCGGCGCTTATTTTCCGGGTAAGCGTGCACACTACAGGGCCTTCATAATCGGTGCCCATGTCGATGGTGACCGATTCAAATCCTGAAAGCTCGGTATCGGGCCGGAATGTTGAGCTGTATTGCATGGTCTTAGTTTTTATTGCAAGGTGGTTTATTCGGTTAGTAACAGCTCAAAAGAACATTTCTCTGATAACCTGCGCGGCGATTTTGCTCGAAACATCATTTATAAATGTTTGAAAATCAATATGTGCTGATTCGTCAGCCACATCGGAAATGGTACGGATAATCGTGAACGGAACTTGCTGCTCATAACACACCTGTGCAACAGCAGCCCCTTCCATTTCCACACACAAGACCGATGGCAATGCTTTTGCGATGGCTTTTCGTTCGCGCGTGGATGAAACAAATTTGTCGCCACTTGCAATATCACCAATAAAAACTCTTGGGAGATTGTTGCTTGCGTTAACAAAACGGCTGTTCATGATGATACTTTCAATGTTATGGCGATGCAAAGCTCTTTCAGCCGCCAGTTGTGCCCTGTTCAGGTTTTCATCGCTGCACACGATATGGGTCAGGCCAAGTAATGGGATTTCGAAACGCGGCAAAATAGGACTGCAGTCCATATCATGCTGAAAGAATCTTTTGCCGATAACGATATCACCAATGTTGAGCAAAGGGCTCACTGCGCCGGCTACACCGGTAAATATCAGCTCGGTTGCACGAAAACTAAGCAGGAGCGTTGTTGCCGTAGTAGCGGCTGCTACCTTGCCCCAGCGCGAAAAAACCACAATCACCTGTTGTCCGTTGATAGTTCCTTTGTGATAAGTGCGGCCGCCAAGCTCAATCTCCGAACGATTGTCGAGCATTTTGGTGATTTCGCTGATTTCTTCCGGCATTGCCCCAATTATTCCCGTTACACTATTCATGTTGCTCAATTTCTGACTACAATTTTTTAGATTGTTGGTGGTTGATGATTGTTGAATATAGCAAATAATATATTGATATACAATTATTTAAATAAAGTATCAAACATCAAAAAGATACTTCGGGTTAAACGGTTCAGCTATCGAATGTGCTGATGCCTTTCAGGTCGCGATAAAGTTGCATGGCATAAAGGTCAGTCATGCCTGAGAGGAAATCGATCACCGATCGAAGTTTTTGATATGGGCTATCTGTTTCAACCGCATATTGTTGCGGAATCAGGCTAAGCAGTTTTTTGTTGTATGGCCTGTCGGGTGCGAGCGTGGCCTCGGCAAATTCGGCAAGCAAGGTACCCAGCACATTGAAGCCGGTAAGTTCGATTTTGACTACAGAGGGGTGGCGGTAAATTTTCTGTACCGAAAGTTTTCGGCAATTGTCGAAGGCCTTTTTGTAGTGAGGGTCGAGCAGTTGCACAAGTGGAGGTATGGGTTTGCCTTCCAGCAGCACTGCTGCATGTTGGGCAAAAATGGCAGCTGTGCGTTTTACCAGATTGTTGATTACGGTAGCTCTCAGATAGGCAATACGCTCGTTGATATCCGTGACTTCGGCGTAAATATTATGAAGATAGGCCAGCAGTTGACGATCGTTTTCCGGGTGAAGGAAACTGAACAGGATGTTTTCAGTTTCATCGGTACCGAGAATCCTTAGCTTATGGGCGTCTTCCACATCCATGATGAGATAGCTGATATCGTCGGCAGCTTCTACCAGATATACAAGCGGATGACGCGCAAACTTGTTTTTGTCGGGGTCGATCATCGGCAGGCCACATTTTCGGGCTATATGTTGCCAGGTGGCCTGCTCGCTTTTGAAAAAGCCGTACTTGGCTTTTCCCGGGTTGGCTATCGAAGGCCAGGGATATTTCACTAAAGTGGAGAGGGTAGCGTAGGTGAGATTGAAACCTCCTTCGCGCCGGCCATTGAAGCGGTTGGTCAACAGGCGCAGGGCGTTGGCATTGCCTTCAAAAGCCAGCAAATCATTCCATTCCCATTCATCCACCATAGTCCGGAAGTGTTTTCCGTCGCCACCTGCAAAAAAGCTGCTGATGGCTTCTTCGCCCGAATGACCAAAGGGCGGATTGCCGAGATCGTGCGCAAGACAAGCGGCTGCCACAACTTCGCCTGCTTCGGCCAACAGGGCTGAGGCCGGGCCATCGTTACCGAGAATGAGTTTTGATGCCGTATGGCCTAGCGAACGACCTACGGAAGCCACTTCGAGGCTGTGCGTCAGCCTGTTGTGTACAAAGATACTGCCCGGTAAAGGAAATACCTGGGTCTTGTTCTGAAGCCGCCGGAAAGGTCCTGAAAATATCAGCCTGTCAAAATCCCGTTGAAACTGGCTGCGCACATCTCCACGGTTTTGTGTCGAGAGCGGCCTTTCGGCATTAAGAAGTTGGTCCCAGTTCATGATTCGCTTGATGTGATAGCCTGTTGACGTGTGTAAGGTGCTGTTTCGAGGCTTCCGCGGTAGCCTGAGAGGTATTTCATATATCCGGCAACGGCAATCATGGCGGCATTGTCGGTGGTATAGGCAATACGCGGAATAAACACTTCCCAGCCTTCCATTTTGCCTTTAGCAATCAATGCATTACGCAGCGCGCTGTTTGCCGATACGCCACCGGCTAAGGCTACCTGATGTATGCCGGTATCGCGCACAGCCAGTGTCAACTTTTTCATCAGGATATTGACAATCGTATGTTGAATCGAAGCACATAAATCAGCCTTATGTTTTTCGATAAAGTGTTCATCGGTTTTCAACTGATCGCGAAGGAAATACAAAATGCTGGTTTTCAGTCCGCTAAAACTATAGTCGTAATCTGGTATTCTTGGTTCGGCAAATCGGAAGGCATCAGAATTTCCCTCCTGAGCCAATTTATCGATGGCAGGTCCGCCAGGGTAGGGCAGACCCATGATTTTTGCTGCCTTGTCGAAAGCTTCTCCGGCGGCATCGTCAATAGTGCGGCCAATGATGCGCATGCTATAATCACTTTCCACTACCACAATCTGGGTGTGCCCTCCTGAAACAGTGAGGCAAAGAAAAGGCAGATCTGGCTGTTTCTGCTGTTGCTCATCCTTTAGAAAATGGGCAAGAATATGTGCTTCCATATGGTCCACATCAACAAGAGGAATGTTCAAACCCCAAGCGAGCGACTTGGCAAAAGCACTGCCCACCAAAAGTGAGCCTAAAAGTCCGGGACCGCGGGTATATGCTACGAGCGAAAGTTGTTTTTTGGTTACATTTGCTTGTTTTAGGGCAGCATCAACAACCGGCACGATGTGCTGCTGGTGGGCTCTTGAGGCCAGTTCGGGGACAACACCCCCGTAAAGCCTGTGAACCTCCTGACCGGCAATCACATTCGACAGCACCCTGTAATCGTTCAGCACGGCTGCCGATGTGTCGTCGCAAGATGTTTCGATGCCCAGAATATACATAGGATTCACAGCTTAACCGCGCAAAGGTATCAAAAAGGTGAGACTTGCTTTTCGTTTCCTTCTGGTGCTCCCAGCCTTGGTGCTGGCGGTCTGGCTCAACCTGTTTCTCACTTTCACCGATCCGGCCGTGCAAACCTGGGCTGCCAGATTCGCTGCTGCACATCTGAGTCAAATGACCGGTGCTGAAATTACTATTCGGAAAATCAGCCTCGGATTAAAACTCCAGGTGTTTGTCGAAGGCGTCGATGTCAGCGATCTGAAGCGTAATCAGCTGTTATCCATCGATCGGTTAGCTGTTGTCCCTGCCGCCTACGATTTTCACAAAAGGCTGAAACTTAAATCCGTAGATCTTCATCATCCGGCTTTCCATATGGTGAAGTATGCCTCTGAAAGTGACTTTAATTACCAATTTTTGCTGGATGCATTCGCCGGTAGTTCAGGGGGAGATCAAAAAACCTCCGCTTACCCTATAGAAGTTGACGAGCTGCAAATTTCGGATGGCAGATTTAGCTATATCATCGAGGGTCGCGATACTGTGCCGGAGCGCCAAATGGATTACAACCGACTCGTTGTTAGTGATATACATTTTAACGCAGAACGTATTTTCTTTCCCGGCGATTCCATTTCATTGCGCATTAACTCGATGAGTGCTTTAGAACAATGTGGCCTGAAAATCCATCAGCTGACAACTGATTTAATCATTGGCAACACTTTTGTCAAGGCAAAAAACCTGTTTGTCGGGCTGGATGAAACAAATCTGGATCTTGACTTTACAATGAACTTCTCCGGCATCAGGGCTTTCAACTACTTTATCGACTCTGTGCATATGATGGCTGATCTGCGTCCTTCCAGCCTGAAACTTGATGAACTGGGCTATTTTTCCAATGTAATGTTCAATATGCCTAATCTGGTTACATTTCAGGGTAGGGCAGAGGGTACTGTTGCCGATTTCAGGGCTGAACAATTCAGGATAGCATTCGGTGCAGCTACAATCGTGGAGGCGGATATAGCCATGCGCGGGCTTCCTGATATCTACAGCACTTCTTTTGCAGCCACTTTCAACAATGTGAACTCAACGGTATCCGACATCGAACAATTTCGCATCCCGACCGAGACAGGGCGAATACTTCTGCCTGCAACGCTGCAGAATCTGGGTGCACTTAGCCTCAGGGGAAAGTTTGATGGCACATTCAACGACTTTATCACACGTTTGAGCATGAAATCTGATTTGGGTTATCTTTCGGCAGATTTAGTGATGCGTACCAATCCGCTGGATAACCGAAGCAGCTATAATGCCAATATCAATACGCGGCAGCTTTTGCTCGGGAAGTTGATTGCAGATGCCGGTTTACCAGGCAAGACCACTATGGCCCTGAGGCTTGACGGCAGCGGGCTCACTATGGAAGAGGCCGTGCTCAATGTTTCGGGCCAGATCTCTGCATTGGAAATGCCGGGTGTGGTTTTCAGCGATTTGGATATTGATGCACGGCTCGAAGAAAAGAACCTCACAGCTGATGCGCAGATTAACGATTCAAAGTTAGCTTTCAGGCTTTCCGGTTCAGCCGATTTTAACTCCGAGAAGCCGGTCTATTCGGTTGACCTCAGGCTCGACACGGCTAACCTTGCTGCAATGGGGCTGATGCCCGGCGATAGCATTTTTGCATTGTCAACATCGCTCAATGGTCAGTTCTCGCTCACCGGAGAGCAGGACTTTATTGGCTTATTGTCGTTGTCCAATACCCGGCTTGTTAATTCAAATGGTAGGCTCGACATCCGTAATATTCAGCTCAGCGCGCTGGAAGACCCTTTCCTTGAGCGTAAGCTGTTCTTGCAATCAGATATCCTGCAACTCGAAGCAGGAGGGAAGTTTACCTTTAGTCAGCTGGGCGCTTCCTTTTCGCAGTTTCTCCATCATTTTTTCGGAAACGAGATTTTTAGAACCTCATCGGATGAGATTGCAGAACAGGATTTTTATTTCAACCTGCGCATCAAAGACATCTCGGGCCTGAACAGGCTATTTCTGCCTCAGTTTGCTCTATCACGAAATGCAAGTCTTACAGGCGTTTACATGAGCACAACAAAAACATTGCAATCAACATTTTTTGCGGATACAGTAAATTACAGCGGCATTACCATTCACAAGCCTTATGCACTGATTAATGCTTCCTCGGACAAGTTGAGTCTTAATTTACGCACTCAGGAGCTTGAGCTTTACCATTCATCCGATCAGGTCACGCCATCCCTGGGCCTTGAACAGGCCAAACTTAACCTTGATATAGCCAACGACAGCCTGCTCATGGTTTTCAACTGGCAAAATGCAGGCCAGGTGGTCAACCGGGGCAGCCTCACGGCGCTTCTGACGGCGCCCGATCCAACATCGGCCCAGTTTAGGATACTCAGCTCAGATATTAAGGTTAACGACACCGCATTATGGTTTGACCAGGCCGGCAGCATCGTGCTCGGAAGCAAAAAGTCCTATATCGAAAATTTTGGCATTCATTTGGGAACCAGCACTCTTTTAGTCAATGGTATGCTGCCGCGCGGCGAAGCGGATACCTTGTCGTTGGATTTCAAACAATGGGAGCTGTCGAATCTTAACTTTCTTCTGGTGCCTTATGGGATAAGCTCGGGCGGCAGAGTCAACGGTGAACTCGTTTTGGCAAACCTCGACAGCAATCCTGCCTTTTTCTCTAATCTTACCATATTGAATTTGCAGCTCAATGATGAGAGCCTTGGCGACGCTAGATTGATGAGTACATGGTCAGGTATCGATAACAGCATTTATGTCAATGCGCAGATTATACATCGAGGTAATGTAGGCTCAGGTCGAATTTTTCACCTGAGGGGCTTTTATTATCCCGAACGGAATGATGATAATATAAGTTTCAATCTGCAGCTGGAGAACTTCAGACTCAGTGTACTTAACTCTTTCCTCGAAGGAATTGTCAGTGATATAGAAGGGTTTGCCAGTGGCAACATCGATATTGGCGGTTCGCTCAACAAACCGGAGTTCAAGGGACAAATGGGTTTATACAGAACATCTTTCCTTATCGATTATCTTAATGTGCGCTATTCCTTGCAGCACGAATTTCCAATTGAACCCGGTCGTATAGTGGTACGAGAACTGATGCTCATCGATACGGCAAATAACAGAGCTGTAGCCAACGGAGTAATAACCCATAACCACCTGCAGAATTTCTTTTTTGACCTTCGCCTTGGTCCGCAAAACCTTATTGCCCTCAATACCGGGCCTGCTCAAAATGAGTTATTTTATGGAACTGCCGTAGTATCGGGTGAAGTACTCATTCGCGGACCCATCGAAAACATTGACATGGGCATAAGGGTCATCACGCAACGCGGAACAAGTATAGTCATACCCATCGATTTAACTACCAGTGTGGGTACGAACGACTACATCAGTTTTGTAAAAGAATTCAATGCTGGTATTGTTGCCGGCGACCCTTCGCGCCAGCGTACCGTTGCCAACACCAATTTTGGGATCAACCTCGAAACTGTCGTGACGCCCGATGCCAGTCTGCGCATTTATATGCCCTATAATACCGGAACCCTGGATGCCCGCGGCAATGGTAATCTGGCCATGGGGGTAAATGCCGCAGGAGAATTTACCCTGAATGGCGAGTATATTCTGCAGTCGGGTCAATTCAACTTTACCTATGAAAATATTATCAAACGACGGTTCGAACTCATCGAAGGCGGTCGGATTGCCTGGGCCGGGGATCCCTACGATGCGACTATAGATGCCAAAGGTGTATATCGGGTAAAAGCCTCCTTAGCTGGCCTTGGCCTCGACACAACCCAAAGTCTTGGCAACAGGGTGAATGTCGATTGCATCATCCATCTGCAAAACAACCTCTTCAACCCCGACATCCGTTTTGGCTTTCGTTTTCCGAACCTCGACAGCCATTTGGAACAATCTGTTTTCACGGTTATCGACACTACAAACGATGCGCTCATGACCCAGCAAATGATCTCACTGTTGGTACTCGGAAGTTTTGCCTCTTCCAGTGGGTTCGATAATTTTTCAATAAGCAATTCATCCCTCGATGTCTTGTCCGGGCAACTCAGCAGCTGGCTTTCACAAATCAGCAAAGACTTCGATATTGGTCTCTATTACCGTCCCGGAGACCAATTGTCGTCCGATGAGCTCGAAGTTGCACTTTCGACGCAGCTCTTCAATGAACGCGTGACCATCGACGGTAATTTCGGTATGGTCAACAACCGCAACACTACCCAGAATGCCAGCAATCTTGTCGGTGATTTTGATATCAATGTTAAACTCACCCGCGATGGACGAGTGCGACTCAGGGCTTACAATCATTCCAATGTCAACAACTGGATAAGTGCTAATGCTTTTGACAGATATTCGCCTTATACACAGGGTGTTGGTTTCTCATTCCGCCAGGAGTTTGACCGATTCAATGAAATTTTCCTACGTAGAAGAAAAATCCAAACCAATAAATAATGACAATCATGAAGCGATTCACGGCTATCTTTATTTTGCTTGTAACAGCACAGATGCTCACAGCCCAGATTACGATAAATAATCTCGATTTTGCGAATGCAAACGATACTGTGCGAACAAGTATGTCAGCCAACGTTTTGGGATTCGACTTTGCCTCAACAGGTCCAAATTATACATGGAATTATGCCGGCCTGAGTTTCGAAACCCAAAGATTGGATACCTTTTATACCATCACGCAGGCCCCACCGATATTTCTGCTCACGTTTTTATCTGTGGCCAATTTGGCCACCAAACTGGGGATGCAGCAGTTCTTGCCAGGTATTCAGATTGGTGATGCATGGCAATTCTTCAACAAGGGTTTGACCAATTATCGCGACTGGGGCTATGGATTTATTATTACCGATATACCGCTTCCGCTGCGTTTTACCACACCTGATCTGCTATATAACTTTCCGTTGAGCTACAATCAGAATTACAGTTCAAACGCTTCCCTCGAATACCCTTTGTCGGGTGTGGGCTATATCAGCATTGCCCGCAATCGGCAAAATCATGTGGATGGATGGGGTAGCCTGACCACGCCGTTTGGTACTTTCCAAACCCTGAGAGTGAAATCAACGGTGAGGGAAAGCGACAGTATTTACATTGACTCAATTGGGCAGGGTATCCGTATCAACAGAAGCTATATCGAATATAAATGGCTGGCTAAGAATCAAAAAATACCATTGCTGGTCGCTACGGTCGATTCTATTCTTGGAACATTTGTCGTTTACAAAGATTCACTGCGTACGCAAACGGTCGGGTTTCCGGAATATTATTCCGGCCGACAGCGTACCTATCCGCAACCTTTTCACGACAAGCTCTATTTTCATTACTGTAAGTCGTCGCCGGGCAATCTCAGGCTAAATCTCTATAATGCTGATGGACGACTCATCCATACCAGTTTCGAGCAAGCACCTCAGGGCTGTTCCGACAGGCTATACAACTGGCCGGCTGTCCTGAAAGATATGGAAGGTTTGTTCTTTCTTATGGTAAGTGATGGAACTGATTTGCAGACGTTTAAACTGATCAGATCCAGGCAATGACGCTTAAGGTTTATCGCTCTTCGGCAGGTTCGGGCAAAACTTTCACTCTTGCGCTTGAATACCTCTCGCTCGCTTTGGCATCTCCACATGCCTTTCGAAGTATTCTTGGCGTCACTTTTACCAACAAAGCAGCGCACGAAATGAAATCGCGCATATTGAAGTTTCTGCAGGTGCTTGCGGATGAGCATCATGCCGATACCAAGCTGCGCAGTTTGCTGCTCAGGCGCATGCAGGAATCCGGACACGGTGACGCCGCTCAGATCAACGAAAAGGCTTTCACTGCCTTTCATCAGATATTACACACCTACGGCGATTTTTCGATCAGCACTATTGATGCGTTTGTTTACCGGCTGGTGCGCACTTTTTCGCGCGATGTGGCTTTACCTTCACAGTTCGGGTTAATTCTTGACAATGAAGACATTGTAAGCAAACTTACCGACAGGCTTTTTGAACGCGTTGGCACCGACGGTCCGCTCACAGAACACCTTATAGGATTTCTGCTCGAGAATATGGACGAGAAAGACAACATGAATATCGAAGCCTCAATAGCAGGTTTCTGCACCGAACTGCTCAACGAACGCTCAGTTCGCCATGCCAGGGCACTTTCGGCTATTGATAACGAAACGTTCAAAAACATCAGGCAATCGCTGCGCAGAAAATACCAAAATGACCTTAATGAGCTTATTGCCCTTGCCGAAAAGACCTTGAACACCATGAGCCGTCACAGAATCGCCGTCAATGATTTATATCAGGGGAAATCTGGCGCCGGTGGACAGTTAGTTAAGTTAATAGAAACCAAAAACATTAAGGATTTCTTCAACAAGAAAAATGTTCAGAATGCCATTGCTGCACCTCAGATCCTTTTCAGCCAGGACAAAGAGAGCAGCTGGCCCGTTGCCGCTGTAGATGAACTAAAGTCGGAATTCAGAGAAATCGGTAATTGGTACAGTCAAAAATACCAATCAGTATTGCTCCTGAGCATTGTACTACCGGAGCTAAATACGCTGGCACTCACATCACAGCTTTTTCGCGAAACGGAAGAGTTGATCAGGGAAGAACAGATTGTACATATTTCTGAATTCAATAAACGTGTGGCCGGACTGCTGGCCGAAAGCGGTGTGCCGTTTATTTACGAACGACTGGGTGAGCGCTACCATCATTTTCTTCTTGATGAGTTTCAGGATACTTCGGTGCTGCAGTGGAGCAATTTTCTGCCGCTGATCGACAACGGTTTATCGGCAGGCTACTCCAGCCTGATTGTGGGCGATGCCAAACAGGCCATTTACCGTTGGCGAAACGGTGAAGTGGAATTATTTGTCAGACTGCCAGAGATTCCCATCGCTGACGAAATGCCTCAGCTACAACAATATACTACCACCTTACAAAACCACTACGAGCCGCTTAGCCTGAGCACCAACTTCAGGTCAAGTCAGGAAATTGTGAAATTCAACAACAACTTCTTCAGCTTTGTGGCAGATTTTCTTCCTGAAGCGTATCGCTCAATTTACGCCGATAGTAAGCAAACCCATGTAAAAACAACCACTCAGGGATTTGTTTCGTTGAGCTTCATAAAAGATGAAGAGGATGCAAAGGCCAAGGAAATAGCCACAACGCAACTGGTTGAAACAATACGCCATCTCGTTGACGAGGGCTATGCTTTGGGCGATATTGCCGTGTTGTGTGCCAAAAATAACGAATGCAGCGCCATTGCGCGAAGGCTTACCGCCGAAGGAATCAAGATCGTTTCGCCCGTTTCACTCCAGCTCAACAGCTCGGCCGCTGTTAATGCCGTTGTGGCTGCATTGCGGAGCCTTCTGGATGACGATGACCGACTGGTCCGGACTGAATTGACAGCCTCGCTCGCCGCACATCATAACGAACCCGAGCTGATGCTGGACACTTTGAAACTGCAAAGCGATGCAGCAGTTGCAGGATTCGATGCTGAAACCCTTAAGGACACGCTCCTGGGTCATAGCATTTATGATTTAACGGAGTCAATCATCCGAATGCTCAGACTGGATGAACCGTTTGATCCATTTCTTCAGTTTTTCCTGGACCAGATTTTGGTTTTTCAAACCGCTGAAGGTGATGGTCTGGCCGCATTCCTCCGACATTGGGAAGACAACCTGAAAAAGAAAAGCATTATTCTGCCTGATGACAAGGATGCTGTAACCATACTTACGGTGCACAAAGCCAAGGGTTTGGAGTTTCCGGTTGTGCTTATCCCTTATGGTGATTTTCGATTGCCACGAAACGATAATAAGCATATTTGGGTTGACCTCGACTCGTCGGTTTTTTCCCCGCTCAGCAGCGCTTACGTCAAACCAAAAAAGATTATGCTCGAAACGCCTCTGAAAAGGGCTTGTGAAATTGAAGAGGAAAAGACTTTACTGGATTATATCAATCTCACCTACGTTGCCTTTACCAGGCCGGAGGATCGGCTTTACATCTTCTTTCCGCTGGGAAAAAACGGGAATAAGTCGAGCAATTCCGATAGGATGAGGCAGTTTTTGCAGCATTGTGGATTGTGGGAGGACGAAAAGCTGAACTACACCTTTGGCCTGCCACAACCTCGTGGCACAAAGGAAACCGACGCCGATGCCTCAAATCTTAAGGCAGAAAAGATGCCATCGGGCAGACAGACGAAAATGTATTTAGCAAAATCGCCTGTCAAAGATCAGGCCAGAGACTTTGGTATTAGGGTGCATCAGGTCTTGGCGGCTTTACGTTGGAGTGCTGATTTAGACCGGCTTGTGGAGAGCCATGCTGCGCTGGGCGTGTTTACAAGCCATGAATCAATAAGACTTCGTGACATGCTTCACAGCCTGCTGAATCTCCCTGAGCTTAAGGAACTTTATGCACCTCCGGCTAAAGTATTCAACGAAGCCACCTTCACCGATGGCGAAGGAAAGCTTTTCAGGGTTGACCGTTATGTTGAACTGAACGGATTGCGCACCATCATTGAATACAAGACCGGCAGCCATGAACCTGAACATCTGACGCAATTGAAGCATTATATGCATCAAATCAGCGAGATTGAAGGCGCCGGGGTAAAAGGCATATTGGTTTATCTTTCCGATAAACCAGAGCTCATTCGTGCGTGAATCCTATTGCTGCAGTTTGGTGGATGGGGTGATCAGGCCTGAGCAGCCGGTCCCATATTGAAAGGCGGCATGTGATCGCCACCGTCTTTAATCGTGCCATTAACGCTCTCGAACTTCTTGATATTGTCGGCCAGCGCTTTGTAAAGCCTCTTGGCATGTTCGGGAGTGAGGATGATTCGCGATTTCACTTTGGCTTTCTGAATGCCTGGCATCAGCTTCACAAAGTCGATCACAAATTCTGACTGCGAATGCGTAATAATGGCCAGGTTGGAGTAAACACCTTCGGCAATTTCTTCAGTCAGCTCAATATTGATTTGATTCTTGTTGTCGTTCATTTCCGGGAATTTTGCGGCAAATTTAAGCTATTTCAAAAAACAACGCACCCGGCTTTGTGCACTTTACTGCAAAACCGGGTGCGGTAATAAGGGTTAATCAGGCGTTAATCTACCTGTATTTTTCGTTGCCAACCTTCAGAGAGCGCGATGCAGCTTCCATCACGGCATCGTATTCGGCACGAGACCCAACGATAATGTCGTCGTATTCTTTGAGTCCTGTTCCTGCCGGAATCTTATGGCCAACGATAACGTTTTCCTTGAGGCCCAGCAGCTCGTCCGATTTGGCATTGATTGCAGCCTGTGTGAGTACTTTGGTTGTTTCCTGGAACGAAGCAGCTGAGATGAAGCTGTTGGTTTGCAGCGAAGCACGGGTAATTCCCTGAAGCACCTGACGGGCCGTAGCCGGGCGTGCGTCGCGGGCTTCCACCAACTTCTTATCCTTACGCTTAAGCAACGAGTTTTCGTCGCGCAGCTTACGGGCAGTAATAATCTGGCCGTGCTTCAGTGTTTCAGAATCTCCGGCATCAATAATTACTTTCTTACCAAAGATGCTGTCATTTTCCTCCTGGAAGTCGGTTTTATTGACCAGTTCTCCTTCGAGGAATCTTGTGTCGCCCGGATCTTCCACCTCTACCTTGCGCATCATCTGACGCACAATGACCTCGAAGTGCTTATCATTGATTTTCACACCTTGCAGACGATACACTTCCTGCACTTCGTTGACGATGTATTCCTGAACCTTCATGGGGCCTTTGATGGCCAGAATATCGGCAGGAGTCATGGCGCCTTCCGACAATGGAGTTCCGGCTTTTACATAGTCGTTTTCCTGAGCCAGGATTTGCTTGGATGTGGGGATCAGATAAATCTTTTCTTCGCCCGTCTTGCTGGTTACGATTACCTCACGGTTGCCTCTCTTAAGCTTTTTGCCAAACGAAACAACACCGTCAATTTCAGATACAATAGCGGGCTCGGAGGGATTGCGTGCTTCGAAGAGCTCGGTAACGCGCGGCAGACCGCCGGTGATGTCACCTGATTTACCAATGGCTCTTGGAATTTTTACCAGCATTCCGCCGGCCTTCACATGATCTCCTTCGTCAACCACGATATGTGCGCCAACGGGCATGTCGTAGGTTTTAATCAGCACATTATCCTTGTCGAGGATTCTGATTGCAGGGTTCTTGGTCTTCTGCCTGCTTTCGATGATGACTTTTTCGTTATATCCCGTTTGCTCGTCCGATTCCACCCTGAAAGTAACGCCTTCCAGAATGTTTTCGAAACTCACTTTTCCTTCGTATTCAGATAAAATCACGGCATTGTATGGATCCCAGTCGGCAATCAGGTCACCTTTCTTCACTTCCTGACCATGCTTCACGTAAAGGTTAGCACCATAAGGAATGTTACCTGATGCGAGCACGATACCTGTACGCATATCGAGGATACGCATTTCGGCCGAACGCTCTAACACCACCTGAGTTTCTTTGCCGTCTTTTTCGCTTGCAACAGCGCGGAGTTCGTCAATTTCGAGCATACCATCATACTTTGCCTCAATCTTCGACATGATGGCTATATTGGCTGCAGCACCACCCACGTGGAAGGTACGCAGTGTGAGCTGTGTACCAGGTTCTCCGATCGATTGGGCTGCAATAACACCAACAGCTTCTCCTTTTTGCACCATCTGTCCTGATGCCAGATTACGGCCATAGCACTTGGCGCAAACACCTTGCTTGGATTCGCAGGTAAGCACAGAACGGATTTCAACGCCCTCAATGGGAGAGTTTTCAATGACCTGAGCGATGTCCTCGGTAATCTCTTCGCCTCCGGCCACGATAAGTTCGCCCGTCTGCGGATGATATACATCATGCAGGGCAACACGACCGAGGATACGGTCGAAGAGGCTTTCAACGATTTCTTCGTTTTTCTTGAGTCCCGAAATGGTGAGTCCGCGAAGGGTTCCGCAGTCTTTCTCTGTGATAACTACGTCCTGAGCAACGTCAACAAGCCTGCGGGTCAGATAACCGGCATCGGCTGTCTTGAGCGCGGTATCGGCCAAACCTTTACGAGCACCGTGTGTCGAAATAAAGTACTCAAGAACCGAAAGACCTTCCTTGAAGTTGGAAAGGATTGGGTTCTCAATGATTTCACCACCGGTAGCTCCCGATTTTTGCGGTTTAGCCATCAGACCCCTCATACCCGAGAGCTGACGAATCTGCTCTTTCGAACCACGAGCTCCGGAGTCGAGCATCATGTAAACAGGATTAAAGCCCTGATCATCATTCGAAAGCAGCTGCATCACCGTATTGGTCAGGCGCGAATTGGTATGTGTCCAGATATCAATGATCTGGTTATAGCGCTCGTTATAAGTGATGAAACCCATATTGTAGTTGGCCAACACTTCCTCAACCTCCTCATTAGCCTGTTGAATGAGTTCATCCTTCGCAGCAGGCACTTTAACATTACCCAGATTGAACGACAAACCTCCCCTGTAGGCCATCTGGAATCCAAGATTCTTGATGTCGTCCAGGAATTTGGCCGTAGCTGCAGTGCCAAGCTTGCGAACCATCTCGCCGATGATGTCGCGAAGCGATTTCTTGGTCAGGAGCTGGTTGATATAACCAAAACCATCCGGCACCACCTCATTAAACAATACACGTCCGACGGTGGTTTCAATTGTTTTGTAAACGAGCTGACGGCCTTCCCTGACTTTTACCTTTACGTTGATAATGGCATGCAGGTCAACTTTTTTCTCGTTGTATGCAATGATAACTTCTTCTGGTGAATAAAAACGCTTGCCTTCGCCTTTCACAGGTTTGGTCTCGGTGCTCTTTCTGGCTTTGGTAATGTAGTAAAGCCCGAGTACCATATCCTGCGATGGCACAGTGATAGGTGCACCGTTGGCAGGGTTGAGAATATTATGCGAAGCCAGCATCAGTATCTGGGCTTCAAGGATGGCGGCATTCCCAAGTGGTACGTGAACCGCCATCTGGTCGCCATCGAAGTCAGCATTGAATGCTGTACATACGAGTGGATGGAGCTGAATGGCCTTGCCTTCAACAAGCTTTGGCTGGAACGCCTGAATCCCGAGCCTGTGAAGGGTAGGAGCACGGTTGAGGAGCACCGGATGTCCTTTGAGGATGTTTTCCAGAATATCCCAAACAACAGGGTCTTTGCGATCAACAATCTTTTTGGCTGATTTAACCGTCTTTACAATACCACGTTCAAGCATCTTGCGGATAATGAAGGGCTTGAAAAGCTCCGAAGCCATATCCTTTGGAATACCACATTCGTTAAGGTTAAGTTCAGGACCTACCACAATGACCGAACGACCGGAATAATCCACACGTTTACCGAGCAGATTTTGACGGAAACGACCCTGCTTACCTTTCAGGCTGTCGCTGAGCGACTTAAGCGGGCGGTTCGACTCCGTTTTTACAGCGCTGGCTTTGCGTGAGTTGTCGAAGAGCGAGTCAACTGCTTCCTGAAGCATGCGTTTTTCGTTGCGCATAATCACGTCAGGAGCCTTGATCTCAATGAGTCTTTTCAGACGGTTATTGCGAATAATCACCCTGCGGTACAGGTCGTTGAGGTCAGAAGTGGCAAAACGGCCACCATCCAGCGGCACCAATGGGCGCAACTCAGGCGGAATGACCGGAACAACTTTCACAATCATCCATTCCGGCCTGTTTTCAATGCGATTGCGTGCGTCACGGAAGGCTTCAAATACCTGAAGGCGTTTCAGCGCTTCCTGCTTACGCTGCTGCGATGTTTCGCTGTTGGCTTTGTGACGCAGCTCGTACGATACCTGATCAAGATCGAGTCGGGCGAGCAGGTCATGAATGGCCTCGGCACCCATCTTAGCTACGAACTTATTCGGGTCGTTTTCAGGGAGATGCTGATTATCGGCCGGAAGGCTGTCGATAATGTCAAGGTATTCTTCCTCAGTGAGCAGATCCATTGGTTCGAGCTGCCCTTTTTTAATACCGGGCTGAATCACCACGTAGCGCTCGTAATAAATAATCATGTCGAGCTTCTTGGTGGGCATACCCAGCAGAGCACCAATTTTATTCGGCAGCGAACGGAAAAACCAGATATGTGCCACCGGAACCACCAGTTGAATATGCCCCATGCGCTCGCGACGTACCTTTTTCTCGGTAACCTCAACACCGCAACGGTCGCATATAATACCCTTGTAACGGATTCGCTTGTATTTTCCGCAATGACATTCCCAGTCCTTTACCGGACCAAAGATGCGCTCGCAAAACAAACCATCACGTTCGGGCTTGTATGTACGATAGTTGATGGTTTCGGGCTTCAGCACTTCACCACTCGAACGTTCGAGTATAGACTCGGGTGAGGCAAGGCTGATCGTAATTTTCGAGAAGTTGTTGTTTATTGAGTTGTCTTTTCTGAAGGCCATGTTATTGATTATTATTTATTTAAAATGACAGCGGCAGCAGAACACAGGTTCTGCTGCCATATGCCCTTCATTAGTCAAATGATACTTCGAGACCTAAGCCGCGCAATTCATGAACCAGTACGTTGAACGACTCCGGCACGCCGGGATTGGGCATGTTTTCGCCTTTTACAATGGCTTCGTATGCCTTTGCACGACCAACCACGTCGTCCGACTTAACGGTAAGAATCTCCTGCAGGATATTGCTGGCGCCAAATGCTTCGAGCGCCCAAACTTCCATTTCGCCAAAACGCTGTCCGCCGAACTGTGCCTTTCCGCCCAATGGCTGTTGGGTGATAAGCGAGTATGGTCCGATAGAACGCGCGTGCATCTTGTCGTCCACCATGTGGTGCAGCTTGAGCATGTAAATGTAGCCAACAGTTGCAGGCTGGTCGAATCGTTCACCGGTTCCACCGTCATACAGGTAAACTGACCCGTTTTCAGGCAGGCCGGCTTTCTTCAGATAGTCATTTATTTCTGTGATACTGGCCCCATCAAAGATTGGTGTGGCAAACTTGACACCTAGCTTACTGCCGGCCCAGCCCAACACAGTTTCGTAAATCTGTCCGAGGTTCATACGCGAAGGCACACCAAGCGGGTTGAGTACGATGTCAACCGGCGTACCATCCTCAAGGAATGGCATGTCCTCTTCGCGGACAATACGCGCTACGATGCCCTTGTTACCATGTCGGCCGGCCATCTTGTCACCAATATTGAGCTTCCGCTTTTTGGCCACATATACTTTGGCCAGCTGAACGATGCCATTCGGCAACTCATCACCAACTGCAGCAATAAACTTCTTGCGGTTGTACACCCCAAAGTATTCCTTGTATTTGATGTTGTAGTTGTGAAGCAGCAGACTTACTTTTTGGTTCAGGTCTTCGTCACTGGTCCAACCATTGGGATTGATATTCTGAAAATCAATCGATTGGAGCATCTTTTGGGTGAACTTGGTCTTTTTTGGTATAACCAGTTCCTTGAAGTTGTTGGTGACGTTGTTGGAAGACTTACCGTTGAGCAGTATCGTGAGTTTATCGATCAGGCGGTTTTTCAGTTCAGCTGCCTGATGATTGAATTCATGATCGAGTTCCTGAAGGATATCCTTGTCCCTGGTGCGCGATTTGCGGTCTTTAATTACTCTCGAGAAGAGTTTTTTGTCGATCACCACGCCTTTCATGGATGGTGGTGCCTTTAGCGATGCGTTTTTCACATCACCGGCTTTATCGCCAAAGATGGCCCTGAGGAGCTTTTCTTCCGGAGTAGGGTCAGTTTCTCCTTTCGGTGTGATTTTACCAATAAGGATATCACCTTCGTTCACTTCGGCACCGATGCGGATCAGACCATTCTCGTCAAGGTCTTTGGTAGCTTCGGCACTCACGTTGGGAATATCGTTGGTGAGTTCCTCAATACCACGCTTGGTGTCGCGCACTTCGAGCGAGAATTCCTCAATATGCACGGAAGTGAAAACATCATCCTTGACAATACGTTCCGAAACGACGATGGCATCCTCGAAGTTGTAGCCCTTCCATGGCATGAAAGCCACCATCAGGTTGCGTCCAATAGCCAGTTCGCCGCCTTTTGTGCCATAACCTTCGCAAAGCACCTGTCCTTTGGTTACCCGTTGTCCACGTCTGACGATGGGTTTGAGTGTGATACTTGTGTTTTGATTGGTTCTGACATATTTTGTCAGCGTATAGGTTTTAACATCGTCATCAAAGCTGAGCAGCTTATCTTCTTCTGTGCGCTCGTAACGGATCATGATTTTTTTGGCATCCACAAAAATCACTTCGCCATTGCCTTCGGCATGAATAAGCACGCGTGAGTCGCGGGCCACCGACCTTTCGATTCCTGTACCCACAATCGGGGCATCAGGCTGCAACAGTGGCACGGCCTGACGCATCATGTTCGATCCCATGAGTGCTCGGTTGGCATCATCGTGCTCGAGGAACGGAATAAGCGAAGCGGCAATGGATGCTATCTGATTGGGCGCAACGTCAATAAGGTCAACCTTATCTTTTTCAATGATCGGGTAGTCAGCCATGTAGCGAACTTTTACCCTTTCGTTGAGAATCTGTCCCTTATCGTCCTGATCGGTAGTTGCCTGAGCAATAATCTTATTTTCTTCCTCTTCGGCACTCAGATAGAGTGGAGGTGCCTGCAGGTCGATTTTGCCTTCCTGAACAACACGGTAAGGTGTTTCGATAAAGCCCAGCTTGTTGATTTTGGCATAAACGCAAAGCGATGAGATAAGCCCGATATTCGGTCCTTCAGGTGTTTCTATGGTGCACAGGCGACCGTAATGGGTATAGTGTACGTCGCGCACTTCGAATCCGGCACGTTCTCTCGAAAGTCCGCCTGGTCCAAGGGCCGAAATTCTGCGCTTGTGCGTAACTTCCGAAAGTGGATTGGTTTGATCCATGAATTGCGAAAGCTGGTTGGTGCCGAAGAATGAGTTGATCACCGATGATAAAGTTTTCGCATTGATCAGATCGGTGGGTGTAAACACTTCGTTGTCACGCACGTTCATGCGTTCGCGGATGGTGCGTGCCATACGTGCCAATCCAACACCAAATTGAGCATAGAGCTGTTCGCCTACTGTGCGAACGCGCCTGTTGCTCAGGTGGTCGATGTCGTCCACCTCGGTCTTTCCATTGGCAAGTTCAACAAGGTAACGGATAATTGAGATGATATCCTCCTTGGTGAGTACTTTCACATCTTCAGGGGTCTTCAGCCCAAGCTTGGTGTTGATGCGGTAGCGGCCAACCTCGCCAAGGTCATAACGCTTGTCGGAGAAAAACAGCTTGTCGATTATACCTCTTGCAGTTTCTTCATCCGGTGGCTCAGCATTGCGCAACTGCCTGTAAATAAATTCCACGGCTTCTTTCTCGGAGTTGGCCGTATCTTTCTGCAAAGTATTGAAGATGATAGCGTAATCGGCTGTGTTGAAGTCTTCGCGATGAAGCAGGATGGCTTTAACACCCGAATCGATAATCTGGTCGATATGGTCGTTATCGAGTATGGTTTCCCGCTCGATGATGACTTCATTACGCTCGATCGAAACAACTTCGCCGGTATCTTCATCAACAAAGTCTTCGATCCACGACCTCACAACCCTTGCAGCAAGTTTGCGGCCAAGCACCCTTTTAAGGCCTGCTTTGCTCACCTTTACTTCTTCGGCAAGGTTGAAGATTTCGAGTATGTCCTTATCTGTTTCGTAACCAATTGCTCTTAGCAAGGTGGTTACGGGTAATTTCTTTTTACGGTCAATGTACGCATACATCACATTGTTGATGTCGGTCGAAAACTCCATCCACGATCCCTTGAAGGGGATAATTCGTGCTGAATAAAGTGTTGTTCCGTTTGCGTGTTTATGCTGGCCAAAAAACACCCCGGGCGAGCGATGCAGCTGCGAAACTACCACACGCTCAGCACCATTGATAATAAAGGTGCCTTTGGGCGTCATGTAGGGAATCATCCCCAGATACACGTCCTGAACAATAGTTTCGAAGTCTTCGTGTTCAGGGTCGGTGCAATAAAGTTTTAATTTTGCCTTCAGCGGAACGCTGTAGGTGAGCCCACGTTCGATACACTCTTCTATGGAGTAGCGGGGTGGGTCAATAAAATAGTCGAGAAACTCAAGAACAAAGTTGTTCCTTGCATCCGAAATGGGAAAATTCTCGGAAAACACCCTGAAGAGTCCTTCATTTTTTCTGTTCTCGGGGTTGGTATCGAGTTGAAAAAAATCCTGAAACGACTGCAGCTGGATATCGAGAAAGTCCGGATATTCGAGCGATGATTTGGTGGATGCGAAACTAATGCGGTCGGGTGAAATAGCTGCCAAGGTTGTATGATTTTAGGTCTGAATTCCAGACGATTTGTTAAATAAAAAGAACTAATTTTTCCTCAGTGCAAAAATGCCGCAAACCTCTACCTCAATAAGTTATTGAGATAGAGGTTGTTTGGCTCAGGTTTTTGCAGAAATCGTATCCTTCTTATTTAATTTCAACCTCTGCACCGGCTTCTTCCAACTGAGATTTCAATGCATTGGCTTCGTCTTTGCTAACGCCTTCCTTGAGGGCTTTGGGAGCTGCGTCAACCAGTTCTTTGGCTTCTTTAAGGCCGAGGCTGGTGAGTTCCTTAACGAGCTTAACAACAGCCAGTTTGGATGCACCGGCCGATTTCAGGATTACGTCGAAACTGGTCTTTTCCTCAACTGCGGGAGCATCGGCGCCGCCACCTGCCGGTGCGGCTGCAACAGCTACTGCGGCTGCAGCAGGCTCAATACCATATTCGTCTTTGAGGATCTTGGCCAGTTCGTTGACTTCCTTAACCGTCAGGTTGACCAGTTGTTCTGCAAAAGCTTTCAAATCTGCCATTTTATTAAGGTTTTTAAAGTTGATTACTAATTTGTTGATTTTGAATTGAATTATTCGGGTTTTTCCGAAAGAGTTTTAACGATACCGGAGAGTTTTTGTCCACCCGATTGCAGTGCGCCGATGACGTTCCGTGCAGGTGACTGCAGCAGGCCGATAATATCGCCGATAAGGTCATTTTTCGATTTGAGGTTGATCAGCGTGTCGAGCATATTGTCGCCGAGATAAACTGATTCCTCAATGTAAGCTCCCTTCAAAAGGGGTTTTTCAGCGTTTTTACGAAATTCCTTAATCAGTTTGGCAGGCGTATTGCTCGTTTCTGCAAACATGATCGAAGTAGCTCCTTTCAACGCGGGGTAGATTTCGCTCATATCCTTACCCGTACGCTCCATGGCTTTGCGCAGCAGGCTGTTCTTAACGACCAGCAGCTTCACATTGCGATTGAAGCACAGGCGACGAAGCCTTGCCGTTGCCTCAGCATTTAGCTCGCCGATATCGGTAAGATAAAAGTTCGGATTGGCAGTCAGCTGTTCGCTGAGCGATTCAATAATGGTGAGTTTATCTTCTTTTCTCATATCAATAACTACCTTTCGTTGATTAGCTGGTTACTGATTTAGGGTCAACCTGCACACCAGGGCTCATTGTGCTCGAAACATAAATGCTTTTCACATAAGTACCCTTTGCAGCGGATGGTTTCAGCTTGTTGATCATCTGCAAAATCTCTTTTGCATTTTCGACAATCTTGTCGCTTTCGAAGCTGACTTTGGCGACAGCAGCATGAACAATACCGTATTTATCAACCTTGAAGTCGATTTTACCGGCTTTTACTTCCTTAACTGCTTTACCAACTTCCATCGTAACAGTGCCTGTTTTTGGGTTGGGCATCAGGCCACGCGGGCCAAGAATGCGTCCAAGCGCTCCCACTTTGGGCATAACGTTGGGTGTGGTAATGACCACATCGATATCTGTCCAGCCGTCTTTAATTTTCTGGATGTATTCATCCAGACCGACGAAATCTGCACCAGCTTCCTGAGCTTCCTGTTCCTTGTCGGGCGTACAAAGCACAAGAACGCGCTTTACACGTCCTGTACCATGTGGCAGGGTAACCGAACCGCGAACCATCTGATTGGCTTTGCGGGGGTCAACACCTAAACGCACATTGAGGTCAACAGAAGCATCAAAAGTGGTGTAAGTGATTTTTTTGACGATATCAACTGCTTCAGTCAAGGAGTAGATCTTGCTTTTGTCGAACTTGGACAGAGCTTCCTTCTTTTTTTTGCTAATTCGTGGCATTGCTCTTTGTTGTTGTGTGTTCTACAAAATGCTTAAAACTGTTTCCGTACTTCGGTATCAGTTTTTGTTAAACGGGGCGTCGCCTGTTACCTTCACTCCCATGCTGCGGGCTGTACCGGCTACCATACTCATGGCCGATTCAATGGTGAAGGCATTGAGGTCCTTCATCTTGTTTTCGGCAATGCTGCGCACCTGATCCCAGCTGATCGAACCAACTTTATTACGGTTGGGTTCGGCCGAGCCTTTTTTCAGGTTGGCGGCTTCCATGATTTGGATGGCTACCGGTGGCGCTTTGACAACAAATTCAAACGATTTGTCCTTATACACGGTGATGATGACCGGCACAATCTTGCCGGTCATATCCTGCGTACGGGCGTTGAACTGCTTGCAAAACTCCATGATGTTCACCCCTTTCGAACCCAATGCGGGTCCTACCGGTGGCGAAGGATTGGCGGCTCCTCCTTTGATCTGCAGTTTAATTAATGCACTTACTTCTTTTGCCATTTTGGAATCCTTATTAAAAGGTTATAAATAAGGAAGACTGCTTTCCTAATGCTCCTTTTCTACCTGCATGAAACTGAGTTCCAGGGGGGTCTTGCGTCCAAAAATCTTTACCATCACTTTCAACTTTTTCTTCTCTTCGTTGATTTCTTCAATCACTCCCGAGAAACTGTTGAATGGCCCATCGGTAACAGTAACCGTTTCGCCAATGATGAATGGAATGTTGGCTTCTTCACCCATTTCGGATAACTCATCCACTTTGCCCAGAATCCGTTTCACCTCGGACGGACGCAATGGATCAGGTTCTCCTTTTGTTCCCAGAAATCCCAGCACATTAGGGATCGACTTGATGATGTGCGGCACTTCGCCCGTCAGATGGGCTTCAATCAGCACATAGCCCGGAAAGTAATTCCGTTCTTTGCTGATTTTTTTACCCTTACGGATTTGATAAACCTTCTCTGTCGGGATTAGCACCTGAGAAATTAAATCTTGTATGCCAAGGCGGGCAATTTCGGTTTCAAGGTATTCTTTTACCTTTTTCTCTTTGCCGCTGATCGCCCTGACGACATACCATTTTTTTTCTGCAGCTTCGCTCATCGCAAGTCAATGAATAACATTGGAAAACACTTCATCGGTGATGTTATCAGAGTCTGTATTAGAACAAACGGTAAAAGTTCTCTAATAAAGTTCTGAACGACAGGTCCATCAGATAAACGACTAAAGCGATTATTAGGGAAGCAATGGACACTACCATAGCACTGCTTTGGAGTTCGCTCCATGTAGGCCAGGACACCTTTTGCATCAGTTCGGTGTAACTTTCCTTTACGTAATTGACAATGCTGAATTTTGACATCTAACCAATGATTTTCTTAGTTTGCACGGGTGGTAGGACTCGAACCCACAACCAATGGTTTTGGAGACCACTACTCTACCAATTGAGCTACACCCGTATGCGCCATATTTAACTATTAAAGGGCTCCCCGTAGGGAGCACCTTTAATAACACTTTTTTGTCGCTTAGTCGAGGATTTCGGTTACCTGACCGGCACCAACGGTGCGTCCGCCTTCACGGATGGCAAAGCGCAAACCTTTGTCCATAGCGATGTCAGCAATCAGGTTAACTTCGATGGTGAGGTTGTCGCCTGGCATAACCATTTCGATGCCTGCGGGCAGAACGATTTCGCCGGTAACGTCAGTTGTACGGAAGTAGAACTGTGGACGGTATTTGTTGTGGAACGGTGTGTGACGTCCGCCTTCTTCCTTCTTAAGGATGTACACCTCAGCCTTGAAGTGCTTGTGGGGTTTCACTGAGTTGGGAGCAACGATAACCATACCGCGACGGATTTCATCCTTGTCGATACCACGGAGGAGCAAACCTGCGTTGTCACCTGCCTCGCCCTGATCGAGGATCTTGCGGAACATTTCAACACCGGTTACTACCGATTTCAGCTTCTCGGCACCCATACCGATGATTTCAACCGGGTCGCCGGTGCGAATGATACCGGTTTCGATCCTGCCGGTGGCTACTGTACCACGGCCGGTAATGGAAAACACGTCTTCGATAGGCATGAGGAATGGCTTGTCCTGATCGCGTACGGGAAGCGGGATCCAGTTATCGCATGCATCCATGAGTTCGTAAACTTTTTCAACCCACTTTGGCTCTTTGTTGAGAGCGCCAAGGGCCGAACCGCGGATAACAGGGGTCTCATCGCCTTCGAATTTATAGAAGTTGAGCAGATCGCGAACTTCCATTTCAACGAGGTCAAGCAATTCTTCGTCGTCAACAAGGTCAACCTTGTTCATGAAAACAACCAGCTTCGGTACACCAACCTGACGGGCAAGAAGGATGTGCTCGCGCGTCTGTGGCATAGGACCATCGGTTGCTGCAACAACGATAATGGCACCGTCCATCTGGGCAGCACCTGTTACCATGTTCTTTACGTAGTCAGCGTGACCAGGGCAGTCAACGTGTGCATAGTGACGGTTTTCGGTCTCATACTCAACGTGTGCTGTATTGATGGTGATACCCCTTTCCTTTTCTTCGGGGGCAGCATCAATAGAGTCGAACGACTTGAACTGGGCAAGACCCTTTTCCTGTAAGCAGAGGGTGATGGCAGCGGTGAGTGTCGTTTTTCCGTGGTCAACGTGACCGATGGTTCCAATGTTAACGTGTGGCTTCGTCCTGGTGAATTTTTCTTTAGCCATATTGAAATTTGATTATTAAAGGTTTTTTAAATGAATCAGTTGAGCCAATGACGAGGATTGAACTCGTGACCTCTTCCTTACCAAGGAAGCGCTCTACCACTGAGCTACATCGGCTGGACAATTCGAGCGGGAAACGGGGCTCGAACCCGCCACCTACAGCTTGGAAGGCTGTCGCTCTACCAAATGAGCTATTCCCGCATCGGTGGGGGAGGAAGGATTCGAACCTCCGAAGGCTCTGCCAACAGATTTACAGTCTGCCCCATTTGACCGCTCTGGAACTCCCCCATGTGAATACAATACGTTAAAGAACTGGAGCCGGTGGAGGGATTCGAACCCCCGACCAGCTGATTACAAATCAGCTGCTCTGGCCAACTGAGCTACACCGGCAGCTACTGCAATGAACTTCGCTTTAAAAAAAGCAGACCCTCTCAAAAGGGTCTGCAAAAATAGAGAGATATTTTTAACTGACAAAAGGTTTATTCAAAAAAATTATGCTGAACCGCAAAATTTACTTAACATATTGAAAATAACTCTACTTGATAAATTTGGCACGATGTTTCTCCAGTTGCTTTTTCAAGGCATCCAGGCACTGATCAATGGCTTCTTCAAAAGTATCACACTGCTTGCTTGCGAATAAATCATTGCCCTTAATGATAAGTTTCAGCTCGGCGATTTTGTTTACCGGCGCTTCAGGCTTTTCGACCTTCAGTACCACTTCGGCACCTATAATATCAGTATAGCGGCTGACCAGTTTCTCAATCTTGCTGGTAATGAAGGATTCGAGTTTCTGGTCTGCCCTGAAATGGACAGCATTGATGGTAATTTTCATAATGACCTCCTTTATTTGTGTTATAGTTATCAAATCAGCCCTTAGGATGGGCCTGTTGGTGAATTTTCTTCAATTGAGCAATACTGTTATGTGTATATATCTGCGTTGCAGCAATGGAATTGTGTCCTAAAAGCTCTTTTACCGCTATCAAAGGTGCTCCGTTATTAAGCAGGTGAGTGGCAAATGTATGACGAAGCACGTGCGGACTGCGCTTCTCAAGCGTAGTAATTAAGCTAAGTTCATTTTTGACAGCATTATGCAGCGAAGTAATTGAAATTGGTTTGCCTGCAGCGGTTACCATAAAAAAGGGATTGCCGGGAAAACGTGAATCCTTTATCTTAAAGTAGTGATCAATCAGGTCGGCCAGATTTTGCGTCAGTGGCACCAATCGCTGTTTGTTGCCTTTTCCGGTAATCTTTACTGTAAGACGATTAAAATCAATGTCTTCTGTCCTGAGCGATCTCAGTTCTGCTCTTCGAAGGCCTGTCTGATATAGCATTTCGACTATCAGATGGTTGCGTATGCTGATGAAATCGTCTGAATTCAGGTTATTGTGCCTGGCCATATCATGTTCGGGTACAAACAGCGCATTGCGTTTTTTGGTTTTCAGGGCTGGAATGCTGCTTGCCGGGTTTGTTGGCAAAGCTTCATGTACCTGAAGGTATTTATAATAGGCTCGTAAAGAGGACCGCTTGCGGTTGATGGAGCGATTGTCAAGACCCTCACTTTTCAGTTCAGCCAGCCATTCACGTATCATGACGGTTTGAGCTGAGCTGATCTCATCAAGCTCGAAACGACTTTTGCAAAAGGATGTAAATTGCTCGAGGTCAGCCTTATAAGACTTAACTGTATTCCCTGATGCGCGTTTTTCGTATTGTAAGTAGGCGAGAAAGTGCTCTGTAGTCATAAAAAGCAGAAAACTTTGATGTAAAGTTAATACAAAACTAACTCACATCAAAGTCTTCAATGATTCTTGTTGTAAAAAAGAAGGAACGAATCAAGCCTCCGATTCTTGGCGAAGCTGCTGCACGTAGATAGCCTTAAGTTTTTGCTCGCGGCGGATTACAGAGGGTTTGGTAAACTTTTGGCGATTGCGCAGTTCGCGCATTACACCGGTTTTCTCAAATTTTCTCTTGTACTTTTTTAGTGCGCGGTCGATGCTTTCGCCTTCTTTTACAGGAACAATAATCATGTTAAATACGCTCTCTTTCTTTAAAAGGTTAATAATCAGGAATTATTCATTCGGGCGGCAAAGGTAGAAAAATATTTTGTTCGCGCAAAACATGCCTCAAATTATTCAGCTTTAAGTGTTCTGTTCAGAAAATCGGTCATCAGCCGGTAAAGGTGAACCCTTGTGTTTCCGCCGAAAATTCCATGATTGCGGTTGGGGTAGATCATCAGTTCGAATTGTTTGTTGGCCGCAACAAGCGCATTGATCATTTCCATGGCGTTCTGATAATGTACGTTGTCATCGGCACTGCCATGCACCAGCAGGTAGTGTCCTTTGATTGACGAAACATGATTGATGGGCGAATTCTGATCATAGCCTTCAGCATTCTCCTGTGGTTTGCGCATATACCTTTCGGTATAAATATTGTCGTAATAGCGCCAGTTGGTGACGGGCGCCACAGCTATCGCCGACCGGAAAACATCCGCTCCCTTGGTAATACCCAGACTCGACATATATCCTCCATAACTCCAGCCGAATATCCCAATCCGCTCCGGGTCAACAAAATTAAGGCCCGACAAATAGCGTGCGGTTGCGATAAGGTCTTCGGTCTCGTATTTTCCAAGTTGCATATACGTCATCTTCTTGAAGGCTTCGCCTCTTGAGCCGGTGCCTCTGTTGTCAACCGAAACCACAATAAAGCCCTGATCGGCGAGCATCTGAAACCACCAGTTGTTTCCGCCACTCCAGCTGTTGTTCACGGTTTGTGCACCCGGGCCGCCATATATATAAATAAGGACAGGATATTTTTTGATGGGATCAAAAGTTTCAGGTTTTAGCATCCAGGCATTCAGGCTGACATTGCTGCCATCGGGTAAATTAATCGATGGGTCTTCGATCGTATAGAATTCAAAATCATGCCAGCCATAGTCCTTCATGGTGGCTCTAAGCCGGCTGTTATCCTTCAATATCCGCAATTCCTTGCCGGTATTGTTGCGCAAACTGAATACCGGAGGTTGATTTATGGTGGAATGACTGTGAATAAAATAGCTGAAATCGTCACTGAAAAAAGCGTTGTTGTGCCCTGAGCTGAGCACGAGCGGACTGATTTTACCCTTCAGATCAACACTATACAATTGACGTTCAGTGGGTGAGATGGCTGCAGCCTGAAAATATATTTTCCTGTATCGGCTGCTGTAACCATAGAGTTTTGTTACATCCCAGCTACCTTTGGTAAGCTGCCTTACAAGGCGTCCGTTTAAGTCGTAAAGATATAGGTGGTTGAAACCATCGCGTTCGCTGCTGATAATGAAGTGACGACCATCGGGCAAAAAGGTCAGATCGTCGGTAATGTCAACATAGTACTGGTTGTGTTCGTCATACACTTTACGCAACCGGCCGCTTGTGGCATCGGCCAGAAATACCTCAAGGTGGTTTTGCAGCCTGTTCAGCCTTTGAATACTGAGAAGGTTCGGGTCGGTTGTCCATCCGATACGAGGTATATAAATATCTGTTTCCTGTCCTGTGTCAACATTCAAGGTTTGTCCTGATTCCTTGTCCCAGATGTGGACGGTAACAATGGCGTTGTCCTCACCGGCTTTTGGATATTTATAGGTGTAAAGTTCAGGGTATAAGTCATTGTAATATACCATGTTGAATTCCCTGACTTTGCTTTCATCAAATCTGAGATAGGCGATGCGCCGGCTGTCGGGTGCCCAAAAGAAAGCTCTGGTAAAGCTGAATTCTTCCTCATAAACCCAATCGGTTGTTCCATTGATGATGTGATTGGGTTTACCGTCAGCTGTTATTTGTTGCTCGATGTTGGTATTCAGGTTTTTGACAAAGATGTTGTTGTCTCTGACAAAAGCCACCAATTGGCCATCGGGCGAGAAAGTTGCCAATTGCTGTTTGCCTCCGGAACTCAGCGGACTGAGTGTTCGTGTGCGCAGGTCGAAGATATAGAAATTAGAGCGGGTGGAGTGTCTGTAAATCTGTTCGGTTTCGGATGGAATGAGCAGCAGGTTCTCGTCCTGACTGAGCTCGTACGAAGAAAGCTGAATCCGGCTGCTGTCGGGCGCAATAAGTTCATCAGCGCTGACCATGGTTTTCACCAGGCTGCTCGATGCGTAATCGTAGATGTTGATACTCCCTTTTTCGATTGTGGCATAGGTTTTCCCGTCCTTTAGCGGCCTTAGGCCCGAAACGCTTTCAGCGCTGAAAATCCGGCTGGCCCAAATGTCTTCGATACGGATTTCTTTAGCTTGTTCCTGTGCCTGAATACATCTGGCAGAAGCCATTAATACTGTCAGGGTGAGAAGAATGCGAATTTTTTTCATGGTATGCAAAGCTTTCTTAACGCTTCAAATTTATTGAAAAGCCGCCTAAGGCTTGACATCAACAGTTATATTCGTAATTTTGCGCCTTTCTGGGGCATTTAACTCAGTTGGTTCAGAGTGTCACCTTGACAGGGTGGAAGTCACTGGTTCGAGTCCAGTAATGCCCACAAAATGAGCGCCTTAAAGGGCGCTTTTTTAATATTTACGCGACGGAGGAAGGGTGCTTACAATAGGATAACGGTTATCGCGAAAGAATTTATATCCTACAGACAATATGGTGAAATTGTAAAAATCGTAAGGAGATCTGCTGACATAGGAGTCGAGGTTATCTTCGCTCATCCAGCGGTTTGCCACCTCTAACCGCAAGCTCCAGTGTGGGTCAATCGAATAACTGATGCCAATGCCACCAATGGCTATTCCCTCAATCACGTAGCCGAAAAGCCCGCCACCATTACCGAATCCACGGGAAGCCAATTGGTTTTTTTCTGTATCGAAAAGTCGTGAATTATAATGCGCCAGCCCGATGCCGACGATGATACTCGGAAACCACCTTTGCTGTCCGTCGTAATTACCGAACAAAAGAAAGGGATTGATGTTCACTGTGGTGCTGGCTTCGATGAGTTCAGCCGCAAACCTCAGGTTGTTGCGTGCACCTGCAATTTCGGCGTAAGAGATGTGCCCGCGCACATTCAGATAGGCGGTAGCTTCGTATTCAAGGGTGGCCTGGGCAACACTCCTCCATTCACTTTGGGGCTTTGAAGCATTAAATATTTTATTCTTTTTTATATCAGTGAAGTTGGTGGTCGGCCCTACTCCCAAGGTAACCCTGAATCCTGGTGGGTAATATATGGAATAGGGCACAAGCGGTTGTGCAAAAATGTGCGTTGATGCGGAAAGAAGAATAACACCAAGGAGATTTTTTAACCACCAGGGTGTCATGCTTTCCGAATTATTAGCCCTCATTTGCAAAGGATGCACGTTTCCAAAACGTGAACGAATTCCAAAAATTGTAAAAGTCGAAACGACTAAATATCGCTGTTTGCGATAATCTGTTCAATGTACTGAGCGGCAATGCGCTTACCAATTATTTTCCTCTCGCGGTTCAGGATATAAATCACCGGGACACTGTAGATATCGTATAGCTGATGAAAATCGGGCGTAAAACTTTTTGTGCCATTAACATGCAGCCAGGGGTATTTCTTTTCGTTGATGTAGTGTTTCCAGCCGTCAAAATCATTGGTGGAATTAACAGCAAACACCTCAAAATCGAATTTCTTGTTCTTGTAAACATTGTAGAGGTCTTCCATTTCCTTTTTGCAATGGCTGCAGGTTTGGTCCCAGAAGATGATGATGATATATTCCGATTTCAGCTCCCTGAATGAGCGATAAGCGCCTGTGGTATCGATAAGCCACATATCGGGCGCAGCATTCCCGATGAGCGTAGGTCGCATACGATCGGCCCTTTCCTGAATTTTTTCCCTTATCGAAGGTGTCAGGCCACTCACTTTTCCTTTCAGGAAATATTGATCAGCCACATGAACGAATGCTTTGTCCATTCCCATAAGCTTGGGTTGCTGATATTCCGAAAGAAAGTGCCAGGCAAGAAAGTCGGTGATTTCCTGAGCACCTTTGGCACGACCAAGCAGAAAATCAATGGCCTGCACCACCGAATCGGGCGAAGGAGGTACAAGCTGATCCATGTATTGCTGCAGCTTGCTGGGTAGGAGCGGGGTTCTGATAAGGCGGTCATCACCGAGGTTGAAGTAATTCCAGTAATTATCCTTATAGTATCGGTAGGCCAGTTCCCTGTTTTCCCTGATGTCTTCCGGCACATCAATTTCTTTCATTGCACTTAATATGCTTGCAATGAGTGTGTTTGGATTTTCAGCTATCAGTCTTTCACGATAAGTATTGGCGCCTTCCTGCACCGCAGTAATTTGTTGCAGAACAATTTCACGCTGTGGGTTGTCCGTTGGTAATGAGTCGGCCACACGGTTCAGATTCTGCAGGGTGGCCATGGTGTTGCTCAGTCTGCTGAGGTGCTCAAAAAACAGGATGTTTTCCGTGCTTCCAATCACCTGGGTCTGTGCCGGATTGAAGTCTGGCGGAAAAGTAATGGTAAAGTTCTGTTCGGAACCCACCAGAAATTCAGCCAGTTTTTCCTTTTTGCTGTTAGCCAGAATGTATATGCCTTGTTTTAAAGGCTCCTTACCGCTAAAGACAGCCTCGCCGGCAAGGTAGTTGCTGGTGTCGATCAGATAGGTTTTATCGCCGTGATAATGAGCAAGAAAATAAGTGGTTTCAGGATTTGCCGGCATCTTCAGCTGAATACGATGTCCTTGTTGGGAAAAACCGATCGAGGCAAAGAACAGTATGAAAGCCAGCGTGAAGTGAACATTCTTCATAAAACAGAGCAGTATCGGTAAAAACGGGTGCAAAATTACGGAAAAGGCTTAATACACATGCATTATTTGGGCAATCGCCGTGTCAATCAATCCGCAGCACGGAGCAGTCTTAAGCTGTAATGCATAACTTTGCAGGATGATGAAGCATAAGATTTTCTTTCTCTCCTTGCTTTGTATGCTGTGCGGCTTTTATGCTTGCGATCCGGCCATTGACAACCCGATGCCTGACCGGCCAAATCCGATGGGCAGAGGGATTTATATCCTGAATTATGGTCTGACGAATGGCGACGGCGCCGGTCTTGACTATTTCAGCATTGATTCAAATCGTATGCATCGTAATGTTTTCGATTTGCGCAACGGAACCGACCCTGGTAAAGGCATTGCCGGCATGTCATTCTGGAAACAATATGCCTTTTTTACTGCTGAAAAATCTTCGGTAGTGTGGGTTATCAATGCTTCAACGGCCATGATTGCGGGCCGCTACAATCGCCTCAATGATCCACGTCAATTGCTGATCATCGATGCCGAAAAGACCTATCTCACGTCTGCTTCGCAAAAGATTGTCAATGTATTGCACACGGCAACACTGCAAAACCTGGGTAGCATCAGCATGCCGACAACGGTTGAGCATCTTGTGAAGGTTTCCGAACGGGTTTTTACAAATAAGGCAAATTCATCGGCTTCGGGTAAGGTTTATGTGATTGATTATGTGTTAGACAGACTCACTGACAGCATCGCTGTCCCAGGAGTGCCGGTACAGCTTGCCGCATCGCCCGATGGCACACTTTGGGTATTATGCGCCGGAAATGAGGTGCAACAGCATGCACTTGTGGCCATTAATGCACAAACGCTTCAGCTGAAACAACAAATTCCGCTGCCAACATTCGATACGTTGTCCGCCGGAATGGCTTTTCTGCCACAAGGTAATATGGCCCTGCTGGCTGGCGATGTTTATCTGCTCGAAGCTCAAAACGGTTACACCACGCCTCAACTGCTTATCAGCGCATCCGGCAGGCGTTTCACCTCAATTTGTTATGATGCGCAAAAGTCGGATTTATACCTCACAGGCTACTTACCCGCTGTATCCGGCGGATTTTTATACCACTACAGCACTAATGGAGTCCTTATCGACAGTATGCAAACCGGCCTAATGCCGGTGAAGGCTGCACTCAATCAACAACCTAGCAATCCATAACAATAATTTACCCCAATGAGCACAAACAAAGTTGATGTTGTCTGGACAGGAGAAATGTCTTTTGAAGCGGATGTAAACGGATTTAAACTGGCGATGGATGCCGATGAAAAAGTGGGCGGGCAGAACAAAGGGCCACGGCCAAAACCGCTTACACTGGCCTCGCTTGGTGGCTGCACGGCGATGGACGTCATCAGCATTCTAAGAAAAATGAGGGTCGAGCCAGATTGGTTTAATGTAGAAGTGGAAGGCGATTTGACCGAGGAACATCCCAAATATTACCACACCATCAGGGTAACGTATATGTTTAAAGGCGAAAACCTTGAGATGGAAAAGCTACAGAAGGCCGTTGAGCTGTCGAACGAGCGCTACTGCGGAGTGAATGCATTACTCCGGAAAGGTGCCGTGATTGAGCATAAGATTGTCGTTTTGTAGCTAATCATTGCGCATAGTCCGGATAAGCTGAAGCACCTCGCTGATAATCATTGCGGTGGCGCCCCAGATGACTTTCCCGCCAACACAGTAGGCCGGAACATCTGCAACCTGATACGTTCGGCTTTTGATAGAAACCAGTTTGGTGTTTTCAGGATTCAGCAAGCTGCTTATGGGCAGGTGAAAAGCTTCCTTCACCTCTTCCGGCTGTATAACGCATTGAGGACTATGGTTTACATAGGCCACAACCGGCAAAACATTGAAGTTGCTGGGTGGAATAAATAATGGCGTTAAAGTGCCCAGTACATTTTCGGAAGGAACGATGATGCCCACTTCTTCTGCGGTTTCACGCAGGGCAGTATCGGTTAGGGAATGATCACCCGGATCGCGGCGACCGCCCGGAAAGGCAATCTGTCCGCTATGCACACCATCGTAAACTGCACGTTCGATCATTATGGTGCTGATGCCCTGATCGCCAGGGAAGAATAAGATCAATACTGCTCCTTCGCGCGGTGGATTGCTTTGCTTTGCGCGCAGCAATGCCTGTCGTTCGGGTGGTTCCATAAGCTGTTGCGCCCGGTAGCCCGGAAGCGGTTGCTCCAGTCCAGACTTCAGCTGATCGCAAAAAACATCAAAGTTGAGGTCAATTGACATTTTGCAAAAGTAAGTATTGATACTAAGGCGCCAGCCGTGCGGTTTCGGAGAAAGCACTGACGGGCTTAATCTTTTTTAACGGCCATTGGGCATAATTCAGGTGATTGATGTATATATTTGCGCTTGACAAAGCAACGCGAAAAAATAGCGCTTATGACGCAGGAGAAGCTTCAGCCGTTTGAAGATGTTGACATTTTTGCCAACACAAATCATTCTCTTGTTCTTTACAATGATGATTTCAACACGTTCGATTTCGTAATCGAAACGCTGATTCAGGTATGCGGTCACACGCCCGAGCAGGCCGAGACCTGTACCTGGATTGTTCACTACAAGGGCAAGTGTGCGGTAAAAAGCGGCGACTTATCCGAGCTGAAGCCCATCTACAATGAATTCAGAAACCGTAACCTGACAGCAAGCATCGATTAGCTTATGTGGACCATTATACTCGTGCTCATTGCCACCGGACTGCTCATGATTTTGCTTGAAATATTAGTGATTCCGGGCGGAGGATTGGCCGGTATCGTTGGCTTTGCGCTTATGGTTGCGGGTGTGTGGCTTGCCTTCAGCCGCGAGGGATCAGAAGCCGGGTTATATACGCTGGGTGGCACCATCGTGATTAATGTGGTGGTCCTTACCCTTGCGTTACGATCGAGGACATGGGACAGGGCAATGCTGAAAAGCAATATCGACAGTAAAGTGAACGTCGTGGATACCGACCACATTAAGCCCGGAGATACAGGAACGACCATTTCGCGATGTGTTCCATCAGGCAAGGCGTTGATCAACGGGCAGATATACGAAGTGCATGCTCGTTCCGAATACATCGAAGTGGATACCGAAATAGAGGTTATTAAAGTGGAAGGTTATAAAATTTATATCAAATCAAAAAACTAGCATCATGGAAATGTACCTGATTATTGCCATCGGTTTGGGAGCGATATTTCTCATATGGTTCCTCTTTTATTTCATTCCGGTGGGCCTTTGGTTTACCGCCCTCGTTTCAGGCGTCAGGATTCCGCTGATTCAGCTTATCCTTATGCGCTGGCGAAAAATTCCGCCCGGCATCATCGTCAATAGCCTTATTGCCGCCACTAAAGCCGGTCTTAAGCTGCAGCGCGACGACCTCGAAGCACACTACCTTGCCGGTGGTCGGGTGCAACAGGTGGTGAACGCCCTGATCTCAGCCGACAAGGCCAATATTGAGCTTAACTTCAAAACTGCTACAGCCATCGACCTGGCCGGCCGTGATGTATTACAGGCCGTTCAGATGTCAGTTAACCCCAAAGTAATCGACACCAAACGTGTGGCTGCCGTTGCCAAGGACGGTATTCAGCTGATTGCGATGGCTCGTGTTACCGTTCGTGCCAACATTCGTCAGTTGGTGGGAGGTGCAGGCGAAGAAACGATTCTGGCACGTGTTGGCGAAGGTATTGTATCTTCGATTGGTTCAGCCGAATCCCATAAGTCGGTACTCGAAAACCCTGACTCCATCTCCAAGGTGGTTTTGCGCAAGGGCCTCGATAGCGGAACAGCCTTCGAAATTCTCTCTATAGATATTGCCGATATCGATATAGGAAAGAACATCGGAGCCGTGCTGCAGATGGATCAGGCCATGGCCGATAAAAATATTGCTCAGGCCAAGGCCGAGGAGCGCAGGGCAATGGCTGTGGCCATGGAACAGGAAATGAAAGCCAAGGCACAGGAAGCCCGCGCCAATGTGATTCAGGCCGAAGCACTTATCCCGCAGGCAATCGCCGAAGCGCTGCGCAATGGCAATATCGGCATCATGGATTACTACAAATTCCAGAACATCCAGGCTGATACCCGTATGCGTGAAAGTATCTCGGATGCTGGTATTCAGCCTCCAACAGGCCCCAAGGAGGATACAAAAAAGTAAACCTATTAAATTGACCTGATCCAAAAACGTTTGTATCTTCATGGTGCAAACGTTTTTTTTCAGGAAGACAACTACTGATGGTAAATGTTGCACAACATCCTGATTATAGCATAGCGTTTCTGCGCGAAAGCCTCAGCGCTCATCATAAGCCGGACGAGCTGATCTTGCTTGATAAGGCCTACGAACAAGCTGTCAAGGCTTACGAAGGAAAGCTTACCGACTCCGGTAAACCATCTATCGAGCATAATCTTCAGGTTGCCTGTATTGCTGTAAATGAACTGGGGCTGAGGCTGCCAACAGCCATCTCGGCCTTGTTGCACAGCCTGCAATTTGAGGGAGAGGACGACTTTCGTAATCTGGAAAATGATTATGGAATGGAAGTTGGCCTTATTCTGCGTGGTTTTGTAAGAATATCGCAACTGCCTACCGAACGCCTTTCTTACCAATCGGAGCAGTTCCGCAAATTATATCTTTCGCTTGTCGACGACATCAGGGTAATCATCCTGAAAATTGCCCATCGTGTTTACGATTTGCGAAATCAGGAGGATTTATCGGGCGAAAAGCTTGAAAAATATGTGCAGGAAGTCAAGCACCTGTATGTGCCTATCACCCACAGGTTAGGGCTATACAGAGTAAAGGCCGAATTTGAAGAGCGTGTGATGCGCTTTGAACATGCTGAGATTTATGATTCGATAGAACAAATGATCAGCGCCACGCGCGATCGTCAGGAAGCATTTATGCAGGCCTTTATCAAGCCTATCGAAGAGCAGCTGGTGCAAAACAAACTCGATTGCTCAATAAAATGGCGAACCAAGTCGATACCCAGCATCTGGGCCAAGATGAAGTCGCAGCAGGTAACATTCGAGCAGGTTTACGACCTGTTTGCCATCCGTATTATTTCCAACAGTCCGCCAAAGCGCGAAAAGGAAGATTGCTGGAGAATTTATTCCATTGTTACCGACCTTTATCCTCCGAACCCGAAGCGACTGCGCGACTGGATCACCACACCCAAGGCTTCGGGCTATGAATCGCTCCATACCACGGTGAAAGGGCCTGATGATAAATGGGTTGAAGTGCAGATACGCACTGAGCGTATGGATCAGAATGCCGAAAAGGGGCAGGCAGCCCATTGGCTCTACAAGGAGAAATCGGGCAAGTTTGAAATGGAGGATTGGCTGAATCAGGTGCGCGATGTGCTTGAAAATCCGGGGCAACTTCAGTTTGACGCTTACAAACGAAGCGACAGCCTGACGCGCGACACTATTTATGTCTTTACCCCGAATGGCGACCTGAAACAACTGCCCGGAGGCGCAACTGTACTCGATTTTGCCTTCGAGATTCATACTCAGGTGGGCGCTATGTGCAATGGCGCCCGGGTGAACAACAAAGTCGTACCCATCAGGCATGTGCTCCAAAACGGGGATAAGGTGGAGATCATTACCAGCAAAAAGCAGCTGCCAAGGCACGACTGGCTGAATTTTGTGGTAACCGAACGGGCCAAGAACAAAATACGCAAGTATCTAAAAGATGTGGAATTGCGTGAGGCGGAGATTGGCAAGGAGATGCTGCTGCGCAAGCTGAAAAACTGGAAAATTGTTTCGTCCGACGATATCATCAATACCCTGGTCAAGCACTACAAGGCCAATACCGCCATGCACCTGTATCATCAGGTAGCCACAGGAGATATTGATCTGATTGAGCTAAAAAAGTTTCTTGTCAGCCATATGGACGAAACTCGTCCGCCTTCGCAAAGGCAGTTCGACACCGATCCTAAGGCGTTTAATGAAAAACAGAGTGGCAAGGACGATTATCTGTTGATTGACGAAAGCATCAGCAATGTGAATTTCAAACTGGCCCGTTGTTGTAACCCGATACACGGCGACGAAGTAACCGGTTTTGTCACCATAAATTCAGGCATTACCATACACCGCAAAGGTTGCCCTAACGCAGCCTGGATGAATGAGCGCTATCCATACAGGTTCCTGAATGTCCGATGGAAGCAGCAGGCTGATAACCCTCAGTTTGTGGCCACAATTCGCATTGCCGGAAAAGACACGCTTGGCCTGGTCAACGAGATCACCCGCCTGATTTCGAGCGACCTGAAGGTCAATATGCGCGCTATTTCGTTCAACACCAGGGATGGAGCTTTCGAAGGGCGTATCAGCCTTCAGATCAGAGACACCGACCATCTGGAGCAGCTCATGCACAAATTGGGTAAGATAAACGGAGTGGAGAAAGTAAACCGTGCCGATTAATAAAAAAACAATAATATGGTTCTTCAGCTATTAATTATCGCCGGAGTATTTTTCGGACTTTCAGCCTGGTTTTTTTACAAAAAGCGTAAGGTGCTGAGTGGGTTGTTTGCCCTGATTGCCTTTTTTGCGCTTTTGCTTTTTTTCATCGTCAGGGCATTATATCCGCATAAAGTTCCGTTCTGACCGGAGCCTGAAGCATGGTCCAACAAGCATGATTTTACCTGAAGCTTGGGTATATTGCCTGCATCTGTTGGCATTTCGTCCTTTCATAAGTTGCTGACATGCTGATGCTTCAGCGTTATGCTGACGGAAGCCGGAAATTCGATGCGGTAATGATGGCTATTGTTTCGAGATTCTTATCAGGCTGATTTCCACGCTGCCGTTTTCGGGGATAAACTCCAGCCAGTTGTTGTCCTCGCTGAACCAGCGGTATTGAGCACCAATGTGCACAATGAAATCGTTGGTTTCTTCGTTGTCGGGTATTGGAAGGACAAAGCCGCCATTGCGTGCGTTGTTGCTGCCAAACTGAACCAGCAGCGGAAAATTGCCTTTGCCCAGATTTCGCGCCTTAACGATGACATAGCTGGATCGGCGGTCGGCAACATCGAGCGGCTCAAAACTCAGCCGGCGGTTGGTATTGGCTGCAAGGGTGAACGGAGAGGTGACAATTTCGCGTACTTTGTTTTGTTCGAATATTTCGGCAATACGCGAGATCATCTGGCGAGGATACGTTTCATCCGCTTTAACATTCTCTGCATTTAAGTATAGCTCGATGGCCTTGTCGAAATTCCTGGCGTTGAAGTTGCGGTCGGCTTCGGCAATGATGCGGTTGTATTCGTTGCGCATAGTGGTCAGGCGCTCGAGAATAATTGCCTCGGCCTGACTGATGCGGCGTGTGGCATAGTCGTCATCCGGTTTGAAGCCCAAGGCAGTTTTGTAGGCTGCAATGGCTTCCTGAAAATTATTCAGGTTCATCAGGCGGTCGGCTTCGGCCAGACTCTGCTCGTAACGTTGCTGGTTCTCTCTCTTTTCAGCCTCTATAGCCAGTTCAGCTTCTGCTTTACGCGCTGCGGCAGTGGTGTTCGAAGGGTCGAGGCTGATAGCCTGCCCGAAAGTGGCTATGGCCTCGCTCCAGCGTCTGGCTTGCATCTGCGAATTGCCCTGAGCCATAAGGCTGTTGATGCGCTGCTCAAGTTCCTGTTGGCGGGCTATGGTCTGGCGTTCGGCAACAATCCGGTCGAGTTGGGTTTTTGGGTAAGTTTCGGATGGTCGGGCAAGTGCAGCCTGCTGGTAGAGTTCTTCAGCACGCTGAAAGTCTTGTGCACCAAAGGCCTGATCGGCGGATTCAATCAAAGTGGCATAGCGCCTAGCAGCTTCGGCATCAGCTATCTGTCTGGCAAGGTTTTCCTGTGCCAGTTTTGCACGTTCGCGTGGATAGGATTCTGAGGGCATGAGACCCGATGCTTCGTTGTAGGCAGTTTCTGCAGTCCTGAATTCCGATCTGGAGAATGCTTCATCGGCTGTCAGAATAAGTTGGCGGTAGCGGTCATCGCGTGCCGATTTTTCTTCAGCCTCTCTGAGCAGCTTCTCTGACTTATTTTTTTCTGCAAGGGCTTCTGCATCACCTGACCTGATTTCAAGTGCAAGATTGAATTTTTCGAGGGCAAGTTTGTAGTCGTTGTTTTTGAGCAGATTGCGACCCTCTGCCATGAGTGCATTGTACCGGTTGGCGGCTTCCTCTGCCGCCTCGAGGAGCGCGATTTTTTCCTTCATTGCGTTGAGACGTCCCTGCGCCTGCTCATCGCCCGGACGCGTTTGAAGCGCTTTCTCGAACGAAGCGAGGGCGGCGCTGTAGTCCTGTTTCTTTTCGTTTGCTTCGCCTTCAGCCATTAATCGTTCATAAAGGGCCTGATCTTCGGCCTGCTTCTGCTGCTGCCTCAGCGCAAACGTAATTTCTGTTGAACGCTCCACAGCAAGAGGATGATCGGCATTGATTTCCAATACCTTATTGTATTTTTCAAGCGCCAGCTTAAGTTGTTGTTTTTCGTAGGCTTCAGCGGCTTCCTTGAGCAAGGCTGTAAGGAGTACTTCGTTGCGGTAAGCATCGCTGTTGAGGATTTCGTCAATTCGACGTATCATATCAGCAGGTAAGCTTTGCTCCGGCCAGATTTTTTGGGCTTCTGCATAGCGATTTCGTGCTTCGGCAAGCTGTTTGGCCTCATAGGCCTGATCGGCAATGGCCAGCGCAGCTTCGTAACGATTGCTCAGCTCGAGCATACGTTCGGCTTCAGCAACAAGTGCCATGGCTTCGCTGTTTTGTGGCATCAGGCTCAGGGCCTCGCTCGCATTAGTCTTTGCTTCCTTAAAATTGCGTCTTGTCATCTGGTTGCGGGCATCGGCAAGCAGACGCTGAAAATTGGCTTCTTTTTCGCGCAATTGCACAAGAGCCTGCTCGGCCTGCACTAATCCTGCCTTTGCCTCAGTATTTTCGGGAAATATGGCCGAAGCTTGTCCAAACTGCAAAATGGCCTCTTCGTAGCGCCCTGCAGCTGCAAACTGCGTACCGCGCTGCATGGCCAGATCAAAGTCACTTTGCTTCTGCTTTGCTTCTTCCTGTTTACGGGTTATTTTTTCTACCTGACCAATTACATAACGATCGCCGGGAAACACCTGCAAGGCTTTGCGATAAGCTGCCAGCGCTGCTTCTTCTTTTCCTTCCGACAACAGTTTGTCGCCCTCGTCCATATGGCCATAGAACTTTTGTTGCTCTTCCATCTGCTTCTGAATCAGGCTGATGGTTTCGGCCAGACGGCGCGTTGCAACCGGGTCGTCCGGCTTGAGCCTGAGTGCCAGTTCGTAATAGGTTTTGGCACTTAAGTAATCCTTCTCATTAAAGCGTTCGTTGGCCGATTTAATGGTTTGCTCGTAGGTTTGTGGTTGCTGCGCCTTCACGACCGGCGAAAGTCCCAGGTTCAGCCAAAAAATGAGCAAGGCAGGGATAAAAATGCGCATCATGCACATCAGCGTTTTAGGTGTAAATAATCGATTTGAACGAGGCACACATAAGTTTATTGTGATGCCACCAGACCGTCGGCCAGGCGGATGGTTCTGTCGGATAAAGCTGCCAGAGCGGTGTTGTGCGTTACGATGACGAAAGTTTGGCCGAAAGTCGTCCGCAAGTCGAAAAAGAGCTGGTGCAGGGCTGTGGCATTGGCTGAATCGAGATTGCCGGAAGGCTCGTCAGCCAGCACGAGCGCCGGCTTATTCATCAGCGCACGGGCAACGGCTATGCGTTGCTGTTCGCCGCCCGACATTTCGGCAGGTTTGTGATTGGCCCGGGCTGTAAGGCCGAGATAATCAAGCAATTCATAGGCGCGACTTTCGGCTTCCTTCTTTTTTACACCGCCAATGTAGGCCGGCACAAGCAGGTTTTCGAGGGCGCTGAATTCAGGCAGAAGATGATGAAATTGAAATACAAACCCAATATGCTTGTTGCGAAAAGCCGAAAGTGCTTTGTCGTTCATGCGTCCCACATCACGGCCCAGTAAACTGAGGCTTCCTTCGTCAGCCATTTCGAGGGTGCCCAGGATTTGCAGCAGGGTGGTCTTGCCTGCGCCAGATGGCCCGACTATGGCCAGCACCTCCGAAGCATAAGCTTCAAAATCAATGCCTTTGAGCACCTCGAGCTTACCAAAGCGCTTTTTGATTCCTTTTGCCTGAATGATGGGTGATTCCATTGCTGCAAAACTAAGAAAAAGCAGCGGAGCGCAGCATAGCAGTCCGGAACTCACCATAGGCTTTTGCTGCACATGTTTACCACGGTTTTCGTAGTTCTTCACATTTTGCAGCGCGCGGATCGACGAGCTTTATCACCGCATTGCCGGTAAAAACCTTATCCTTTGAACCGGCGCGCAGGTCTGTCTCCTATGCTGTATTTCACTCGGCGAAACCTTTTTGCTGGGAGTGGTTTCAGTTTGCAGGCCTTCGGCAGATTTTTCCGAAAGCGTTTGCGATAACCGGAAAATGGCTAATTTTGACAGGCAATAAATCAAAGCAACCATTACATTTTATGAATCTACACGAATACCAGGGAAAGCAGATTCTTAGCAACTATGGCGTTTCGGTGCCTGTGGGCATTGTAGCCGATTCGCCTGCCAAAGCTGTTGATGCAGCTAAAGAAATTCAGAAAATAACAGGTCTGGACCGTTGGGCTGTCAAAGCACAAATCCATGCCGGCGGCAGGGGAAAGGGCGGAGGTGTTAAAATCGCCAAAACGCTCGAAGAAGTGGAACTGTTTGCCGATCAGATTATCGGCATGATGCTCGTCACACCCCAGACCAGCGCGCAAGGCAAGCTCGTTCGACGTGTACTTATCGAACAAAACATTTATTATCCAGGTCCTTCGGCAGTGAGCGAGATTTATATGAGCATACTGCTCAACCGTGCGCGGAGCCGCAACATGATCATGTACTCGCCGCGCGGTGGCATGGACATTGAAAAAGTGGCCGAAGAAACTCCCGATCAGATTTTTACGGAAGAGATCGATCCCCGTGTTGGCCTGCAGGCTTTCCAGGCGCGAAAAATTGCTTTTAATCTGGGTCTTTCCGGAACGGCATTCAAGGAGATGGTCAGGTTTGTTCATGCCTTATACAAAGCCTACGAAGGCTCGGATGCCAGTTTGTTTGAGATCAATCCGGTGATTAAAGCTGCCGACGATCGCATATTTGCTGCCGATGCCAAGGTGGTCATCGATAACAACGCCCTCTTCCGCCAGACGGAAATTTCAGCCATGCGCGATTTGATGGAGGAAGATCCCATCGAGGTGGAAGCCAGCCGGTTCGACCTCAATTATGTGAAACTCGACGGTAATGTGGGCTGCATGGTCAATGGTGCCGGACTTGCCATGGCTACCATGGATATGATTAAAATGTCGGGTGGCGAGCCGGCAAATTTTCTTGATGTGGGTGGTACAGCCAACGCCAAACGCGTAGAAGAAGGATTCCGGATCATTCTCAAAGACCCCAATGTGAAGGCCATTCTGGTGAATATCTTCGGTGGTATCGTGCGTTGCGACCGCGTGGCTCAGGGCATAGTGGATGCCTATAACAACATTGGCGAGATAGGCGTGCCGATCATTGTCCGCCTTCAGGGCACCAATGCCAAAGAAGGCAAGGAACTCATCGATAATTCCGGACTGAAGGTTTATTCCGCCATTCGCTTGCAGGATGCTGCGGCTCTTGTGAACGAAGTAGTTGCTTAGAATTCAGCATTTAATTGTTGGCTCCTGAGTGATCCTCAGGAGCTTTTTTTGTGCAGCGCGGCTATAAGATTTTTCGGTGAAACCGGCTCAGATGTAGCCATTGAGCTTATACCAGGCGATGGCTGCATATTCGCGCAGCACGATAATCTGATACTGCAGATAGCTCCACATATTGTAACGGAGGTCAAGGTTTTGCTCAGCGTTCAGGCGACGGCCTTTGCTGCTGTTTGAATCAATCAGCAGACTGTCATCGAATGCCGACTCAAAAGTCGGCAGTCCGTTTACCTTCGAAAAGCCGGCTTTCCGGAAAGTGAGGATGCTCCGGTACATGTGTTCGGGCGAAGTAATCAACAACAGGCGGCTGTCGGTATCATTAACGATCTTCCGGATATTTATGGCCTGAACATGGGTATTACGGCCTTTTTTCTCTGATAAAATCCTTTGTCTTGCAATTCCCCGCATCACAAGCTCATCAATCATCCGCTGATGGTCGGTGTTGGTGGCATTGCTGTCAGCAGGCAGGGCCACAATCAGCTGCGCTTCGGGTAATTCTTCGGCTGCCTTTGCGGCGTACCAGCAACGGAGCAGAGAATGGTGACCAGGAACAGCGCCTGCACCAAGGACAACAATATAGTCGGCCTCCGGATTTCTGTCGATCTGGCCGGTTCCCAGACGGTAATAGGCGTGCCAGGGCAAATCGGTGAAGCTCAGTACCGTCATAAGAGCAGCTATAATACCGAACAACATCATCAGGCGAAGCAAGGCAAGCTTGCCGACTTTAATTATGCTCTTGATGTTCAATGCGCTCATTTGATGCGAAAGTAACAAAATGCTTCGGGCTCATGGAAGGCTGAACTCATCGATTTAATAACAGGTGAGCTGTTTCTGATGAGGTATTCAAAAGCTTCCGGCCTCAAACGTTCACCGTTACCGACTTTGAAGCATCAGGCGTTGTGCGTTTCAGACCAAAAAAAAGGTCATCCGGAGGGATGACCTTTTGCATAGCAGGATGCTGAATTATTTTGAGGTGATATCGGTGAAAATACTCAGGGTCATGGGCATTTTCATTCCGCTTTCCTCGATTTCCATGTCAATTTTCTGGCTGATGCCTGCCTTAATAACCCAGCCTGTGGCGGTATTTACATCCACATTACCGCTCAGTTCGCCGTTTACCTTAGCGCTTGAGCCCATTATTTCTGTTCCGGTGATGGTGCCCTTGTAGCTCAGTTTGGCTACCTGGCCTTTGACCGACTCCAGCTTGTAAGTGGAGTTAATCACAAAATCGCTGTCGGGATCGGGCTTTAACTGAATTTCCCAGCTGTCGCCCGGTTTAACATTGTGCTCAGGATAAACCACCATCATACCCGATTCGAATCCTGAAAGGTTGGTGTTGCCCACAACTTCTTTGGCATTGTTGCTCAGCGGATTTCCACGATTGTCGATAACGGCGGTGATGACGTTTTCAAGCGATTTTTTGAAGGTTTCGGCCAGCTGAGCCACCATAGGATTGTTGTTGTCCGGATTTTTGGAATCGTACTGAAGTTCCATACCCATAGCATTTTGCTTGAAAACGATATGATCGTATTTCAGTTCAAGGGTATAGCCTTCAGTATTTTTGTCGGTCACCGTAACCAGCTGAGTGATGTCTGCATTCTGATTCAGGGTCATGCTCTGGCCCATCATCGTCATGCCGATGTTTTGCTTGTTGTTGATCTGTAAGGTGAATTTCTGCCCTTTGTCAAGTTTATAGGCCAGCTTGATGTCCTTGCCGGTGAGGCTTAAAAAGGGCAGGAGAAGGAGCATGAGGAACAGGTTCTTTTTATTCATTTTGTGGGTGTTAAAAAGGTTCGTTATCCATTTGGGTATCATCGTCTGCAAAGTCGTTCATCCTCGAAGGTTTGATGACAGTGCTATTGCCACCAAACTCCGTATTAGGCTTCAGCTCAGGGGCATTGGGGTAGAGATAGGAGCTTGCCGGGTCTTCGAAGAGGGCAAACTGGCTGACAAAGCGCAGGTTTACATCACCAAGCTTACCATTTCGGTGCTTGGCAATATTGATCACAGCCAGCCCCTTGGTGTCGTTGTTTTCGGTATCGGCCGCCAGGCCGTAATACTCAGGGCGGTAGATGAACACTACAAGGTCGGCATCCTGCTCTATAGCGCCCGATTCACGAAGGTCGGAGAGGATGGGCTTTTTTGAGCCGGGCCGGTTTTCGACACTGCGGCTGAGCTGCGACAGCGCAAGCACGGGAATATCGAGTTCCTTGGCCAAAGCTTTCAAAGAGCGGGAAATGTTACTAATCTCCTGTTCCCTGTTGCCGCGATTTTCTCCGCCAGAAGTCATAAGTTGCAGATAGTCAACAAATACCATCTGAATATCGTGCTGTTGCTTGAGTCTTCGGCATTTGGCGCGGAGTTCGAAAATCGATAGCTGGGGTGTGTCGTCGATAAAAATCTTGGCGTCAATGAGCGGGGCAATTTTTATGACCAGCTGTGTCCATTCGTGTTGTTCGAGCTTTCCTGAACGCAATTTGTCGGCAGGAATAGAGGCCTCGGTGGAAATAAGACGCGTCACCAGCTGCACTGACGACATTTCAAGCGAAAAGAAGGCTACAGGTCTTTTGTGCAGTACGGCAGCATTGCGTGCCAGATTGAGCGCCAGAGCCGTTTTACCCATACTGGGTCGTGCGGCAAGAATAATGAGGTCGCTTTTTTGCCAGCCCTGAGTGATACGATCAAGATCGGTATAGCCCGAAGGGACACCGCGCAATGTGGCATCATTGGTTCGGGCAGCTTCTATTTCGCGTATGGCCTGCTGTACAAGCTCGGGCATGGCGCTGAAACTGCGCCGCAGGTTGATCTCGCTCACATTGAACAGGCTCGACTCGGCCTTGTCCAGCAGGTCGAATACATCGGTGGTGTCTTCGTAAGCATCGCGTATGATATCGCTGCTGATGCTTATCAGCTCGCGCTGAATATATTTTTGAAGGATAATGCGGGCATGAAACTCAATATTGGCCGCCGAAACTACCCTGTTGGTGAGTTGCGAAATGAAATAAGGCCCGCCAACCAGTTCGAGGTCGCCACTCAGGCGCAACTCATTGGTCACCGTGAGGATATCCACCGCCTGAAGCTTGCTGAACAGGCTCTGAATGGCAGCATAGATGCGCTGGTGGGCATCTTTGTAAAAAACCTCAGGGCGCAATATGTCGATAACGGTGTTAACGGCTTCCTTTTCGAGCATCATGGCACCCAGAACAACCTCCTCAAGATCAGTAGCCTGAGGCGGAATGCGCCCATGCGAAGCAAGCAGTTCGCGAACTTTGTCGGCCTCGCTTTGTGGTACAATAGGACGGGTGCGACGGGTGTTTTTATCCATGCCTCAAAGTTAAGACGGATTGGCGCAGCGATTAACAGATTGTTGATATCTTTTGTAAGACACAGATATACAGTGTTTTAAAAATTACAGCAACCCCATGATTTTTTCCCACAATAGCCTGATCACTTTGGGATATTGTCCGAGTTTGTCGAGTACGGTCTGCATTTTGGCAGGATTATCCGCCAAAAGCAAGTCGTGTTTCAGCCAATGATTGCTCGTCAGCGTTTTTCCTGTCAGGGTTTTGGCCATGTTTTCGAATGGAATATCCCTGCTGAAACCGGGATGATACAGGGGCAACTCATCCACAAGCTGGCGAATGCCCACAATGCGCGAAATTTCCTTTGCCTGCAGGCCCGAGGCCTGACAAAAAGCCATCAGGGCTTCGGCATCGTCGGTGATGACAAAATCATGCTTCATGATCAATTCCGAAATGATGGATGCAGCCTGAGCGCTACCTGCCGAATCCATATCAAACACCTGACAGGTGGATGGATTGTTGTGCCAGCTGATGGCCATCGGGACATGCTGATAAGGCACAAAACCGTTGATAAAGGGAACTGCCGGCTGGAGTGTCAGCAGCTTCAGATAGATCAGGTTATGGTATTTTCGGTAAGCCTTCAGGCTTTCTTTGGCCTTGTCTGAGGCTGTCAGGCTGTTTTGTGAAAAAGCCCGAAGCTCAGCAGGGTCAATCATCAGATATTCAGGCTCATTCGCAATGTCTTCAGGCAGATACCGACCCTCGCCCAAAAACCGGAAGGCCGTTTCGCTGTTCAGGCTGCGCAACCGAAACACATGGTTTGGCGGAATATTCTTCCAGCAGTGTCCGGTGAAATCGCAGGGGTAAGGATAGAAACAATGACGGCCGACCGGTATTTCGGGCGACCTGGTCCGATCGAGCGTTTGCTTGGCTTGGGCAATGGCCGAGGCGGTTTCTGGCTGCAGGAGTTCCAGCTGATCAAGCACCTCGACGCCAAGAAAAAGCTCGTCGAGCTTCAGGCGGTCTTTGAAGACATATTGCGGATTGATGTGCATCAGCTGAAAACTGCTCACCTGCAACCCATTGCCTTTGAGTACATAATATTGCAGGGCTGCATCCCTGATATAGGTTTCGCTGAGCCTGAGCGAGCTTTTTACTTCGATGGCTTTCCATGCGTCTTCGTGGCGCACCAGGATATCCAGCATGATCAGCACTTCGTCGTATTCGAAAACTGCTTCATACAGCACGCTGACTTCAGGGTCGGCAAGCAGCCTGAGGGTTTCTTCTCTTTTTTTCGCCAGTGCCGAGGGCGATCCCGGTGTCATATCAATTCCGCCCGGAAAAAGCTCACGGGCCAGCACGCCCACATCGGTGCCGCGTTTGAATTTGGCCAGTTGCTCGGCACTGATTTTATCGCGCAGAAAGGGGCGATGGCTGTGCAGGTAAAGCGATTTCTGACATTGCAGACTGCGGATGTATGTCGATTTCGACAGGCGGTGTTTAGCCATGCGCTTTTGATAATAGGTGAAAGTTGAACATCATGTAAGCTGCTATGCTTTCAGCCGGCTACCACAATCTGTGATTCGTGCAGCAAGGGCAGCTGCATATAGCACCTGAGCAACTGCGCCACAGCTACCACATCTTTCTGACAATAGGTACGTATGCGCTCCAGATCGTGTTCGTGCCAGTAGATTCTTCCCACCATGCTGCCGTCGATGTCATCCTTGGGTGTTGGAATGTTGAAGATGGCCGTAAGCAAATCAAGCGAGGTGTAGCTTTTATAGTCGCCGAATTTCCAGAGTTCCATGGTGTCGAGATGCCGCACCTCCCAGGGCTTTCGTCCTGCAATGCGCAGGATCGGAGGAATGCCGATGCCATTGATCAGCATGCGGCGCGAAATGTAGGGAAAATCGAACTCCTTGCCATTGTGGGCGCAGAGCAGGTGGTCGGGCGCATCGTAATGCCTGCTCAACATGGTCGCAAAATCATTCAGAAGCATTTTTTCATCATCGCCGTAGAACGACTTGATGCGGAACTCGTTTCCATTGTGAAAGCCTACCGAAATGACGATGATTTTGCCAAACTCGGCATAAATGCCTGCCCGTTCGTACAGCGAAGCCGGACTTTGTTCCTCGTGCTGACGGATGTGCGAGGCTTTGCGGTCCCAGAGTTTTTTCATTCTTTCGTCTAACTGCTCATAATCTTGCTTTAATGAAACAGTCTCAACGTCCAGGAATAACACTTTACTGATGTCGAGGTCGAGCATGTTGGCCGGGGATTTATAGTTTTGCCAAAAATAACCAATGCTTCGCTTTGTTGGGATGAAAATTTTTCCGCTTGTTTTGCTCCTTGTGCTTTTCGCATGCCGGAAGATGGATGATGACATTGGTGCTCAAATATCTATCTATCAGCCTGTTGCCGGTCATTCATTTGAGAATGACACGCTACATTTCACCATTGGCCTGAACACGCGCACCGCGGGTCTGCTGAAGATGAGTCTGGTTAATGAAAATGGCATAAGCATATTAAATCCCCTAATTTTCGAAGGCATCGACAGGGATACCATTATAAGCGGCTTTTTTCTGGCTGAAGGCCTGAACTATACAGGTCAATCAACATTGGTGGCTCTTTGGCATAGCAACGGAGTGCAATTGAAGAAATCCGTGCGGATATTAATATCACATACGGTGTCCTACAGTGATGCTTTCCTTTTGATGAGCAATCAATCCGATGGCTTGCGTTTACTACAGCTAATGCCTGATGGCAGCATCAGGCTTGACAGGCATTTACCCGGAGTGCGCGCTGCTGAAGCAGTTTGGTCAACACCTGCACAGACGATGGCTTTGCTAAGTCACGACCGAAAATCCATTATCGGAATGATGTATCCGTTTCAAAATGTGACCTTTACGCTTTTTGCTACGGCAAATCCATTTTCTGTAAGCTTTGTAAGAAGCGAGGGTAGTCAGTTCTGGATTGGGGAGCACAGTGGAAATGTGAGGGCTATAAGGGCTGTTGATGGCAGCACATTGCTTACCATCAACGGCAACCCTGATAGCGTGCCCTATACCCTGAGTCACTGCGGGCAGTTTACCGCGGTAGCCTACCAATCAGGCGGAAACAAGCATTCGGTGAAGATTTTCTATCGCGCCACCGGCGCTTTGCATTCGGTCTGGCCATTGAACGGAAGAGTGGTTGACGCCCTATGGAAAAGTGAGCATCAGCTCAACATAGCTGAGCGAACAGGAGGTGTCATTAAATTGAATGAGATTTCTGTTTATCCACCCACTATCAGATTACTTCATGAGTTTGATGCTGCGGTTCAGGATAGTGTGTTTTTTATGCCGGATGATACGTATTTGCTTAGCTCCGGAACGTCAATTTACCGTTTTAAGCCTGATGGCCGTTTACTCTGGCAGACCCCATTGCCGGGCAAACCATTATATTTTGCCTTAAAGCCTGATGGTTTCTGGCTGCACTATTCTCAACACCTTATCGAGTTCAACATGGCTGGCTTGCAAGGACGAGTAGTGCCCCTGCCCGGTTTAACCCATAAAGCCATCTTTGCACCAATAAAGTCAAGCAATGAGTAGCAAACGAGAACTTCGCATAACCGGCGACTCCAGCTATACGCTCTGGGATGCTGATTATGGCGAGCATTTCCATTCGGGTGCCGGCGCCATTGGCGAGTCCATGCACGTGTTCGTGCAAAACGGCCTGAATTTTGCCCGGCTACATTTCCCCGATGCACTCAACATCCTTGAAATGGGCTTTGGAACCGGGCTGAATGCTCTGCTTACCTGTCTGCATAAGCAGCAAACCACCATAAACTACACAGGCATCGAGAAGCATCCGCTGCCGGAAGAGGTCTGGCGTTTGCTGCAATACGAGCAATTGGAGCATGACGGTCAGGGTATGTATTATCGCATCATGCAAGCCGAATGGAACATTCCTCAGCGCTTGCACGAGCGTTTCTGCCTGCTGAAATACAACCTCGACATCCTGGATTATCATCCTGATCCTGAGGCCTTTCATCTTGTATATTTTGATGCATTCAGCCCTGCCGTGGTGCCCGAATTATGGTCGGACACGGTTTTCGGGCGACTCTTTGGCGCTTTAAAACCTCAGGGCGTGCTTGTCACCTACAGTGCAAAAGGCGATGTGAAACGTGCATTACGGAATTCCGGTTTTAAGGTGGAACGTTTGCCCGGTTTTGCCGGAAAACGTCATATGATAAGGGCTGTTAAGCCATAGCATATGGCTGAATATCATATAGATAGGATTTAATTTTTTTCGATAGGTTCCGGGTTTTGGCTTTTAAGTCCTAATTTAAACCCATTCTAAATTCCTTTCCTTTGTTGCAGGTGCTTATTTTGCTTGTACTTTTGTTGTGAATAGATTAACAACAAAGGCTAAGTAGTTCATTTTAAACAGTAAACACTACTCACTGCATGGAAAACATCGCAAAACTTATTGCGTGGAAGTTTGGCAACGATCGCACGCGTCTGATGGACATGCTGATCGAGATTCAGGAAACGGAGGGTTATATCAGCAAAGCCAATGCACGTGAACTGGCCGGGCTGTTAGGCACCTCCCAGGCCGACATCGAGCAGACCATCAGTTTTTATCATTTTCTGAGCATGAAGCCCAGAGGCAGGTATTCCATATACCTGAACAACAGCGTTGTAGCCGAGATGTTTGGACGTAAGGCCATACGCGAAACCTTCGAGAAAGCTTCAGGCATCCGGTTTGGCGAAGTAAGCCCCGATGGACTTATCGGGTTGTTCGATACAGCCTGCATCGGGATGAGTGATCAGGAGCCTGCTGCCATTATTAATAATAAGGTGTTCACCAGACTGACACCATTCAGGGCAAAAGAAATTATCCGCTACATACGCGAGGGGCGTTCGCTCAACGAACTGGTGCACGAAGGCTTTGGCGACGGCAAGAACCAGGATCCGCGTTTACGTGCGATGGTTTCGAGCAATATTCGTCGCAAAGGCATGGTGTTGTCCGATAACTATCACTACGGCAAGGTATTGCGCGAGAAGTTGCCAAGCATGTCGCCCGAAGCCGTAATAGCCGAGGTTAAACATAGTCACCTCCGAGGCAGGGGAGGAGCAGGATTCCCGACCGGTTTCAAGTGGGAGTTTTGCCGTCGCGCCAAAGGCCCAAAACATTATGTGGTGTGCAATGCCGATGAAGGCGAGCCGGGCACATTCAAGGACAGGGTGATCCTGACCGAAAAACCCGAGCTTGTGTTCGAAGGAATGGTTGTGGCCGGCTATGCCATTGGCTCGGATCAGGGCATACTCTATCTGCGCTACGAATACCGCTATATGAAGGACTATCTGGAAGGCATTCTTCAAAACATGCGCAACGAGGGACTGCTCGGACGCAATATCTGTGGCATCGAAGGATTCGACTTCGACATCAGGATTCAATATGGAGCCGGCGCCTATGTGTGCGGCGAGGAATCGGCCCTGCTCGAGTCGCTCGAGGGAAAACGCGGCGAACCACGCGATAAACCTCCTTTCCCGGTCGAGAAGGGTTATCTGGACCAGCCGACCATCATCAACAACGTCGAGACCTTTGCCACTGTCGTCCGTATCATCGAAAACGGAGGCGAGTGGTTCACCCAGTTTGGCACCGAAGATTCCACCGGCACAAAGATTCTCAGTATTTCGGGCGATTGCATGTTCCCCGGCGTTTACGAAGTGAACTGGGGATTCAATGTGAACGATATGCTCGACATGGTTGGCGCCTACGATGTGCAGGCAGTTCAGGTGGGCGGTCCTTCTGGAACGCTGATCGGACCCGATGAGTTTTACCGCACTTTGGGCTACAGCGACCTTTCGACAGGCGGCTCGATGATTATCTTTGGCAAACAGCGTGACCTGCTGCGTGAAGTGGTGCTCAATTTCATGGAATTTTTCATTGACGAGTCATGCGGCTCTTGCTCCACCTGCCGCAATATGCCTCAGGTGATGCGCAACAAGCTTCTCAAGCTGCTTGCCGGACGGGGCGTGAAGAAAGACCTCGATGACCTTCGCGAATGGGGCAAGGTGCTGCTGGCCAGCCGTTGCGGTCTTGGTCAGACAGCAGGCAACCCCATCATCTCGAGCCTGAAGAATTTTCCGCACCTCTACCAAAGGCTGATTCAGCCCGACAAGTCATTCGACGAAGGTTTCGATCTCGAAGCCTCTGTTAAGGCTGCCAATGCCTATGTGGGCCGCAAGGCTGTATTTCATCATCACGAACACTAACCAGAAAGCACATGAGCGAACTAATCAAATTCAGGATTGACGGAAAGGAATGCATGGCCGAAAGCGGAACCTTTATTGTTGACGCGGCTAAGCAAAATGGCGTCTATATCCCCACATTGTGCAATATGCCCGGTGTTAAGCCCAAGGGAGCCTGCCGCATATGCACCGTCCGCATCAATGGCAGAATGATGACCTCATGCACCACGCCGGTTACCCAGGGCATGGAAATTGAAAGCAATTCGGAGCCTATCAACGAATTGCGCAAAAGTATCGTAGAGCTTCTTTTTGTCAGCGGCAATCATTTCTGCCCTGCCTGCGAAAAGAGCGGTAATTGCGAGCTTCAGGCACTTGGCTATTATTATCAGATGATGGTGCCCCGTTTCCCCTACGATTTTCCGCAGAAAGGTGTTGACGCCTCTTCGCCCCATATCATCAAGGACCAGAACCGCTGCATCATGTGCAAGCGCTGCATCAAGGCCGTGCGCGATGAGCAGGGACGTCCGCTATTTGCATTCCGCAACCGCGGAAACCACCTCGAAGTGGTGCTGGACGAAGAGCTTGGCAGGCAGATGACACCCGAGCTGGCCGAAATGGCCATGAATGTCTGCCCGGTAGGCTCCATTCTGAAGAAGGAAAAAGGATTTGCCCAGCCCATCGGTCACCGCAAATTCGACCATAAACCCATTGGCAGCGATGTTGCCGTATAACCAAACTAACAGGAGGAACTGAACATGAGCAAACCTGTAATAGCAACTACCTCACTCGCAGGATGTTTTGGCTGCCATATGTCGATACTCGACATTGATGAACGCATACTGCAGCTCATCGAACTGGTAGAGTTTAACAAATCACCGGTTGACGACATCAAAACTTTCACCAAACCTGTCGATATAGGCATCATCGAAGGAGGCTGCTGCAACAGCGAAAATGTGGAAGTGCTGCGGTCTTTCCGCAAAAACTGCAAGATTCTGATCTCGCTGGGCGAATGCGCCATCATGGGCGGGCTTCCGGCCATGCGCAACGGTATTCCCATTGAGGAATGCATCGAAGAGGCCTACCTCAACGGACCAACAGTGCAGCTGAACAAAGAACGCATACTGCCCAATGACGATGAGCTGCCCATGCTGCTCGACAGGGTGTATCCCTGCCACGAAATTGTCAAAATCGACTATTTCCTGCCCGGTTGTCCGCCCCGCGCCGACCTTATCTGGGAAGCCCTCGTGGCACTCATCACCGGCAACCCGCTCAAGCTGCCCTACGAAGTTGTAAAGTTTGACTAACAAAACACCCGACATCATGTCCAAGAAAATCAACATAGAACCGGTAACCCGCGTGGAAGGTCACGGCAAGGTTACCATCCTGATGGACGACAAGCTCAATGTTACACAAAGCCGACTGCATATTGTGGAATTTCGCGGTTTTGAACGTTTTGTTCAGGGCCGTCCCTATTGGGAAGCGCCGGTACTGGTGCAGCGCCTGTGCGGTATCTGTCCGGTAAGCCATCATCTGGCTGCTGCCAAAGCACTCGATGTGATTGTGGGCGCCGGCACCGGCAAGGGCCTCACCCCGACAGGCGAAAAAATGCGCCGGCTCATGCACTACGGCCAGTTCTTCCAGTCGCATGCCCTGCATTTCTTTCACCTGAGTGCTCCCGACTTTCTGTTTGGCATTGATGGCGACCCGGCCATCCGCAACATCATCGGAATCGCACTCACCAATCCTGCTTTGGCCGTTCAGGGCGTGATGATGCGCAAATTCGGACAAGAGATTATCCGTGCAACCGCAGGTAAAAAGATTCACGGCACCGGCGCCATTCCCGGAGGCATCAACAAGAGCCTGAGCCAGGCCGAAGTGGACGAATTCCTCAAAGGCGCTGATCCGCTCAACGCTGACAAAATGGTGGCATGGGCACAGGAAGCGCTCGATTTCTTCAAGAGCTACTACATGGCCAACAAGGATTTTATCGATGGTTTTGCCTATTTCCCCAGCAATCACCTGAGCCTCGTGCGCGATGACGGCGCACTTGACCTTTATCACGGAAATCTCAGGGCCGTGGACAGTGAAGGCAAGAAAATTCTTAATGATATTGATTATCAGGAATATACTGACTATATCGAAGAAGAGGTAAGGCATTGGAGTTATATGAAATTCCCTTACCTGAAGCATTTGGGCAAAGAAAAGGGCTGGTACAGGGTTGGACCGCTTGCCCGCCTGAACACCTGCGACTTCATCCCTTCGCCACTGGCTCAGGCTGAATTTGAACAATACAAAGCACTCACCGGCGGAAAGCCCAACAACTATTGCCTGCATATGCACTATGCCAGGCTCATCGAAACCCTGCATGCCGCCGAAGTGATACGCGACCTGCTCCACGATCCTGACATTATGGGAACTGATCTGGTGACCAAGGGCACCAAACAATCCGAAGGCGTTGGATTGGTTGAAGCACCACGCGGAACGCTCTTCCATCATTACCGGATAAACGAGCATGACCAGATTGAAATGGCTAACCTCATTGTTTCGACCACCAACAACAATGAACCAATGAACCGCTCAGTCAATCAGGTGGCACAGAAGATGATGACCGGAAAGGAAGTGATTACCGAAGGCATGATGAATGCTGTGGAGGTGGCCATACGTGCCTACGACCCATGCCTGAGCTGTGCCACACACGCACTCGGCAAAATGCCGCTCGAGATCACCCTCATCAACGAGCACAACGAGGTTATCGACCGCAAAATGAAGCAGTAAGCATCGGCATGGCAAAGATTTTGGTTTATGGCTATGGCAATCCGGGCAGGCAGGACGACGGCCTTGGTGCGGCCTTTATTCAGCTGCTCGAAGCATGGCTTATGGACCATCCCGAATTAAACGTGGAAACCGATTGCAATTATCAACTCAATATCGAGGATGCGGCAGCTGTCGCAGGCAAGGATATTGTCGTCTTTGTGGACGCCACCCTCGATGAGGAAGTGAGCGAATTTCGTTTCGGGCCGGTAAACCCTTCGGATGCAAGGATAGAATTCACCATGCATGCCGTATCACCATCATTTGTGCTGGATTTATGCCGTAAAATTAACGGTAGCTGTCCAAAGGCATGGTTGCTCGAGATCAGGGGTTATAGCTGGGACTTCGAAGAGCGCATTTCGCAGGAGGCCCGGCACAACCTGACACTTGCGCTCGGGCATCTTAAAACATTCCTCATCGCCTCAACCCAAGAAAAAGTAGTCAATTGAGAATAAAAAACTATAGAAAATGGATCTTTCAACAACCTATCTTGGCCTTTCGCTGAAGAACCCGCTTGTGGTGAGCAGCAGCAAGCTAACCGGAAACCTGAGAAATATCAGGGAATGCCATAAGGCCGGAGCCGGAGCCGTGGTGCTCAAGTCGGTTTTCGAAGAGCAGATTATCGCCCGCGTGGCTGAAAAAACCCGTAAACAGGACTTCTATTTCTGGTTTCCGGAGGCAGAAGAGTTTATCACCAACATTTCGAAAGGGCCGGTGCTTGATGATTACCTGAGGCTGATCGGCGATGCCCGCAAGGAAACAGATATTCCGGTAATTGCCAGTGTAAACTGCATCAGCCACAGCGAGTGGGTACACTTTGCCTCGAAGATTGAGGCAGCAGGTGCGCATGCCCTCGAGCTCAACATTGCCCTGTTCCCCAACGACAGACACATGAGCAGCGAAACTATTGAGGATGAATATGTGGCCATTGTCAGCGAAGTGAAGAAGCATGTCAGCATCCCGGTGTCGGTCAAGATCGGCCCGTTCTTTACCAATATGATGGCTATGGCATGGCGTCTGCAGGAAGCAGGTGCTGACGGACTTGTGCTGTTCAACCGCTTCTACAACCCTGATGTGGATATTGCCACGGCTAAGGTTGTTGCTGATAATGTCTTTTCCAGCCCCGACGAGAAATCTTTGTCCATGCGTTGGATTGCATTGCTCACCGCGAACGGTTTTCCTGCCGATCTGGCCGCTTCTACCGGTAACCATTATTCCATTGGCGTAGTGAAGCAACTCCTGGCCGGAGCTACTGTAACCCAGCTCTGCACCACGCTTTACCAGAACGGAATTCCTTATCTGGCCGATATCAGCAAGGGCGTTATTGAATGGATGAAGAAAAATAACTACAAGTCAGTCAGCGAGTTCCGGGGCTTAGTAAGCCGTCATCAGGAGAACACTGCCGGATTCGAGCGCTTGCAGTACATGAAGAAAAACTTCGATTAATCTCTATTTGCCTTTTAGGGCCCAACCAGATTAAGCGACCGTCCGCCCGATAGCGGACGGTTTTTTTTGGTCCGGGGCTGTGGCATGAAACAGTTTGCTGCTGCTTTAAACAGTGCGGCCGCTTTGCCCTTTGATGCTTAAACCACCCTTGGATATGCTGCCGAAAGCAATCAGTGCCCTGTTTCAAGCGATGATATTTCATCATTACCATAAGTTGCGCAACGGACTTCAGACAGGCCTTCTTTTTGTGAATAAATTAACAGATAACGGGCTGATTTCTGGGAGCAAGGCAGAACATTTTCTACCTTTGTCATGTTTAAACAAGGGTTTCAATTTAATACTACACTATTCATAAAAGATTGCCCTATATGGCTCATAATGAATTTCTTAAACGACACATTGGTCCCAGCACCAGGGAAGTGGAAATGATGCTTGCATATCTTGGCATGCGCGATATGGATCATTTCCTGTACGAGATTCTGCCCGACAACATCAGGCTGCAAAAACCGCTCAATCTGCCGCAAGGCATGAGTGAGCATGAGTACCTGAATCACCTCCGGGAGGTAGCATCACGGAATCAGCTTTTTAAAACCTATATTGGGTTAGGGTATTACAACACCATTACCCCTTCGGTGATTCAGCGCAATGTGCTGGAGAATCCGGGATGGTACACGGCCTATACCCCTTATCAGGCCGAGATTTCGCAAGGAAGGCTTGAGGCATTGCTGAACTTTCAGACGATGGTCAGCGATCTTACCGGACTACCAATTGCTAATGCCTCGCTGCTCGACGAAGCAACGGCTGCCGCCGAAGCCATGATTATGTTTTACAACGCACGTTCGCGACAGCAGGTAAAAGCCGGAGCCAACCGCTTTTTTGTGTCGGATGGTGTGTTTCCGCAAACACTCGATGTCATTCAGATGCGTGCAGAACCTCTTGGTATTGAGGTGATTGTGGGTAGCTTCATCGATGCAAGACCGGATTCAAATTGGTTTGGTGCGCTGTTGCAGTATCCTGATCAGTATGGTCAGCTTCACGATAATAAATCCCTTGTTCAGGAGCTTAAGCAGGCCGGTGTGCAGGTGGCAGTGGCTGCTGACCTCCTCAGCCTTGTGCTGATTACGCCTCCCGGCGAATGGGGAGCTGATGTAGCCGTAGGCACAACACAACGCTTTGGCATACCGCTTGGCTATGGCGGACCGCATGCAGCTTTCTTTGCTACTACGGATGCCTACAAGCGCAGCATTCCCGGGCGCATCATCGGTGTATCGAAAGACAACCGCGGTCGCAATGCACTGCGGATGGCCCTCCAAACCCGTGAGCAACACATCAAGCGCGAAAGGGCAACTTCAAATATCTGCACTGCGCAGGCCCTTCTGGCAACAATGGCCGGTTTTTATGCCGCCTATCACGGACCTGAGGGATTGAGGGCTATTGCGAAGCGCATCAACAGTCTCGCAAACGAGCTGGCCTTGTCCATCGCCAAAGCAGGTTACCGTCAGCTGAACACCCATTATTTCGATACACTCAAGGTAGCCATGCCCGAAGGTTTTAGCACCGCAACCCTGCGTGTAGCTGCCGAAGGTGCGCGCATCAACTTCCGTTATATTGACGACCGGCATTTTGGCATCAGCCTCGATGAGACCACTACCTCCGACGACCTTGCCAAAATCGTCCATGTGCTGAGCAGCCTCACCGGTCGGACCGTTTCGATGAATTCCAAACCCCTGAATGACAAGAATTCATCACTTTCCGGATTTGAACGGCAGTCGGAGATCCTGACCCATCCCGTATTCAACACATACCATTCCGAAACGGATATGATGCGCTATATGAAGCGCCTCGAGAACCGCGACCTTGCCCTGAACAGGACGATGATCCCACTGGGCTCGTGCACCATGAAACTCAATGCGGCAACGCAATTATTTTCGCTCACATGGCCGGAGTTTGCCCAGTTGCATCCCTTTGTGCCGGCCGAACAGGCAGAGGGTTACGCCATGCTGATCGACAGGCTCGAGAAAGATCTGGCCGAAATCACCGGCTTCAGCGCCGTGTCGTTCATGCCCAACAGTGGTGCCAGCGGAGAATATACAGGACTTTTGGTCATCAGGGCATACCATCAGTCGCGGGGCGAAGGGCACCGAAGGATTTGCCTGATACCCAGCTCGGCACACGGAACAAACCCTGCAAGCGCGGTGATGGCCGGTATGGAAGTAGTGGTTGTTAAATGCGATGAGTATGGCAACGTCGATCTCGACGACCTCCGTCAAAAAGCCGAGACCCATGCCGACAATCTGGCTGCTGTCATGGTCACTTATCCTTCGACGCATGGCGTATTCGAAAAGGGTATCACCGAGCTGATTGAGATTGTTCATGCTCACGGTGGCCAGGTGTATATGGATGGTGCAAATATGAATGCACAGGTCGGACTCACAAGCCCGGGATTTATTGGCGCCGATGTTTGCCACCTGAATCTTCATAAAACATTTGCCATTCCTCACGGCGGTGGTGGCCCGGGCGTTGGACCCATTGGCGTTGCGGCTCACCTGAAGCCTTTCCTGCCGGGACATCCGCTGGTAAAAACCGGAGGAACCAGGGCTATCAAAGCGGTTTCTTCGGCTCCGTTTGGAAGCGCCCTCATTCTTCCCATATCCTATGCTTACATCAAGTTGCTTGGCGCCGAAGGTCTTACCTATGCCACCAAAATTGCCATCCTCAATGCCAACTACATGAAAGAGCGGCTAAAGGATTATTATCCAATTCTTTATACCGGCAATAAAGGAACTGTTGCGCACGAAATGATACTCGATTGCAACCAGTTTAGCCGCACGGCCGACATCACGGTGGTTGATATTGCCAAGCGACTGATGGATTATGGATTTCATGCGCCCACCGTGGCTTTTCCGGTGCATGGTACGCTGATGGTTGAGCCTACGGAGAGTGAGCCTTTAAGCGAGATGAACCGCTTTGTCGAAGCCATGATTGCCATACGGGCCGAGATTGCTGAAGTAGAAGAGGGTAAGGCCGAAAAGCACAACAATGTGGTCAGCAATGCTCCGCATTCGCTGGATATGATACTTGCAGACGAATGGACTCTTCCGTACAGCCGCGAAAAAGCCGCTGCACCCTTGAAAGAACTGATGACCGACAAATACTTCGTGCCGGTAAGCCGGATTGACGATGCCTATGGCGACAGAAATCTCGTTTGTACCTGCTTGCCGATGGAAGCCTACGAAAATCCTGTTCCGCTCGAGTTGCAGAAAGTATAATGCTGAACTGACAAAAAAACGGCTTCCTGTGCGGGAAGCCGTTTTTCTTTTTGGGTTCTACTCAGGCTGCCAGTGCCTTTAGCGCCTCAAATATGAGGAATGCAGGCCAGACCAGCGCTTTAAGGAAACCCAGCACACCGCCCCAGAAAGTAGTTGCCATGCTGATGTAATAAACAGCTGCACCAATAAGGCCCAGACCGTAAACGGCATCGGAGCTGTGACTTTTGTGGCCATTGCAGTTTTTGTGTTGCTTTTCGTTGTCAGATTCACTCATGGCTTTTGGGTTATTAAGGATAAACTAAGTCCTGAATGAAGGACACGTGGCGTAATGACAGGTTACATATTGAAATAAAAAAAGCAGGAATTATTCCTGCTTTATGCTGATGAAGGTCAGTTCCTTAGATTCCCTGAAACCTGAATGGTACAGCTTTCATAAACTTGCTTGTCACATCGCCTGAAAATGGCTGGCCTGCCATCACTGGCAACTTACGAACACCGGAACTCGGGCTGAAATCTATTTTTTTCAGGTCAACCCAGATAGTGTTAGGGTAGAGCACGTCTTCGTAATAGTAGATAAGGTCGGTTTGATTGGCTACTACGCGCCAACGGGTGGTGCTGAGGTCGAGGGCATGGCCCGACTGAATGCCATAGGGCACGCTGAGTTGGCGGATAAGGCTGAACACCGTTGCTGTGGCAATATGTGTGCTGTCCACTTCGGGAAGATATTTTAGGTAGAAGTTTGCACGGGCAAAACGATCGGCAGCTTTGTTGGTTCCCGGAAGGAACTCAAATCCGTTCACCTGATTCCAATAACCGTTGATGGCCAGCTGCTTGTCGAATGTGGGTGAGTTAGTCATCACATTGTAATCCCTGGAATGGTATATGTAAAGTTTGCCGCCTATATATTCCAGTATCGCATTGTCGCCCGTGGCATCGGAGAGCGAAAGGTGGATGGTGGTTTTACTGTTTGTGCCGGGGAGGTAGTCCGTTACCACAACAAAGTGCTCTTTGCTGAAGTCTTCTACAGCCTCGGCAACTGTAGCAAAGTTGTCGAGTGCATATTGAGCCCATAAAGAAACAGCCAAACCCTTTTTATCCCCGTTTTTCTCAAATTCAGGGTATTCCGACTCAGTAAGGTAAAGCATATTGGCCATTAAACCTTTTTCATTCATTCCGTCAGGAACACCGATGTCCCACGAGGTGATGACCACACTGCCATATTTTGAAGTCCAGCTAACCGAAGATTTTTCTCCTGTTTCGCCGTTTCGTTGCATATCGCGGGGGAATATCCAAAGGTTGCCCGGTATGGGAATAGAGAAGTCCATACTGCGTCCGGTGATGACTTTGCCCTTCTGTTTTTTGTAAACAAAGCGCGTACATGCCTCTGAATCAGTGAATGGCACAAGGATAAGCAAAGTCAGTGCTATAAGCACCATGGGTTGATAAATGCCTGATTTTTTCATGCGGGTAACAATTGATGTTGGTTGAATTGACAAAGATATTCTTATGGCATGAATTGAATGCCATATCAGTTATCATTAACAAACCAATGTCAAAATGTTCTCCTGAACAGGAAGAAAGTTGAATCAGGCAAAAGATTTGCTGGGCAGAAGCTTTGTGGTTTTAAGGCATTGATATATCCTTTGCCAGGTGTTTTCGATATCGAAGTCGAGCCCGACGCTAAAACGTATTAAACCTTCTGACATGCCCATGCTTCGCTGCAGGTCTTCGGGAACTTCCGAGGAAGTGCTTTTTCCGCTATTGCTGAAAAGGGTTTTAAAATATCCGAGGCTTACAGCCAGATAGCCCACATCGGCATTTTCCATGCTTTCCATCAGGCTTGCGGCCTTTTCGGCTGTTTCCAGGTCGATGGCAATCATGCCGCCATAGCCAAAAGATGGATGCATCATCCGATTCAGCACAGCGTGTCCAGGGTGGTCTTCAAATCCGGGGTAGCACACTTTAATGCCTGCTTCACGAAACTTGTTTGCCAAAAAAGCTGCATTGCGGCTGTGCTGTTGCATACGAATGTGCAGGGTGTGCATATTCTTCAGTATGGATGCGCTACGGAAAGGGTCAAGCACCGGACCTAAGAGCATGGCAGTGCCTGCATTTACGTCGATGAGCTCGTTGATAAATTCCTGACTCGCACATATGGCCCCAGCAACGCAGTCGTTTTTTCCATTGATAAACTTAGTGAGGCTGTACACCACAACATCGGCGCCAAGCAGGGCAGGAGCCACAATCAGCGGGGTAAATGTATTGTCAACGACAAGTTTCAGGCCCTTTTCATGTGCTATTGCTGCAAGTGCGGGAATATCACTGATTTGCAGCAGGGGATTGGTCATCGTTTCGGTGTAGATGAGCCTTGTATTGGGCTTGATGGCCGCTGCGACTGCCTCCGGATTTGTAATGTCAACAAAACTCACGCTGATATTGTAGCGCGGAAGCCAGTTCTGCATAAAGGCAAAGGTGCCACCGTAGGTGGTTTGGCTCGAGACAATGTGGTCGCCGCTTTTGCAAAGCTGAAGCAAGGCCGCGGTGATAGCACCCATGCCGGAAGCCGTGATCCAGGCTGACCCGGTGCCTTCCATTGCGGCCATGGCGTCTGCCAGATATTTATTGCTGGGATTCCAGTGGCGCGAATATAGAAAGCATCCTTCAGCTTCACCATGAAAGGTGTCGGTCATGGTTTTGGCATGCATGAAGGTGTAAGTGGCCGAATCGGTAACCGAAGGGTTTACATCGCCAAACTCACCAAACTGTTTCAGATCGAAGAGGGCACGTACCGGATTATGTTTTTGTGACATGATTGTTAAAATTTAGTCAAAAATAGGAATAAATCAGACTTTAGGCTTGTTAAAAGCCCAAGTAACATCATAATTTGAAAAATAAATAAAAACTGTTACTCAAAACGGCTATTTTTGCAAAATATCGAACAAAAACCTACTAAAAATGCACGATGACTTTCATCTTGATAGTCTCGACCGACGGATACTATCCATTCTGATCGAGGATGCACGTACGCCTTTCGTCGAAATTGCCCGCCGTTGTAATGTTTCAGGAGCTGCAATTCATCAGCGGGTGGCCAAAATGCAGGAGGCAGGGCTTGTCAGCGGCGCTCATTTCAAGCTGAGCCCAAAGGCCATGGGCTACCAAACCTGTGCTTTCATCGGTATTCAGGTCAACCTTGTTTCGAACAGCACCCACAATACTGTTTATCAACAGATTATGGAGATACCTGAGATTGTTGAGTGCCACCACATCAGTGGAAAATACTCCCTGCTTGTAAAAATCTATACGCACAACAACGAGCATCTCAAGCAAATTATCATCGAGAAAATTCAAAGCATACCCGAAATCACTTTTACTGAGACCTTTATCTCGCTCGAGGCCGGTTTTGAAAGGAGCTTGCCGGTAGATCCCTAAGCGGTCAATCCTTTGGTATTGACATTTTTCCTGCTATTCGTACCCTAAATCAACCTATCATGAGGTGTCAAGTACTAAATTTGCCCCGATGAATATTCCGGGCAGACATATGTACTTGCTGGCGCTGGTGCTTTTTGTTGACATCACCGCAAGCGTTTTTAGTCAGGCCATTGCTCAGCAGATGGTATTTTCCATCAGTTCGAAAACGAATGCCGGAAAAGGCCTGATGAACAATCAGGCTGTTTTAAATGCTTTAGCGGCTTCGGGCGAAAAGGATGTTCAGGATTTGGAGTTGCGCTACCGTGTTTCACTTTCGGCCGGATTAAGCCAGGCAGGAAGCGATTTTGATGAATGGCTGGTAGAGGTCAGTCCCGTTTTAGAATATGGCGATGTTGTTTACCGGTCATTTGACCTAAGTGCCAAACTCGTACCCGATCAATGCAGGATGAAAGTTGACCAAGTGGTGTATTCCACCGCTCAAGGTTCGGGCGAGATGCCGGCAGGCAGTCCTGTATTGCTCCGACTGCCACGCAGCGGCAGGCAACCGGATTTTACCATTGACTACCTGACTTTTTCCACCACCAGGCGCAACGAGGTGCTTCAGCATATCGGCATTATCAACCAATACTGGGCATCAGTCAAGCTACTCGACAGCTTGCTGGTTCAGGCCGAAAGGGGAGAGGCAGAAAGCAGGGCCGGTTATGCCGGTTTGTTTGCTACCCGCGATAAATTGCGAAAAGCCAGTCTCAATGCCGGGAATATTTTACAGCAAACCGGAAAATACACCAATGTCGATCCGGCGGGTCTGAGTCAGCGACTCGTTGCTGTCGGCCGACTGATGACAAGATATCAAACCCTGATGCTGGATTATCGTGAACCACGCGATAAAAACGCCAGACTAATTGCCAGCACAATCGGCCGTCAACAGCTGCAGTACATAAGAGCCTCGCTCAAAGGAGATTATCGTGATAATGAGTTGATGCTGAATATGTCGCGTCTGTGGCCTGACGACCAGCTTCTGGCACAATTTGAGCGAATAGGTACCGACGAAAGCGATATGTCGGGTGCTCAGGCGTTATTTGCTGAAGAAGTCAGGCTGGCCGACTCGCTCCTTGCACGGTCGGACTATGCCTTTGCACTGAATTTTTACGAAGACGCCCTGGGATGGGCACGGCTAAGCGGGCTCAATGTGCCTTATAATCAGGTGAGTGAACGGCTCGAAACAGCAAGGCTTGGACTGTTGCGCTCGCACCTTCATATTGCTGCACGGGCTGTTGAAACAGGCAATATGCAGTTGGCCGAAACCTACCGCGAAAGGGCCTCACTCTATGCCAGTGTCAGAAAATCGGAACAGCTTGCGCAAAAGCTGCCCCGTCAGAGCGACGACCTTGTTAAGGCCTATATCCGTCAGGCCCAGCAGCTTGCCGATCAAAAGCGCTATCAGGATGCCATCAGGATGTATGAACAGGCTGCTTCAGCTGCCCGCGATTTTTACAATATTGAGCATGAACTGGCCATTACCGAGGGTTTATTCAGGACGCACCGTCTGGTGTATATGGACTTAGTCAAGGAAGCCGAGGAACTCCATGCTGCCGGGCGAAACGACGATGCGCAACGACGGCTGCAACAGGCTTTGGCCTATCGCGCAGATCATCCTGAATACCTGCGCACTTCGATGGAAGCAGTGCAACTGCAGCAGAAAATCGGACTGGCAGGAACCGCCTTACCTCCTCCATCAGCTGACCGGCGCAATCAGCCGTTTCCTCAGACGCGTCCTACACAGGCTTCGCAGGAAGCCAAACAGGAAATCCTGCGACGCATTCCGGATGTACAGCTGAAAGCCTGGAGCAACGACCTGCCCGAAGCATGGAGGATGTATGACGAGCTTATCCGGATGCAGAAAGAAAACCTGCTGGAAAATGATACCGAACTCAAGCGTGCCTTTGCCGAACTTGATGAACGTCTTATTGAGCGTATCTGCCTGAATCACAGGTTGAACATACAGGAATGGATTCAAAAATCGCGGCAGGACCTTCAACGCGGCATTGTGGAAGGTGTGGAAAAAATGCTTACCGATGCGGTGGAAACAGCCAATGGAAATCGTGGCTGCAAACTCGATGCCTCCGAAGCACAAAACATGCTCGATCGCCTTGCACCGGTGTTTGCCTACAACCGCGAATATCAGAAAGTGCTGAAAGTTATTGCCGAGCAAGGCGTTAAAGCTGCGGCACCCTTATACCTGGCTTTCGATAGCGATGTCAGCCGTTTCGACACTGAGCGATACGGCATCAGGCATCAGAAATTTGATGATTTTGTGCGTAGCCAGAACAGCTTGCCTGTGTTATTGCAGGCCGCAAGTTTCTACCTCGAGCAAATGAACGACGAAGGCCTGATGGGTTTGATTGGGCTGCTTCCTGATTATCAGTTCAGCCGCGACGAGGTAGCTGCACTGCTTCAGCAATCGGCCACACTCTTTGCCGTAGCGGATAAAACGCGCGGTGTTGGAAGATATGGCATGATGATCAATGACCTTGTCAGAAACGACAACAGATTGGTGCCTTTACAGAAAGCTTACAAAACGTCGTTCAGGCAGCTCAAGAGTCGCTGATAATCAAATAAAAAGGGCATACAACCCAAAAAATTTAAGCCGTCCTTTCTGCTTCTTAACCGATCCGACTGCTGAATTTTCGCTGGAAAAAGATTGAGGCTAGTGGGTGGGTTGAAAATGCTCGCTGCTTGTTGGTTTTTCCCGGATCTGTGGTATCGTTCTGACTGAAATTAGCTTACACCGGCCAACCCTCATCAGGCCATTAATCGAACTTTTCTTCGGAAAGAATATCTTGATCAAGTTCCACATACATGAATTTGCGCCTGATTTATCTTCTTATCAGCTGCCTATTGGCCGGATACTCATGTGGAAAATGCTTTAATTAAAGTACAGACTTAACAATTGGCCCGGCACATCAGGTGGCTGATTTTCAATTAAATTGAGTAAATCATTGAGGGAAGTTCCAACACTGAAAACCAGATATCCCAATCGTGCATCTTGGAAGTGTCGGCAATCAAAGGAATGAACTTCACCATGATCTGGCAATAGTGAATCAATCATTATGTTTACCTCATCAACTGCCTCCGTCGGACTCACATGGCCACTTTTCATCACTTTCACATTGCTTTACGGAGGCCATCCAACATAATCATTTCGCCTGGCCATGCGGCTACAGGCATGCTAAGCCGACTGCAAAGGGTTGTTGCATCAAAGGCATTGATATGTACTGCTTTGTTGCTATATGCCATATCGCCGGATGCAAATAATTAAATATCAATAAAATAACTTATGAATATTAAGGAATCAGCCGGCGATCCGCATGGATTAAAACTGCCCGAAGCCTATAACAAATGCCAGATTGACATAAAGCATTGCTCCGTCATTAGCCAGGTTTTTCATTTTGCTCATTTTGTTGTAGCCTGCATCAAGTTTCAGGCTCAGATAGCCCTTATTGCTGACTCCATAGATATTTTGCATGCCGTATTCATAACACTTGACCTCAGTGTGAATTCCGGCGCCATAGGTGAAGCTGTTGAAGACCTTGACCTCGAGTTTGTTGTCGCGAGGGTCATCGTATAAGTTGCTTTCAAGAACACTACCTGAGATGGAAGCGTAAGGCGCAAGGTGAAAACGATTATTCCTGAGTACGAAATATCCTCCTTTAAGACCGGCATCCAGATAAGAAAACTTGTCGCCTTTGTTGAAAAACAGGGTGTCGCGTGGCGTAACAGCTATGAACGGTAGCTTGGTTTTTAAGTTTGTTCCCTGCAGATAAAGTGAAGTAAACACACGGTCAACATTGACATCCATACCCATATTGAAGACCGCATTGCCCGAGAAATACTTTGAGAGATCGCCCGAAGGAGAAACCATGCCCGATCCTAAAGAGAAATTTAAAGCAGCCTTAGAAAGTTTTTCGGGGATAAAATGCCTGCCAAATTCAGGATATGCTGAAGTTCGGTAAGTTTTGCGGTAATCAGAAAGTTTTTTGTTATACACCTCATCCTTTCTGTCCTTGCTGTTGTAGTAAAAGATCAGATCAAGCAGACGCCAGGCCTCTTCGTTCAGACCTGCATCCTTGCTTCCGGCCAGAATCATGGGACTACGCTCCTGCACCATTTTAATCAACACCGGGAAAATCTCAGGCGAGTTGGGATAAATGCGCCGGTTTTCTTTTGGATGATAATTGCTCATATAACTTTCTACCATTGGCCAGTTGCCGGTGAGCAGGTTGATATACAAATCTTCTACAAAATAAAAGGCAGCAAATGGGGTGCTTCGGGTTGCGTCGGTCAGGTAATCGTATATCTCCTTTACCTTTTCTAGATTGTTGTTATTCAATTCATTAACCATCATCCTTCTGCCTTGTAGTACTAACATTTCCGTGCTATCGACATAGGCAAGGATCTCTCTGGAAATCTGACTTCGGAGCGTACCCGACACGATGACCACAAATACAATGAGAAAACCGATCTTCTTCATAGGCTGCTATTTTGTTACTAAGTTACACGTATTTTTTTGGTCGTCGCAAAAGATGATTGGATAAAAATTGGACATACTGCTGCTCATGCAGCAGCCTTTTCTGCTGAGCAGGCTATCATGCCCTGATGTCGCATGACCGGAATTGCTTAAGTTTGCACCCTGCTGAAAAAAACTACGCATGAATCTGCTTTCCGTTCACCGGTTGAGCAAAGGATTTGGCGACGAACCCTTGTTCACTGACCTTAGTTTTGGCCTGAGCAGGGGCGACAAGGCTGCGATTGTAGCCGTGAACGGAGCCGGGAAAACCACTTTGATGCGTCTGTTGGCCGGCAAGGAAGAGCCTGATGGGGGCGAAGTAGCTTTTGCCGAAGGTATTCGTGTAGGCTACCTTGAGCAGTATCCCACATTCAATCAGCAACTATCCATCGCTGAGCTTGCTTTTGGTTCCGACAATCCCATAAGCCGGCTTAAGGCATCTTACGAAGCTCACCTTCGTTCCGGTGCCGCAAGCGTGGATCTGGAAACCTACAACAAGAAACTTCATGAACTGACGGTTCAGATGGATGCCGTTGGTGCCTGGGATTATGAACGCCGCTTAGGAGAACTCCTCACACGCTTCGGACTTCATGATACTTCCCGCACCGTCGGGTCGCTTTCGGGCGGACAGCTTAAGCGCTTGTCGCTGGCTATGGTCATCATCGACAAACCTGATTTGCTCCTGCTCGATGAGCCAACCAATCATCTTGATATCGAAACCATAGAATGGCTCGAAAAGTATCTCAGTCAGGTGAATATCACCTTCCTGATGGTGACGCACGACCGTTATTTTCTCGATCGTGTTTGCACGCATATTTATGAGCTCTTCGATCGTAAACTGTTTGTGCACAAGGGCAATTTTTCCTATTACCTCGAAAAGAGTGCACAACGCGAGGAAGCCTTGCGCATCGAAGCCGAGAAAGCCGGGCAGTTGCTCAAACAGGAAACCGAGTGGATGCGCCGTATGCCTCAGGCCCGTACGACCAAGTCGAAAAGCCGGATAGCTGCCTACTACGAGCTGAAAGAGAAGGTGTCGGCGGTGAACCGTCAGCAGGAGATAAAGCTCGAGGTGCAGATGCAGCGCATGGGCAGTAAGATACTGGAAATGCGCAATGTATCGAAAAGCTTTGGTGATGTGGTCATACTCGATCACTTCGATTATATGTTTACCAAAGGTGAGCGCATCGGTGTTGTGGGTCCTAATGGGGTGGGAAAAACCACTTTTCTGAACCTTATCACCGGCCATGTCAGTCCTGATGGTGGTCGTGTGCTCGCCGGCGATACCATGGTGTTTGGTTACTACACGCAGGACGGACTTCAGTTCGACGAAAGCAAGCGTATCATTGATGTGGTGAAGGAGATTGCCGACATCATCGAGCTGGGCAATGGCAGCACCCTCACGGCACAGCAGATGCTCACACGGTTTCTGTTTCCACCGAAAAAGCAAAATCAGCTGGTGTCGAGCCTGAGCGGGGGCGAAAAGCGGCGCCTTCATCTGCTCACCGTACTCATGCGCAACCCCAACTTTCTGATACTTGATGAACCCACCAACGATCTCGATCTGGTTACCCTGCAGGCGCTGGAAGATTTTATCCGTCAGTATCGCGGATGCCTGATCATGGTAACACACGACCGCTATTTCATGGATCAGGTGGTCGATCAGCTTTTTGTGTTCGAAGGGCAGGGCAGGGTAAGGGGATTTGTCGGCACATACACGGAATACCGCGAAATGGCAGCCGGTATTGAGCATGATGAACGAAAACGCGAAACTCCCACAAAAGCTTCGGTTAGCCGGACTGACAAAACGTCGAAAGCAAACAAACGCTCGTTTAAGGAGCAAAAGGAATACGAGCGCCTTGAGCAAGAGATAGCGGCACTGGAGATCGAGAAATCGGAAATCACCGTTGCGCTCAGCGATAGCAACCGCTCATATTCCGAGCTGCAAAGCCTTTCGGAGCGAATTGCTGAAATTGATATCGAGCTGGACAACAAAACAATGCGATGGCTCGAGCTTGACGAAGCAGGCAAATAACTTAAAATCAAAAGGATATCAATCAACAGCTCATCGAAGATTTCTTTATGCACTGCATCAGCGAGGGCCAGGTTTGGCTTTTGCAGGCCGACGATGGCATGTTTGCACTTGTTGAAGATATGTCGGGAACCAGCATCATGCCGATGTATGCGCGGCGCGAAATGGCCCAGGAAGCAGCCGTTGACGATTGGGCCGGCTACACACCCGAGCCTATGCCTTTGCGTGAACTCATCCAGTGGCTCACCGAGATGGCTGACGATGAATTTCACGTAGGTATTGCCCTGAAAGGCAATCAGGTAATTCCATTTCCGGCTTCGCTATTTCAGCAGCAGCTGATCGAGCGCCGGCAGCAGCGCTGATTTATGGTCTATTCATGCGTTTCAGGCGATCGCCTTCCTGTTGCACTTTTTCTTCCTGAAGCCTGATGCTCTTCTCAATTTCGGTTTGCCTGAGTTTTGAATTGGTTATCCTGCGTTCGTTTTTTCGAACTTCCTGATCGGCTTTCACGAGCGATTTCTGCGCTTTGCGCACATCCGACGATGCACTCCGCAAGGCTTTTTCATGTTCTTTATGCAAGGCTTTCATGCCCTGATAGTCATCCGAAGCCGGGCTCAGGCTGTTCAGCGTAAATTGTGTGCGGGCAATCTGACGCACGGCGGTGTCCTGTGCTGCCCTATAAAGTTCAAGCTGTTTTTCTGTCCTGAGCCTGTTCGACTGAGTCCGCGAGATATTTTTCTCGAACGACTGCTGCTGACGCTGCTGCTTCGACAATTCGTTCCGAAGACCTTTCAGGTTGCGTTGTTCGTTTTTAAGGGTCTGCTGCTGAACAGCCAACGCCTGCTCCTGTCCGAACCTTTCGACAAATAGCTGCGCAGCTTCAAGCAAGGTGCTGTCAGTTTCAGTTCCGAAAAGTTTACCATCAGCCTGAAACCAGGCCGTCAACCTGACTCCATCCCGCGATTCGTAGATGTTGGCGGTAAGGCTGACCGGGCTGTTGCTGATAGAAGGGAAAATATAGTTCTTTGCCACATACTCGTTTGTGAATACCTGATAAACAGGCTTTTCAGCACCACCTGGCGGCCTTTTCGAAGAGCGTTGCAGATACGATTTCCAGGCTTTTTCAACAGCTTTTTTGTTTAACCCTTCAATCAGTAAAGAGTATCCGAGGGCTGTAGTGCCTTCGGCCTGACGGCTAACCACGGCCGAACGGGAAGGCTGTTGCGCCTGTATGCCAACAGACAACAACAAGGCTGCCAGGATGATAAGGTTTCTCATGGTATTGTGGTTGTATTTGATACTGTAAAGGTAACACACCACAGCTGCGAAAGTTCATTTTGCCTTGCGTATGCCGAATTTTTCCGGCGCAAACAACAGTGCGACGCCTGTCAGCGCAAATGGAATGCTGAGCCACTGGCCCATATTCAACGTCATGCTGCTTTCGAAGGCCACCTGTGGTTCTTTAAGAAATTCGACAAAGAAACGTGTGCCAAATATGAGAATGAGGAACCAGCCAAAAATGAAGCCCGGCCGTTTTTCGCCCATTCCCTTGCGGAAATAACTGTGTAAGAGAAAGAAAAAGCTTGCAAGATAAATCAGGCCTTCATAGATCTGCGTGGGGTGTCGCGGATCGGTGCGCAGCTCGGGATCAGCCGAACGGACGAACTGGAATCCCCAGGGCAAGGTGGTGGCATGACCAAAAATCTCGGAATTGAAAAGGTTGCCGGTTCGTATAAAGAAACCTGCCAGTGCCACCACCACCACAACGCGATCGAGCACCCATATCATGGGTTTTTTATGTTTCCTGGCAAAAAAGTACAAGGCAATAATTATGGCAATAGCAGCCCCATGGCTGGCGAGTCCTCCTTCCCAGACTTTGAGTATTTCGATGGGATTCGCCAGATAATATGCGGGTTCGTAAAACAAACAATGCCCGAGTCGTGCCCCCACAACAGTTGCTACCAGCATCCATGTGCTCAGTTCGTCGAGTACTTCCTGTTTCACGCCTTCGCGCCTGAACATGCGTTGCATGATCAAATAACCAACAACGAAGGATGCGGCAAACAACATGCCGTACCAGCGCACCTCGCGACCGCCCAGCAAAGGCAGCCAATCAGGAAAGTGGAACATGGCCGGACTTACGTCCCAAACGATACTGAGCAGCATAATGCAATGTTTTTTACAAAAGTAGAAACTTTAGCGTGCCAATTGTCCGTCCCGCAAAGGCTTAACAAAATCGAAAAGATAAACGGCAGTGATGGCCGGCCTGACAATCAGAGTTTCTGATACTCAAAAGTCGGATAGCCTTTTTCGCCCTGATTGTTGTAGAAGCCTATGAAGCGCAACTTGTAGTAAAAGCCACGGCTGTCGCGCACCAGATACACCTTTTCGGGCATGGGTTCGTAGTAAACATTTCCGCTGCTCACATCGCCCAGCACTTTTTTCCAGTCGAAACCGATCACATCAATTTTTCGGAGGTATTGTACACCGAGTGCCTGCTGAAAATCAATGCCATCAAAATCCGGTTCAATGATTTGGGCTCCTTCGGTTTGGTGATAGTTAAGCAGCACGCCTGTGACCAGATAGGGATATTGCTCGCCGGTATTGGTGAAGAGCATGGTGGTGTATTGCGTAAAAAGCAGGTCGTAAGTGTCCCTGGGAGGTTCGGGAAACACCTGTTTGTGCTGTGCCAGCGAATAGTAGGCAAAGTTGCGGCCACTCTGCTTTTGCACCACCGCTTGTCGTAAACCGGTTCCATTTAGGTTGGCGTAGGTGAAATAGTATTTCTGACCAACAAGGCTGTCGAAAATGATTTTGATGAGACCCATGGGGTTGCCCTCAACATTGATGCCCCTGTCTAAAATGTAAACCTCGCGCGAATACGTTGTGTCGGAGGCGTTGATGCTGATCCAGTTTTGCAACACCGTGCTGTCAGGATTGCCGCTTGACGGGTCGAAACCCAACGTAAGTCCCGCAGCATTGGTGACCTCAGCCAGTTGAAATCTACCTGTGGGTGCTGCCATGGCAAAGTTGGCCGTATTGGGCCTGATAAGTATTCCATCGGGCTGTGATTCGAACATAAGGTCAAAGTCTGTACGTTCGTTCGAAGCCACAACGGTATTGGTATGCAGGCTGAAGTAAACCTGATACTTGTAATTCTGTGTCAAGGCTATCGTTGCCGTAATCTTATCGCCTCTGTCGTGTGGTATAATACGTTCGTCCTCTTTGAAGCAGCTGCTCAGCGTCAGCCACCACAAAGCGGTAATCATCATATTTATGGTTAACCTGTGCATTTCAGAATCTATCGAAGTTCACATTCATCCTCACAAAAAAGGTGCGTCCCCAGCCCACCGGTGAGCTGCCACCTCCGCCGCCGCTATGAATACCGCCACCGCCACTACTGCCCAAAACCGCAATATTGGTATTGTTGAACAGGTTCTTGGCGCCCAGTTGCAGCTGAATTTTTCTGTCGAAAAATGCGCGCGAAACATTCATGTCGAGGGTGTGATAGCCTTGCATGATGGTGCGGAAGATGGTGCCGTCCTGTGCCACAAACACTTCAGGATAATCGCCGTTGTATTTGTAGTATGTCCCGAAACGCAGACCGGTTTTCCGCCAGGTATATCCTGCCTGAGCAATCACATCGGTGCTGTAGATCATATCGATTTTAGGCTTGTCTTTCTGAATCTGCTGTCGACCGGTCTGGCCCACACCAAATTTAAGCTCGAGCCAGGGGTAGATGCGGTTGTTAAACTGGATCTGATAACCCTGGGTTATCATGCGGTCGAGATTCACGTAGGTGTACAGCTGATCCTGAGTGTTAAGGGCTGCCAGGGTAATGCTGTTGGTGATGGAATTGTGGAAGAGGCTTGCCTCGAAACCATAATCATACGATGGTTTTTCGTGGTGATAGCGCAGGGCCAGATTGTAGTTCTGCGAGCTTTCGGCTTTCAGGTTTTCGTTGCCCCTGATGTTGTGATTGACGTCCACAAACTCAAGGTATAGCTCCTTTAGCGATGGCGCCCTGAAGCCTTTTGCGGCCGAAGCTCTCAGGCTGAGGCTTTCGCGCAGGTCATATTTCATGTTCAGCGAATATACCATCGGTGCCTTATAGCGGGTGTTGTAGCTGTAGCGCGTTCCGGGCTGAAGCATCAGGCGTGCCGAAGGTTGCAGCTTAAGGCTGAGGAAGGCAGAATAGTCGCCAATCTGCTGATACTTGTCAAGAATTCGCCGGCCATAGCCTTGTTCCATATTGAGGTCGATGCCCAGCTGATAGTTAAACTTACTGGCGATGTCGCTCTTGCTGAACTCGCTGCGCAGCAGCCACTGATCGAAGCGCGAGGTATCCTGATCGAATGCATTATTGGTTAGTACCTTTTCAAGCGTAGTAAGGTCATTGAACCATGTATTTTTGCGCCGGTCGTAATAGGCATAGGATCCAAGTACGTTCAGGTATCTGTTGCTCAGCACCTTCTGACTGAGGTCGAAACGTGTGGTCAGGCGATTTGTCGTAAAATCGCTGTCGAAAGCGGTTTCAAAATAGGGCTTTATCAGGTTGCCCTTATCGCGCAACAGCTCGTTGAAATAAGAAAGATTTAGCCTGGCACGTGTGCCCCGAAAACTATATCCGGCCGAAAGGTCTGCATTGTATTGCCGCTTAGGTTTCCATCGCTTTGAGCGAACAGTGTCCACGGCACTGTAGCCGTCAAAGAAATTTCTGGCTCCTGCGGCCGATATGGTCCATCGGTTGCGCATGGCCATTGTGCTGGCATTGAAATTGTAAACCCCGACCGATTCGTAATAGGCTTCGGCACGGCTGTTAATGCGCGACACGGTCTGATCTTTTGTAAGAATATTGATGACACCGGCCAGGGCATTGCTGCCATAAATCACGGACATAGGCCCTTCGATGATTTCAATCTGCCTCACATTGTAGAGGTTCAACTGACTGATGTCGATATTGCCGTTCATGCGACCAATTACCGGTACACCATCGATTAAAAACTTAATGTGCTCGCCTCCAAGGCCCTGAAGTGTAATGCGCGAGCCCAGGGCACCATCAACCATACCCCTGATGTTCAGCTCGCCGGTCATCAGCTCGCTGAGGTTGTTCGATGCCCTTTGTTCAATGTGTTTTGCGCCAATCACCTTAACCCTGAAGATTGACCGGTCAACAGGCTGTGGTGAGTACTGACCTGTAACCACCACTTCGTCCATGTTAAAGATTTGGGGTTGAAGTTTCAGCTGCTTTTGTTCGCCCGGCCTTAAAGTGTCGGAGAGTGCGTTGTAGCCCAGGGCACTTACCTGCACAATACCGGCAGTGGTGATGGTGAGCACAGCTTTTCCGTCCATGTCGGCAATGGCCGACAGCCGCTGACGATTGTCGAACGATTGGAACAAGATGTGCGCAAAGGGAACAGCCTCGCGCGAACGGGCATCACGCAGCTGCAGCCGTGCTTCCTGTCCGGCAAGATGAAAATGACCGGACAGAAGCAGCCCTGCAATGAAAAAGGAAAATAATCGGTTCAACTTTCGTAACCTATTGGTTTACAATAAGCTTCTGACGGCTCGCACCATGCTGCCCACTTAGTTCAACGATATACAGGCCATTCTTCCAGCCGTTCAGGTCGAGTGTCGTTTGCGTTACACCCTTCAGGTTCACGGAGATGAGCTGTTTGCCTGAAGCATCGAAAATCCTAAGCACTGAAGCTTCACTTCTGCCGGGGTTAATGGTCAACTTACCAGAAGCAGGATTGGGAAAAATGCTGAATGCGTTTTCCCCGGCAATTTCATTTTGGCCCACCAACGAGAGCACTTTTCTGGTCAGGCCGGTTTTTCCGGTGCCTGTTCCGCTGAAATAATTAAAGGTGAGCTTATGGATATTACCGCTTCGGCTTTTCACAAAATAGACGAGCGAATCCATGATCTGCCACTGAAAAAGGTTCATATCGAACGATTTCCAGTCGTGTCCTATCGGTGTGCGTTGCTCAATAAATGGCTTTGATGTCCAGTTTTCGTAGCTTGAGGGCACAGGATGATGCTTCGAAACGCCCACGCCAATGTTACTGGTAACACCCACCACCATATAAGGAGATGGGACACCTGTATTATCGTAAACAGTAGCGATGTATCGGCTCCATTGCAAATCCCAGCTGTCGATGTCGGGCTCGCGGTCAATCATGGCGTTGTTGACCATGCTGTAATAAATGAACAGCCTGTTGGCCTGATAGGGCGTAGCATCCAAGGTAACGGAAGTGAGTCCCGTTCCGTCGATGTTGGCAAATTTGAAGTACCAGGTATTTTGAATGGAGCGTTTGCGCTGTATCCAAATCTTTCTGAGGCTGCCATCCGTGAGCTTCATTACGAAAAGGGAGTCGCCAACCACATCATGTGTAATCATGTTATAAACACCCCAGCCATAGTCGGGATGGCCCAGCGAATTGCGGTTAAATGCGCCTTCTTCCCAGACTGTATCAGCGTTGTACATTTTCTTCCAATTGCCCATGTCCGAAATGTCAACACTATTCCATGCCGAAGTGTCGCCATTGGGATAGGTGTATAACTCGGCCCCGGCGCCCTCGTTAATCATAATTCCGGCACTCCATCGCGTGGTGTAAAATGCGATGTCCCAGTTGTTGCGCGGCTCAGTCTTTACTACACCTGTCTGCATATTGTAAAAAACATCGTTAGCATAGCTTGCACCCATGGTTACGGTGTCGTTAACGGGATTGGCTCTCAGGATGCTGCTTGCGATGAGCATGGTGGTCATCAATGAAAATATAGATCGAATCATGGTGATAAAATAAGGTAATGATTTGAAAATTAATTTAATAGTAAACCACAATGCACACTTGTCGTGCACATTAAATGCTGTGGTTGATGATATTTTGCGAAAGTGGTCAGGCTATGACCGGTGGTGCCCTCAGGCCGGCGCCGAGCAAAAAATTCCGGGTATCGTAGAAATCTTTCGAACAACCAAATACCGTAAAGCCAACAAACAAAGGTGTCAGGCTTGCTACATCGGCTCCAAACGGCAAAAGACAAAAATGACCATCATCACTCTTATCGCCTGATTTGTGGAATTTCTGGAAGGTTTTACCATCGTCGGACTTGCCGGGCTTGTTAAAGGGCTGATGATGCTGACCAAAATAGTCATGGCCAAAAATCCTGACCTGATGAAGAATGACCAGATCGCCTATGAAAAGCCAAAACATGGCCAGGGCCATGATGATCTTAACAAAAGGTATTTTGGCGATTAAATTCATGTGATAGCAGAACGCCTAATTGGGTGCAAAAATATGTTAATTATAACAGGCGGATACCTGATCAGGCATGGCTGAAACCGGGTATTTTCAAAAAGAATGTTAAAGAAAAGTTAATGACTCAGGTCTTGATTGTTTAATCATGACATCAGTTCTGCAGCCTTCATCTTATGCGGATCTCGGCAGCGGATACTTCTCTGATCAGTTGCTGCACCCTTTCGAGATTGGTCTGGCCATAATGGTATGGATAAACGACAGCTGGATTGACTTTAAGCACGGCATCGGCCAGCATTTCGGGAGTCATGGTAAAAGGCAGATTGACGGGCAGAAATGCCACATCAATGGTTCCTAACTGTTCCATCTCAGGGATATTTTCGGTATCACCTGCCACATAAATACGCTTACCGCCGATATTGATGACATAACCATTGCCTTCTCCTTTAGGATGGTAAGGCTGTCCGTTAGGCCGCATATGTACCAGGTTGTAGGCAGCAACCGACTCAATTTCAATGCCCTTCCAGCTGGTTTTTTGATTATTTGAGATGGTCTCGTAAGCAGCTGCCGGCCGGAAATGGTCGAGGCAGACCGGGGCAATGATCATATAGGTTTCTGGCTTGGTTATGGCTTTTAAGGCAATCGTATCCAAATGATCGCGGTGCTGATGGGTAATCAGAATCAGATCGGCTGCCGGAAGGCTGTCGTAATTGGCCACACGGCTCCAGGGGTCAATATGAATAATTGTACCATTCACATTGAGGTATAACGATGCGTGGCCGACAACATGAATCTGCACCTCTCCTTTGGAAGTGAGCAGCTTGTCCTGAGCATAAGCTGCGCTGATCAGGCAAAACAGGCTAAGGGTGAACAGGGTAATTTTGTGCATGCGTCGTATTTTTTAAGGAAACAAATAAAAAAGCCACATGTTCGCACGGGCAAACCATGTGGCTTGTTTCGAATGCTTATGATCAGATCCACTTCACCAGCGGAAAATCCTGGCGGTGAGGCAGCATTGGATGATTGGGGAAAATCCGGAAAGTATAATCATACACTCCGGCCCTGTAAATAGGAACATTAATATGGTATTGCACCCAATTGTCGCCTTCGGCCACAAGATTCATCTTTTCGATGAAGATGATTTCGTCGATCTTGTCGTGCAGCTTACGGCCAAAGAGCAGTTCTATACCCACTTCGCCCGGCAGCAGGCCAGGGGTGTTGAGGGTCACTTCAGCAACGAAATTCTCGCCGAAGTTGAGCGGGCGCACCGTCGGGTCAGGTATTTTTATGGAGCTCACTTCAATGTTGTTCCATGCCTGTCTTACCTTGTTTTTCCATTCTGCCAGACTAATAGCCAGCGAAGAACCATCTGCATTCATGGCATTCGCACGCGCTATCAGCTTATTGTAGTATTTATCGTAATACTCGTTCAGCATGCGCTTCATGGTAAAGTGAGGCGCTATCATGGCCAGATTATTCTGGATATACTTCACCCATTTCTCGGGTATGCCATGGCTGTTGCGTTCAAAATAGGCAGGGATAATTTCGGTTTCGAGCAGGTTGTAAATGGTTTCTGCATCGAGCTCATCCTGAAACTGTTGATTTTCGTAGGTCCGTCTTTCCTGAATGGCCCAACCAGCATTAGGCTTGTAACCCTCGGCCCACCACCCATCGAGCACCGAAAAATTCAGCACACCATTCATCACTGCTTTTTCGCCGCTGGTGCCTGAAGCTTCCATAGGACGCGTAGGCGTGTTGAGCCAGATATCGCAACTGCTTGTGAGCTTTTTTCCAAGCTCCATATCGTAATTCTCGACAAAGAGCACCTTTCCTACGAACTCGGGTTTGCGGGAAATTTCGATTATTCGCTTGATGAGGTCCTGTCCTGCACCATCGCGAGGGTGTGCCTTGCCGGCATACACAAAGATCACCGGCCTGTCGGCGCGATTAACGATGGATGCGAGGCGTTCAAGATTATGGAAGAGCAAATGTGCGCGTTTGTAGGTGGCAAAACGACGGGCAAAGCCGATAATAAGGGCTTTCTCGCTGATCGTTTCAAGCACTTTGATAATGAGTTTTGGGCTTTCCTGTCGTCTGGTAAGCTCTTGCTTGAGCCTGAACTTCAGGTAAGTAACGAGATCACTCTTGAGTTGCTGTCTGGTCTGCCAGATGTCCTCGGCAGGCACCTCATAAATGTTTTGCCACATCTCAGGCTCATGCTGATGTTGCTCGAAGCCTTCGGGCAAATGCTTTTTGTAGATTTTCTGGAAGTTTGCATCGGTCCAGGTAAAATAATGCACGCCATTGGTGACGTGGCCAATGTGCAGCTCGTTGGCAAAGTGGCCGGGATAAAGTTCCTGAAACATTTCGCGCGAAACCCGACCATGTATCTGGCTCACCCCGTTCACTTCCTGGCTGAGGTTGGTGGCCAGCACACTCATCGAGAATTTTTGTCCGGCTTCGTTGGGTCTGAACTTACCAAGGTTGATAAAGTCGTCCCAGCTGATGCTCAGGCGCTCGGGATAATGTGTCATATAGGTGCGCAGCAGATCTTCTTCAAAGGCATCGTGTCCGGCCGGAACAGGCGTATGTGTGGTGAAAAGTGTTGAGGAACGGACGATCTCTCTGGCCACATCAAAACTCACCTGCTGGTCTTTCATGATCATGCGCAGGCGCTCAAGGCCGATAAAGGCCGAATGACCTTCGTTGCTGTGAAACACCAAAGGTTCGATGCCCAGCTTGCGCAACAGCCTTATACCACCAATGCCCAGCAGCATTTCCTGCTTGAAACGCATCTCGCTGTCGCCGCCGTAAAGCTGATGGGTGATGGTGCGGTCGTCGGCACTGTTTTCCTCGATATCGGTATCGAGCAGGTAAAGCGAAATGCGTCCGACAGGCACTCGCCATGCCTTGGCAATCAGGTTTCTGCCCGGAAGGGCAATATTCACCATCACCCAGTTGCCGTTTTCGTCACGAACCGGTTCGAGCGGCAGGTGCGAAAATTTCTGCGGAATATATTGTGCCACCTGATCGCCAACCGGAGCTATCTCCTGCTGAAAATAGCCGTAACGATAAAGCAGCCCTACACCCGTGATATTGACGCCCGAGTCGCTGGCTTCTTTCAGATAGTCGCCCGCCAGAACGCCCAAACCGCCGGAATAAATCTTCAGGCTTTTGTGCAATCCGTATTCCATACTGAAGTAGGCGATGGGTTCGCTGCGCTTCAGGGGTTGCTCCATGTAGGCACGGAAATTCGCATAAACTTTATTGAGCCTTCCGATGAACTCTGAATCATTTTCGAGGGCGTCCATTTGCTTTGCGCTCAGGCTCTCCATCATCGCAATAGGGTTGTGATCAAAGTCTTCCCATTTCTGAGGATTGATGGACTCGAACAAGGCTGAGGCTTCGTAATTCCACGACCACCAGAGGTTTTGTGCAATCTCCTGAAGCTTCCGGAGTTCGCGCGTATAAACAGGCTGTATGAGTACTTTCTTCCAGGTAGGTTGATCTTGTTTTTCCAATGTAAAAGGTCTTAAAGTTTCCAGATATTTTCGTGATTCAAAAACGGCCGAACGTTTCTCCAGCTTGCTTAAAGCCAGATTCCATGCGTCTTCGTAATATTTCAGCAATGCATTCCAGCGCAGATGTCCTGCAATAGCCATGGCCTCAGGGCTTGGCGCATCTGTTCCGGGACTCTGCCGGTCTGCATGTCGCCTGATCAGGGCAGCTATCTGTTCGTAAACGTCAACAGCATTATCTTCATGACGCTCAATAACGTGCACAACCCTGCCATCCATTCCCGACTCCCGCACCCAAAGTCCGAATCCTGCAAGATTTGTCGTGATGGTGGGGATTCCAAAGCTGATGCTCTCGAGCGGAGTGTATCCCCAGGGCTCGTAGTAGGATGGAAAAACCGTGAGGTCCATCCCGGCCAGAAAATCATAATAGCTGAGGTTGAATATTTTATCATCGCCATTAAGGTAAACCGGCACAAAAATCAGGTGCACACGATGGGCATTGTGCTGTTGCATATTCAGTTGTTGAATGGCTTGCAGCACAGGGTCGTGCGCCTGATCAGGAATGAAATGCGTGGCAAACTGGTTGCCTTCGAGTCCGGTGCATCCGGGATTATCGATGCAGTCGCGCAACTCGTGCACCGGCCCATTGTTGTTGGCCGGAACAGCAATGATGCCAACTACAGGGCGACTAAGCCCGCCATGTTGTTGCAGGCTGTTTATTGCATTGATAAACAGGTCGATACCTTTGTTTTTGAATTCGTATCTTCCGCTGTTTAATACCAGCAAAGTATCGTCGGGCAGAGGCGAACCTGCCAGCAGCGATGCCACCTGCAGGATTTTCTTTCTGCTTTGCTTGCGTCGTAAAGCGAGTTTGGAGGGTTCGCCGGCGATGTTTTCATCAAAGCCATTGATGGTCACCACATCGGGTTTGCGGCCATGAAACTGTTCGCATTCTCTGGCCGTGATATCGCTAACGGTTGTGAAGGCATCGGCATGCCGGGCTGCGAGGCTTTCGAGCGATTGCTGGGCGCTCACGCCAAAGCGGGTAGCTGTAGCTGCCGGCTGATAATCAGCCAACTGGCTGTAAAGAGCAAGTCCGTTCGATGAGATGCACCGGCCTAAAAATGTAGCATGCGTGGTAAATGTAGTTGCTACCTGAGGCAGTTCCTGCTTCAGATAAAGCACTCCGGTCCCGGTCATCCACTCGTGGAAATGGGCCACGGTCTTGTCATTACCCGGAATGAAATTGCGGTAGAAGCTTTCGATTACCTTACCGGCGGCGTAGCCGAACATGGCCGGCTCTATGTAGTCCCATTGCCCATGCAGCGAATCGAGCTGGTAAGTTTCCCAAAGTTTGGCAAAGATGTCGTTTTTGCTGCTGAAAAATGTGGTGAAGTCGATCAGGATAGCCACAGGCCGGCTGGGAATATTCCAGCGACCTACTCTGAATTTCAGGCCTTCGGCAGCCGATTTCTTCCGCCATTCGGCAAACAGCGCCTGATCTTCGATGAAAAGGGGATTTTTCTTGGTTCTTTTCCAAACGTCAGGACCAATGGTAATGTAGTGGTCGCCAAACATCTGGCGGGTCATACGGGCCTTGCTCGACAGTACGGTGTATATACCACCGACCATATTGCACACTTCCCAGCTGACCTCGAATAGGTATTCGGGTTTTTTCATAGAGTGAGTTAATTTTTCTGAGTTTGAAGGAGTGGATTCTGCAGCGGTTGCAATCAACATACAAAGGGTTAACCAAAATACTCCTTCATTTTTTCTTCAATCTTTTTTCTGGCCTCGCGGGTGCGTGTCTTGCTGATTTTGCCCGCTTTGGCTCTGGCATTGTCAAACGCTTCACGTGCCTTCTTCGACATATTGGGAAGCACTTTGTTCACCAGCTCGTCGCCCGCTTCATTCAATGCTGCCAGCAAATCTTCGGCTTCCAGCTCTTTTACCAGCTTTTTTACCTTGGCATCCGACAGCTTCATCAGATCATCAAAAGCCGGCTTGAATTCCTTTTCCGTGCGCCGCACGGTATCTTCCAGTTGTCGGGCTGCCTTTTTCACTTGCGACATGGCCGTTTTTCCCAACGAAGCGCCCAGATTGAGCAATGCCTCGCCGGTTTGACGAAGGTCGGCTTCGGGAGCGTGTGTGTCGGGTACAGCTTCATTGACCCTGATGGTAAAATCGGCCAGCACATTCATATAGTTGATGTAAGCCTCGTAGGGTGATGGATAATGGTTGAAATACTTGTGCACCACGCCGTCCGAAAACCATTTGGTACACATATAATAAAAGTGATCGGATGCCTGAAGGTATTGCCAGTCGCGCAGCAGCGAAGCATCACCGGCCGCGCGCACTTTGGCTGATAACTCGGTTAGCCTTGCAAAAGCCTCATCCTGCATATTGTTGCCCAGCCAGGCCGTGATGTCGCGCTCCTCGTCGGCCCACGAAATAGGGTAGGGAACATGTATGGCCGAAACAGGCTGCAGCCTTTCTGCCAGCTCGGTAGGCGTGGCAAACTGATAGTTGCTGCCACCCAGTATGGCGGCCGGAAGTTGTTTCATGAATTCGAAGATGCCTGTGGCAGCCCACTGGTGTTCGCCAAAGGTTTCGTAGTCCATGAAGATGTTAACCACTTCTTCCTTCGGATTCAGGTTGTTTAGCCACCCGACAAACTTTTCTGCAGTCAAAGGCCAGTCGGACCAGCTTTGCATGCCGAACCGGAAAGCAATATCGTCGCTCAGCCTAAAGTTACGCAGCAATACCTTCAGTTTAGGATTGACAGCATTGGCATACATATAGTTTGGACTCTTCCATCCCAAAACGTGCTTTGCACCTTCGGTGAGCATCACCTTGTAGCCCATTTCGGCCACATCGGCACCAATCTGATCGCTGTATATCAGCTCGGTATTGCGAAAGGCAGTGGGAGTGATGCCAAAAGTGTCCTGGATTTTGCGTGTGTGCATGGCCACCTGCTCGCGAAACTCCTCTTTGTTGCGCAGCGAAATGAGCGAGTGCGCGTAAGTCTCTGCCAGAATCTCAACCTGACCCGTTGCCACCAGCTTACGGAAGCTTTCAAGCACCTCGGGCGCATAGAGCTCCATTTGCTCAATAGCCAGACCTGACATCGAGAAGCACACTTTAAATTTACCGCCAAGTGTTTGTATTTGGTTAAGCAGGATGCTGTTCATGGGCAGATAGCATTTTTCGGCTATGCGGCGCATGATCATCCTGTTAAAATATTCATCGTAGTAATAGTGGTTTTTTCCGATGTCAAAAAACCGGTAGGTCCTCAGCCTGAATGGCTGGTGCACCTGAAAATAGAAACAAACTGATTTCATAGTGTTTGTTGGGTTTCGGTTATGGCGTTGAGGCCTGATATCATTTGGTTTCCAGTTCGTTTAAAACTTTCTCGTAAACCTGTTTCACCTGTAAGGCAGCATTGCTCCACTTCAGATTGTCCACTTCTTCTTTACCTTCCTTGATAAAGGTTTCGGCAAGTGCGTTGTAGTGACAGAGCCCATAGATGGCATCCGCCATGCCATCGACATCCCAGAAATCAATCTTGAGTGCATGGCGAAGCAATTCGGCTACGCCCGACTGTTTAGAAATGACAACCGGAACATTACTGCGCATGGCTTCGAGCGGAACAATGCCAAAAGGTTCTGATATGGATGGCATGACAAAAACGTCGGTCATGGCAAACAGTCGGTCCACATCATCGCCTTTCAGAAAGCCGGTGAAATGAAACTTATGTCCGATGCGCAGCTGGGCCACGCGCTGCACCATTTTGTTGAGCATATCGCCGGTGCCGGCCATCACAAAGCGGACGTTGTTGTCGCGCTGCAGAATTTTATGGGCAGCTTCGACAAAGTATTCCGGCCCTTTCTGGAAGGTGATTCTGCCCAAAAAGGTCACTACTTTTTCTTTCACTTGCTTTTCCGGCAGGTCGAGGTCCGACTTGTCAACAGGCTCCACAGCATTATACACGGTGATAACCTTCTTTGGGTCGATGCCATACCGTTCAACAACGATTTTCTTGGTCAGGTTGCTCACCGTGATCACCCTATCTGCTGCTTCCATCCCACGGCGCTCGATGGCGTACACTTCGGTGTTCACATTTTCGCCGGTGCGGTCGAATTCAGTTGCGTGCATATGCACTACAAGTGGTTTGCCTGTGGTTTCCTTGGCCGCAACTCCGGCCGGATAAGTAAGCCAGTCGTGTGCATGGATGATATCGAAATCATGTTTGGTGGCAATAGCCGATCCAACCAGTGCATAGCGCGAAACCTCCTCCATGAGGTTTGTGCCATATTTGCCCGAAAACTCGAACTTCTGCGAGAATACTGGGCTACGGAAGGTCTCGGTCACTTTCTGCTGTTCCTCGCTGATGATGGCAAACTGTTCCGGTCCTACATAGGGAATGATGTTCGAGCCGATTTCCATATACTGAACACGTTCCCAATATTCGCGCGTTTCCTCTTTGTCGAGATCAATGGTTACCTCACTGGCGTTGAGCAGCCTGACGGCTTCCTCGCTTTCGTCGCCATAGGCTTTGGGCACAACAAACAGCACTTCAACTTCGTGACGGGCAAGGCCTTTGGTGAGGCCAAAACATGCTGTGCCCAGTCCGCCGGTGATGTGCGGGGGAAACTCCCATCCAAACATCAGCACTTTCATGGTTTACGTATTTGATCTTTTTGTGCGTTAATGAGTTCTTTAATCTGTATCACAGCGGCAACGCTCCAGGCCTGCGAGATGCCACCACGTGCCTCGTGAGGTGGGTCACCGTCGTACACTTCCGAGATACTGCCCAGCCCGGCCTCGAACATCACCGGCTCGAACTGTTGATAAATTTCTTCGACCAGACCGAGTCCCGATTTGCCATGAAGACTAAGCCAGCCGCTGGCAAAGAATAAAGAGAGCCAGGGGAAAACTGTTCCGTTGTGGTAGGCAAGGTCGCGATCGTTGGGGCTGCCCGTTAGCATGCCTTTATATTTTGGATGATCAGGGCTAAGCGTACGAAGGCCGCGAGGAGTAAGCAGCTCATTTTTGGCCTTGCGCAGCACGGCGTTCCTGATTTCTTCTTCGACCGGGCAATAGGGCAGCGAAACAGCAATCACCATATTAGGCCTTACCGTCCAGTCGGCTTGTTCGTTCCAGATATAATCGGCCAGGTAACCACGCCCCTGATCCCAGAATTTCTGCGTAAAAGCTTGCGGAATACCATCTGCAACGGCCTGCCATGAACCGACAAATTCCTTATCACCTGCTGATGTTGCCAGTTCGATGGCGTAACGTAAAGCGTTATACCACAAGGCGTTGATCTCTACGGCGTAACCCGGGCGAGGAGTAACAGGGTTGCCACCCGCATAAACGTCCATCCAACTCAGGGCCATGGCCTGACTGCCTGCACTGATTAAGCCTTTTTCGTCCATCCTGATCAGGTAATCCGTTCCGTGACGGTAAGCCTCCAGGATGTTTTTCATGACATCACCGTATTTCTTCCAGCATTGAACTGATTTTCCGGTGTGTTTGGTGTATTGTTGCAGCGCCCAGAAAAACCACAAAGGGGTGTCGGCAGCTTCGAAGTCGGATTGGTTATTGCGGTTGATGTTGGGAAAAAATGGTCCCCGCATGCGCTCAATCATGCTGTCGGTCACCTCGCTGAAAGTCTTCAGGTCGTTGCGCGGCAGTGTGAGACCCGGCAGGGCGATAAAAGTGTCGCGGCCCCAGCTGCCAAACCAGGGAAAGCCCGCCAGAAGACTCGACTTCCCTTCAGATTTTACAATAAACTGCTCTGAAGCGTTGCGCAGACAGTTTTCGTAGCTGTCGCGTGGTGTTCGCTTTTTAAGCTCAACCGAATACCTGCGCTTCATCTCGGCCGGTGGCATAGGCTCCAGCCCTGCCGAAACGATAATGGATTCGCCCTTGCGGATGGGCATCTCAAAAAAGCCTGGCGAAAAAAGGTCTTCGGTATGCGGCAGGCCCAACTCGGCATCTTTCACATACTCCACATTGAAATACCAGTCGGGAACGTGCACATACTCATTATCAACCGACATCTGGATATAGAGCCTTGAATAGCCATGATAGAGCTGCCACGATGCACCTTTTGTGCACTCCTGAGCGGCAGTATTGGCGTCAAGGTTGGCCCTCGTAAGCTGGTGAATATTGCGAAAAGCCAGAAACGGCTTAAGCCTCAGCGTGGTAGGAGAATGCGCTTCAAGAAGCGTATAACGGATAAGCAGCCTGGGCTCGTTATGCGCAAAAAGCATCTCCTTGTTCAGCATCACTCCACCCACACGGTACAATATCTGTGGTATAGGCTCTGCGGTGAATTCACGGAGGTATTTATGCCCTCTGGGTTCGTGAACTCCATTGGGGTACATGCGAAGGCCGAAATTGAAAGCCTCATCATGCTGAATAATCGTTTCGTCGATGGCCGAGAGCAACAGATGGTTGTTATGGTCGAGCTGAGGCTGAGGCACCACAAGCAATCCGTGGTATTTCCGGGTGTTACATCCAGCTATGGTGGTGGCCGAATAGGCCCCTGAACGGTTGGAACGAAGCAACTCGCGGCTGAGGGCAAACTCAAGGTTGATCAGCTGCTGCTTGTTAAACGCAATGTAGGTCATAATAATGTGTTGGCTTTTGCGCTGTATAGCTTACAAAAATAAGCACTTCGGGCAAATCCGGCAAAAGAAATGCAGCATGGCTTGCGAAGTCTTGTTTCAGGAGACCAGCAACTGGCCAAATACCTGGCTGCTAACAACTTTTTCTACATTTGCGAAAATCACTTCCTCAAACGTTTGCAATGAATATCATGAAACACCTTATCGCACTGCTTCTTATGGCATCGTTCGCTCATGCTTCGATGGCGCAACCTTGCCGAAGCTTTACCCTAAAAGACTACGACCGCTGGCACGATGTTTCGGCGACAAAAATCAAGGACAATGGCAGCCTCATCAGTTGGGAATGGAATCCGCAAAAAGGCGATGGAAAGCTGATCGTTTACCAGACCCTGACGCAAAAGTACGATACCATTCACCGGGCCTATGATGCCGCTTTTTTTGCCGATGCCCATGGTGTTGTTGCGAAGGTGAAACCCTACAGAGACCTGATTCGAAAGCAAACCCTTGATGGTGTAAAAAAAGATAAGCTCACCAAAGACTCGCTCGTAATCAGGCTTTATGAACCGGACACCACAATCATCCGGGAAGGCCTGCGCACATTTAAAGTGCCTCAAAAATCGGGTAGGCTCATGGCCTGGATGTTTGAGGAGAATTATGGTCCAAAGGCCGACACTGCCGTGGCCGATACAGCTAAAAAGGCAGCAAAAAAGCCTGCCCGCCTCAAGCAGGCTGGAAAAGTATATACGCTGGGTGTTTTTGATGCAAAAACATTGGAAACCCAATATTTTCATCATGTAAGCGATTATGTTTTCAGTGCAGAAGGGGTGCTGAGCTTCGTCACACAAAACGCAAAAGGCGACAGCAGCTTTATTTGGCTGCTTTCCGAAAACCGGACATCGCCGGAACGCATTGCTGCACATGCCGGCTGGGTGAGTGCCGTGTCGGGCGACCCGCGCGGTATGCAATGGGCTTATTTGCACACCTGTGATACCAGCAGCAGAAAAATATACAGCCTTTGGTACTTCGATGCCAGAAATCAGCGTCATGCGATGCTGGCCGACAGCGCACACAAGGCCATCCCTGAAGGATTGACCATCAGCGGCGACTATGATCCGCGTTTTTCGGATGACGGAACAGCGATTTATTTCGGGCTGGGCCGAAAACCCGCACCCCTAGCCAAGGACACCCTCACCGCCGAGGAAAAAGTGAGCCTCGACATCTGGCACTGGAAGGATGGACAATTGCAAAGCCAACAGCTGAAAAACCTTGAACGCGAACAAAAACGTTCGTGGCTGGCCGTTTACTATCCTGCCAGAAATCAGCTGATATCGTTAGGCGCTGACCAACAACTCGATATGAGCCCAAGGCTGAAAAACCATATTCCGGTGCTCACGGCCACCAGTGCACGGCCTTATGAAATACTTTCGAGCTGGGAGCAAACCCGCTATGTGGATGTGTGGCTCGTAAACCGTCTGTCGGGCGAAAGGCGTCTGCTGCTGCAAAAGCATAACGGATTTTTCCAGTTATCGCCCGATGGCAGCCACCTGATCTATTACAATGAGTCCGACAGCGCCTGGTATGGCATGGAACTGAAGCGCATGCAGAAAGTAAGACTTACACGCAGTGAAGATATCTTCTACGACGACCAGAACGACATTCCGCGGCCGGCCTCTTCTGCCGGTTTTGTGGGCTGGCGCGATCATGCCACTGCCGTGGTGAACAGTGCGGGCAAACTCTGGCTGCTCGACCTGTCGGGCAAAAAAGCCCCGGCCACCTTTCATACGCCCGAAAATACCGTGGTGAGAGCGGTCATCACCGACCGCGAAGAACCTACATTGCCTCCGGTGTTGCCCCTTACTGTGTATTACAAAAGCACAAAGCAGATGGCCATGGGCAGGCTTGACCTGAAAAACCTGAACGCGACCTTCAATATGCCTGAACCCTTGCATTACAGCCGTTTTGTCAAGGCCAAAAATGCAGAAACCTATCTTTTTACTGCGGAGAATTACTCAACATACCCTGAATTACAGCTCACTACCGACCTGATGCAGCAAGGGATTGCACTCACCCATGCCAATCCCTGGAAGGATGAATATTGCAGAGGCACTGTCGAACTCATGAGCTGGCGATCGCTGAATGGCGAGCAGCTTGAGGGTTTGCTCTATTTTCCTGCCAACTACAACCCTCAGGAGCGTTATCCGATGATTGTGTATTTCTATGAGCAGCACAGCGACAATCTGCACCGTTACCTCATGCCGCGTCCTTCGCGCTCTACTGTCAATATTCCCGAATATACCTCCCGTGGCTATTTTGTGTTTACACCGGATATCCGCTACCGCGACGGACTACCCGGGCAAAGTGCCTACGATGCTGTGCTGAGCGGCGTTCAGTCGTTGCTCGAGCGCTACCCTTCCATCAATCCGCAACGTCTTGGTATTCAGGGTCAGAGCTGGGGCGGATATCAGACGGCCTGGCTGGTGACGCAAACCAATATTTTCCGGGCTGCTATGGCCGGAGCACCGGTGAGCAATATGACCAGCGCCTACGGAGGAATTCGCTGGGAGTCGGGTGTGGTGCGGCAGTTTCAGTACGAAGAAGGCCAAAGCCGGATTGGCACCAGCCTATGGGAAAATCTGCCCCTGTATATCGAAAATTCACCGATCTTTTATGCCGACCGCGTCACCACGCCTTTGCTTATCATGGCAAACGACAACGATGGCGCCGTGCCATGGACGCAGGGCATCGAACTGTTCACCGCGCTGCGCAGGCTTGGCAAACCCGTGTGGATGCTCAACTACAACAACGGTCCCCACAACCTCACACGCCGCGCCGATACCGAAGACTTTACCATTAGGCTGCAGGAGTTTTTCGATCATTACCTCAAGGATGCACCCATGCCAGCATGGATGGAAGTTGGAGTGCCGGCTCTGCAAAAGAAAAAGTGATGGCCTGAGTCGGACGAGAGGCAATGTGGTGATAGCCTGATGAAGACCAGACGGTTGCGACCAGGAAGCTACGAAAGCCGGCTTGACTGCCTGTGGGCTGCCCGCGGCTGTCCACTTTGCTTAAACTTTTGTTGAGCCTTATGCGCATTGCTTGTACTAAGCAGAAGGAAAACAAGATAAGGCCTTCAGCATATGCTACGGCAGCAATCGCACATTCGGCATCTTTCCGGGCTCACTTGCGTCATCATCATGTTTAAACCATGCCGGAAGGTAAATTTACCAAAACCTGCCTCCGGTACACGGGATTGAAGAGGAACGGAAAAGCTGTCACTCTTCAGGCAAGGAATATTAAACAAAAGAAGCTCATAAACCTGGAAAACGATGATCGGGACTTAAAGGAAAATCCGTTGCATAGTTTTCGACTGAAGAAGCGGCCGACTTCACTTCGGTTATGCAGACATGTGGATTGAATCGGTAGCTGCTTTATCTTCCTTACTTTTGCAAAAAATTTTTTGGGATGGGATTTATTGAGGAGATCAAGCGGCGGCGCACCTTTGCCATCATCAGTCACCCCGATGCGGGCAAGACCACACTCACCGAAAAGCTCCTGCTTTTTGGCGGCGCTATTCAGGTGGCGGGAGCTGTAAAGTCGAACAAGATAACTAAAACTGCCACATCCGACTGGATGGAGATCGAACGCCAGCGCGGCATTTCGGTGGCTACCTCGGTGATGGGCTTCGAATATAAGGACGTTAAGATCAATATTCTGGATACGCCCGGCCACCAGGATTTTGCCGAAGACACCTTCCGCACCCTGACGGCTGTGGACAGTGTGGTGGTTGTGATTGACGCCGCCAAAGGTGTGGAGCCTCAGACGGAGAAGCTGGTCAAGGTGTGCCGCATGCGCCATACGCCCATCATGGTCTTTATCAATAAGCTCGACAGGCCGGGTCAGGACCCTTTCGACCTGCTGGACGAAATTGAGAAGAAGCTGCACCTTCGCGTCACTCCGCTGAGCTGGCCCATCGGCAACGGACCAGGCTTCAGGGGTGTTTACAATATTTTCGACAGAAGCCTTTACCTCTTCGAGCCTAACAAACAACGTGTGGAGCAGGGCATTGCCTTCGATGATCTGAGCAATCCTTTTCTGGTGCAGTACATCGGCGACGCCACACAACAGCTGCGCGACGATCTGGATCTGGTGAGCGGGGTATATCCTGAATTTGAGGTGGACGACTACCTGAGCGGGAAGATCTGTCCGGTATTTTTTGGCAGCGCACTGAATAATTTCGGTGTGCGCGAGCTGCTCGACTGTTTTATCCGTATTGCTCCCACACCCATCGGACGCGATGCGGAGGAGCGACATGTAGATCCGGCCGAGGAAGCTTTCACAGGCTTTGTGTTCAAGATTCACGCCAATATGGATCCCAACCACCGCGACCGTATTGCCTTTGTACGCGTGGTTTCGGGTCGCTTCGAGCGCAACAAGCCCTATCATCATGTGCGCCTCGACCGCAAGCTCAAGTTTGCCAATCCCACGGCTTTCATGGCCCAGAAGAAATCGGTTGTGGATGAGATGTATCCCGGCGATATCGTCGGGCTTTACGATGCCGGCAATTTCAAAATCGGCGATACGCTCACCGAAGGCGAGATATTGCATTATAAGGGCATACCCAGCTTCTCGCCCGAGTTGTTCCGTTATGTGGAGAATGCCGATCCCATGAAGTCGAAGCAACTGGCCAAAGGCCTTGAGCAGCTCACTGACGAGGGTGTGGCGCAGCTTTTTACCGGCAGGGCTACAGGCCGGAAAATCATTGGCACTGTGGGTGCATTGCAGTTTGAGGTCATACAGTATCGCCTGCTGCACGAATATGGTGCCAGCTGCCGCTACGAACCTATCACCCTCCACAAGACGGCCTGGATTACCAGCGATAACAAACCTATGCTCGAGGATTTCAAGGCCCGGAAAGCCTCCTTTCTGGCCCTCGACAAAGAGGGCAGAGATGTTTTTCTGGCCGATTCGCCCTATGCCCTGCAAACGGCCATGGAGAAATATCCTGACATCAGGTTTCATTTCACATCCGAGTTCTGAGCTAAGCACTTGTCGTTTGCGCTTAGTGTGCAGTGGCGGGGCGTTGTAATATCAAACGCATTATTTTTGTCGCCATGCGAAAAGTACTCATCATCTCACTGTTTCTCTTGTTCACATCTCCGGCCGGACTTCGTGCAGCACAGATACTTATCCCCATGGACAACAGCCAGCAGAACCACCTCAAAGCCTATGGAGTGGCTTATTGGGTGCTGGCGCAGGATGTGGAAATCAGTTGGTTGCTTAATTATCGGGGCGGCTCTTACCTGATTCCGCACCATCCCGATATCGAAAAGGAATGCCGCCTGCGCAACGTCAGCTTTCAGGTGATCGCCGATGCGCAAGCCGATGCCATATTGGCCGAGATTGCCGATATGGGCAACAATATGGACGAAATGAAGCTCCAGAAGGCGCCGCGCATTGCCGTTTATTCTCCAAAGAATAAGCTGCCATGGGATGATGCCGTCACACTCGTGCTCACCTATGCCGAGATTCCCTATGATGTGATTTACGACGATGAGGTGCTCATGGGCGTCCTGCCTACCTACGACTGGCTTCATCTTCATCATGAGGACTTTACCGGACAGTACGGTAAATTCTGGGCGCGTTACCGTCATTTTCCCTGGTATCAGGAGGATGTGCGTATGCAGGAAGCCACGGCCGCACGGCATGGATTTCAGAAAGTGTCGCAGCTGAAGCTTGCTGTGGTCAACAAGATACGTGAGTTTGTGGCCGGTGGCGGCTATATGTTTGCCATGTGTTCGGCCACCGACAGCTTCGATGTGGCCATTTCGGCCGAAGGACTCGATATCTGCGACTATATGTTTGACGGCGATCCTATCGGTCCGGGGCATCCCGAAATGATCAGTTACCATAAATGCTTTGCTTTCACCAATTTCACCCTGGTCACTAACCCCGGCGAATACGAGATAAGCAATATTGATGTGACAAACTACCGTTCGCGCAGCATCAATCAGAGTAACGACCTGTTTGTGCTGTTCGATTTTTCAGCCAAATGGGATCCTGTGCCCACCATGCTCACCCAAAACCACGAAAGGGTGATCAGAGGCTTCATGGGGCAAACCACAGCCTTCAACAAAGACTTTGTAAAATCGGAGGTGATTGTGCTGGCTGACAATAAAGGTTTTGGCGAAGACCGCTATATCCACGGCACTTTCGGCAATGGTTTCTGGACTTTTTACGGTGGTCACGACCCTGAAGACTATCAACATCTGGTGGGCGACCCGCCGACCGATCTGGATATGTATCCCAATTCGCCCGGCTACAGGCTGATACTCAACAATGTGCTCTTTCCGGCCGCCAAAAAGAAGAAGCAGAAAACCTGAAAACCCGTTATCTGCATTCTTGTCTGCTTTCCTTGATCATTGATGATAAAGGCCATGAGCCTGCAAGCAGGTCTCTGGTTTAATATCCCGCTGCTTGTCCGTCTTTTCTCGACTCGGATGCGCCGTAGTAAACACCGGTTTTCGGGTCGCGCATAATGGCCTGATAGCCGCCATAGCCGCCCATGTCGAACTTGACCCGATGGCCCATTTTCATCAGTTCCCTGATGGTTTCGTAGTTAAAACCCGATTCCAGGTTCACCCAGCCACCGTCGGTCATGGTGCCGCCTGAGGGTTCTGTGCTGCCTTCGTGGCTGATGCGCATGGCATCGCCGGCCTCCTGCAGGTTCATGCCGAAGTCGATGATATTCACCAGCACCTGCACATGACCCTGCGGCTGCATGGCGCCACCCATCAGGCCGAAGCTCAGCCATGGTTTATCATCTTTGGTCACAAAGCCCGGGATGATGGTATGGAAAGGCCTTTTGCCCGGAGCGTAAATGTTGGGATGGCTGGCTTCGAGGCTGAACGATTCGCCCCTGTTTTGCAGCACAAAGCCCAGTCCTGTTGGTGTCATGCCGCTGCCCATGCCGCGATAGTTGCTCTGGATGAGCGAAACCATATTGCCCCATTGGTCAGCCACAGTAAGATAAATAGTGTTGTCGGTTTCGAGTACACCGGCAGGATAGCTTTTTCCGGCGCGGTTGGGATCGATGAGTTTGGCGCGTTCGCGGGCATAATCCTTCGAGATGAGCCGCTGCACCGGCACATTCACAAAAGCAGGGTCAGCATAGTAGCGTGCCCTGTCTTCGAAGGCTAACTTCTTGGCTTCCACAAAGGTGTGAATGTATTCGCGGCTGCCGAAGCCCATGCTTTTGATGTCGTAAAGCTCAAGGATGTTGAGGATCTGTAGCACGGCTATACCTTGCCCGTTGGGTGGAAGCTGCCACACATCGTACCCCCGGTAATTGGTCGAAACCGGCTCCACCCATTCCGACTTGTGCGCAGCCAGATCGGCAGCCGTCAGGAAGCCATCGTTGTCGAGCATATACCGTTCGATGGTGGCTGCTATCTCGCCATCATAGAAAGTACGGAAACCCTCACGCGCCAGAATCTTGTATGTGTTGGCCAGCCACGGATTACGGAAAATCTCACCTTTTTCGGGAGCCGCGCCATCGGGCAGAAATACCCGCGAGAATCCCGGATAATGCTTCAGGCGATCCGCATTGCTTTTCCAGTAGTAGGCCACCACCTCGGTAAGCGGAAAGCCTTCTTCGGCATAGCGGATAGCCGGCTCGAGCAGGGCTGCTTGCGGCAGCTTGCCAAACCGCTTGTGCAGTTCGTTCCAGCCGTCAACGCAGCCCGGAACCGACACCGAAAGCGGACCATAGGATGGTATGGTTTTGATTTTGTTCTTCCTGAAATAATCCAGGGTGAGCTTTGCCGGTGAACGGCCGGATGCATTCAGGCCATAGAGTTTCTTGCTGTCCTCATCCCAAACCATGGCAAAAAGGTCGCCACCTATACCGCATCCGGTAGGCTCGACCAGTCCCAGTACGGCATTGGCAGCAATGGCTGCATCTGCGGCAGTGCCGCCCTGTCGCAGTATTTGAAGGGCCACCTGTGTGGCCAGCGGATGACTGGTAGCCGCAATACCGTTGCGGGCAATGACCTCGGAGCGCGTAGCGAAGTTGCGACCTGTTATCCGATCCTGCGACTTCAGCAAGAGGGCGTTTGCAACAAGGAAAATAACCAGCAGGAATCGAATCTTTTTCATTTTATGCATTCGTTTAAGGAGGCTTCAATACGAGTCAGGGCTTCTTCAATTTCGTTTTCGGTGATGGTGAGCGGAGGAGCAATACGGAAACTGCCGGGATCAAACAAGAACTGATCCACCACTAAATGATGCTTTTTGAAAGCTTTCATGAGTGCGCTGACCGACACATCAGGCTTAAGCTGAACACCAAGCATGAGGCCTTTGCGGCGGATGACGTCAACGGCAGGGTGTCCGGCCAGTTGGTCATCAAAACGTTTGCCCTTGTCTTCGGCCCTGAGGTGCAGCTTTTCGTTGAGGATGACTTCGAGGGCTGCCAGCGCAGCTGCGCACGACACCGGATGGCCGCCAAAAGTGGTAATATGTCCCAGCTCGGGCAGATGTGTCAGCAGGTGCATCAGCTGTCGCGAAGCCACAAAGGCGCCGATCGGCATCCCTCCGCCCATGGCTTTGGCCAGACAAAGGATGTCGGGCACAGCCTGATAATGCTCAAAGGCAAACAGCTTTCCAGTGCGCCCGAAACCCATCTGAATCTCATCAAAGATAAGCAGGGCGCCGGTTTCGTCGCAACGCTTCCGCAGGGCTTCGAGGTAGCCCGCCTCAGGCAGTATGATGCCGGCTTCGGCCTGTATGGGTTCGACCAGGACTGCAGCCGTATCGGTGCTGATCTGGTTTAGCTGATCAAAATGATTGAAATCCAGCATCCTGCCTCCTGGAACCAATGGCCTGAAAGCATTTTTCATGGTTTCGTGGCCCAGCAGCGAGAGCGCACCGGCCGTGCCGCCATGATAAGCATGGCGAAAATGGACAAGCTCAGCCCGGCCGGTGGCTCGTTTGGCCAGCTTGATGGCGCCTTCGATGGCCTCGGAACCGGAGTTGACAAAATACACGCTGTTCAGGGATGACGGGAGCTTGTCGGCCAGCATTTCCGCCAGTTTGACCTGCGGGGCATGAACAAACTTGCCATAAACCATCACATGCATATAACGCTCCAGCTGCTGATGAATGGCGTGTATCACATGTGGATGACGGTGACCGACATTGCTCACCGAAACGCCCGACACCAGATCGATGTGCTTATGGCCCTGATCATCGTAAAGATAAATGCCTGAAGCGGAGACAATCTCCACCGGATCGTCCACCACCGAGGGCAAACCCATATACAGTTGAAAAAGCTGACGATTACTGAGCATGACCGGATAATTCCTGACAAAGTTACACCAAAGACGGCATTCAGCGGAGATTGATGAGCAGTGTGATGGGTAAAAATCCGGCAGGCAAAGTTTTAGCGCCTGATGGTGGCTCAAGGGCGAAAAACCTTGTCCGTAAATATTTCGCACCGCTTACCTTTGCAAAAAACCTGCAACATGAAAAACAAGGTAGTGTTAATTACCGGTGCATCCTCGGGTATTGGTCGTTCGCTGGCGGTCGAAGCAGCCCGACAGGGTGCATTGCTGGGCATCATGGCGCGCAATACCGCGGCTTTGGAAGAAACATCGGCCATGTGCAAGGCGTTTGGTGCCGAGGTATTGGTGGTGACGGGCGATGTGAGCCGCGAAGCCGACTGCAAGGCTTTTGTGGAGCAAGCTGCAGCGCATTTCGGCCGGATTGATGTGCTGATCAACAATGCCGGCATTTCGATGCGGGCGCTTTTTCTGGAGCTTGAGCTGGATGTGCTGAGGCGGGTTATGGACATCAACTTTTGGGGTACGGTTTATTGCACCAAGTATGCTTTGCCTCACCTGCTCAAAAGCAAGGGAACGGTGGCAGGTATCTCATCTATAGCAGGTTACAAGGGATTGCCTGCCCGAACGGGTTATTCCGCATCCAAGTTTGCCATGCAGGGTTTTCTGGAGGCATTGCGCATCGAAAACCTGCACAGAGGCTTGCATGTGCTCATCGCATGTCCGGGATTCACTGCCAGCAACATACGTCATACGGCCTTGTCGGCCGATGGTTCCGTTCAGGGCGAATCGCCCCGCGATGAGGATAAGATGATGAGTGCCGAAACGGTAGCACGGCATGTGATTCATGCCATACAGAAGCGCCGCAACGCCTTAGTGCTCAGCGGTCAGGGGAAACTTACGGTCTGGCTGAACAAGTTCTTTCCTGTTCTGGTGGATAAGCTGGTTTTCAACCATATGGCCAAAGAACCCGACACGCCATTAAAAGATAAATCCTGAGCTGCAATCCATTTTTTGTGGAGAGTAAGTGTGCAAATTCAGTTAGTGGCCATGCGCTGCCATCATCTTTGCACCCTACGGATGTAGTATCCTATCTTTTGGAGTTTGGTGTTGAGGTCGAAATTTTCGACCACCACGTGCGCCGGCACCTGCAGCACCAAGGGCGTGAAATTGAGTATGCCCACAATTCCGGCGTTGACCATCAGGGTGGTGATTTCGCGGGCGTATTCGCGGCTGACGGCCAGCACGGCAATGCGGATGTTTTCTTCCCTGATCACACGGGGCATCTCGGTGATGTTGTAGGCCGGCACACTGGATAATGAATGTTCGTTGCGGCCGAGAAAGAATTGTGCTTTCAGGGCCAGCGCTGTGCCGGGTTCGAGAAACGACTCATAGAGGGCAAGGCCGGGTTCGCCCATGCCAACAAAACACATGTTTTGCACCTGAGAGAAATCGAGCGCCTGATCGATCAGACGAAGCATCGACTGTATGGCATAGCCCTTGTGCACATCGCCTTCGGCACCCAGCAACATAAGGTCGCGGCGCACATTGGCAGCACTGGTTCGGGCCAGCCGTGCCAGATTGTGCGAAAAGATGAAGCCATACTGCAGGTATTGGTATTGCAGCAGCACACGGCGGTAGCCCAGCAGCCGTTCAAGGGTTTTTTCCGGCAGGCCGGCTTTTTTCATCGCTGATAAATTTTTCTGATCAGCCCGATCCTGACCACATAGCTCTTGTAGCTGACTGTGGGCATATTGGGGTTTTCGTAAATACCGGCAAAACCGATTTGTGTCAGGCCATTCAACATCAGTTCCGTTTTAGGGCTAATCAGGTAAGCTGCGCCTATACCCAGCCGAAAACCGGCATCGAAGGTGTTGATGACATTGTTGCTCAGTCCGCTATATACAGTGCGGTAAAGGCCCGGCTCCATGAGCGGGTTGGTGATGTATGCCATTCCGGCCGGATCAAGGTACAACTCCTCGAAGCCGTTGTGGGTATTCGACATCAGCAGCGCATAAAACAAACCTGCCTGTGCATGCAGAATAAAACGATCATGCCGACGCTCATAAACGCCGGAAACAGGCAGCAGGAAAAAGTCGGACTTGTAGGATATATTGCTGCGGAAATAACATTCCCAGCAAACCTCTCGGATATCCGTGCCCGGACGCAGGCCGAGGATATTGGAATTGGTAGCAAAGTTGCGTTGCTCATAGATCAATTCTGCCTGCACGGCAAAGTCGTTGTTCAGGCCGTAGCGAAGCAGGACACCTGTCTGAAATCCGGGTTTGTCGATAAAATCGGTAAGCAGGCTGGAATTGGCGATGTCGCCTTTCAGGTATCCACCGCTCAATCCTAACCACAACACGCCTTTCTGCGCAATGGTATTGGAGAGCAGCAGCAGCAAAACCAACGATGTCAGCAGCAGCTTTTTCATAACCACATCATCCTCAGCCAGAAAAATCCCACCACCACCGACAGGCTGGCACCGGCCAGCTGAATGCCTCTCGAAATGGCGGGTTTGTATCGTTCGTTGCTCTGGTGCGATACATAGCCCAGTAAGAAGCTGAAAACAACCATGGCTGCAACGGCTCCGATGCCGAAAGCAATCAGGTAGTAGGCCGAATCGGTATTGCTCGGAAAGGCCAGGGTGGGCAGCACACCCAACAAGTGCGAAATGCCTGCAAAACCGTGAATGGTACCAATCAAAAACGCCGGGAAAAAGGACTGATTACGGCTTGACTGATGGGTATGGCCATGCACATTGACGCTTTCGTGACCATGATCATGGATATGGGTAAACACCTCTCCGTTGTCGGTTATATGGCTATGCGGATGACTGTGCTTACCGGGCTTTTTGCCAAAAACGCGTCTGAACGCCCACAATCCGATACCGATGAGCATAAACCCGACAATACCCTCGCTGTAGTGCGAAATGGCCTCAACAGGAATATACTGCCTGAAAAGGTAAAACAACAGCCCTATGAGCAGCATTCCGGTTGTGTGCCCAAGTCCCCAGCCCAGTCCGGTGAGCCAGGCCCGCATCTTGTTGGCTATGGCCAATGGCGTGATGGCAGCCAGATGGTCAGGTCCTGATACTACATGGAGTATGCTGGCAATCAGACCAATGAAAAACGGGTGAACGTGCAGGGTGGTGCCATGATGGCCGGCATGCAGCAAGGTGAACAGCAGATGGTCCATTCAGGTAAATTTGGCGTTAAAGGTACGGAAACGGCATGATTCGGCGAGGCCATTTCATGGAGTAATCCGAGCAAAGCGAAAGGCCGTGGCATGATATACCCGTCTATCTTTGCAGAAAAAAAAGTGCCACGGTATTTTGCGCATCTCGCTTATGATGGTTCTGCCTACCACGGCTGGCAATGTCAGGACAATGCCCACAGCGTTCAGGCGGAGCTGGAGAAATGCCTGAGCCTGAAACTGGCTGCTGATGTC
>DAOKYW010000007.1:0-1218 GCA_035325985.1 Bacteroidales bacterium
AACTCGTTTATATGCGCTACTTTATTTCGCTATATTTCCTGTTTTAGGTGTATAGGCGCTATAAAATAGCTTTAGATTTATTCTACAAGAATAATAAAATTTTTACAAATCATCAAATGGTGATTTAATTTTTTGCAAACTACTTTGACTGACATGAGTGTAAATTTCAGTTGTTCTTGAACTTTTATGTCCCAATAATTCCTGAATATATCTTAAATCGGTTCCAGCCTCCAATAAGTGTGTGGCATACGAATGTCTGAGCCAGTGAAGTGTAACCGGTTTTGTGATTGCAGCTTTTTGCAATGCTTTCTTCAACACTTGTTCCAGGCTTCTTGCGCTGTATTTTTCACCAATGTTCTGCCCCTCAAACAACCATATTTTTGGCCTGTACATTCTATTGTATTCACGCAGCATTTGTATGATTTTGTCCGAAATGGGCACATGCCTGTCTTTGTATCCTTTTGAATTTCTGATAATAAGCATATGACGTTCAGCATCAACATCTCCGATTTTAAGATTTAGCAACTCGCTGCGTCTTAACCCGCAAGCATAAATAAGGCTTAGCATGGTCCGGTGCTTTACATTTATTTGGGCCTGAAATATGGCTTTTACTTCTTCCTTGCTCAGCACATTGGGCAGCTTATGCTCCCTTCTTGGACGTTCCAGCGTGCCCACATCAAGCCTGCTGTGCAATACCTGCCCGTAAAAAAGCTTCAGGGCATTGATGACCTGGTTCTGGAATGAAAAACTGAGCCTGTTGGGCAATATGTGTCGGTTCACATAGTCCACCACATCGTCGCCCACCACCTCCTCCGGAGGCTTGTCGCCAAGCCGGCGCAAAAAGCTCTGCAATGCTCCGGTATAGGTCTTGATGGTAGAAGCACTGTAGCGCTTGTGCCGCAGCCAGCGCTCAAAGTTTTGCAGATGTACAGCAGAACCGGCCGGCAGTTCGGGCAGGGGTACTTTCAGTGCATCGGAAGGTGCTGTTTCCCTCCTTTTTGCATTACGTAAGGCGGAATAGTCAAGCCATGCCAGTCCGCGAAAGGCTTCGAAAACCCTATTAAGGCGGAAGTTTGCTGCCTCGATGTACCAGAACTTTCTGCTCTGGCTCCATGCCACTCCCGACAAGGTTTTTACACGCTCAATAAGTTGCGCGTCCTTGTCGAACACCAGACTCACCACCTCCATACCCCGATGCTGCGCAGGGCTCAGGATGAC
>DAOKYW010000007.1:1318-126462 GCA_035325985.1 Bacteroidales bacterium
TCACCGTTCACCTAATCTAAGCCCCAAAAGCCTTCGACATGAAAGGATAAAGCAACAGCGAAGTAACGATATTCTTGAGCTGCACCTTGTCCAATTGCTCAAAAGCTTCTTCGAGACGGCGGCGTTTTTCGTCGGTTGTCCCGGCGCCGAGCAGGATTTGTCGTATGCTGCGCACCTGGCTGCCGGTGAGTTCGTCGGCTATGATGCCGGCCATCGCCTTAAGCGCGTCGGGAGGCAGGTGTTCCTCGGCCAGGCCAAAAGCTTCAATCTCGAGCATGGCTGCATCGAGTATGGCGGCGGCAGTGCGTTTTACGCGCTCCGAATACGAACCGCTGCCCGAGGCATCGCGCAGGCTCCACGACGAAAACTCCGATTCGAGGCGTTCCACCTGCTCAGCTTTGCTGTCTTTTTCGCCAAAAATGCGTCTGAGCAACAGGGCCGTTTGTTTCTTCCAGGGGTCGAGGTCAAATTCGCGGGCAAAAAGTTTGTCTTTTTGCACCTGAAGCAGGTTTATTGCGGCATCCTTCATGACTTCAATAGTTTGTGTTGAGCCGGCCGGCTGTGCGGCAGCAAGTTGAATCATTTCGATGGTAAAGTTATTGCAATAAACAGGATGATGCTAATTTAGCGCAGCCGAAAAATATCCATGATACCGCAGCAAACCGTACGCACAATACTCGAAACCGCCCGCATCGAGGAGGTGGTGTCCGATTTTGTGCGGCTCAAGCGCAGAGGAAGCAACCTCATCGGGCTTTGTCCCTTTCATAACGAGAAAACGCCATCGTTTACCGTTTCGCCCACCAAGGGACTGTTCAAGTGCTTTGGCTGTGGCAAGGGCGGCGATGTGGCCTCGTTTGTGATGGAGCACGAGCACATGAGCTACCCTGAGGCGCTGAAGTATCTGGCTCGCCGCTATCATATTGAGGTAGAGGAACGTGAGGCCACACCCGACGAAATACTGCAGCAGAACCTGCGCGAGAGGCTGCTCAACCTCAACACCTTCGCCCAGCATTTTTTTGTACAGCAGTTGTTCGAAACAGCCGAAGGACAATCGGTAGGGCTTTCGTATTTCAAGGAGAGAGGGTTTCGCGAGGCCACGATCAGAAAGTTTGGACTGGGCTATTCGCCGCGTCAGCGCGATGCTTTGGTGCGTCATTCGCGCGAGCATGGCTATCCGGCTGATGTGCTGTTGCAGACCGGACTGGCAGCCGGATCGGAAGAAAGGCTGTTCGACCGTTTTCACGACCGTGTCATCTTCCCTATTCACAGCCTCACCGGACAGGTGATCGGCTTTGGCGGCCGCATACTCGACAGCGATAAAAGCAAAGCCAAGTATATCAACTCGCCCGAGTCGGATATCTACAGCAAAAGCAAGACGCTCTACGGCATCTTTTTTGCCCGTCAGGCCATGGCAAGGCTCGATAGTTGCCTGCTGGTGGAAGGCTATACCGACGTGATTTCGATGCATCAGGCCGGCATCGAAAATGTGGTGGCCAGTTCGGGCACCTCGCTCACCATTGAGCAGATCAGGCTGATCAAGCGCTACACCAAAAACATTACCATACTCTACGATGGTGACCCTGCAGGCATCAAAGCGTCGATGCGTGGTGTGGATATGATACTGGAAGAAGGGCTCAATGTGCGTGTACTGCTTTTTCCCGAGGGCGACGATCCCGACAGCTTTGTGCGCAAGCATCCCATCAGCACGGTAGAAGCCTTTATCCGCGACAAGGCCACCGATTTTATCACTTTCAAGACGCGGCTGCTGCTCGACGAAACCGGACGCGACCCCATCCGCAGGGCTGCATTGGTGACTGATATCGTCGAAACCATTGCCCTTATCCCCGACCCTATCTACCGTTCGGTGTACATCAAAGAGTGCAGCCGGATGCTCGAGGTGGAAGAACAGGTGCTGGTGAACGCCCTCAACAAGCTGCTGCGCAAAAAATTCGGCAAGAAAATCCAGAAACCCCAGCCTGATGAAGCTGCGGCAACGCCTGCACCACCACCGCAGGCGCCTGAGGAACAATATCCGCCGGGATATTATCAGGAACGCGAACTGATCAAGATCATGCTGCAATACGGCAACAACGAACTCAACCTTGAAATGACTGATGATCAGGGCCAACAGGTGATTTACCGCGAAACCGTTGCGCAGTTCATCCTATCCGACCTTGAGGCCGATAAGCTCGGGTTCGAAGACCCTTTGCACCGCACCATGCTCGACATATTTTCGAAATCGGCTTCCGAGGGCATCATACCTACGGCACAACAGTTTCTGCAAAGTGCCGATGCCAACCTTGCCAAACTTACCGTGGACCTGATTACCAGCCCTTATGAGCTGCACAACTGGGAGCGCAAGAAAATTTTTGTAAAAACCGAAACCGATGTGCTGAAGCAGGCCATCACCACCAGTTTGTACCGCTACAAAGACGCTATTCTCCGTTCAAGGTCGGATGAGCTGACGGATAAACTCCGCGAGGCAACGGATGTGGACGAACAGACCATGCTTCAGATGGAGAAAATGGAAATCGACCGCATGCGCAAAATCATCAACCAACAGCTGGGTATTGTGATTACACGATGACCTGATGGAAAAGCGTGCTCAGCATGATGTGAACAGAGAAAGCCGGCTGTCAACCTGAACTGAATTATCAAATAACCCGACTCCTAAATATGGGCTAGTATTTTGAGGCTTTGACTTTTGTTGTACATTTGCACCCTGTTTTTAAAACCTTAACCTAAGGAATAAGTAGGAATATGGCCGTAATCGGAAAAATCAGACAACGTTCGGGGCTGTTGATTGCTGTAATTGGCATCGCCCTGGCAGCATTTGTGCTTGGCGACTTTGCCAAAAGCAGCAGCAAGCGCGAGTTTCACATTGGTACTATCGATGGGGAAAACATCAGCATACAGGATTTTAACAAAAAGTTTGAAGATAATGCCGAAGCCACCCGTCAGCAGCGTAATCTAGAGCGGCTTTCGCAGGATGAGCTGTACAGCATTCGCGAGTCCACCTGGAATCAGCTGCTGCAGCAAATCATCATGCAGAAGGAATACGACCAGCTGGGTCTGGTAGTGAGCACCGAAGAACTCTTCGATCTGGTTCAGGGTCCAAACCCCCACCCTGCCATTATTTCCAACTTCACCAATCCCGAAACCGGTCAGTACGACCGCAACCTTGTGCTCAACTACTTGCAGAACCTCGATCAGATGCAGCCTGCTGCCAAGGAGCAGTGGATCAAGTTTGAGCAATACCTGAAAGAAGACAGGTTGAGCACCAAGTACCAGAACCTCATCCACAAGGCGATGCATATCCCGACGCCCATTGCTGAGATGATTTACCGCGAAAAGAACGACAAGGCCGATGTGGATTATGTGGGAGTGCGCTATGCCAGCATTGCCGACTCGCTCATTACCCTCACCGATAAGGACTATAAGACCTATTTCGAAGCCAACAAAAAAATGTACGAGCGCGAAGCCATGCGCGACATCGAATACGTGGTGTTCGACATCCTTCCTTCGCAGCAGGATAACGAGGAAGCCCAGATGGCCTTGCTGAAGCTCATCCCTGAGTTTACCGCCACAACCAATGTGGAAGGGTTTGTCAATGCCAACTCCGACCAGCGTTACGACAGCACCTGGTTTAGCCGCGGCAAGCTTTCGCCGGCGATCGAAGGTGTGATGTTCGATTCGCAACCGGGTTTTGTTTACGGTCCATACTTTGAGAATGGTGCTTACAAAGCATCGCGCCTTGTGGATGTGACGTTCAAGACCGACAGCGTGCGCGCCAGCCATATCCTTGTAGCCTACGAAGGCGCTATGCGCAGCGAAGCCCGTCGCACCAAGGAAGCTGCAAAAGTGAGGGCCGACAGCATACTGGCCGAAGTCAAGAAAAAACCTTCGAAAATGAAGGAACTGGCCCAGAAGCTTTCCGACGATGCCAGTGCCGCCACCAATTCGGGCGACCTCGACTGGTTTGTTGATGGAACCATGGTGAAACCTTTTGGCGACTTTGTGATGAACAACAAGGTGGGCACCATCGGATTGGTGGAAACCGACTTCGGATACCATATCATTGAGGTTACAGGAAAGAAAGAGCCTTCGAAAAGGGTTCGCGTGGCAACAATCTCATTCCAGGTTACACCCAGCACACGCACCTATCAGGACGTTTTTGCCAAAGCCAGCAAGTTTGCTACCGAATCGAAAACCAGGGAACAGTTTGATGCCACCACCGAACGCGATGGCCTGAGCAAGCGTGTGGCCCCTGCCCTGCGCAAATCAACCAACCGCCTGCCCGGCATCGACAATGCACGCCCCATCGTCCGTTGGGCCTTCGACGAAAAAACCTCCGAAAACGACGTTTCAACCATCTTCGAGCTCGACGATATGTTTGTGGTGGCCGTGCTCACCAAGAAATTGGAAAAAGGTATCCCTACCCTCGACGAGATTAAGGAAACCATCGAATCGCAGGTGCGCAACCAGAAAAAAGGCGAGTATCTTCTGGAGCAGTTCAAACAAGAGGGTAACGACCTCGACCGCGTCTCCGCCAAATACGGCGTGGAACGCACCAACCAGCCCGATCTTACCTTCGATACCCGCTTCCTGCAAAACTTTGGCCAGGAAAACAAATTCATCGGCCACGTTTTTGGCACCCAGCCCGGACAAAACACCGCCATTGCCGGCGCCAATGCTGCCTTTGTGCTCAAGGTCAACAGCATCACCAAGTCCGATGCTCCCACCAGCCTCGATCAGGTGCGTATGGAGCAACGCATGGGCTTCGAAAGCGTTGTACGCAACAACGGCGCTTTCCGTGCACTTGAAAAGAAAGCCAAGATAACGGACAACAGGCTGTTGTTCTATTAATAAGAAAATCACACACGGAAAAGGCTGCCAATGTTGTTGACAGCCTTTTTTGTTTTAGGTAAATGATCTTTCCGCTGTTCATCATGCAAACCGGCCTGAGTCTTGCTTATGCGTAAGCTTAGGGCCGGTTATCGTTTTGCAGCTACCCGAATGTGGCCATTTAGCTTCGCCAACTTTCAGTTCGTAGCATCCCGTGGTTGGCGATGAGATCAACCTAGCACAAACTTTGATAGAAGGATAAAACTTGATTTAACCACTGACCGGCCACTTTGGGACACGTAAGCTTCCCATTTATTATAACACATTGAAATACAAATATAAAACCGTTAACAACCGTTTATAAACGATTATGTACGTATCTAACCGGATAACATACGACTAGGCTTTTGGGATGGATATACTTTTGCGACATCAATCGTTCATCAACACAATGTCAAACCCTAAAACTAGAAAATCATGACAACGATGAGAAATTTTGTACAGCTGATCGGACACGCAGGAAACGATCCTGAAGTTCGCACCTTTGGAAATGGTGGCAAGGTAGCCCGCCTGAATGTAGCCACCAACGAGTCCTATAAAAACGATAAGGGCGAACGCGTGGAAGAAACAACATGGCATCGGCTTGTAGCCTGGGGCAAGCTCGCCGAACGTATCGAAAAGGCCGTAAAGAAGGGATCGCTTGTAGCGGTCACGGGCAAGCTTACCAACAATCAGTGGGAAGACAAGGATGGTCAGAAACGCTACACTACCGAAGTCACCCTAAGCGATTTCATGCTCATGGGCAGCCTTGAAAAAAAAGCTGAAAATGCCTGAAAAGACTAAAAACTGATTACTCACCGATAACACTTGAAACCATGACAGCATTAACCAATTCCGTTCAACTCATCGGACGTGCCGGCAACGATCCCGAAGTGAAAACCGTAGGCAAAGATCGCAGCATGTTGCGCTTTAGCCTGGCCACCAGCGAATACTACTACAACGAAAAGGGCCAACGCATAGAAACCACGCAATGGCACCGCGTTGTTGCCTGGGGTAAACTGGCCGAGCGAATGGGCAAACAACTCAAAAAGGGCCAGATGGTAGCCATCAACGGTAAACTTGTCAACAATCAATGGAAGGACAAGGATGGCAGCATGCGCAATCTGGTCGAAATCGTAGCCAACGAATTCATGCCGGCTTGATCTTCGCAAAGCGCTGAGTTATAAAAAAGGGGCTGTCTCACCAGACAGCCCCTTGTCTTTATTTATTCAACCCATTAAAGGGGATTTGCTGTAACCTTGGTGCTGAAAATTACATCTGCCTTAAACGTTCCGTCAGGTGCACTTGATGTTCCAGACAGCTGCACGGTAAACGGGTTTTTTTGGTTTAAAATCTGTTTCAACAGATTAAACTGGTTGCTTTCAAGGGTAATCTTTTGACCAAGGGTGAAAACCATTTGCGGTATGTTCCACTGTGCGCTGAGCGTGTTATTCGAGTTTGATACTATAAGTGTGCAGTTCGTAATAGCAATGGATGATGGGTTTAGCGCAATAATCTCAATGGTGGCACCAACAATGTTGATATCCTTGATTTTTTCTTTGTATTTCAGAAAATCAGCATTACTGAGGGGGTCAATCGTTTCGGTTTTGTTGAAGGTTCCGGTACCTGACTTTAATGCGGATGGAACAATCTGCATGTCCATTTGTGTTTGGAAGTCGGCATTAAACTCAACGTCGAAAAGGCTGTTAACTTTCTCGCAGGAACTCATAAGCCCAAAAGCGAGAAACAGGGTAAGCGAAATGGTGACTAACTTTTTCATGATACGCGTGTCTTTTGGTTGAATGTTAATGGTTGAATTTGTTTGACAAATGTAAATCAATTTTAACGCAAGTATCTGGTCTAAGAATTCTTGCTATGTTAAAGTTTTAATAATTAATAAATAGACGCTTGCGACTCAGAATAAGTGGCATCAGCAATACAATTACCCAAAAACAAAACATTAAAGACCGTATAGCTCTATGGTCAAATGGGCCGGATACTGTAGCGCTTTCTGCATCATTCCTGCATTAGTCGCGACGGCATCATGCTTTTTCCGGGTGTAATCCTATTTAATCATTAACACTACCGGAAGTTTGCTCACGGTTTTCGTGCCATCCATTCTAAAGCTCTCGGCAAGGATCACATATATTCCCTGAGGCAACCGCCTGCCTTGTTCATCAAGTCCATCCCAGCTTGTTGCACCAGTCGTGCCGGTGAGTACACTTTTCATTAAATGTCTGACCTGCAGCCCTTCGGCATTTAAAATGCGGATGTTTAGCACATTGCCTTCGCTGGGGAAATTCCACCGTATGGATGTCACATCCTGATAGCCATCACCATCAGGTGAAAAAAGCTCTGGATCAACGGAAAATTCTGTTGGCTTTGGCTGGTCGGCCACAAACATGGAATTAGGATAGCCTGGTGTGGCAAAGCCAACAGTTTGCGAAGCAGAATGCCAGTTGTTGGGATCAGAAGTTGGACGATAGGGTGAAATTCGTTCGAGCGAGACGCCTTTGACAATCTTCAACAAGGGATGGTGCATTTTTTCGTTGTACGAAAACACATCAATAACCCTGACGGTGCGCGATGCCAGCAGAACAGTTCCTGCTTCATTAGGATAGGTTGGAAACTGGGACATCGTAACAAACTGTCCCGTGTCCTGCACCGGATAAAAATCAGTTATGGCGCTTGTGGAGGTCGAAAGCAGTGCAATCTGACCAGGAAGAAGGATACGGGTGGTGGCAATGATATCCCTCAGGGTTGTATCCGGAGGATTTGGAATGGTCTGGCGCACAGCACCCAGACGCAACTCTTCCAGGTTGATGATCTTTTCGCTTCTGTTGAAGATCTCAACAAAATCGACTCCACCATTCAGTGGATTAAAAAGCACTTCGTTGATCACCACATCGCCGGCAGCTGCCGCAGTGGGTTTAGCAAAGCGCAGCACTGTCCCGGGCAACACCGGTTTACCGGCGCAGTTGAGCACATCCGGCAGGATTTCGAGCGTATATAGTGTGTTATGCTGAAAGTTCTGGCCGAAAGTAAGTTCAACAAATGCAGGGTCGGCAGGATTTGCCGTTGCCTCCAAAGGCGCAACATTGCCGGGTTTCAGCAGATAATTCGATGCCACAGCCATGCTGGCATTATCCATCACCTGATCAAACCACAGCTGGAGGATATTTTCGCCAACCAAACGGAAGGCGGTGGGTTTTGGTCGGGCATCGACCGGCGAAAACACAGAATTACTGCGACCGGGCGTACCACCCAAAGGATCGGTGCTTGCTGTCCAGTTTGCTTGTCCACCACAAGGATTGCCCGGATCAATCTGTTCCAGTGTCCATCCCCCGTCTTTTTTCTTGTTGTCGCGATACCAGGTATCTTCATAGCTTACAGCAGAAATCAGCGTTCCCTGACTTGTCAGCAAGCTCAGGGAAGCCCCGGCATTGGCCAACTGAAAACTGCTGAAGCCGAAAAATGACCCGTATGGTGCAAGAAGATTGGCTGAGTTTTGATGCGCAAGCAGCAGAAAACCTCCCGGAGTGATGACGACAGGTCCGATAATCCGCTCAGAAGTGCCAATGAGCAGCCTCCAGTTTTCGAGGTTAATGGGCACGTCAGTAGTATTATAAAGCTCAACAAACTCGGCATCGGGAAGGCCTACCACAGGACTTGGATCGGCCATAATCTCGTTGATGACCACATCGCCTGTTACCGCTTCATAATAATTGAGCTGAAACACGGCAGGCGACATGATATTTCCGGCAAGGTCTTCAATATTGCTGATGCTTAGATTATAATTCCTGCCATTGTCGAGTGGCGTTGCCAGCTGTAGCATGGCCTGAGCAGCATTTACGGCTGTCACGTCCATCGGATTGCCTATACCTTGATCAACCAGATAGTTTTGAAGGTTAGTGAGGCTGGCAGTTTTGACGGCTTCGTTGAACTGTACCCTGATGCTGAATGGGTTAAGTGCGGTGACGTTGCTGACTTGCGGGGGCGTTGTATCTACAATTTCGCTGTCGAAGAAGACATCGTCATAATACATTCGCGTGGCATTGCTGATGGTAAATTGGCTGTAGATGGCAAAGAAACCGCCGGGTTGAAAAGTATTGTCGGTTCCTGTGGCTTGCAGTTGATAAAGACCTTGTCCGGTTTGGTCAGCAAAGAGCTTCCATTCGCCAGCTGCAGAGCGTGTTACCCGCACCTGTATGGCAAAAGCGGAGGCTATAAAAGCTTCTGTTCCGCGCAATATTCGGGTGTTTTGGGTGCCTTGCTTCCGGTAAAGCTCAATGGCATCGCTGCTGCCTGCTTCGCCAAAACGAAGAAAATAGCCATTGAGCGGCCCTGTAGGATCGGCCTGATTACTCACCAGAAAAACATCACTGAAATTGCTTCCCGATGGCGCAAAGTTGAGCCGTATCCAAAAGCGCCACTCCACGTTGCCTCCGGTATGCGTATAGGGTGTGCTCAGCCAGGCGTTGCCGGCCTCAGTGGAATTGAGTTGCAGCTGAAACTGGGTGTTCACCATATATTTAGACGTCGTGCCCGACCATGCAGGATTGTTGGTAAAATCACCGTCGTTGAAATTATCGAAAAGCTGTGCGCTTAGGGATAAGGGTAACATGGCCAGCAGCCACAATATTCGCCTCATAATTTTCTATTTTTGCAGCGGTTCAGATGGTAAAAGTATCCAAAATTAGCTGAAGTCAATATGAAAGTAGCAGTAGTGGGGGCAACAGGTATGGTTGGCAGAGTGATGCTGCAAATCCTCGAGGAGCAGCAGTTTCCTGTGGACCTGCTGATACCGGTAGCTTCAGAAAAGTCAGTGGGCAGTGTGGTGCACTTTGCGGGCAAGGCGGTCGAGGTTGTCGATTACACCCGAGCTTTATCGCTCAAGCCTCAACTGGCGCTTTTCTCGGCTGGGGCAGGCACTTCGCTCAAACTGGCACCACTTTTTAGTCAGGCCGGAACAGTAGTTATCGACAACAGCTCCGCCTGGCGCAAAGATCCGGCCATTCCACTGGTGGTGCCCGAGGTGAATGGTCATGTCATCCAGGCTGATCATAAAATTATTGCCAACCCTAATTGCTCTACTATTCAAACGGTGATGGCCCTGGCTCCACTTCACCGGGCTTACTGTATTAAACGTTTGGTAATCAGTACTTATCAATCAGTTTCCGGAAGCGGACTCAAAGGTGTTGCACAACTCGAAGCGGAACAGCAAGGTCATGAGCCGGCAGCAAGGGCATATCCGCATCCTATTCACATGAACCTGATTCCGCACGGCGGCGACTTTGACTCTAGCGGATACACCAGCGAGGAGCAGAAGTTGGTGTTCGAAACCAGAAAAATCATGGAAGCACCCGATATTGCCATAACAGCGACCGTTGTGCGGGTGCCGGTAAAAGGCGGGCATTCGGTTTCGGTAAACATTGAGTTCGAAAAGCCTTTCGATCTGGCCGAAGCAAGGCAATTGCTTGAAGCGTGGCCAAATCTGCTGGTGCAGGACGACCCATCGGCCAACCTTTACCCCATGCCACTCTATGCCGAAGGGCGCGACGAAACCTTTGTCGGCCGTATCAGGCGCGATTTCAGCCTTCCCTCAGGCCTCAACTTATGGGTAGTGGCCGACAACCTGCGCAAAGGTGCCGCCACCAATGCCGTGCAAATTGCATGGCATATGCTCAACAACGGTTTACTCTATTAACATTTACGCTTCAGCTATCTGAAAGCGATCGGAAAAACCCAGAAACGTGAAAGTTTACAACGATATCAACCATTTTCAACCGGTAAAGAACGCCATAGTAACCGTGGGCACCTTCGATGGCGTGCATCTTGGCCATCAGGCTATTTTCCGGCGCATGGTTGAAGACGCAAAAAAAATCGGTGGTCAAACCGTTGTGGTCACCTTCCATCCTCATCCACGAATGGTGCTCAATATCGACAGCCAGAACCTTAGGTTTATCACCACACAGGAACAAAAGCTTCATTTGATCGAAAAAACCGGCATCGACCACGTCATCATCATCGAGTTTACCCGGGCCTTTTCGCGCACCAGCTCCGAGGATTTTATCAAACAGTTTATCGTCGAAAAAATCAAACCGGCACGTCTGGTTGTGGGCTACGACCACCACTTTGGGAAAAATCGCATGGGCGATTTCAAACTGTTATACGACCTGAGCCTAAAATTCAACTTTAAGCTCGAACGTATTCCCGCACAGGATGTTGAGCATATCGCTGTCAGCTCAACAAAAATCCGCAAGGCCCTTGAAGCTGGCGATGTGCGAAGAGCCAACAAATTGTTGGGTTACGAATATACCATCTGCGGTACCGTTATTCACGGCAATGCCATGGGACGTAAGCTTGGCTTTCCGACGGCAAATCTGGCCATTGATGAACAATACAAACTCATTCATGCCACCGGTGTTTATGCGTGCCACGTGACCTATCAAAACCACATCTATCCGGGAATGAGCAATGTTGGGTTCAGGCCTACTGTAGGATCGGAAACCCTCACCATCGAAACACATATCTTCGGTTTCGAACAGGAGATTTATGGCGAGGAACTTTGCATCAGCTTTGTGGACCGTATCCGCGACGAGAAGAAGTTCGATACCCTCGAAGCGCTCAGCATCCAACTCGCCAAGGACAAGCAGAAAGCTTTAGCCCTGCTGGCTCGGCATGAATAGCTGATTTCAATCAGCCTTCACTTTTTCCTCTCTGTTTTGATGGGGTTGAATTGCCAAATAAACGCATGGTCAAAATGAGTTAGGCTTCAAGAGCCAGGCCTTACCACATTCCGCTCCAACATGGCCTTCTACTGTCAGGCAAGCGAGCTGATTTTCAAAAAATTCCTATATTTGTGGAAACACATAATCACCGTAAATGCATATGAAGCTTAAACTTTTCCTTGCCTTGACCCTGACCGGTCTTATGCTGGCATTGCCGCGCACAAGCCAGGCCTGTACCAATTATCTGGTAACCAAAGGCGCTTCCGTCGATGGTTCTACCATGATTACCTATGCAGCTGACTCGCACGTACTTTACGGCGAACTGTATCACTGGCCGGCCGGTGAGCATGCCCCCGGTACGATGATGGATATTTATGAATGGGATACAGGCAAATACCTGGGCAAAATACACCAGGCACCACGCACTTACAATGTAGTCGGAAACATGAATCAGTTTCAGGTGGCCATTGGCGAAACTACTTTCGGTGGCCGACCGGAATTGGCCGACTCAACCGGAATCATGGATTATGGAAGCCTGATTTATGTTACCCTTCAGCGTGCACGATCGGCGCGCGAAGCCATCAAAATCATTGCCGAACTGCTCGACGAATACGGCTATTACAGCTCGGGTGAATCGTTCAGCATTGCCGATAAAGATGAGGTTTGGATTATGGAAATCATTGGCAAAGGCACCGATATCAAAACCGATCGGAAAACCAAAAAGCAATTCAATGCCAATAAAGGCGCTGTATGGGTAGCCCTCCGCATTCCCGACGGTTATGTAAGCGGACACGCCAATCAGGCCCGCATTCAGACATTCCAGCTGGCCAACGGCAAAACCTCTATCACCTCAAAGGATTTCGACAAGCTGTTCGACCCGGCTGTTGAAGTCGTTTATGCCCACGATGTCATTAGTTTTGCCCGTGGCAAAGGATGGTATGTTGGACAGGATAGCCACTTCAGCTTCAGCGACACTTATGCGCCGGTTGATTTTGGCGGAGCGCGTTTCTGCGACATCCGCGTCTGGACGATGTTCAATAAGGTATCGGACGGCATGGACAAATATTGGGAATATGTAAAAGGCAATATTCGCCACGACGAAACTTTTGCCGATGGAAGACCCAACCCCAACAAGTACGCTACGAATCGTATGCCGCTGTGGGTGAAGCCTGAAAGGAAAATCTCGGTTCATGATATGATGATGTTCATGCGCGACCACCTGCAAGGCACCGAACTGGATATGACCAAAGATTTTGGTGCCGGCCCGTATGGCGTCCCATACCGCTGGCGTCCGCTCACATGGAAAGTGGATGGCATTACCTATGTGAATGAACGTGCCACCGTTACCCAGCAAACCGGTTTTTCGTTTGTGAGCCAGTCGCGTTCATGGCTGCCCGACGAAATAGGCGGTATCATCTGGTGGGGTGTCGACGATGCCAATGCAACGGTGTATATGCCACTATATTCGAGCATGACAAACAATCCGCACCACATAGCAGAAGGTAATGGCGGTATGATGGAATGGTCGGAAACTTCCTTGTTCTGGATAACAAACCAGATTTCGAATCTTGCTTATACACGGTGGGTGTACATTCAGCCCGATGTTGAAAAGGTGCGCGATGGCCTGGAGAAAATGTTCATCGAACGCACACCAATGATTGATGCCGCAGCCCTTAAACTGTATGAAAAGGACAAAGACGCTGCAGTGGCCTTCCTCAGCGACTATAGCACCGATCAGGTGGCCCGTACATTCCTTGCGTATAAACATCTCTATCAGGAGCTGTTTATGAAATATATGGACGGCAACATCAAAACCCGTGCACCCGGACAGCGCAATCCAAAGGTTAAACATCCCGGCTACAGCGAGCAGTTTTTACGCAAGGTGGTCCAGGATGCCGGCGACAAGCTGCGGATGACCGCCCCGGATAACCATTAGTCTCCATTACTGACCAAGAAAAGGCTGCCTTGATGTCAAAGCAGCCTTTTCTTTTAAAATAGTCGTGGCATGCTTTTTGACTCTGTAGCACCAACCATCAAAATTTAATAACACTGACAATGGAAACACATCATATTCAGTTTATTCAAACCCTTGTTGTGATGACCATGATGATTGCCGGCAAGATTATTTTGCGCAGCCTCGTCAACGGTATCATGAAAAAGTTTCACTTTGCATTAGAGCGTAAGCGCATTATCAGCAAAATCATCAATTTCTTTTTGATTCTGGTTGGTATTGTGCTCATTGCGGCTATATGGGGAGTGAAACCTCATCAGTTTACTATCTTTATTACCTCTATACTCACCATCTTAGGTGTGGCGTTTTTTGCACAATGGAGCATTCTGTCCAACATCAGCGCAAGCCTTATTCTTTTTTTCAACCATCCGGTGCGTATTGGCGCCCACATCAAAATCCTCGACAAAGACTACCCAATCGAGGGTAAGGTTGACAATATTTCGTTGTTTTTCACCTACATTCTAACATCCGACGGAAACCTGGTATCCATTCCAAATAATATTGTGCTGCAAAAAACCATTCAACTAAGCCACAACAATTTTGAAGTTGAATAAGCTTTACCAACAAAAAAGCCGCCTCAAAACGAAGCGGCTTATATTGACATAGAGGGTTGTCATACCCTCAAGGGTTTGATTTTATGGCTGATAATGCTTTCAAGGGCGTCGATGTTCACCCTTTCCTGTTTCATGGTGTCGCGATCGCGAAGCGTAACGGTGTTGTCTTCGAGGGTTTGATGATCCACGGTTACGCATAAGGGTGTGCCAATGGCATCGTGGCGGCGATAACGTTTCCCGATGGAGTCTTTCTCCTCATATTGACAGTAGAAGTTGTATTTGAGTACATCCATGATTTCGCGGGCCTTTTCGGGCAGGCCGTCCTTGGCCACAAGCGGAAGAATGGCAGCTTTTACAGGAGCCAGCACCGGCGGAAGCTTCATCACCACACGCTCCGAACCATCTTCAAGTTGTTCTTCGGTATATGCATGACTGAGCATAGCCAGAAACATGCGGTCGAGGCCGATGGAAGTTTCCACCACAAATGGCACATAGCTTTGGTTGAGCTCAGGGTCGAAATACTGGATTTTTTTACCGGAATATTTCTGGTGAGCGCCCAAATCGAAATCGGTGCGCGAATGGATGCCTTCCAGTTCCTTAAAACCAAAAGGAAATTCAAACTCGATGTCGGCGGCAGCATTGGCGTAGTGAGCCAGCTTTTCGTGGTCGTGGAAGCGATATTTTGCAGCCGGAATACCCAGCGAGAGATGCCAGGCCAAACGTTGTTTTTTCCAGTATTCAAACCACTCGAGTTCTTCGCCCGGCCGCACAAAAAACTGCATTTCCATCTGCTCGAATTCACGCATACGGAAGATGAACTGTCTGGCCACAATCTCGTTGCGGAAGGCTTTTCCTGTTTGGGCAATACCGAAAGGAATCTTCATCCTTCCGGTCTTCTGCACATTGAGGTAGTTTACAAATATACCCTGAGCAGTTTCGGGCCTGAGATAAATCTCACTCGCGCCCTCAGCTGTCGAACCCATCTGCGTCGAAAACATCAGGTTAAACTGCCGCACATCGGTCCAGTTGCGGGTGCCCGAGATAGGGCATACAATACCAAGATCTTCGATAAGCTGCTTGATGGCGGCCATGTCGCCCTTGTCCATCGAGCTGTAAAGCCTTCGCTTTGCTTCTTCAATCTGCTGACTGATTTCAAGCACTCTCGCATTTGTGCTTACAAACTGCTCCTGATTGAAGCTTTCGCCAAAACGCTTGCGGGCCTTTTCAACCTCTTTGCTGATCTTGTCTTCGAGTTTGGCAATATGATCTTCGACCAGCACATCAGCGCGATAGCGCTTTTTTGAGTCTTTATTATCAACCAATGGATCGTTGAAGGCATCCACATGCCCCGAAGCCTTCCAGGTAGTAGGATGCATAAAAATAGCGGCATCGATACCCACAATGTTTTCGTGGTGCTGCACCATGGCTTTCCACCAATAGTTGCGGATGTTATTCTTGAGCTCCACGCCGTTCTGACCATAGTCATATACGGCACTCAAGCCGTCGTAAATCTCGCTCGACGGAAACACAAACCCATATTCCTTGGCATGGGCTGTCAGTTTTTTGAAAAAATCGTCCTGATTCATGGGCGCAAAGGTAAGAAAATGGGTGTTTCGGACAGTCTGGTTCCGGTTGGTTGGCCGCAAACGCTGTAAATCATGCTATCTGCTCAGGATTTCACCATGCCTGAAGCATGTTGTCAAATGATCATTAACCATACCGGCAGCCTGCATAAAGGCGTAGCAAATGGTGCTGCCAACAAAAGTAAATCCGTCTTTTCTAAGCGCTTTACTCATGGCATCCGATTCGGGGCTGCGGGCAGGCAGGTCCTTTTGCCTGTAAAAAACGTTTACAATCGTTTTATGACCGGTAAACTGCCAGATATATTGATCGAAACTGCCGCAGGTTTGTCTGATGCTCAGAAAAGCCTGAGCATTGCGTATGGTTCCTTTGATTTTCAGACGGTTGCGGATGATGTCAGGGTTTTGCATGAGCATTTCTACCTTTTCCTCACCATAGCAGGCAATGCTTCCGGGATTAAAATTGTCAAAAGCTTCCCTGAAAGCTTCCCTTTTCTTCAGTACAGTGAGCCAGCTTAGTCCGGCCTGAAAGGCATCGAGCACCAGAAATTCAAAAAGTTTGGTATCATCGTGCAGCGGCACTCCCCATTCCGTATCGTGGTAGTGCCGGAGCAAAGGATGGGCATCGGCCCAATCGCAGCGGTTTATTTGGTTCATTGTGGCAGGTTTATATGAAAAGAGCCGGGTGTGAACGACCGGCTCTTTTCGTATAATAAATTTATCATCAAAGAATTAGCATTGCATCGCCATAGGTAAAGAATCGATATTTCATGTTGACGGCTTCCTTGTAGGCCTTCATGATGAAATCGAAACCGCCGAAGGCCGCTACCTGCATGAGCATGGGCGACTTGGGCAGGTGGAAGTTGGTTATCATGGCATCGGCCACGCCAAATTCGTAGGGTGGAAAAATGAATTTGTTGGTCCAGCCTTTGTATGGCTTGATGCGCCCGGGTATGGTCATAGCGCTTTCGAGGGCTTTCATTGAGGTGGTGCCAACTGCTATCAGCGAACTACCACGGGCCTTGGCCTCATTGATGATATTGGCATTAACCTCGTCGATAAACATTTCTTCCGAGTCCATCTTGTGCTTGGTAAGGTCTTCAACTTCAATGGGTCTGAAATTGCCCATGCCGGTATGCAGGGTAATCTCAGCAAAGTTTAGACCAATGAGTTCGAGGCGCTTGAGCAGCTCGCGGCTGAAATGCATACCGGCTGTTGGAGCTGCAATGGCGCCCTCGTGCTTGGCAAAAATGGTTTGATAGCGCTCGGCATCGAGAGGCTCCACAGGTCGCTCATGCACCTTGGGCAGTGGTGTTTCGCCAAGCGAATAGATGGTTTTTTTAAACTCCTCGTATGGTCCGTCAAATAAAAACCTGAGTGTGCGGCCACGCGAAGTGGTATTGTCGATTACCTCGGCCACAAGGTCATCGTTTTCGCCAAAATACAGCTTGTTACCGATGCGAATTTTACGTGCAGGATCTACCAGCACATCCCATAGCCGGCTTTCGCGGTTGAGCTCGCGCAGCAGAAATACTTCAATCTTGGCTCCGGTTTTCTCTTTTTCGCCATAGAGGCGTGCGGGAAAAACCTTGGTGTTGTTGAGCACAAGCACATCGCCATCCTTGAAATATTCGACAATGTCTTTAAAAATTCTGTGTTCGATGCTCTGATCCTTGCGATTGAGTACCATGAGCCTCGACTCGTCTCTGTTTTTTGGCGGATAGCTTGCAATAAGGTTCGAGGGCAGGTTGTACCTGAATTGTGATAGTTTCATTTGCTTAACCTGTTAATTTCCAACTTGATTTCCTAAAAATCCTCCGGTCCGTTTAAGCAACGAAAATGCGTAGGGTCTGCAAAGGTAGCCCAAGAACGAGGCCTTGTCAAGCCATTAAGCCCTCTAAGTGATTGTTGAATAGGGTTGAAGCGTGGTGTTTAAACTTTTTTAACCTGTTGCCGATTCAAGCATCAGCTTAAAATCATCAGGTTTAATGGCTTCATCTACAAGATATTGACCGATTGCAGTGCGCCTTAATGCAACTAAAACTCCACCGGTGCCCAAAGCCTGTCCAAAATCGTGTGCAAGACTTCTGATATAGGTGCCTTTGCTACACCTGACCCTGAAATGTAGTTCCGGCAGATGGATACCCGTGATTTCGAAGCTACTGATGAAAACCTGGCGCGGTTCAAGTGCAAGACTTCGGTTTCGGCGGGCCGACTCAAAGGCCCGTTTTCCCTCAACTTTTATGGCCGAGTACACCGGCGGCACCTGCATCAGTGCACCTGTAAAATCCGGAATCAGCCTGCGGATATCATCTTCGGTGATATGCTGCCATGGTTTTTCGCTGTCGGGCGCGGTTTCAAGGTCGTAGGATGGTGTGGTCATTCCGAGCCTGATGGTGCCGGTGTATTCCTTTTCCTGATCTTGTAGGTGATTTATCTGGCGCGTCATTTTCCCGGTGCACACAAGCAACAGTCCAGTAGCCAGCGGATCAAGCGTTCCGGCATGCCCAACCTTGATACGGGCAATTCCCAGGTTTCGCCTCAGCTGAATGCGGATGTAATTGACCACGTCGAACGAGGTCCAGTCCTCTGGCTTGTCGATCAATAGCAGGGCGCCGGCCTCAAAATCATACCTCATACAGCAAAGATAGGGCGATAAACGGCCTTACATCTTCTGACCGACAAATCATAAGTAATCAAAACATAAAACATCCGGAAAATGCACGCTGGTCAGGATAAGCCATTCGTTCGTCAGGAATTTCAAATCATATTCAATTCATAACCCAGAGCCAGCATGATAAGGATTACCAAACCTACCAAAATACGATAGTAGCCAAACCACTTGAATCCGTATTTGGTGAGCAGGCCAATGAAGGTCTTAATGGCAATCATCGCAACGATAAAGGCTACCAGATTACCAATGATCATGATATCAATATGTTCGCTCCCGATGAGCTTGTAATTTTGAAGCAGCTTGTATCCTGAAGCCGCAAACATAGTGGGCACGGCAAGGAAAAATGAAAATTCTGCAGCTGTTTTCCTGTCAAGTTTTTGTGTCATTCCACCGATGATGGTAGCCGCCGAACGCGACACTCCCGGTATCATGGCAATGACCTGAAATAATCCGATTTTCAGGGCTTTGCTGTAGTTGATCTGCTGATCGGCGGAGGGCTTGTTAAACCATCGGTCAGCGAAAACCAGTACAATTCCGCCCAGTACCAGCATCACGGCCACCACCACCACGCTTTCGAGCATCTGATCGATGAAGTCGATAGCCAGAAAACCAATGACGGCGGCAGGAAGAAAAGCCACAAAAAGCTTGAAGTAAAAGTCAACAGACTGAAAAAAACGCTTCCAGTAAAGCACCACGACACTCAGTATTGCGCCAAACTGAATGTTGACGGTGAAAGCTTTGACAAAGTCGTTGATTTCCATCCCCAGCAGCTTCTGGGTTATGATCATATGTCCTGTTGACGAAACCGGAAGAAACTCGGTGATGCCTTCTACGATGGCGATGATGATGGCCTGAAACAGCGTCATCGGACTCAGTCTTTTTTCATAATGGCATAAATCTCAATGGCATAGCCTGCCAATATCAGGATTGGGGCAAGCGTCATGCGGCGGAAGCTGAAAATGCCTTCGCTAAACACATCAGGGTCTTTGGAGCCTCCGCCAATCATCAGCAAAAATCCAATTACGATAAAAGCAAGCCCGATGAGCACCCATTTATAGTTCTCGCGTGTAAACGCAAACAGGTCATTGTTTTTTTCTGTACCTGTTGGAACAACAGTTTTCTTTGGAGGCATAATAATCCATGGTTTGGTGCAAAAATACATATTTCAGCTTTATAGCCCTGCTAAATGAATAGCTTGTCGGTTTTGACGCGCAGATAACGCCTCAGGGCTATCCAGGTGGAAAGGGTTGTAAGCAGTATTCCGGTTAAAAGTGTGGCGCCGAAGAGCACTCCAACATGTATTGGATTAAAAATCAGCAGCATTTCGGGGATGCTCTCAAGCGCAGCATAAAGCACTATGCTGAGCAGCAAAAGCGCCAGAACACCACTGATCAAACCTTGCAGCAAGGCGGTGAAGAAAAACGGGCGATGAATGAAACCTTCGGTGGCGCCAACAAGCTGCATGCTGCGGATGATGAACCGCTTGGCATAAATCGACAAGCGGATGGTGTTGTGAATGAGCACTACCGATATTATCAGCAGCAATGTCCCAAATCCCAGAAATATCAGACTGAGCCGTCTGAAGTTGTCGTTCACCAGATTGATAAGCGTTTTCTGGTAATACACTTCTTTAACGTCAGGGTTTTGCAGTATTCGCCGGCTTATGGCTTCGAGGCTGTCGTTGGTGGCCCATTCGGCCCTGAATTTAAGTTCGATGGAGGGCAGCAGCGGATTATCTGCATCGCCCAGCCACTGCACAAAATCTTCGCCAAGGTCCTGGGCAAGCATGCGCGTAGCTTCCTCGCGTGGAATGTATCTTGCTGATTTTACATATGGTTCGGATTCCAATAGTTTCTGATACTGCAGGATGCTGGCTTCATTCACGCCCTTTTTGATGATTACCTCAAGGCCAATGTTTTCACGAATCATCCGCGAAAGGCTTTGGGCATTGAGGAGGATAAGACCGAAAAGGCTTAATACGAACAACACCAGCCAGATGCTCACTACCGAAGTGATATAGCTACCGGCCAGCCGGCGTTTGTTGAATTTTTCCTCGTCCAATGCCACCATGAGACGTTTCGCATTTGCATGGCGAAGTTACAAAATAGTGCGCTCAGTGTGGCCTCAAAGCATATCGTTGGCCAGGTTTGCGAGTTCGGATCGCTCTCCTTTTTCGAGGCGCACATTGGCATATATGCTGTGGTGCTTGATCTTGTCGATCAGAAAAGAGAGGCCGTTGGAATGCGCATCCAGATAAGGCGTATCAATCTGGAAGATATCGCCCGTAAACACGATTTTGGTGTTTTCGCCTGCGCGTGTAATGATGGTTTTAACCTCGTGCGGTGTAAGGTTTTGTGCTTCATCCACAATGAAAAACACATTCGATATGCTCCGTCCGCGGATGTAGGCCAGCGGAGTAATCACCAGTTTTTCTTTATCAATGGCTTCGGTGATGCGTTTGTATTCTTTATCCTCTTCGCCATACTGGTTCTGGATAAACTTCAGATTATCCCAAAGAGGTTCCATATATGGGTTGAGCTTCGACTTGATATCGCCGGGCAAATAGCCAATGTCTTTGTTGCTCAGCGGCACGATGGGTCTTGCAAGGTACACCTGCTTGAAATTGCGCCGCTGCTCCCATGCGGCTGCCAGGGCAAGCAGGGTTTTTCCTGTGCCGGCAATGCCTTGAATGGTAACCAGCTTTATCTCGGGGTTGAGCAGGGCATGAAGTGCAAACACCTGTTCGGCATTGCGCGGATTTATGCGCGATACGGGCTGCTTGTCGATACGCTCAAGCCGGTCGGTGAGTGGATTGTAAAAGGCCAGGGCTGAATTGCGTTGGCTTTTTAATGCAAAGTAATGATTGCTGATGGCTTTTTGAATCCCGGCCTCCGAAAGCTGGCAAAAGCCGTCCATAAACAACTTGTCGATAGCCTCGGGCGGCACATCATCAAGATAGCTTTTTCCCGTGTAGAGCGATTCGACGTCTTTGATCTTCCCGGTTTCGTAGTCTTCGGCCTGCAGATTGAGCGATTTGGCCTTTAGGCGAAGGTTTACATCCTTCGAAACCAGTATAACTTTTCGATCCGGATTGTCCTCGGCCAGCTTGATGGCGGCATTGAGGATGCGATGGTCAGGCTTATCGGCACCGAACACCGATCGGGAGTCGAGCTTGCTGATTTCGTTCATCAATACCTTGAATCGTCCTTTATTTGGGCCGTTGATGCGGCGCCAGTTTTTCATGGTCGTCTTGCCTGATATCCGGTCCATCAGCCGGATGAACTCGCGCGCTTCATAGTTTTTGGTGTCGTTGCCTTTCTTGAAGTTGTCAAGTTCTTCGAATACGGTGATGGGTATGGCCACATCGTGCTCTTCGAAGGTGTTGATGGCATTGTGGTTGTAGAGGATTACCGAAGTATCGAGCACGAAAATCTTCGGAGGTGCAGGTTTTTTTACGGGCATAGGGTGCTGCTTTTTATCGCCCTTAATGGCTGGTTGTAAAGTTAACAGCGCAAAAAAAGTCTTTGAGTAGCCGATGCAGGGTAATTATCAACATAGCTATGTTGAAGGCTTACCGACGGGCTTTGAAAAAATCTGTCAGTAGTGTTGATGCCTCATCGGCCAGCAAGCCTTTTACAGAAGTAGTTTTCGGGTGAAGTAAATTGGGAGCAAACAGGCTGAATCCACGTTTGGGATCGTCGGCTGCCCAAACCACCCTTTCCACCTGCGCAAGATTTAGCGCCGATGCACACATCGGGCAGGGCTCAAGTGTCACAAAAATGCTGCATCCTTCGAGGTATTTTCCGCCAAGGTATCCGGCTGCTGCAGTAATGGCGAGCATTTCGGCATGGGCAGTAGCATCATTGAGGGTTTCTGTCATATTGTGCGCACGGGCAATGATCCGGCCATTGCAAACCACCACAGCGCCTACCGGAACTTCACCGGATAGTGCTGCTTTCCTGGCTTCGCGCAGCGCCTCGGTCATAAAGTGTGTATCGCTCTGAACACTTAACATGCTATAAAACAGTTTAATGGGCTTCGAGCCAGTTGTTTCCGGTGTTCATGTCAACTACCACGGGTACCGAGAGGGGCAAGGCATCGCGCATATGCGTACTTACCAAAGGCTTCAATATTTCCAATTCGTCGAGATGTGCATCAAAAACCAATTCGTCGTGCACCTGAAGTATCATCTTCGATTGCAGCTTCATCCGGCTTATCTCGCGGTGGATGCTAATCATGGCCAACTTAATCATATCGGCCGAGCTGCCCTGAATGGGTGCATTGATGGCGTTGCGTTCAGCAAAGCCGCGCACAACACTATTCGCCGCATTGATATCGCGCAGATAGCGCCTGCGCCCCAGCATGGTTTCCACATATCCGTGGCGACGTGCAAAGTCAATCTGCTGATTCATATAGGCTTTTATACCGGGATATTCCCTGAAATAGCTGGCAATGATTTGCGAGGCCTCGCCCCGTGCTATGCCAAGACGCTCCGAAAGGCCGAACGATGAAATGCCGTAGATAATCCCAAAATTTACGGTTTTGGCATTGCGTCGCATATCCTTGGTCACCTCTTCGATGGGCACGCCATAAACCCTCGATGCTGTGGCCGAATGGATGTCGTACCCGCTGGCGAAAGCTTCGATCATGCCCTTGTCCTGACTCAGGTGCGCTATGATGCGCAGCTCAATTTGCGAATAGTCGGCTGCAAGCAGCGTGAAGTTTTTTCCGCGGGGCACAAATGCTTTGCGAATTTCGCGTCCGCGTTCGGTGCGAATGGGAATGTTCTGCAGGTTGGGGTTGTTCGAACTCAGTCTGCCTGTAGCTGCAACTGCCTGATTGTATGATGTGTGTATGCGGCCATCGCGGGGATTAACCAGGGCAGGCAAAGCGTCCACATAGGTGGATTTTAGTTTGGTGAGCTGTCGGTAAGCAAGAATTTTTTCGACGATAGGGTGCTCATGAACCAGCCGGCTGAGCACGTCTTCGCCCGTTGGATACTGTCCGGTTTTGGTTTTTTTGGCATTGGTGCTAAGACCCAGCTTTTCGAAGAGTACCTCTCCCAATTGCCTGGGCGAGGCAATATTGAACGCGCCACCGGCCAGCCCATGAATTTCCGCTTCGAGCTGCATGATTTCATTTTGCATGCCCTCGCCGATTTCTTTAAGCGTAGCTGTGTCGAGCCTCACACCCTGCGCCTCCATGTCAGCCAGCACATTCACCAGCGGCATCTCTATGTCATGCATCAGTTTAACCAGCCCGCCGGCCTCCAGCTCCGGTGCCAGTTTGTGATAAAGTTGCAGCGTAATATCGGCATCCTCGGCAGCATATTCCTTGATAAGTTCCAATGGCACATCACGCATCGTACCCTGGTCTTTGCCTTTTTTGCCAATGAGCTTCTCTATGGCTACCGGACTGTAGTTGAGCATGGTTTCGGCCATATAATCCATGCTGTGACGCTGCTCGGGCTCCACAAGATAGTGGGCCATCATGGTGTCGAAAAGTGGTTCCGATACCGGCATATCATACCATCGCAACACCGAAATATCATATTTCAGGTTTTGCCCGACTTTAATAATCGTATCGCTGATGAAAAATGGCCGGAATATTTCGAGCATCTGCTGGCATTGGTGGTAGTTTTCGGGCATTGGCACATACCAGCCATGATGAGGTTTTACGGCAAACGACAAACCCACCAGCTCTGCTGTATGGGCATCGAGCGCTGTTGTTTCGGTATCAAAACTAACCACCTGATGTTTGAGCAACTCTTCGACCAACTCCCTGGCCTCTACCGCATCGCTCACCAGCACATAGTGGTGCGATACAGTTTCTATGGTTTTTTTTGCATCAGGCTCTCTGCCTTGCTCACTTTCGGGCAATGCACTGAATAGGTCGTTTGCGGTGGATTGCATGTCGCCAAAAACCCTTCGGGCAAACGTCCGGAACTCCAGCTCGTCGAAGATCGATTTCAGCTTGTCGTAATCAGGTTTCCCGATTTTAAGGTCTTCGGGCTCGAATGGCACAGGCACTTCGGTGATGATGGTGGCCAGCTGCTTTGACATAAGTCCCTGACTGGCAAATTTTTCAAGGTTTTCTTTGAGCTTGCCCTTTAATTGGTCCGTGTTGGCTAATATGTTTTCGAGCGAGCCAAAATCCTGAATCAATTTTATGGCTGTTTTTTCGCCCACGCCGGGTATTCCCGGAATATTGTCGCTGGCATCGCCCATCAGTCCCAGGATATCAATCAGCTGCGTAGGACGCTCGATGCCATAACGTGCGCAAACCTCTGCTATGCCCCACACCTCTGCCGGATCGCCCGCTCTGCCCGGCTTGTACATCAGTATGTGCTCGGTTACAAGCTGGCCGAAATCCTTGTCAGGAGTCATCATATACGTTACAAAGCCCTGCTTTTCTGCAGCCTTAGCCAGAGTTCCAATCACATCGTCTGCTTCATAGCCATCAGCCATCAAAACCGGAATATTGAAAGCCTTCACCAGTTCGATCACATAAGGGATGGCCTGTTCAATGTCGTCGGGCATTTTTTCACGATGGGCCTTGTAAGCGGCAAAGTCGGTATGACGCTGTGTTGGCGCCATAGTATCAAACGCCACACCAATATGCGTTGGCTTTTCGTTGCGAATGATATCATACAGGGTGTTGGCAAACCCCAATATGGCCGAGGTGTTCAGGCCTTTGGAATTGATGCGCGGATTTTTATTCATGGCAAAGTATGCCCTGTAAATCAGCGCCATGGCATCGAGCAGGAAAAGTTTCGGACGGTTTTGCATCTGGCCGTTTGTCGGAATTTTAACGTGCTAAATTAGAATGAATGATACCAGCAGGTACGAAAACAACCAATTTTCTTCTGCACTTCAGACTTTTTGTCTCCACTTAAGCATGATTATCGCTGACTTCCATTAAAATTGACGCTAATCATACCAATTAGTTTAGCCTTAATGTCCAACGTACAGCGCAGCCCGAACAGGCTCATTCGCGAAAGTAGTCCTTACCTGCTTCAGGCATGCCTTCGGGCCTGTGGCATCGCTGGCAGTGTGTTAACCGCTTGCCATGCGGCCAGGCGTTTGGCATATTAACCAACTTAACATCGATGCCAGGCTGAACCTCACTCAGCTGTCGGCTCCAGCTGATGATCAAAGGACCTTAACCGCCAAAGCTTCAAAGCCAATGCAGGCAGGTTGCCGGATTTGGACATGCGATAACAACGGTTGCAGATTGCCCGGGCAGGCCGGCGACTAGAAATCTTATGCCGGAAAGAACATTTGTATGGCCAATTTTCTCTGTCAGGTCAGCGGGTTGAGGACTAGTCTTCCAACTCGAGCTTAACCTCTTCGATTTTGTTGCCAGTGGCTTTGAGAATGGTAATTTTAAAAGGCTCGATATAAATCTCCTCGCCCAGCGAAGGAATGCTTTCGTGCTTGCTGATGATAAATCCGGCCAGGGTTTCGTACTCTTCCGATTCCGGTATGCCAAGCTTATAGGTTTGATTGAGGTAGTCAATTTCCAGACGGGCTGAGAAAATCCAGGTTTTGGCGTCAAGATGCTTTTCCACCGTTTCTTCGTCATCATATTCATCTTCAATCTCACCAAATATTTCTTCGATGATGTCCTCCATCGAGACAATACCCGCTGTTCCCCCGAACTCATCAACCACTACGGCAATACCTTGCCTGTTCTGGATAAAGCGGCTTAGCAGCCGGCTTGCAGGGTAGGTTTCGGGAACCACCTCTATGTTACGAAGCATCTGCCGGATACTTTCGGGTCTGGTAAACATGTCGTATGAATGCAAGTAACCGATAATGTTATCAATGCTTTCGTCGTAAACCAATATCTTGGAATGCTTGGTTTCCGTAAATTTTTCGAGCAGCTCATCCACTGTGCTGTCGCTGGAAATGGCTTCAATCTCGGGTCGCGGAACCATGCAATCCCTTACCCTGATATGCCGGAATTCTATCGCGTTTTGCAAAATTTGCAGATCCGGGTCAAGATCCTCATTGCGCAAATCCTCATCAGGGGTGTAGTCCTTGAGGTAGTTGTCAAGGTCAACAGAGCTGAACTTATAGGTATCGTGCTCAAATTTTAATCCGGTAAAAGTTTTGATTATCAGCTCCGAAAGGCTGGTATAGATCCAGATAAGCGGATAAAGGAGGTGAAAGAAAATCCAGAGTGGTATGGCAAAGAAACCCAGTGTGGCATTGGGGTTGATGCGAAAAAGGATTTTAGGCAAAAACTCAGCGAAAATGAGAATGAGCAGTGTGGCAGCCAAAGTTTGGGTGAGTATCAGGTTGACATTGTTGCCCATCATATCCGGAAATGCCCTGAGCAGCAGTGGTTCAAGCAGACGGGCCATGGCCATACCGTAGACAACGAGTGCAATATTGTTGCCCAACAGCATGGCACCGATAAACCGTGAAGGGTTTTGGTAGAATGAGTTGAGGATGTTGGCGGGCAGCAGATTGCGCTTGAGGTCGATTTCCAGGCGAAGCCTGTTAGCGCTCACAAAAGCAATTTCGATGCCTGAAAAGAAAGCCGAGAAAACCAATGTGAGCAGGATGATCTGAATATCAGTCATATAGCTTGAATGCGCATTGGTGGCAAAGATAGTATATAATCATACTGTTCAACGAACGTCTTCGTCATCTTCCATCTCGAGAGTTCCCCTGATGTTAAACAGGATTCGATGCGATAGGTCGTCGGATGCAGTAAGGCTGTCGCCAAAAAGGTTTTTGTCGGCACTGCTGATTTTTACCGGAGCTCCGGTGCGTATGGTCTTATCGCGCTGGTTCCAGATCAGTTGTGCGGTTTGCAACAGTTCGCCGGTTTGATAGTTTTCCACTTCAACATCACCTCTTGCCAGCATCCATTGATCTTTTTCAAGGTTCAGCCCGTAATTGGCTCTGATGCGCGATGATGGCCGGCCAATCGAATCAAAAAAGATGGCTTCGAACCCTTCAGGAAACTCAACTTTCTGATCATCGCCGGCAAATCGAAGCATCAGCGGAGCCATCATCCGCATGTAAACCTGTCCGCTATCGCTTCTGAGGTATTCAATGTTGGTTGCACGAACTGCCGAAAGGGTGTCTTCAGCGGTTATTTCGCGAACCACGGTCAGCGAGTTTTCACACGAAACCCACATCATTCCGGCCAAAACCGGTAGGATGTGGGTGAAAAAGCTTTTTGAGCGCAAGTTCTTGATAGCTTGGGTTATCTGGAAGCCCTGATGGTGGTTTCTTCCTTGTACCAGCAGTCTATGGTGTAGCTCTGACCTTCTTCAAATCCGTGGAAAAAGATCACGTTGACCGTAGGAAAATGCACGCTGTATGTAGCGATTCGGCGGCTGGCCACATCAGCCTGCGAAGGATCTACTTTTCTTGCCTGATTGTATTTGTCAACAGCAGCCCAGAAGCCTACTTTACTGGTGAAATCATTATCGCCGCAGTCTTTGGCAGTCAGGGCATAGCAGTCGCCGATGGTGATAAGTGGAGCGCCATCCGATGGGTTAATCTGGAGTGCAGTCAATGCAGCCTGACGGGCGCGGGGGAAATTGCGTACTGCCTTATAGACTTCAGCCAACAGTTTATAAGCACTGTGCGATCGCTCCGGATCAGACGACCTGGTTGCTTCCTCAAGATATGGAATAGCCTGGTTGAATTTTTCGTCGCGCAGCATCAGTCTTCCAATATTGAAGGCAGATTCAGGACTGGGCTGCAACCTGTGAAGCCTTATACTGGCATCGAGATAAAGCTGCTCGCCCTGGCAACCGCGGCGGTCGAGCAAACTGGTCACTTTTTTCAACAGTTCCACATCATTGGGTTGTTTCTGCAGCTTGTTGCCATAAACCCTTACCAAATCGGTGCAGCTGGCAAATGGCTCGAATGAGGCTTCAATATTATTCTTGAAATTCCTGTAGTTTTCGGCCCACTTCTCATCATTGCTTGCTATTGCCCTGCTGATATTGTGGTCGAGGATTTCCGAAACCTGATCATAGGTATCTACGATATATGCAGTATCCACCTTGCCCTTGCGTGCCATCTTGACTGCTGCACGGAAATAGTAAATCAGTACTGTGCCATCTGTGTCATCTTTGTCTAATTCAACCGATTGTTTCAGGATATTGTAGGCTTCTTCGTATCGCTCCTGATCATAGGTAAACAGGTCGATTCCTTTACGGCCAAGCACTGCGCCTACTTGCGGTTTTCCGCTGCGGAAATGATTGGGGAAATACTTCGCGCGCTGGTCGTAAACCATTAACAATGTGTCGATTAACTTGTTGCGTTCTGCTTCTGATTTGGCATTTTCGATGCGATATTGCATGATGCGGACTCCGTCCACGTAGGTGTTTTCGCTTGCAAGAGGGCAGTTGTTAAACACCCAGCGCCAAGGACCAATGATATCCTTTATCACCGGCGACTCGAAGTTGCTGGCTCTCCATTGACGGTAAAACTCCCTGTAAAGTGAGATATTCACCACGCAATTGACGCTGTCTTTTCCGTATTTAGGCAAATTGTCCTGTGGCTCGAAACGGAATCCTTCGTTGGCAGCTTGCGTGTTAAGTGTCGCCAGCAGCGCAACCGCTGCAACAAGAGCCTTAAAGTAAGTGTAGGGTTTCATGGTATTTATGTTGTTGGAAACATTGAAGTCTAATCATATTTTCGCTTGATAAACCAGCGCTCGTATATCGAAATACCTGCCCTGAAGTTGATGAAGTTTTCCCTTACGAGGTTGCTTTTTGTTGTACCCCTCCTGCCGGCTTCAAAACTCAGATCAATGGTTGTGAAAGTACGAGGCAATGGCATACTCACTCCAAAACTGATGCCAAACTCATTAACAGGTTGCCCGTTGATGCTCAGGTATGTTTGGTTATATCGGGCACCAGCCCTGTAAAGCACTTTGCGCCAATAATTGGAAATGGCTGTATGAGTTGGCAAGTACTGAAATCCGGCAGCCACATTCCAGCTGTTGATGAGCGAATCGGCATAAAGCGGCGATTTATAATTCTCCCAGTTTTGCCAGTTGAAATCGATTCCGCCAAGCCAGCGGTCCTTTTTTTCAAGCACCAGTCCACCGCCCAATGCGTGTGGCAGGTTCAGGGTTGAGCGTTGATCGGGACGGTAGTAAATCGTGTCGATAACATATTCAATATCGCCGAAAAGTCCCCCAAATTGAGATTGGACCAGAAATTCACGCTTGACAGGAAGATCCTGCCCAAGTCCGTAGGTCAATCCAAGCTGAAGACTGGTCTCTTTTGCAAAATTGATTTTGTAAAGCAGCCCGGCATCAAAGCTGAATGCACTGGCTGTTATGCGGCTATCCACCTTGGTGGTGGCCATATTGACCGAATCAGGGAAGTAAAGGTAGCTCAGGTTATTGTTGCGCCCGAAAAGGTAATTGACATTAAAGCCAAACGAAGCATTTTCACCTAGCTTGATGGCATTGCCGAAAAACAACTTGTTGATGCCCCCTTTGCCTTCGTAGATCCTGTTGTAGCGCACTGATTGTGCAGTGGTGCCAGTTGTCTCCAGGTTGAATGCAATATTACTGTATGGAAGCAATCCCAGTCCGGTGCGCAGCCAGGGCGTAACAGGAAATGCTGCAGAGAAAAACGAAACATTGGCATAATTGCCCGATTCTTTCTGCAAGGCAGTGCTGTAATTCACCCCGGTGAAGCTGATACCCGCTCCAAAAAGAAACGAAAGTGAATCGACAGACGAATAGCTTGCGGGGTTTGCTGTGTTAACAAAGCGATTGGTGGACAAGGCGTTACCTATTCCACCCATACCCATCTGACGTGTATGGTTGCTCTTGGGCGCAAGCGTGCCAAGTCCGAAGCGTGAGTAAGGCGAATCGATACCGGTTTGGGCATACGATGCCAACGTAAAAAATAAAGCCAAAGGCAGAAAGAATCCTTTTCTCAACTTATCCTATCTTATTGAATTCCATGATGGCATGCAAACCTTCAAGCACGAGATTTGAGGCTGCAAAGATGCTATTTTTAAACTTAGAATCAAAGTAAATATTGTCTCCGCCACCCAAAAGAACGAGGAGATTGGGGTAGTTTTCCCCGTACCAACGGATAAAGCCTTCAACCTCTGCCTGAGTGCCGTTTATGGCTCCTGATTGAAGCGAAAGAACAGTGCTTGTGCCCACCAATGGTACATCATGCCTAAGTTCGACAAGAGGAAGGCGGCTCGTAAAAGCATTCATCGCCCGGAGGCGCATGCCGATACCCGGACTGATTGCGCCGCCGATATAGCGTCTATCGGCAGTGAGCATGTCGTAGGTAATGCATGTACCCATATCGATAACCAACACATTTTGATCGGGAAACCGGGCGTATGCCGCCGCCACTGCCGCAATCCGGTCGCGGCCAAGGGTTTCGGGTGTCTGGTATTCGATAGTAAAGGGAAGCTGTGTCAGGTGGGTTAATTGATGAAGAGGACAATAGCTGCTGATCAGTTTTGACAATGCTTCGGGCACATCCCTGACAGCAGAAAGCATAGCTGCCGAAGGCCTGTGTTTTTCCAAAGCATACTGCAGGCTATCAGGCAATTCAGGGTCGAACAGGAATGGGGTTTCCTGGACTGGAATGCCCCAAAATTGCGCCTTGGCAAGGGTGTTGCCTAAGTCAACAGCTAAACGTATTCCCATTATGGAAAAATATCACCTGACAAAAGTACGGTTTTTAGCCTGCCTCATTTTTTTTGACACTCATCAAATTCTGTTTGAAGAATTGATATATCTTTGCACTCCCTAACAAGGCGGTACCATAGCTCAGCTGGTAGAGCAACGGACTGAAAATCCGTGTGTCCTTGGTTCGAATCCGAGTGGTACCACAAAAGCCAAATTGCTGATTAATAGCGGTTTGGCTTTTTTTATTTCAGTCCGACATGATTGATGGATTAACACAACCGATTGCATTCACCTTTTCATGCGGCTATGGACTTCAATGAACCTTCAGCGCCATCTAATACGTATTTTTGCATCTGAATTAATGCTGTTAGCATTGAAAACTAACAGCTTAGGTTTAAAGTATAATCCTTAGTTTAGAATTAACAATAGAATATTAATATTGATGAAAAGAATTCTCATTGTCACCGGAGGCGGTGACTGCCCCGGACTCAATGCGGTCATTCGGGCGATTGTTAAACGTGCCAGTCAGGAAAAGGACTGGGAAGTGCTGGGCAGCATACAGGCCTTTAATGGTATTTTGTGGGAACCCACAGAGGTAAAAGTACTGACACCTGACGTGGTGCGTGGAATCCATTTTCAGGGCGGAACCATTATCGAAACCACCAACAAGGGCGGCCCGTTTGCCTGGCCGGTACGCAACGATGATGGCAGCTGGGGTGCAGTTGACCGTTCGGACGAAATGATCCGGAAAATTAAATACCTCGGTATCGATGCCGTGATTAATATCGGTGGCGACGGATCTCAGCGTATCTCACAAATGTTGTACGAAAAAGGCCTGCCCATTATCGGTGTACCCAAAACGATTGATAATGACCTTTCTTCCACCGATTCCACCTTCGGGTTTCAGACTGCAGTGGAAGTGGCCACCGAAGCTGTGGATAAATTAGTTACCACTGCGGCCAGCCATAACCGGGTTTTTGTCGTTGAAGTGATGGGGCGTTATGCCGGTTGGATTGCACTGAATGCGGCTGTTGCGGGTGGTGCCGAAGTGTGCCTGATACCCGAGTTTCCTTACGACATAAACATTGTGAAGAAGAAGCTTGAGTCGCGTTTTACGCGTGGACGTGGATTTGCTGTGGTGGTAGTCTCCGAAGGTGCCCGTCCTAAAAATGGCGAGATGGTTTATGAAGAAAGTAATGAGGTCGGATACGAAAATCTTCGCCTTGGTGGCATTGGCCGACAACTCATCCGCCAGCTGAAAGAGGCCGGTTTTGAGCCGGATATGCGCGAAACAGTGCTCGGACACCTACAGCGTGGCGGTATTCCGATTGCCTACGACCGTGTACTTTCAGCGCAGTTTGGTGTTAAGGCTTTCGAAATGGCGCTCAAAGGTGAATTTGGCAAGATGGTTTCCTACAGGCATCCCTACTTTGTATCGGTGCCATTAAAAGATGCCATTGTCAAACCAAATTACGTGACCCTTGACAATGCCCTGGTGAGAACAGCCACAGGACTGGGTATCTCGCTCGGAATCGATATGAACAATCCCTGATGCTACCCATCAGCGTAAGAGCACTGCCGACGGAGGTTTCCACCTTTGCAGGAAAAAGTAAAGCTGTAGCAATAATAGATGTGTTGCGTGCCACTACTGTTATGGCCACAGCGCTGCATAATGGTGCCCAATGCATTTATACCAGGGCTGAAATTGAGGATGCAAGACGATTGAAGGCCGAACTGGGTCCCGAAGTTTTGTTGTGTGGCGAACGTCAGGGCAAGCGCATCATGGGCTTTGATCTTGGCAATTCACCCTTCGAATTCGGGGAGCAGACAGTTAAAGGCAAAATACTGGTGATGTGCACAACCAACGGCACAAGAGCTGTCGAAGCCGGACTTGATGCCGGAATGCTGGTTGCGCTTTCTTTTGTCAACCTCAGCGCTGTCGCAAAAATGCTGCTTGAGCGTGATTTGCCGGTTGAATTGCTCTGCGCCGGAACAAATGGCCGGTTCTCGCTGGATGATGCCTTGTGTGCCGGAATGGTTATTGCATGGCTGAATGCACATACCCGCGTTCAAATCGACGATCTCGGCCGCGTGCTTCTGCAGCTTGCTTTGCAGGAAGGCAGTATAACGCATAAGCTGAGAGACTGTTCGCACAAGATTTTTCTCGAATCATCAGGTTTTGGCGCTGATGTGCAGTATTGCCTCGAACAGGACCGCCTCGACACGATTCCGGTGCTGTCGCACAGAGGCTGTTTTGTGCCTTATCGTTCGTGATAAAGTGCTTCAAAGCATACTTTCGGCATAAACCGCTCATACGCCTGCACGTCCGATTTGCCTAAATTTGCACTTGAACATTTCCAATTTATTCTCATGCCTGAATATCCAGGACAGATCACCAGCAAACTCCCCAACGTGGGCACCTCCATATTTGCAGTAATGACTAAGCTGGCGGTTGAGCATGATGCCATCAACCTTTCACAGGGGTTTCCTGACTTTCCCATTTCGGAGAAACTCATTGCCCGGGCACATCATTACATGAAAAAGGGTTTCAATCAGTATGCGCCCATGCCCGGAGTGCCTGCTCTTCGAAAAGCCATTGCCAACAAGGTAAAGCGAAGCTACAATGTGGAATACGATGCTGAAACCGAAATCACGATAACTGCCGGCGCCACTCAGGCATTGTTTGCAGCAATAACGGCTTTTGTGAGAGAAGGCGACGAGGTGATCATTTTCGAGCCCGCCTACGACAGCTACGCGCCTGCCGTAAAGCTTCAGGGCGGTTTGGTGAAATATGCCCGCCTTGCCCGGCCGGAATTCGCTATCAACTGGGATTCGGTGACCAAAATGGTGTCGAACAGAACCCGGATGATTATCATCAACAGCCCGCACAATCCAACAGGCAGCCTGTTGAGCGCGAATGACATGAAGCAGCTGGAACTGCTTACCAGCCATCGCGATATCGTTGTGCTGAGCGATGAAGTTTACGAACATCTGATATTCGATGGCAATAGCCATCAGAGCGCCTGCCTCTATCCCGGCCTTGCTTCCAGAAGCCTCGTGGTTGGGAGTTTTGGCAAAACCTTTCATGCAACTGGCTGGAAAACCGGCTTTGTGCTTGCACCGGCAAACCTGATGGCTGAGTTTCGCAAAGTTCATCAGTTCAATGTATTTGCCGTAAACACCCCGATCCAGCATGCTGTTGCCGATATGCTCAAGGACGAGGAGAATTATCAGGGATTGCCGGACTTTTTTCAGGCCAGGCGTGATCTTTTTGCCTCGCTGACTGCTCAATCGCGATTCGGTCTGCTTCCCAGCCGGGGCACCTATTTCCAGCTGCTCGACTATTCGCGTATATCGGATATGCCGGAGAAAGACTTCGCCACCTGGCTGGTTCGCGAGCATGGTTTGGCTGTGATTCCACTCTCAGCATTCTATCACGATCAGCACAACCAGCAACTGGTTAGGGTTTGCTTTGCAAAAACCGAAGAAACTCTGCATAAAGCTGCCGCAATTTTATGCAGGATCTGAATGTTGCACTGCTGCAAACCAGCATCATCTGGGAGGATGCCGAAAAAAACCACCGGCATTTTGAGGCGTTATTGTCGCGGCTGAAGTCCCGCCCCGACCTTGTTGTTTTGCCCGAAACCTTTAACACCGGCTTTCCGGTGGATGCATCGCGTTTTGCCCAAAAGCCCGGAGGCCTGAGCATGCAATGGATGGCCGAACAGGCCCGAAGCCTGAATGCCGTAATATGCGGAAGCCTTTTGTTATCCACACCATCCGGTTGCCGGAACACCTTTGTCTGGATGCGGCCCGATGGCACTTACAGCACCTATGCCAAGCGGCATGTGTTTCGCATGGGCGGTGAGCATCAGAGTATTCAGCCGGGGACAGCCCACCTGACTGTTGAACTGAAAGGCTGGAAAATAAGGCCCATGGTGTGCTACGATTTGCGCTTTCCGGTATGGTGCCGCAACACGTTCGATGGCAAAGAATTTGCTTACGACCTTCTCATATTTGTAGCCAACTGGCCTGAGGCACGGTCGTGGCCGTGGAAACAACTGCTTGTTGCTCGTGCTATTGAAAATCAGGCCTGCGTTATCGGACTTAACCGTGTGGGTGACGATGGCGTTGGAAACAGCTATAGTGGCGATTCCTGTCTGCTCGATGCCAAAGGGCAGCACCTATGGCAGGCTGAGCCTCACAAGGAAGTGATTTTTGAAGGAATAATCAAAGCAGAACCCTTGCATATCTTCAGAAGAAAATTTCAGGTAGCAGCGGATTGGGATGCTTTTACGCTTAATTTGGCTTCGTCAACAGAAACTCAGACATGAATATCATTATCGCCGGAGATGGTGAAGTCGGCTTCCATCTCGCAGAATCGCTTGTAAACAGCAACCACAACATCACTGTAGTGGATCCGCATGAGGACCTGCTAAAAATGATTGAATCGCATGCCGACCTGATGACCATCAACGGCGACAGCACTTCCATTTCTACCTTGCAGCGGGCCAATGTGCACAGGACCGACCTGCTGATCGCTGTGGTGCATCAGGAGCAGGTTAACCTGCTTACCTGCATTCTGGCAAAGAAACTGGGCGCCAAAAAAGTCATTGCCCGTGTAAATACCATGGAAAACCTCAGTGTCCAGAACAGGAAAATCTATCAGGAACTGGGCATAGATGCTTTGATTTCGCCCGAAGATATTGCTGCTCAGGAAATTATTTCGCTGTTACGACAAACGGCTGCCACCGAAGTGTTTGAGTTTTCGAACGGTCACCTACAGTTGTTTATGATTAAGCTCGAAGCCAATGCTCCGGTTATTGGCAAATCGCTCAACGAAATTGCATCGAGCCACCGTAATCTGGATTTCAGGGCATTAGCCATTCACCGCAACAGAGAAACATTTATTCCAAGGGGAGAAGATCGTTTCAATGAAAACGATCTGGCCTACGTAATAACCAAGCCAAGCGCCATCGACAACCTGCTGGCACTCGGTGGTAAAGTGCAGCACTCCATCAAAAATGTGATGATTGTAGGAGGAGGCCGCGTGGGCCGCATTACCGCCAAGCGACTGGAAAAAGAAATGAACATCAAACTTATTGAAAGGGATAAGGAACGCTGCATGGTACTCACCGATTACCTCGAGGATACGCTTGTGGTGAATGGCGATGCGCGTAACATTCAACTCCTTGAGGAAGAAGATATTGGCAGCATGGATGCATTCATTGCACTCACCAACAGCCCTGAAACCAATATACTTTCGTGCCTTCATGCCCGCTCCAATGGCGTTAAGAAAACCATTGCACTTGTTGAGAATATCGACTATATAGATATCTCACAAAGTGTTGGTATTGATACGATTATCAATAAAAAGCTGATTGCGGCAAGCCATATGGTTAAATACACCATGAGCGAAGAGGTGGTGCAGCTCAAATGTCTTAGCGGTATAGAGGCCGATGCCTTGGAACTGATTGCCAGAGAAGGATCAGCAGTAACACGAAAGCCCATACGAAAGCTACAGCTTCCCGAGGGCGCCATCATTGGCGCGATTATGAAAGGTGATAAGGTTTACATTGCCAATGCTGATATGCAAATTGAACCAAACGACAGGGTAGTGGTACTCGCCTTACCCAAAGCCGTGTATAAAATAGAGAAGCTTTTCCACTAAGCCCGGGAAAACCATGCAAGAAAAGTTGCAGGAATTCAACTTCGGGATCATCGCCCGTTTTCTGGGTTTTCTACTCTTGATTGAGGCGGCATTCATGGCCACAGCACTGATTATATCGTTTCTCGACGACACCCTGAAGGAAGGCTATCTTTACCATGCGGTCATTGCAACACTCGCTGCCGGACTCTTTTTTTTCATGTTGGGAAGCAAGGCAAATCGTGCGGTTGGTAGGCGCGACGCTTATCTTATTGTCTCGCTCACCTGGATTGTTACCTCTGTTTTCGGCGCCATGCCATTTTATTTCAGTGGCTATATCCCATCATATACCAACGCATATTTTGAGACCATCTCGGGCTTTTCAACCACAGGAGCGAGCATACTCACCGATATTGAAGCGCTTCCCCGTGACCTGCTGTTCTGGCGTAGCCTAACCCACTGGCTGGGTGGTATGGGCATCATTGTGCTCTCGGTGGCAGTGCTCCCTATTTTGGGTATAGGCGGCATGCAACTTTTTATGGCCGAAATGCCTGGCGTTACTTACGACAAACTCCATCCAAGAATCACAGAAACTGCTAAACGCCTGTGGGGAATTTATGTCATCCTGACCATTGCACAGTTCTTATTGTTGTGGGCAGGTGAGATGGATTGGTTTGATTCGGCCTGTCATACCTTCGCCACTATGGCCACGGGAGGCTTTTCGACACGCAATGCCAGTATTGCCGCATTTGGTCCTTACAGCCAGTATATTATCATAATTTTTATGATACTGGCCGGAACCAATTTTACCCTGCACTATTTTGCACTGCATGGCTGGTTTGGAAAAGTGTGGGGCAACGAAGAGTTCCGAACCTATCTTTTTATCATTATCATCTGCACCCTGCTCATCGGGACCAATCTTTTTCTGCACAATGCAGGTCAACCTGAGCCATTGCTGCGCGAGGTATTGTTTACTGTAGTATCCATCCTCACTACAACAGGATTTGTCACAACAGATTACCTCCAGTGGCCCACATTTCTTTGGATGGTTGTTGTCATGCTGATGTTTATTGGCGGAAGCGCAGGCTCAACAGGCGGTGGGATTAAAGTTATCCGACAGTCGCTGCTGCTCAAAAACTCATTTGTTGAGATGCGCAGAGCCATTCATCCTGCAGCAGTACTTCCGGCCAAGTACAATGGAAAAAGCGTGCCTCAGGAAATCGTTTATAAGGTTATGGCCTTCTTTCTGGTTTATATCCTGATTTTTGCTGCAGGAGTTATGGTACTGACAGCCATGGGAATAGATTTCGAAACTTCAATTGGCGCTTCTGCAGCATGTTTGGGCAACATTGGCCCGGGTATCGGTAAAGTAGGTCCTGTTTATCATTATGCCTTTCTGCCTGATGCGGCCAAATGGGTGCTCTCGTTGCTGATGGTACTCGGAAGGCTGGAACTCTTTACCGTGCTGATGCTTTTTTCTCGTCATTTCTGGCGAAAGTAAAACGATTGATTTCAAAGCCTTGAATGCCAGACACAACGGCGGATTCCTGAAATTACACGATTAAGGAATTTCATGTTTTTAAGGAATCGCTTGATTGTATTCGCCAGGGCTATGAGCCGGACAACAAGACAAGGTGTTAAAATGCATTACTTTTGTTGAAAATTAAAAGCAATCAGCAATGTCGAAGATTATGGACCCCATCGGCCGACTGATGGGATTACGTTATAAGTCGCACCCATGGCACGGGGTGGAAATCGGGCCTGATGCTCCCGAAGTCATAACCTGTTTCATCGAAATGGTGCCCACCGATACGGTGAAGTATGAAGTGGATAAGGTTTCGGGTTACCTGCGCATCGATCGCCCGCAGAAGTATTCCAATGTTGTGCCGGCATTATATGGGTTTATACCCCAAACATTCTGTCATAGCCGAGTGGCTGAATTTTGCAACGAGAAAACCGGACGCAACGACATACGCGGCGACCGCGACCCACTGGATATCTGCGTATTAACCGAAAAGGACATCACTCACGGCGATATTCTTGTTCGCGTCAGGCCTATCGGCGGATTCCGGATGATTGACGGAAACGAAGCCGACGACAAAATTGTTGGCGTGCTTAATGATGATGCCGTTTATGGCAACTATCGCGATATCAACGACTGTCCTCCGTTGGTTTTAGATCGCCTGAAACACTATTTTCTGACCTATAAAGACTTGCCCGGCAGGGAAAGCAAAGTGCAGATTACACATGTCTTTGGCATTGAAGAAGCGCACGAAATTATCCGCCGGTCGATGGAAGACTACCACCATAAATTCGATAACCTCGACACCTTCCTGTCGGAGGTTTAATTTGCCTTTGAGGCTTGAAAATCAATGAATACAAATGAAAAAGGCTGCCCCTCGGGGCAGCCTTTCGTATAAATCAGCGCTGATTAGTTCGTGGCCACAAGATTGACTTCAAAGGCAATCGTATCCTTAATGAGGTTGTTCTGCAAAAAGTCTTTTACACTCTGCTCGGTAAGCGATCCGCCCCAAACAACACCCCATTCATTGCGGTTGATTTCAAAACGGGCCGAAGCTGTTACGCCACCTTCGCCCACCGTAACCACTGCCGGGAAACTGATACCTTTGGTCACATCCTTGATGGTGAGATTACCGCTAATGCGATGCGTAGCACCCGAGCCATCGTTGATAGCTTCGGCACCGGTAATTTCAAACATTGCGGTAGGATAGTTTTCTACCATGAAAAAGTCAGCGCTTTTGAGATGCCCTTCAAGCTTGAGTTTCCCGCTGGCTTCGTCAAGGTCTTCGCAAACAATGGTATTCATGTCGATAATGAAGCTGCCGGCGACAAGGGCGCCTTCGTCGAATGAGAGCGAACCTTCAGCAATTTGTACTGTTCCGTGATGCACAGTCTGCGTAATTTTGGCGCCTTCCCACCTGAGTGAACTTGCTTCGGGATCAACGGTATAAACAATTGCGTTTTCGCCGGCCGAGGCAACTTCGCCGGCATCCTGAGCTGTTTTTGTGCCTCCTCCTCCGCAGGAGGTCATGATGAAAAGAGCGACAACAGTGTAGATTGATTTTTTCATTGTGATTGAAATTTTGATTTTAAATAGTTTTAAATTAATAATTTCAAGGTTTGATAGACTTAACCGATAAACATATGCAAAAAAACACATGTTTGACGATTTGGTTCTAAATTTTATGATTTTTTAAGTTAGAAACACGATTCAACTGCCCGAATAATGGCCGGAATATATCTCCACATCCCTTTTTGCAGGCAAAAATGCCATTATTGCAATTTTTTCTCGCTGGCAACGACCCGGCATAAAGATGCTTTTACAGATGCGCTGCTTAGCGAAGCCTTGTTGCGTAGTGATTACCTTGAAGGTGAAAAAGTTGAGACGATTTATTTTGGTGGTGGAACACCTTCGTTGCTCAGCGCAGATAAGATCAGCCATATCATCACCCGCTTATCAGCAATATTTAATGTCGATCCGGATGCCGAAATCACACTCGAAGCCAATCCCGATGATCTGTCCGAAGCTTATCTTGAGGCCCTGGCAGCCACAAGGGTGAACCGGCTGAGCATAGGCGTGCAGAGTTTTCGCGACGAAGACCTGAAGTACCTCAATCGTGTGCACAGCAGCGCCGAAGCCCTTAATGCCCTGCATCTGGCATCCAAACTGGGCTTTGGCAATCTGACCATCGATCTGATTTATGGCATCCCCACGCTTGATGCTGATCATTGGCGACGCAATCTCGATATATTTTTCAGCCTTGGAATCAAGCATCTTTCGGCCTATGCGTTGACGGTTGAGCCCCGCACCGCCCTCGACCACCTCATCAATGTTCGTAAGCTTACGCCGGTGGATGAATTGGAAACCGCACGTCAGTTTGAAATACTCATCGAACTGATGGAAGAAGCTGGATTTATTCACTACGAAATATCCAATTTCGCATTGCCGGATCATTATTCCCGGCACAACAGCCTGTACTGGCTTGGCGGTCATTATCTCGGTCTGGGGCCTTCGGCCCATTCCTTTAACGGCCGCTCGCGTCAGTGGAATGTTTCGCGATTGGACCAATACATGAAGGGTAGCGCCACTGAAAACATAGTGCTTGAGAAAGAGGTGCTTACATGGGTTCAGCGCTACAACGAGTATGTGATGACTTCGCTTCGCACCAGCTGGGGAACCGATCTTGACCACATCACGGCGGTGTTCGGAAAGCACATGGCTGAATACTGTTTGCTTGCAGCCACAAAGTTTATTGATGAAGGAAAAATCAGGCAATCAGGAAGACGCTTATTCCTCACAATGAAGGGAAAACTTTTTGCAGATGGAGTAGCTGCAAGTCTTTTTGCCGATGAATGAAGGCAGGAGCACCATAGGATACGAATGAGGTAATTTGCAAACCCTGATATTTGTAAATTACCCTAATCAACAATATAATTTATCATTCGTCATATTTCCGTTGCGGATTACCTTAGGTTATTAATGAATTGTTAATACAGCGCTTTTGTGCAATAAATGTATTCCCTTTGCGCTCTTAAGCACCCAAAAACTTAATAATGAAAACTATTCACAGCCCTGAAAGGTTTTTTTATTTGATGCTGATTATTGCTTTGATGCAAGTTGCGTGCAAGCATGATCCTGTCATACCTGATGATGGTCAGGACCCGATTCCAAGCCAGACATGCGATTCCGACACGGTTTATTTTCAGAACGACATCCTGCCTCTGCTTAATTCGGGATGTGCTTCTTCGGGCTGCCACAACGCTGCTTCGGCACAGGACGGAGTGGTGCTAACCGATTATGCCAGCATCATACGGACGGGTAAGGTGAAAGCCGGAAATCCCGGCAACTCAAAGCTTTATAAGGTGCTGATTGAAAATGACCCAAACGATCGTATGCCACCACCTCCACGAACTGCCTTTACAACTGAACAGATTACAAAAGTTCGCCGGTGGATTGAGCAGGGTGCGAAGAACAACCTCTGTGAATCAAACAATTGTGATACCTTAAACGTTTCCTTTGCGACACACATTCAACCCATGATACAAAATAACTGCACCGGATGTCACTCGGGCAATCAACCTCAAGGCGGCATTAGCCTGAATTCGCACGCCACTATTGCCGCGTCGGCCATTTCCGGGCGTTTGCTTGGCAGTGTGACCCACAGTCCTGGTTATGTGCCTATGCCACAGGGCGCTCCAAAACTCGATAATTGCAAGATTATACAATTAACCAAATGGATCAATAATGGTACACCCAACAACTAACCGTCTGCTGATATCCATCAGCCTGCTCGGCCTTTTGGCCATATCGCTCAACAGCTGCTACAAGGACAACGAAGAAGATCTTTATGGAACTGATAACTGCGTTACGACCAATGTTTCGTTCAATACTCAGGTGCAGCCCGTTCTTAATGCCAATTGTGTTTCGTGCCATAGCGGAGCCGGAGCATCAGCAGGTATCAGGCTCTCTAACCATACTGAAGTGTCGGCCGCTATCGATGGCGGACGTTTTGTAGGAGCCATCAAGCACCAAAGCGGTTTTTCTGCCATGCCTCCATCAGGCCCGAAACTCACCAATTGCCAGATCAGCCAGATTGAAGCATGGATAGCCCAGGGCAAGCCAAATAATTAATACCCGGATTAATCACCAAAACCCATGAAGCCATTTCTGCTCAAATTGGTTGTCCTGATGGTGTTTGCGCTTCCACTCAGGGCTCAAAACAACCTGCTGGATTTGTTCGAAGACGAATCGCCTAAAACCGAATTTGCCTATGCCACCTTCAAAGCGCCACGGGTGGTTTACGGGCAAAGTGTGGAGCAGCCTGCCAAAGGCAATATGATGTTTTTAATCCAGCACAATTTTGGCTCGGTTAACTCCGGATTCTACGACCTTTTCGGACTCGACCGCGCCACCATGCGCATGGCCCTTGAATATGGACTTACCGACCGCATTATGATTGCAGCAGGGCGCAGCACATGGCAGAAAACCTATGATGCAGGCCTCAAAGTAAAATTGCTCAGGCAGAGTGCAGGAGAAACGGTGATGCCTGTTACCCTGTCGTATGCCACCGGAACAGCTATTAATAGCACACGATGGGCCAACCCTTCGCGAGAGAATTATTTCAGCTCACGCTTGTCGTTTTACCACCAGCTGCTCATTGCCCGAAAATTCAGTGAATCGGTAAGTTTGCAGCTGAGCCCGACCGTGATCCACAAAAATCTGGTGCCCACACGCAACGATCAGAACACTTCCTTTGCGCTTGGTGCAGGTGGTCGGTTCAAGCTGACGCAGCGGGCCTCCATCAATGCCGAATACTTCTATTACCCTGAGGATCAAACTACATTGAACAGACACGATGCCCTTTCTTTAGGATTTGATATTGAAACCGGCGGACACGTGTTTCAGTTGCATTTCAGCAATGCCGGCGCAATGTTTGAGCGGGCCTTTATTTCCGAAACGGAAGGTCGCTGGACCAAAGGCGACATCTATTTTGGTTTTAACCTCTATAGAAATTTCGTCATCAGGTAGTTTATAGCGGCTAATGCTGAAGTGTTTCAGGCAAGAGCCACCACACTATCATTTTCAGGCTTTTATCAGAGGTGCTTTTCCTCCACCTGAAGAATTTCGTAGGTTTCGGCATCGTAAACGAATACAACCACCGAACAGTGCTGATGTCTGTATGCCTGAGGCAGTGTGAGCTGGTAGGTTTTGGTAGCAGAGTTGCCGGTTTGCGGATTGCTTAATATCTGGTCGCCCCATATACCGTTCACAGCTTCGCGCAACACATGTCTGTGCACATAGTTTTCGATCACGGGTGTTGCTCCTGCATTGGGGTCGTTGTTGCGCTGAGCACTCACCAGACTGTCTTCCACCAAACACACCTGTAATATATAATTACCCTGTAGCGCAGTCAGAAACGTGGTTTTTGCCGAAATTCCGAGCTGCCGCGATGTGGTATTGTAGTTTGTGGTCAGTTCGATTCTGGCCGGTGCTTCTCCCTGCATCACTTCTGCCAGTTTGGTACTCCAGCTTCCCGGCGGAAAGTGCCAGAAGGTGTTGTTTCGTTGCCTGTTGATAAGGGCATTGGGGTTGCCGTTGGCCGAGATATTGAAAAACTGGTCCCAGGCTTCACCGGCCTGACTGCGGTAGTCGGCATTGAAAGGAGCCGATTGTGGCCGGGCAAAATAGCCGGCATGCACAGCCATCAAAATCAGCCTGTTGCCATAAAAGTTTTTCAGGTTCTGACCAAGGAGTGCGGCAGTTGGACAGTTCACGCAGGTATGACCCGTGAAGTCTTCGAGCAGCACTTTACGATCGGCTGTGCCTCCTTGTCCGACCTGTTGTTTATAAGGAGGATCAATGATGTCGCATCCGCCAAGCGTAATCGACAGCATAGTGGTTGCACATATTATTATGAAGAGCGAATACTTTTTCATAGTCTGGTGCTAGAAAGATGTTGAAAAGGTTAACGAAATGCCGCTGCTGGCAGGTACCTGACGGCAAACACCGCCCACACAAACCACGCCCTCGGCCTGACGTCCGGCACTTATCGCCAAACGACTGGCTCCACGGGTTGTTCCGGCAGACAAGGTGTAGTAATGCTTGCGCATATCACTATCAGGATGTCCATAATTATACTGGTCAGCAACCGAAACAAACCATCTGGGGGCTATGGTGTATTCCGCCATCAGGGCTGCCCAGTCGCCAAGATCCTGTTCGGTGAAAAGCGCCTGAGCCTCAATTCGTATGGCTTTGAGCTGATCTATCTTAAAGGTGAGGTCGGCCACAACAATATTGGCTTCAACAGCCTCCTCGCCGGCATGACCCTGAAGGGTGGCAATATCGTAGAGCAGATTCATGTATTGAAACACGCCCTTAACCCTGGAATTGAAGCGTTTATCCAATTCAATATTGAAATCGCGGAAAAAGATGTGGTCCGAAACGGCAAAGAATTTCGACTGATAACCTTTTGTGCCGTCTTGACCCACAGGGGTTGTGTCGTTCACTGCCGTGCGGGCAATGTCATTGACCTGACTGAAGTTGACGGCTATTGATGTGCCGTATTTTCCTCCTAGCAGGCTGCCGCGCGGGATTTTATAATTCAGCTGAAATTGAAGCCCCATCTCCCCATTCACCTGAGTGGCATAGGGATATTTGCCGGTCAGGCTGTAGGCGTGAATACGGTTTATAGGTGGTATGAAGTTGATGTCGAGGGCATTGCCTTGTTGTGCACGATCGCTTTTAAAGCCCATATTATCCACTCTTTTCAGCTGCAATACTGCACCGAAGCCTCGGGTGGCATAGGAGAGCGAGGCAAGGGCCGACTGACCTTCGCGATAAATAAAGTTGTTCGTGGCCGAAGGGTCGTTTACCTTTTGGGCATATTCTGCAGCAAGGGTAAAATTGCCCCATCCGGCCGTAATGCGGCCCGCTAAACCACCAACGTTTTCGGGCAGAAAATACATCGGGTCGGCATCGCGCTGGAATTTGCTCACCCCGCTCAATCCCAGACTCATCCTCCAGGGTGCTGCATCACGGTCGGGCAGCATCTCGTTAAGGTTGAATTCGACATCTGCTCCCCTGACAAGGCCGCGGCTGTTGCGCTGGTACGCCTGCCAGAAGTAGCGTTGTGTGCCGTAAACGCCTTTGATAACAATTCCTTTGGCCGGAAAAAGCTGAAGCTTAAGCCCATTGAGGCTGTTATCGTATCCGAGCGCCCATTCTTCGTAGGTGCGCAGCAGCAGGCCGCTGCCAAATTGTTCGTAAAAGTTCCCGGCGGTAATTTCGGCAAATTCAGTCCGGTAGTTAAGCCAAACATTGGCAAAACCATTGCCCTCGAGCCGGGGGTCGAAGCCGCGCAATGGCGGCAGAAAAGCTTCGTAGCGCAATCCTGCCCTGAAATCGCCCCAATTAATGAGTACATTGCCAAATCCGTTGAATCCACTGCGCTGCCCGGCCAGGGCAGAGTCGGTAATGCCAATGGCAGCATCAGGAAAATAGACCTGAGCATCCATCTGAAAACTTCCGTTAACCGACGGTTGCTGCGACCATACCCGATGCCAGCATAAGATAATCAGCAGGATAAGTCCAATTCTTTTCATGATAAATAGCCGGTTAATCGATTATTTTTTCTTGCCTGCCAAAGCCTTTACCTTTTCATAAAGTTCAAACTCGGCTCCCTCGAAATAGGAATTGTGCTGCGAAACAATCTTACCTTGTGCATCGAGCAAAAAGGTATGTGGTATCATGTTTACATTCATGGCACGCTTGAAGTCACCATTAGGGTCGAGCAGCACTTCGAAATCCCAACCCTTGCTCTTGACAAGTGGAGCCACACGCGATACTGACCGGGAATCGTCAATGGAAACGGCAACAATTTTGACACCGGTCTCAGCCTGCCATTCGGCATAATGCTCATTGAATGCATCAAGTTCCTTCTGGCAGGGCTTGCACCAGATAGCCCAGAACGAAAGAATCACAGGCTTGCCGGTGTTGGCAATCTCAGCCGTATTGATGGTTTTGCCATTCAAATTTTTGAGATTGATCGAGGGTAAGGTTTGCTGGGCCTGAACGCCATAGGCCAGAAAAAGCAGAAAAAAACCAATTAATCGCTTCATGAAATAGGGTTTGGTTATTCAATGTACACTTCAAGAATTACGCATTCATTTTCCGGATAAATACTTACTTGTTTTGCCAGGTTGGGCAAAAGCACCACTTCGCCTGATTTCAGGTTAATGACTTGTCCTTCACCGCTGATACGACAAGCTCCTGATGAACACATGAGGATAACAAAGCTATCGAGGCCATCATAGTTTGTGTGCACAGGCGACAAAAGTTTGAGCAGATTGGTCGTGAAAAAAGGCGACCTGACCAGTTGCTGAGGCTTGTTTTCAGTTTTATTGTAAGGTGTTTTATACTGCGTATGCATGGTGAAGTCGATAGCCTCAAGCGCAAGATCAGTATGCAACTCACGCGGATTGCCCTTGTCATCGACGCGATCCCAGTCGTAAATGCGGTAGGTAATATCGCTGGTTTGCTGTATTTCGGCAATCAGCAGACCGGGTCCTAAGGCATGCACTCTTCCGGCCGGGATATAAAAAACATCACCCTGCTCAACCTGCTCATAATTCATTATTTCAGGCAACTTTCCGCTATTCAGGTATTCCAGATACGTTGGCTGATCCATCGGGCGATTAAACCCGCAAATCAGCCTGGCACCTTCGTCAGCCTGCATGGCATACCACATTTCGGTCTTGCCATAGCCTGAACCACGCTGCTGAGCCAAAGCATCATCAGGATGCACCTGAATGGACAGCCAATCGTTGGAGTCGATCACCTTGACCAGAATAGGGAACTGTCCGCCAAAGCGCTCGTAAACCTTCTCGCCCAGCAGGTCGCCCATAAAAACTTCGCACAATTCGTTGAGCTCGTTACCCGCAAGGTAACCATTTGCAATAATGGTCGGATTTCCATCGACACCAGAAAGCAGCCACGCTTCGCCGCAATTTGGCAATGATCCGGTGTTTAGGCCCAGATGCTGCTTGATTTTCTGTCCGCCCCAAAGTTTATCCTTAAATAAGGGTTTGAAAGTCAGTGGATAGAGCGTGTTCATGGGTGTTGTGGTTCATCATGAAAAGAGCGCTGATAAATTTTTTCAGCGGTCCGGGCAAATTTAGCCAAAAACGATTTAGGTCGTACAGACCGCCAATTTAGTTGTACTATTGATAGGCAGTGAATAACTAAACCGGTCGGTTTTGCGGTAATAGCCTAATTTAGCAGCAATAAATGATCGTCATGAAACGTGTATGTGTGTTTTGCGGAAGCAGCGCCGGCAAGCGCGATAATTACAGGCTAGCTGCGCAACAAACCGCAAGGGTATTGGCCGAAGAGGGTTTCGAAATTATCTATGGTGGTGCCAATGTGGGTTTGATGAAAGTTTTAGCCGAAACCGCCATGTCGGCCGGTGCACATGTCACCGGAATAATGCCGGCCAAGCTTGTTGAAAAGGAGGTTGCACACAATGGATTGCACCGTTTTATCGAAGTGGGCTCCATGGCCGAACGCAAGCAAATGATGGTGGATATGTCCGACGCTTTTGTGGTGCTGCCCGGTGGTTTTGGCACGCTCGACGAACTTTTTGAAGTCATTACGCTCAGTCAGCTCAGATTGGCTGACAAGCCTATTGCCCTGCTCAATACTGAAGATTATTTTGACCGGCTGCTCAAGTTTCTCGACCATACGGTTGACGAAGGTTTTGTAAGGCCTGAGCATCGCAGGTGCCTGCTGGTGGCAGATCATGCGACCCAATTACCGCTCTTGCTCAGACAATACCGCCCTGTGCCGACCAACAAATGGATAGATGATATTAAAAAGGAAAGCCGGCAGCTATGATCATCGGTATAACAGGTACGCTGGGCGCAGGTAAGGGAACCATAGTGGATTATCTGACTACCAAAAAGGGATTCAGGCATTTCAGCGTAAGGAATTACCTTGTTCAAGCGCTCATTGAAAGGGGTTTACCGGTCAACAGGGATGCCATGACCGACCTTGCCAACGAGCTGCGCGAACTGCATGGACCTGCCTACATCGTTGACCAACTTTTTGAGGAGGCATCAAAAGCTGAGGGATCTGCCATCATCGAAAGCATTCGTACGCCGGGTGAGATATCATCCTTACGCAGCAAAGGGCCATTTGTGCTGCTGGCTGTTGATGCCGATCCGGCTATACGCTTTAACCGTATTCGCAATCGGGGAAGTGAAACAGACAGTGTTGACTATCAAACTTTTATAGCCAACGAACAACGCGAGATGCACAGCACCGACCCCAACCACCAAAATCTGGCAGAGTGTATCAGGCAGGCCGATTATACCCTGACCAACAATGGAAACACCGAAGAGTTATTCGATCAAATTGAACATATACTTTTGAAAATCAATATCTGAATATGGATCAGCCCGAAAAACCTGCCGAAAAGGAACAGTTAAAATATTCGCGTCCGAGCTGGGACGAGTATTTTCTAAAACTCGCAGACAGCGTAGCCAGTCGTGCTACCTGCGACCGAGGGCGCAGCGGCTGTGTGATTGTCAAGGACCGGCAGATCCTTGTCTCAGGCTATGTGGGCTCACCCCGTGGCCTGGCGCATTGCGATGATGTTGGCCACCTGCTGAAGAAGGTGATACACGAAGATGGCAGCATCACGCAACATTGCATGCGAACTGTGCACGCCGAACAGAATGCGATAACTCAGGCTGCACGGCGGGGTATTGCGCTCGAAGGCAGCACGCTCTATTGCCGGATGACGCCATGTCGCACCTGCGCAATGCTCATCATCAATTGCGGCATCGAAAGGGTTGTTTGTGAGAAAAAGTACCATGCCGGAACCGAATCTGAAGCCATGTTTGCGGAGGCCGGTGTAAAACTTGAATTTTTCAGCCATCAAGTAGAACAGTATGATAATCAATAGGTTGAACCGACTGATAAATACTTGTATTCAAGCTATCTTTGCTTTTTATTACACCCAAAACTTCTGCACAACAGAAAATTAACCGGATGTTATCCGTCCTGCCTACGATACACCTGAGCGGGAATGTCTGATAAACTGTTGTAATCAGCCTTTTGACCTCAAACTTTACTCCTTTTTTCTTGTTTAGCTGAAAAAGAGTGATATGCGTACTTATTTAATTGCCGGTGCTTCCTCAGGTATCGCACGCAGGATAACCGAGATCCTGCACCACGAGGGTCATCAACTGTATGTGATTACCCGTCATCCGCAACAACTTGCCCATCTTCAGGGGCTTCAGTTTGTGCAGGGCAATTTCCTCGATGACGGCTTTGCGCCCGAAGGCATGCCCGAAAAGCTCGATGGGATAGTTTATGCGCCGGGAACCATCAACCTGAAACCTTTCAGGGCGTTGAAACCTGCCGACTTTATTCATGATTTTGAAGTCAATGTGTTGGGGGCCGTCAGGTTGTTGCAGGCCAGCCATAAAGCGCTGAAGAACGGTGCATGCGCATCGGTGGTCTTGTTCAGCACCGTTGCAGTACAACGAGGCATGGCCTATCATGCCAGCATTGCGGCAGCCAAGGGTGCAATCGAAGGCCTAACCCGCTCGCTGGCAGCCGAGTGGGCACCCGCCATCCGTGTGAATGCCATTGCACCTTCTCTTACCAATACGCCGCTCGCGGCCAGATTGCTGTCGAGTCCCGAAAAGGAAGAACACAGCGCCAAACGACATCCTTTGCAGCGTGTTGGCACGCCCGACGACCTTGCAGCGATGGCAACCTTTTTGCTGAGCGAGCATAGCGGATGGATTACCGGTCAGGTATTTGGCGTTGATGGTGGATTATCAACACTAAGCACATGATCTCGCATATTGGAATAGATTTTGGCGCCAGGTATGCCGGAACAACTGCCATCTGCCATGTGGATAACGGCTGCCTTCGGGTGGTTCAGTCGGTAAAGAAGCAGGATGCTGATGAGTTTTGCCGACAGATGATCTCCCGGCTAAAGCCTGATTTTGTGATGATTGACGCGCCGCTCTCACTTCCCGCAGCTTATTTCCGGCAGGTGAGCCCTGATGATAATCCGGATGCAGATTTCTTTTTCCGACAGGCCGATCGGCAGCTCAAGGCCATGTCGCCCATGTTTCTGGGTGGGCTCACCGCACGCGCCATGCAGTTAGCCTTTTATTTCCGTCGAATTGAGATTCCATTTTATGAAACCTGGCCAACATACATCCGGAAATACTTTGGGAGTGCAGAAAGGCCTCAGGCCGGATTGCTTGATGCTGAGCTGAGAAAAGCCACTGGCATGGGGCTACAAGATGAATTGCAGCTTAGTCCTCATGGTATCGACAGCATACTGGCCTGGTATGCCGGTTGGATCAAAATCCGCGGAGTTTCGGCAGTTTATGGAAATCAAACGGAAGGCCTGGTTTGGTGTTAGCCTTAATCTACTTGTTGTTGTAAAGGTTCATGGTGCGTTCGGCACCAAGGGTCACGAAACTTTTTACAATATCTGCAGCAATGGGAATACGCGGCTGTATGATATCAAGTTCCTGAGGAGTCCATTTTCCCAGCACATAATCCACTTGCTTGCCGCGCGGAAAATGATCACCAATACCAAAGCGCAGCCGCGCCCATTCCTGTGTGCCGAGCGTTTCGATGATGTTTTGCAAACCATTATGGCCCGCATCACTGCCTTTGGTTTTCAATCGTAGCACTCCGGTTGCCAGCGCAATGTCGTCCACCACTACAAGCAGGTTTTCCAGTGGGATGTGCTCAGCTTTCAGCCAGTACTGTACCGCTTTACCGCTCAGATTCATATACGTGGTTGGCTTGATGATGACCAATGTCCGTCCCTTATGTTTTGCCGTGCTCACCTGAGCAAGCCGTTGTGTGGTGAATGTTGACTCCAGATCGGCGGCAAGATGGTCGGCCACGGTAAAACCTATGTTGTGCCGGGTATTGGCGTATTCGGGTCCAATATTTCCCAGACAGGCGATAAGGTACTTCATGATTAAACCTGTTTTAACAACAAAAGGCACAAGGCACAATCGGCCTTATGCCTTTCGGGGCTTTGTAGCCGTTGATTATTCGGCCGATTCTTCCTCGGCTGCGATAACCACGCCACGGGCGGTTTTCACCTCCACGATGACGCTGTTGCCATTATCTGTAACAGCGATGTTATCGAGCTTAAGGTCTTTTACCTTGATGGTCTGACCGACATTGAGCTTCGAAATATCAATGGTGATATTCTCGGGCATATGATCAATAAGACCTTTTACGTTCAGACGTTTCAGTTTGAGTTTCAGCTTGCCGCCACGAATTACGCCAGGCGAGGTGCCTTTAACTTTAACAGGTAATGAAACATGTACGGGCTTGTCGCTGCGAACCTCGTAAAAATCCACGTGAAGCACATTGTCCGAAACAGGGTGGTATTGCACTTCCTTGAGTACGGCTTTGTAGGTTTTGTCACCAACGGTGATCTCGATGAGAAAAGTTTCGGGCGTGTGGATTACGGGTTTAAATGCCTTGGCGTCGATATGGAACATCACCTGTTCGGTGTTGTTGCCATAAAGAACACATGGCACCCTGCCTTCGTTGCGAAGACCCTTAGCATCCTTTTTCCCTACGTGTACACGGGGTACACCGCTCAATGATACTGTTTTCATGGGTGTTAAATTAATGATTAGTAATTATTTAGGAACTTTGAATAAAGAACTTATCGACTCATAGTTTTCTACGCGGCGGATAACCTCGGCGAGCAGATGGGCAGTAGTCAGGACTTTTATTTTATTGCTGTGCTTGCGCAGCGGTATGGTGTCTGTGACGATTACCTCGACAAATGGTGAATTTTCCAGGCGTTCGTAAGCATCACCCGAGAGCAGTGGATGGCTGCAGAATGCCCTGACACTGTTAGCGCCTTCCTGCATAATCAGTTCACCGGCTTTAGTAATGGAGCCTGCGGTGTCAATAATGTCATCGAGCAAAATCACATCTTTTCCCTTGACATCGCCTATCAGAGCCATATCTTCCACAACATTGGGCTTAGCCCGTTGCTTATAACAAATCACAAAGCCGCAATCCATCATTTTGGCATAGGATGCAGCCCTGCGGGTTCCGCCGGTGTCGGGCGATGCAAAAGTAAGGTTAGGCAGATTGAGGCTCTTGATGTAAGGAATGAATATGTTGGAGGCAAACAGATGATCCACCGGCACATCGAAAAAACCCTGAATCTGATCGGCATGCAGATCGATGGTAATCAGGCGTGTTATGCCCGCCGTGATGAGCAGATTAGCTACCAATTTGGCCGCAATGGCCACACGGGGCTTGTCTTTGCGGTCTTGTCTGGCAAAACCAAAGTAGGGAATTACTGCGGTGATTTTTCGTGCTGAGGCTCTGCGGGCAGCATCGGCCATAAGCAAAAGCTCGAAAAGATTGTCGGTAGGCGGAAAGGTACTTTGCACAAGAAACACATCGCGTCCGCGGATATTCTCTTCGAAGGATGGCTGAAACTCGCCGTCAGAAAAGTCTGTAAAGATGGTTTTACCTAAGGCCGTGCCATAATTATCCGCAATTTTCTTTGCAAGGTATTCCGAGGCTCTCCCCGAAAAAATACTTACAATAGGCTCTGGCATGGCGCGCTCGTTTTGACTGAAAACGGCAGCAAAATTAGTCTATTTCTTCAATAAAAAATAGCCTTAATTTAATTAATTGTTTTCCAAATAAATAAACAGAAGCGCAAATCAGGTCTATTTCAGTAATAGCGTGGCTTCGCCTATCTGATGATCGCCTTCATACACATCCACATAATAAAGCCCAGGTTTCAGCTCCTGGGTATCGCGCTTGTCCCAGTAAACACAAACCGGCGTATCTGTGTTACGGTATTCCACCACTTCCATCAAACTGTATTGCAGTCGTTCACCTTTAAAAATAAACGAATAGGCATCATCACGGCTCTTGACCAGGATTTTCGAGTCGGGAGCTGCAATCCTTATATAGATGTTTTTGTTTCCTGGCTGAATAATACTGTTTTCGGCCAGTACAAAGCATATTTTGATCCGCTCAACACGGCTGGCGCGGTCAGTTTCTGCTTCTGCCCTGCCCCGTTGGCGAACACCGCTGACTTCAATGTTATAGGTTCTGAATATTGCAGCCTGCTCCACTTTGGTCGTCAGCTCATCTCGTGTTCGTTGCAGCTGTTGCACCCTTCGACGCTCCTGACTGAGGTCTTCGCGGATGCGTTCGTTTTCTTCGGTAAGCTGACGATTTACGGTATAAAGCGAGTCCATCTGCCGCACATAATTCTGCGAGATTACCTGTAATTGCTGCAGCTTGCGCTTGATGCGGTAGTATTCCCACTGGGTATCCAACAGTTGTTTGATTTCCTGAGCGTTGGCCTGTATGATGGAGTCTTTCGAAATCAATGAATCAGCCAATGCTCCATAAGCTTCCTTTACCTTATTATGCTCATCCATCAGGCTGTCAACTTCGCGCTGAAACATGATGCGTTGAGCTTCCTTCTCTTCCTGCAATTCCCTGAGGTTCGTCTTGGCCGAAATAAGCCATATGCTCAATGCAATGATAATGAGTGCCAAAACCGCCAAAACCATGTAGAGCCAACGCGTGTTGTTGTTTCCGCTGAAAGTATTCATAGTGATGATAACAAATTGCTACAAAATTAACAATAACTGCCTGAAAAGCAAATAAGGGAAGGCTCTTACTGCACAAAAGCCGGGCCGAAAATCAAAACAGTCATGGGTTAACCGAGGTGTTCCACATACCATTTGCATGCTTCAACCAATCCGCTCCTCAAATCGTAGGCCGGATTGTAACCCAACAGGCGACGGGCTTTTTCGACCGAAGCCAGCGAATGCGGAATATCGCCCTGGCGGTAAGGGCCGTGAATGATGTTGACGCTGGCTACTTCTGGCTTATAGGATGTCAGTATTTCCTTGAGGGTCTGAGCCAGCTGATTAAGTGTTGTACGATCTCCGTAAGCCACATTGTAAACCTGGTTGACAGCCGCTGAATTGCCGGTGGTTGCCGCATGCAGGTTGGCTTGTATGACGTTGTCTATATAGGTGAAATCGCGGCTGTACTCGCCTGCTCCGTTGATAACCGGACTTTCGAGCTTCAGGAATTGCTTTACCCACCGCGGAATGACGGCAGCATAGGCACCGTTTGGATCCTGACGCCTTCCGAATACGTTGAAATAGCGGAGGCCAATGCTTTCGATGCCATAGGTCCGGGCAAAGACATCAGCATAAAGCTCGTTGACGTATTTTGTGATGGCGTAGGGCGAGAGGGGTTTGCCAATCTTGTCTTCTACCTTCGGAAGCAATTCCGAATCGCCATAAGTACTTGAACTTGCGGCGTAGATAAAACGTTTTACGCCCTCATCGCGGCTGGCAACAAGCATATTCAGAAAGCCGCTGATATTCACTTGATTCGTGGTAATCGGGTCGTTGATCGAACGAGGTACCGAGCCAAGTGCTGCCTGATGAAAAACCAGATGTTGTCCCTTACAGGCCTGATGGCACTGCTCTGCATCGCGAATGTCGCCCTCAATTAGCCTGAACGATTTGTCAGCCGCGAAACCTTCGATATTGTGCCGGTGGCCGGTGGAAAAATTATCAAAGCACGTTACCACTGCTCCAGCCTCCAAAAGGGCTTCGATAAGGTTTGAACCAATAAAGCCCGCGCCTCCGGTCACAAGAACCCGCAGACCATTGAATTGCTGTCCGAATTGTGTTTTCCAGTCCATTACCTAATTTTCATTAACAGGTTCAACCCTCGAACGGGGAATGTTGAGCCGGATGGTTTTACCTAAAGCATCGATGAGCACCACCAGCCTGAACTGGTTGCGCACCTGCACCAGACGGCCGATAATGCCCTCCATAGTGCCGCTTTTCACCCTCACCAGCTGACCTTCATGCAAGTCGTAAGTGTGTGTTTCATCAGGCTCCGGATCCTTAAGATAGTGTCTGATTGCCATGATTTGGTTAGAAGGTATCTCGACCGGTTTGCCCTCAAATTTTACAAAGCGCATCGCGTAAGGTAAATTTGTCACTTTAAAAAAGTCACTCTCAGTTATTCGCACAAAAACATAACACCTGAAGAGGGGCTCGTCAACCAGTTTCTTACGATCGCTCCATTGCTTAAGTCGCTTCACCAACGGCAGGAAGTGCTCAATCCCGGCATATTCTAATTCAATGGCAAGCTTTTTTTCTCCCCTCGAGCGGGTGTAAATCGCATACCACTTCTTTTCGTTGGTCATCGCATGAAAGAGAGGGATTGTTTGTCCGCAGGCTAAATTTTATTCAGCAACCGCTTGAAAAATCCCGGTTTAGTTTCTTTATCCTCGTCAGTATAGTAGCCGTAACCATAGCCATAGCCATAGCCATAACCATAGCCATAACCGTAACCATAGCCATAACCGTAACCATAGCCATAGCTTCCGCCGATTTTGATATCGTTGACGAGCAAACTCATCGGAATTTTACGATCCTCAATGTCCTTGATGATGGTATCAAAGATTTGCTTGTGGGTATATCCCTGCCTGATTATAAATGTGTTGACATCGGTATATTTCATGAGCAGATAAGCATCGGTTACCAGGCCAACGGGTGGTGTATCGATGATTACGTAGTCGTATCGCTTGCGCAGCTCCGTAAACAGTTCGGCGCAACGCGCTGAGGCAATGAGTTCGGCTGGATTGGGCGGAACTTTTCCGGCCATGATGACATCAAAATTCTCGCTCTTGCCCGAGTTTTGAATTACCTCGTCGAGCGAACTTTTCTTACTCAGGTAATCACTGAGTCCTAGCGTGTTCGACAAGCCAAAATCCTGATAGATCTTTGGCTTGCGAAGGTCAAATCCCAAAAGCACGGTTTTCTTCCCATAAAGGGCATAGATGCTGGCCAGATTGATGGAAATGAATGTTTTACCTGCATTCACCATATCGGCGGTAACAAGTATTACGCATTTTTCGGCATTCTGCGTCAGATAGTCAATATTGGTGCGTACTGAGCGGAACGACTCCGATATCGACGATTTGGGCGACTCGAGAACGACCAGCTGAGTTTCCTTGCTGCTGTGCAATACTTGCCCGATGATGGGAAGTTTGGTTATTTTTTCAATATCGCGGCGCTCGTGGATTTTATCGTCGAAATATTCGCGGCCGAGCACATAAGCCACCGGAATCAGCAGCCCAATAAGCAAAGCAATCGTGTAGTTGAGACTTTTCTTGGGAAAGACCATGCTGGCCAACTGGGCTTCGGCCTTGTCAATGATTTCGTTATCGGGCACATTACTTGCCTTTGTTATCTGAGCGTCAGCCCTTTTCTGCATCAAAAAGGTGTAAATGGCATCATTCAGCTCAAACTTACGTTTGTAGCCAAGCAAAAGACGCTGAGTTACAGGAAGTTTGTTGATCTGTAGCTCAAGTTCGGTTATACGTTGGTTGATATCGTTAATCCCCAGCTCAGAGTTCCGTATAATATTCGTAATGTTTTCGAGCAGTGTGCGCTTGGTGTTCGAAATCTGAGCATCCAAGCTTAGCACAAGAGGGTGTCTTTCGGTGGACGTGAGCAGCTGTTCTGCTTTTTGCGATGAAAGATTCACCAGTTCCTGCACCAACCGGTTGAGCAATGGGTCGTCGATGCCCATAGCACTGGGAGCAACAAGACGATCCAGATTGTCAATATTTTCCTGAATGTACTTCTGCATGCTGCGGTAGTACTTATTCTTTACAATCAGCTCGGCTTTTTGCTTGTCGAGTTCTTTCAGGTAGTCATAAATCTTCTGCGACTGAAAGTCGAGGTTCATCAACTCATTGCGCGTCTGAAACTCTTGCAGCGCAAGCTCGGCAATCTGAAGGGAGTCCTGTATATCCACCAATTGCTGGTCAATAAACAAAATGGTGCTTTCAGCAATCTGATTCTTTTTTTCCAGACCACGCTGCACATAAGTTTCGGTCAGACGGTTCAGAAAATCAGATATTTTATCCTTGTTGTTTCCGCGTAGCGAAATCTCCAGAATACTGGCTTCCCGGTTAATGGGCTCAATTTTGTAACCTCTTAGCAGGTTGAGCATCGAACGGTAATCGTTGAGCACAAAACTGTAAGTGGCTTTGCGGACTTCGTCAAGGTCGAATTTTTCGTTCAGAATAATCTTAAAGCGATTGAATCCGTTGTCAGTCCATTCACCAAAGGTCGAAGTGCCTTTCCAGCGTACCTTATCATTTTTTTTACCGGTTGGTTTCCCTGTCGCGTAGTCGTAAAGCGTAATATTTTCGCCTTCGGCCTCCAAAGCAAAAGTGTTGGCATCGACAAAAGTGATGATGTAGGGCAAACTAACCGATTGAGGCACATTGCGATCGAAAATTACTTCGAAAGGAGCGTTTTTATAGAGTTCCTGACTGATAAACCCTTCTTCTTTGTGGTACGAAACTTCGAAATCCAGACTTTTGATGGTTCGGTCGCCCAGCGAGTACGACATTAAAATCCCAATCTCGTTCTGTACATTTTGTTGGGTACCAAAGCTAAGCCCCAACATGGCCGTAGGATCAAGCTTTCCTCCCTTCTGATCCTTGACCAGCACCGTTGATTTTACCTCGTAAACCGGCTTGGTATATTTGTTGAAGAGAAAAGCCAGCAATAGGGCGATGAATACCGAAATGACAAACAGGTGCCAAAACCTGGCAAACTTGAAGAACAGAGCCTTCAGATCGATGCTTTCTTCTTGCTGATATGGCTGGAAATTTTCCACAGTTTAAGGGTATTGTAATACGAAAAGGTTTGACGATCTATTATTTGAAGAAATTGATAAGCAGCAGTGCCGTGGATATTGTGGTAAAGATCAGGCTATAAGGAAAAGTGGCAAAGCCAAACTGCTTGATCTTCAATGGCCTTACATAAATAATATCGTTGGGCTTCAGGTAATAATAATCAGAAGATAGAATGCTTGCCTTTTCGAGGTTAACAGTGATAATTTCAGAACCTGTCTTGGTCTGGCGCACAATCACTACTTCGCTTCGGTCGGCAAACTCCGTAAGGTCACCCGACATGGCAATGGCTTCGAATATGTTGATCTCTGACTGATAAACTTTGTACTGGCCGGGGCGCCTGACCTCACCAAGCACGGTAAGGTTGAAATTGACTAACTTAACGATGATAACAGTTTCTTTAAGGTAAATGTCGAGTACCTCCTTTAATCGTTCTTTGATCTGCTCGGTGGTAAGGTTTTGCACCGTGATTTTGCCGGCAAGCGGGAAGTCAATCTGACCGCGTTCGTCCACCGTATAGCTGTTGAGGAATACGGTCTGGTCAGAATAACCAACGTTCTGCGTTCGGTCCATCGGGTTGAATAATGCCGACATGCGGTCGTCCAGGCTTACAACCCGGATAATTAAGTTGTCGCCCGGTTGAACGAGGTAAGACAGCGCACGCTCGTTTTCGAAGTGCGTTTTTCCTGCATTGTCAGCTTCCTGTTGCAGGTAAAGCATTTTTTTCTGGGGAACGCAGGCAATCACAGCCATTGTTGCAAAAGCAAGCAATATAAGCCGTGCCGAGGTGATTTTTAATAAATCCATCTTTGGTTGTTTTCCTAAGGGTGAGGAGTTAATCCGCAAAATTAAATCTTTTTGAATATCTTTCTCAACCAAGGTATAAACCATCTGTTAATTACAACAGAGTACTTTCCGGTATGTCTGCCGATGCTCTTAGTTGAAGCATCAGGATTTTGAGAGTTGATTAATTTTGCAGCATGAAAAATGTGCTTAAGACCTTTGCCTTAATTATGCTGGTGATGCTGACCTCGTGCGGAGGCAAGCCGGTTTTCGAAAGTGTAGTCGCCTTCGACGACCTTATCTGGAACCGTTTCAATATCATCGAAATGGATGTGGCAATTGACGATGCAGAGCCATTGTACGATGTGAAAGTGAGCTTCGTGCACACTGATGTGTATCCTTCCGACCATATTGCCATGAATATTACGTTCTATTTTCCCAATGGTGGTATGCGTTCGCGCGATTATGAGTTCAGGCTTCAGGACGCAGGCATGCAGTGGACAGGAGAAAAAACAGGTGATTTTTTCTCCAATACTTTTCCGGTGAATATGGGCATGCGTTTTCCTGAAACCGGCATAACAAGGGTCAGAATCGAAAACAAGATGACAAAATTCAACATTGCAGGCATCGCCTCTGTTGGCTTGCTGGTTGAAAAATCAAGCAAAAAACCCTGATTATATTTACCCCGTTATTTCCAGCTAACCACTTCGCCCCTGTTTTTATCAAGCATATGGGCCGGAACTGATTGGCGAATTTCGTTAGCCAGGACACGCAAAAGGCGCTCTTTTACATAGTATCGCGAAAAGCACAGGCTCACCTCGCGTAATGGTTTCGTGCAACTGAAATGTTTAATGTTGCCCGGTTGCCACGAGCTGGCATCAGCTGCAGCAAGTTCCGGAATAAGGGTATAGCCTCCTTCGCGGCGAATGATGCGCATCAGGGTTTCCAGTGTGCCACCCTCCAGCTGAAATGGCAATTCCTTACGACTTCCCGGTGGTAAAGCACATAAGTTAATAACCTGATTTCGAAAACAATGACCATCACTTAGCAGCCAGATATCAGGCATAGCCATATCGGTGGGTCGGATGCTTTCCTGCTGAAGCAATGGGTGAGACTCGTGCGCATAAACAAGCATCTCTTCGTAAAACAAAGGCTCCTCGATAATACCTTTATCGCCATAAGGGGTCACAAAAATTGCCGCATCCAGCTGGTCGTTTTTCAGCCTGGCTGCCAGTTCTTCGGTAACCATCTCCTCCACAAACAGCTGAATGGTTGGATAAAGCTTCTTGAAGTTGCCCGCAAACAATGGCAGCAGATAAGGCCCGAGCGTGGGAATGATACCGAGCCTGAGCTGTCCGCCAAGCTTGCCCTTGAATGCTTCCACCATCTCTGAAAGTCGGCCGGCTTCGGCAAGCACCTGACGCGCCTGCTCAATAAACTCCCTGCCATGATCGGTGGGCATAACCGGCTGCTTTTGACGGTCGAATATGCGTATATGCAGGTCGTCCTCCAGTTTTTTTATCTGCATGCTCAAGGTGGGTTGTGTCACATTGCAATGTTCGGCTGCACGTGCAAAATGCCTGAAAGTATCCACAGCCACCACATATTCCAGCTGAACCAGCGTGATCATCTCCTGACAGGTTTTTGCAAAAATAGATTTTATTTATTGATTCTCTGCGATAATTGAAAAGGCATATATTTATCGCTGTGTTTTCTTCGCTTTATTAACTAAACTCCAACAAATCAGTTGTTTATTGCATTATTATTCCAATGCGAAGCAGGAGTGAACCAATCCGGGTTTTCAAAACAGCAGAACGAATAAATATTTGGTAGTCAGAGTCATGTCTTTGTTTGTTCTTAATTCTAATCACACCGCCACGATAAAGATTCACTGCAACCGGCTATGAATTCGGTAAGTCAACCAAACTTGCCTGATGGCTCAACAATCTGCCGGGCGTATTCTCAAGCCTGATCGCATGCCTTCGCTTCGCTTGTTGAATCCTTCAACAGCATAATTGCTCTCGAACGCGGGCTGCTGGAACTATTGGCCGATGCCGGTGATGAAGGCACCTACGCCCAATTGAGCGACGACATACAGGAAAAGGAGAAATCGGGTCTGATGCTCCAAGCAAGGCTTGGATAAGCCTTTGTAAATTATTGAAATAGCCAAAATAATACTGTCTGTTTTTTTATGGAAGCGATCGTGCCGGATTGATCACGGCTGTTGCCTTTTTCATTTGCCGGTAGGACAGACCGATCGTCCATTGGTGTTGCGACGCCAGCTGTGTCTTACGCACGTTTTGATAGAGGGGGAATTCAGCCTGAACAAATAAGGTCAGAACGTCGATGGGCGAATAACTCAACTGCGGACCGATAAACAGTTTGCGGCTGCCTGTGGCCTCCGGGTCGTAGTTCGGAAAACTCATCATCAGCACGTCCGGATTCACCTGCATGCGCCCTATCCACTCGTATCGCAGTTGCAATGCGCCAAACAGATGGTTTGCAATAGTTTGGCTGCCAAAAAGACCGAGACTGAAATAGTTGCCCAATTTTTCACCCAAGGGGTTCCATCCTTTAAGAATATAAAGGACATTGCTTGTCAGCCGGATACCTTCAGGTCTGAGCGGTGCGCTCCAGAACAAATTGAAAAGTACATCATTGGCACCCGAGCTGGCTTGCACTGCAGGCGGCATGATACTATAAAAGGTTTCACCCGAGAATGGCTCGTATAGCCCAATGGAATCACTATAGCTGCCTATGGGAATCTTGAAACCAAGACCTAAGGTCAGCTCGTTGAACTTATTTGCCACCGATGGTTTTATCAGGTTGAACCGGGGATATAGTATCAGGTCACCCGGACCTCCGGAACTATAGGTGTTCCTATTTGGCAGCCCATGCTGTGTTTTGTCCATCCACCATCCGAATTCAGCCCCAAGCGTAACGCGTTCGTTAAGGCCGTAGGCCAGACGGGCATAGAGATAATCGGATGTGAATTTTTTCATAAACCCCGTATCTTTTTCAGTTCCACTCATGAACCTGTCGGAGCGGGAGCCCTGATAATATAAAGCAACCTCTGTCTGCCCCTGCATGATTACGCCACGGGAGGCATCGCCGGCCATGGGATTGCCCCCGCCCACTCCGCAACATTGCGCAACAAGAAATCCGGGCAACAAAATGAAAGCAAAAAGCAGGAGGAGTAAAATTGAATTTTGTGGCTTCATTCAACCAAAAATTTAAGGGTTGCATGTTGATTTCCACTTGTCAATCTTGCTATATAGGCCGATGCAGGCAGCATGGGCAATGCAAAATGTATAACAGAACTGCTGCGTGCGATGTCCTGTTCATCCGAAAATATCCGTTGACCGGTCAGGGTGGTCACTTCAAGCCTCGCCTGGCTATTTTCGCTGAATTCGCCTGAGGCAGAAATCACCCTGCTTGCAGCCTGATAACTGAGCCGCAATCCATTACTTGCGGCAAGAGCTGGAGTGGAAGTGATTACCGAAATGGCTGATTGAATGGCGGCCTGAAGTGCCACATGATCCACCGCATCATTTGCATTGTAAAATACCTGCTTTTCCGGACCGCCAATCACTACCGCCTTGGGCATTCCGGTTGACCCATAGTCCATCATATTGATGGCGGAATTCGAAAACCGACGCGTATTAGGCATGCCATTGCTATTGGCCCACTGATCGATAGAAGCACAGCTGGTGTTGGCGTAATCATCGGCTATGAGCATCTGTACCATTCCCGGATGAGTGCTCTGATAACTTTGCACTACGTTATAGGTTGTTTTGAGTGGCAAAACACACGAGCCGCAAGGCATCGTCCAGGTGAGCACAACAACTTTACCGGCATTAAGCTCGTCGAACAAGGTATATTGCAGCCCGGCGCAATCCTTAACACTGAAATTGGTGGCCGTTTGTCCGCAGAGCATAAAACTCAGTCCGGCAAAAAACAAAAGCAGGTATATTTTTTTCATGCTTAATAGGTGATTTTACTGCAAGGGCGTCCAAAAATAGTACAATGCGAAATACAAAAGCCGGAACTGATGCTCCGGCTTTTATATTCTAGGGTTGCTTTTATGATTCGAGTATGGCTTTGACCAGATTTTGTGCACCATCCCAGATGTCAGCTATGCTGGCGTCGAGCATATAGCAGGGCGTGGTGAACACTTTGTTTTGTTCATCGACGACTACTTCGCCATGTCCGGTTTTTACATGTTCAGCACCGATAGCCTTTATGGCAGCGGCTGTGCCTTCATCCTGGCCGATAGTAACCTTCACGTTTTGAAGCACTTTGGCAACGAAAACCGGTGAGATACACATGGCACCGATGGGTTTTCCCAAACGATGCATGGCTTTCAAGGCTGCTTCCACTTCGGGATTTACTGAGGCGGCAGGGCCATCGAAGGCCACAGTGGAAAGATTTTTGGCAGCACCAAATCCGCCAGGGAAAAGCAGCACATCGAAATCTTGAGCATCGAACTCGCTCAGGGGCAAAATGTTGCCACGGGCAATGCGTGCAGCTTCGACCAGCACATTGCGTTGTTCGGGCATTTCTTCGCCTGTAAGGTGATTGATTACATGGTGTTGCGGGATATCAGGCGCAAAGCACTGGTAATCGCATCCTTGTGTCTTGATGGCCAGCAGGGCAAGTGTGGCTTCGTGGATTTCGGCCCCGTCGTACACGCCGCAGCCGGCAAGCACTACTGCAAACTTCTTCATGGGTTTCTGTCTTTATAGGTTAAACTTGCTTCAAAATCAGCGATACTACCGTCACATCATCGCCGCCCATATTGATAGTCATTCCATAGGGTTTATTTTCAGGTATATCAATCTGGGCTGCACCTGTTTTTCCGGTGAGTTGCTGCCAAATGGTAACAGCCTGATGTACTCCGGTGCATCCTGTCGGGTGTCCCCAACCGATGAGACCACCGGTAGTGTTCATTGGAATGTCGCCCGTGCGTGCTGTGCGGCCTTCGGCAACAAAGGATGCACCCTGCCCGGGACCTGCAAAGCCTAATGCTTCAACAGCAAGCAATCCGGCGATGCTAAAGCAATCGTGCGTTTCGATCGTTGCTATCTGTTGAATGTCAATACCGGCACGTTGCAATGCAAGTGCAGCAGTTTTTCTGATGGTATTGAGCACGGCGGGATCCTCAGGATCTTGGGTGATGTTGCGAGTCAGTTGGGCAAAGGCTGCAACTTCCACAGCATCCGACAATGCAATGCCCAGCTTTCGCAGGCCTTCCTCCGATGCGATAATGATACCCGAGGCCCCGTCGGTCACCTTGGAGCAGTCGAGCACATTCAGATGATCCACAAAGGTTTTGCCGTTGGGTTTCATACTGTCGTAAAGGGCAGCAAGATCGGCTGTGTTGTTATGGTATTCCTGAGCAGTGGGATCGAGGCGGGCGTTTTCGATGGCGTTAACAAACCAGCGACGCATACCGTTTCGTGCATAATCGAAGCCATAGCGCTGATAATAAACGCCGGCGCGGTCAGAAAACTGTCCCGGAAAGAAATAGGCATGTCCTTGCTTGCGTTTGCTGAACCAACCTGCGCCGGCCAGAATGTCGGCCCCATAAATAGCTTTAACGGTATTTTGTACTTCGACACCCAAAGCCAGCACGGCATCGGCCGTTTCGGCCAGCACCGACCGTATGCCTGACATCAGGGCAAGTCCACCTGAGGCGCATGCACCTTCGACGCTATGCGAAGGTTTGAATTGCAAAGCCGGATGTATCGTGGCAGCAAAGCCACCAAGATGGGCCTGCTTGTTGAACCTTGCCGACATAAAGTTGCCAATCACGGTTTCGTCGATGGCCTCGGGGTTGGATAGCTGTGCCAGCACACCCTTGCCGGCCTCGCTGATATAGTACTCCAGGCCGGGTCGTTCCTTTTTCGGATTAAACTCCTTGCGACCGGTTCCCATTGCGATGGTGTTTGCGCCGGCAGCCATGTATATTTTTCTTCTCATGGTGCTGTTTGTTTATGAAAAGTATTCGTTGACAGGTCCATAGGCATGAAAGAAGCCGGTAAGCATTACCGTATTCACATCGTCGGTATTGTGGGCCACGCCATCGGCCACAAGCTTGCGGCCAATGTTGTCGGAGTTTTTACCATAGGCCAATGCCAGACGGGAAGCGTTGTGGTTCGAAAGCTTTAGTTGACCAAACCAGGCTTTAAAATGGCTGTCCTTGTCGGCAAGCTTTATGGCCGATTTCCAGGGCACGAATCCTGCAGGCATGGCACCCATCCAGTTTTCGGCAGCTTCGGCAAAACTATCAATCGCTGTATATGATTGTTTATCAATATCATATATTGCCACAACAGAGCCTTTATCATATTTCAGAAATCCGTCCTTTTGTGCCCCGCTCGAATATTGACCGCCCTTAATGCCAAGGTTAATCATCTGGTCGAGCAGTTCGGAATGCAGGTCTTCGTCAGGTAAAAAGGGATTCATGACCTTCATGATAAACTGTACCACGTCAATACCCACATAATCAATAAGCTGAAAAATACCCATTGGCCTGACAAGGTAATCCTGGCTGATTCTGTTTACAATGTAGATGGCCTGAGGCAGTGGCATATCGGCGGCTAACTTCAATGCCGTATTGATGCCGAACAAGGCATCGCGCATGAAGTGGCCGTTGCCGATAAATCCAGCAAAATCGTTGCTGGGCACAACCACTTTTTTGAGGGCTTTGGCATAATCGAGTGCAAATTGCCTGGTTTCGGTCAGCGTATCGGGTGTAACGATCAGCTCGACCAGTTTTTGCACTGCCGGAGGATTGTAGAAATGAAAGCCAAGAATACGTCCTTTCAGACCGGCGCCTGCTTCAATCAGGTGAATGGGTACACTGGATGTATTGGTAAAATACCAGGGCTTGTTAGGATTGTGCCGATCGATCTGGCTCAGTATATTGATCTTGAGATCTTTGTTCTCGCTCACCGCTTCGAATATCAGGTTCGACCTGTAAGCTGCCTCCATAGCTGTTGTCGGGCGCACAATCCTGAGCACATCCCGAATGTATTGGTCGATGATTTCGCCGTTTTCGATCAGATCAGGTTTGTCAGCATAGATCTGGCGAAGCCAGACGGTTTTCTTTTCGGCAATTTTAAGCACCTGAGTGCGCAGATAGTCCATAAGTCCGGCAAGGCCTTCGTCGCTCAGATCGATGGCGTTGAGCACAAAAGTTTTGCCTTTGTTTTCGGGTTTCAGGCTAAGGTCGGCCATTTCCACGGCTGTGAGCAGCAGAATACCACTACCCATTTTTCCGGCGGCTCCCAGCACCGAAACGTGTTGCAGACGTTCGTCGTAGGTCATATTCTGTTATTTTTCGGGTTAATCAAATTGTTATTCAGGCCAAATGGGCTTGCGCTTTTCCAGAAAAGCTTTCATACCCTCCTTACCCTGCGAACCCTCACCGAATAGTGAGCCGAAGTGTTTGGCCTCAAGTGCCGACCCTTCATCCATTTGCATAGTCAATCCCTTGCGGGCCAGCATTTTTACTTTGCTAACTGCTTGAGGACCTTTTGTGGCAATGAGTTTAGCAATACGCAAGGTTTCGTTCATCAGTTGATCGTCAGCCACCACCTTTTGAACCAGTTTCAACCGCAAAGCCTCGGCAGCATCAATCATCTCGCCGGACGAAAGCAGGAATAAGGCATCGGCCAGACCGATCAGGCGCGGAAGACGCTGGGTGCCTGCATATCCGGGAACCAGGCCAAGGTTTACTTCCGGCTGTCCAAACCGGGCTTTCTCGGAAGCAATGCGAAAATCGCATGACATAGCCAGCTCAAGACCGCCTCCGAGGGCAAAGCCATTGATGGCGGCAATCACCGGATAAGGCTTTTCTTCCAAGGCTGAAAACACGGCCTGACCCCGCTTACCAAAGGCCTCGCCTTGTTCCCGGCTCATATTCACCATTTCGGCAATATCGGCTCCGGCCACAAAAGCCTTGCCTTCGCCTGTGATGATCATTACGCGGATGCTTGGGTCGTTGCCTTCGTGGTCGAGCAGATGCTCCATCTCGGTAAAAAACCTGCTGTTAAGCGCGTTGAGTGCAGCAGGGCGCGAAATGACAACCATTAAAACGCCCTCTTCGTGTGTTGGTTTCAGAATCTGATATTCCATAAGATTTATGGTTAATGGTCAAAAATAGCCATTTTTTAAACCCGACCGAAAACGATTACGGAGTATTAACAACCTTGCCGATAATTCATCCGGCGGATTGATGCAGCCGCTGCCTTGACAACTAACGATCATATGTGAGATAATCTATATTTTTGCACACATGAAGCAGCTGCGTGTGAATAAGCTATTGTCCGTTTTGCTGGCCGCGATGATTTTTGCCGGCTATGCGGGTATTGGCTTCAGCGAACATATCTGCTATTCGCACAACGAACGCATTGTCAGCCTTTCGCTCGAGCCGGGTGCTTGCAACCATGTGAATGATGATGCATGCTGCGATGACCTCAAAACTGATATTTGCAGCAGCAGCCTTTCGTGCTGCAGTTTGCCCACTGACAGCAGCTCCTCTCAGGCAGTAATTGATGTAGTGTGCTGTTTGGACAAGTTCCGATATCACAACATGGGTGATGAGCTGGTGCATTTCGTGCCTTCTGTCAACATGGTGCCGAATGCCCCTGTGATTTTACTTTCGGTTCAATTCGACTGCGATAAGCAAGAATTTTTTGATGAGCTTAAATGGATTGGGTATAAAGATCCGCCAATCCTTTGCCGACAAAGGCTGGTTTTACTTCAACAACTGCGCCTCGATCCTGATCTGGCCTGAAGCACACCTCTCGTGAAGTCAGTGTTTCAGTTATTAATTTTTCAGATTAGGATAAACTATGTTACGATTCCTATCCTTATTATGTTCAATTTCACTGTTTTACGTCATCTTGCATTGTTCAGCCGTGTTCGGCCAGCAAGTTGAAGGCATCGTTTTCGAGCGATCCGAAAACGACAGTATCCCAATTCCGGGAGTGAATGTTTACTGGCAGGGAAGCCAGAAAGGCACGGTGACCGATGTCAAAGGAAAATTCAGTATCCCGACGGTAAAAACCACTCATAATCTGGTGTTCAGTTATGTGGGCTACCGCAACGACACCCTGCATGTACATGCAGGCGATCGTGTGCAGCATGTGATGAAAAGCCCGCTCGAACTTACAGAGGTGGAAGTAGCCACACGAGCCCAAACCCAGTTTGTATCGCGCATGAGCACGGTTAACAGCACGAAAATCACGACAGGCGAGCTGCAAAGAGCAGCCTGTTGCAACCTTTCGGAAAGCTTTGAAACAAGTGCAAGTGTAAACGTCAATTATAGCGATGCCGTTACCGGAGCCCGGCAAATCGAGATGCTTGGCCTGGCAGGTATCTACACGCAGATGATGAGCGAAAATGTGCCCAGCCTGCGCGGATTGGCCAGCACTTTTGGTTTGCTCTATATCCCGGGCAGCTGGATGGAAAGCATTCAGGTGTCGAAGGGCACTTCCTCGGTGCTAAATGGTTTCGAGAGCATTACAGGACAAATTAATGTGGAATATAAAAAGCCGCATAACAGCGAGCGGTTTTTCCTCAACCTGTTTCAGGCCCACACCGGCCGCTCGGAAGCAAATACGAATTTCAAAATTAAGGTTACCGATAAACTGAGTACCATGGTGCTTGGGCATGCCAGCCACAACAGCCTGAAACACGACGGAAACAAGGACGGCTTCCTCGATGACCCGCTATATACTCAGGTAAACTTTTTCAACCGCTGGGACTATAATGCCGAGCGTGTTGAAATTAAATTCGGTATTAAAGGACTGACCGAAAACCGGAAAGGAGGACAAAAGGCTTTTGATCACAGCCGTCCGGCTGCCGAACAACCAAATCTTTATGGCATTCGCATCAACAACGACCGCTTTGAAGCTTTCCTCAAAACCGGCTTCATATTTTCGCGACCTTCCACCAGTCTCGGTATCCAGCAACAGTTTACCTGGCACAGGCTGCAATCGGATTTCGGAAACCGTTACTATCATGCCGACGAGCAGTCATACTACCTGAATGCGCTTTTCCAGTCGTTTATCGGCGATACGCGCCATAATTATACCACAGGCGTCAGCCTGATGTATGATAAGCTTGAAGACAGCAGCGAAAGTATGACGGAGAATATTACTACTGTCATCCCCGGCGTTTTCTATCAGTACACCTACAGCGATGGCGCACGTTTCAATATGATTGCCGGCATCAGGGCTGACCACGACCCACACATGGGATTGTTTGTTACACCACGGCTGCATGCCAGATACAACGCGGGCGAGCACACCATTTTTCGCCTCTCGGCGGGTAAGGGTTTCCGTCGTCCGAGGCTGATAGCCGAGAATCTTTCCCTGCTGGCATCAAACAAACCTTTTAGCTGGCCGAAAGCCTCAGTAAAATCAGGCGAAACGATGGAGGAAGCATGGAATTACGGATTCAACATCAGTCAGTTTGTCCATATTGCAGGGCGCGAGATGGTTATCAACCTCGATGCCTACCGTACAAGTTTTATCAACCAGCTGGTGGTTGACAGAGTGAGCAGCTCTTCCGAGATATTTGTCTATAACCTCGAGGGCCGGTCCTATTCCAACAGCGTTCAGATTGAAGCCAACTACGAACTGTTAAGAGGCCTTGATGCTACGGCTGCATTTCGCTTTAACGATGTTAAGGTGGAATACCAAAACAGCTTGCAGGAAAAGCCACTTATCAGCAAATACAGGGGTTTGCTCAGTTTTTCGTACAAGCCTGGCGTACGCTGGCAGTTCGACATTACCGGACTGCTCAGCGGCCCGTCGCGTTTGCCGCGCTGGGCCCAGCCTGATCCCGATGCCGGAGAAGCCTATTCGCCGGCTTACTTTACGGCCAATGCACAGCTGACACGCAATTTTCGCCAATGGAGCATTTATCTTGGCGGTGAAAACCTGACCAATTATATGCAACATCACCCTATACTTTCGGCATCCGATCCTTTTAGCCCGGCCTTTGATGCTTCGGTCATCTGGGGTCCGCTGATGGGCACCAAAGTTTATGCAGGATTACGTTATACTATTGAATAATCATTAAAAAGTAGAATAATGAAAACGAGATTAATTGTATTTCTTTTTGTTTGTTGTTTCACTTCACTCAGCCGTTTGCACGCGCAGGAAGGGGTAAACAAGGATAACAGGTTCGAAACCGTCAGCATCAAAACATCGGCGGTTTGCGGTGATTGTAAGGCGCGTCTCGAGAAGAACCTGGCCTTCGAAAAAGGCGTAAGCAAGGTGAGCCTCGACGATGAAACAAAAATCATCACCATCGAATACCGCAAAGGCCGCAACAGCAAAGAAAGCCTGAAAAAAGCCATCACGAAAATCGGTTACGATGCCGATGAAATGCCGGCCGACCAAAAGGCGCACGACCGTTTACCTGCCTGCTGCCAAAAGGGCAACGAGCCGCATTGAGCGGTTCAGAAATTTTAGTGACTGAAAATGGATTAGCAGCCTAAGTAGCGCGAGATAACCAGCCGCTGAATTTCGGATGTGCCTTCGCCAATCTGAAGCAGGCGCTGGTCGCGGTAAAAACGCTCCACCTGATAATCTTTCATCAGGCCATAGCCTCCGTGAATCTGAATAGCCTCGTCGGATACTTCCTTGGCTATCTCGCTGCAATACAGCTTGGCCATTGCGGCCTCCATACCAAAAGGCCTGCCTTGGTCTTTAAGCCAGCAGGCTTTGTAGAGGAGATTCCGGGCCAGCTCGATTTTCAAAGCCATATCGGCCAACTTGAAAGCAATAGCCTGAAACTTAGCTATGGGCTGCCCGAACTGCTTTCGTTCCTTGGCATAGGCAAGGGCCATTTCGTAGGCACCCTGGGCAGCGCCGAGACCCATTGCGGCAATGCTCAGCCTTCCGGCATCGAGCGTGGCAAGCATAATTTTGGATCCCTGACCTTCCTTTCCGAGGATGTTTTCTTTGGGTACACGCACATTGTCGAAAAAAAGCTGTGAGGTATCGCTGGCGCGCCACATCATCTTGTTGTGCATGGCCTGACGGGTAAAACCCGGAGTGTCTCTTTCCACCAGAATGGTGGTGAACACTTTTCTGCCCTCGGCATCTACACCTGAAACAGCCTGCACAGTGCAGCCCATATTAATCTCCGATGCGCCGTTGGTGATAAAGATTTTTGATCCGTTGATCACCCAGCTGTCATTTTCGAGCACCGCGGTGGTTTTCGATCCGCGCGAGTCGCTGCCTGCTTCGGGTTCGGTGAGGCCGAAGCTCCACAAGTGTTTGCCGGTGCACAAGGCCGGCAGGTATTTACGTTTCTGTTCTTCGGTGCCATAATAATAAATTGGCCCGATGCCCAGCGAATTGTGCGCGGCAAGCGTTGCTGCCTGCGAACCATCGACGCGTGCCAGTTCTTCCACCGCAATGATATAAGACAAGGTGTCGAGGCCTTGTCCGCCATAGGCTTCGGGCAGCGTCATGCCAAACAATCCCAGCTCGCCCATGCGCAGGGTTAGTGCAGTTGAAAACAACTCCTTTTCATCTAGCTCCTGCGCAACAGGCTTGATTTCGCGCTCTGCAAAATCGCGTACGGTTTGCCTGATCAGCTGGTGTTCTTCGCTTAAATCGAAATTCATATCCGGATTGTTTATGCTGTAATATCTTTCAATACAATCAGTTGCATCTTGGTGTCCACCATGTCGCCTGCTTTTACAAAAAGCTTTTCCACCCGTGCATGGCTGTTGGCTACAATGTTGTTCTCCATCTTCATGGCCTCTATAACAATCAGGATGGTGCCGCGGTTCACTTCATCGCCTTCGTTCACATTAACCTTGATTACTTTTCCAGGCATGGGCGAACAATATCCGCCCGTATCCTGAGTCATCATGTCGGCTCCGTGGTCAACCGACGAGGGTAATACTTCAGGCCGGACAACAGTGTGCTGCATACCTGAATGCAAAACAATGTATTCGGCTTCTTCAGGCATGTGCACCGGGCAGCGGTGCCTGATTCCATCGAGTGTAAAGCAGACAGCCGCCGGTTCTTTAACAACATCGCCGATGGCAATCGTTTTGTCGGCTAAACGGAAAACTATCGAATCTGACTTTTTCGAAAGGATTTCAACAGTAGTTGTTTTGCCATTGATTTGTAGTTGGACCAAAGGCAACAACCGCCAGAATCCGATTCGATCCCAAACCGAACCTCCGCTATGCTGCCTGAAAAGCATCGAACAAAGCACTGCAGCAGCCACGGGCTCAAGGTCTGCAGTTTCGTACAGCTTGCTTACCCTTTCCATGATTTGGGCAGAAACCTTGTCGGTATAGGCTGTGCTGATTTGGTTACGCACAAATTCGTCCTCGCCGAGCATGCCAATCAGGAAAGGAATATTGGTCTTGATTCCGGCCACAAAATAGTTCTTCAGCGATTCCTTTGCTTTGCAAATGGCTTCCTCCCTGTTGGGTGCCCAAACAATCAGCTTGCTAATCATGGGATCGAACATCCCTGAAATTTCGCAAGGACCATCAACGGCGCTATCCACACGAACACCTTGCCCTGATGGTTCATGGTAAGCAATGATATTGCCGGGTGAAGGAAGAAATCCGCGATCGGGATCTTCGGCATAAATCCGGCATTCGATAGCATGCCCTTGCCTGCTGATGTCCGATTGCTGAAAGCGTAGCGGAGATCCCTGTGCAATTGCCAGCTGTTCCTCAACCAGATCGATACCTGTAATCATCTCGGTAACAGGGTGTTCTACCTGGATACGGGTATTCATTTCGAGAAAATAGAACCGCTGGTGCTTATCGAGCAGAAATTCAATGGTTCCGGCATTGCGGTAGCCGATAGCCTTACAAAGGGCAACGGCTGCCTGGCCCATTTTTTCGCGCGTTTGATCATCGATGCTTGCTGAAGGCGATTCTTCGATAATTTTTTGATACCGGCGCTGAATGGAACATTCGCGCTCAAACAGGTGAACAACATTGCCATAATGATCGGCAAGCACCTGAACTTCGATGTGCCGGGGCTCTTGTACATATTGCTCCACGTAAACGCTGCCGTCACCAAAATAGGTGGCCGCTTCACGCGATGTAGTCTGAAGTGCATTTTCCAGCGCTTCGGCCTGATAAACAATGCGCATGCCCTTTCCGCCTCCACCCGCTGCCGCCTTGACCAATACCGGAAAAGGCAGTGTGCCGGCCAACGCAGTCAATTCTTCAGGGCTGCCCGAGTAGCCTGTCGTTACAGGTAATCCGTTGGCGTGTGCCAGATTGCGCGCCTCGATTTTGTTTCCCATCAGACGCACAGTGTGCGCTTCGGGGCCGACAAAGATGATATCGTTCGCTGAACATGCCTGAGGGAATAAGGGATTTTCCGCCAAAAATCCATATCCGGGATGTATGGCATCGGCGCCTGATTGCAAGGCAATACTAATTATCTTTTCAATGTTAAGGTAGGTTTCGCTGAGTGGACCATGGCCAAGCGGCCAGGCCTGGTCTGCATGCCTGACAAAAGGCGCATCACGGTCCTGTTCATGAAAAACAACAATGGAGGCTATGTTCAGGCGTTTTAATGTGCGCAGGATTCGCAATGCTATCTCACCACGGTTGGCGATGAGTACTTTTTGAATGGGTCGGGTAATCATTCCTTAATAATTAGCCAATTGGGGTTGCGTTTTTCGAGAAAGGCCTGAAGGCCTTCCTGCCCTTCGTCCGAGGCCCGCTGTCTGGCAATTCGCTTGGCGGTATCGTACATAACCTCGCTGGTGGCAAGGGTGGTGGAGCTGATGTCGCGTATCAGTTGCTTGCATTGGGCAATTGCACCGGGTGCTGCATGGAGCAGATTTCCACAATAGACTTCCAGCAGATTGTCCATTGTTTCGGCCGTAAAAATCTGGTTAACAAGACCATAATCCCGGGCTTCCTGAGCGCTGAAAGATCGCCCCGTGAGCATCAGGTCGCGCGAGGCAGCCTCACCACAGCGTCTGATCACATAAGGCGAAATGGTGGCTGGTGTTATGCCCAGTTTTACTTCCGAAAAAGCGAAACGGGTATCCAAATCGGCCAGCACTATATCGCTGGCAGCCGCTAAACCGTTGGCGCCACCAAAAACAGCACCATGCAGCAAGGCGATGACCGGCTTGGTGCAGGAGTAAATTGTTTCGAAAAGCGATGCAAGCACAAGCGCATCGCGCCGATTTTCCTCCTGATCGTAAGCCGAAACTTGTTGCATATAGGCCAGATCGGCCCCGGCACAAAACGAACGACCAATGCCACGCAGAATAATCACCCGCACCTGCTCCATACTTTGCAGTTGGTCAAATGCAGCAATGAGTTCCTGCATCATCTCGGGATTTATGGCATTATGCTTATCGGGTCGGTTCAGCCAGATGGTGGTGATTGGCCCGTCGTGATACAACTTTATGGTATTCATAGTGATTACATTCTGAAAACTCCAAATTGCGGTTGAGGAAACGGTTTATTGAGCGATGTGGCAATACTCATAGCCAAGATGTTACGTGTCTGAACCGGATCAATGATACCGTCGTCCCATAGTCTGGCGGTACTATAGTAGGCCGACCCTTCGCGTTCATACTTCTCGAGTATGTTGCGCCGCATTTGGTCTTCCTCTTCGGGCGGCATGGTGGCACCTTTCTCAACGTACTGATCTTTTTTCACTGTAATGAGCACATTTGCAGCCTGTTCGCCCCCCATGACCGAAATCTTTGCATTAGGCCACATGTACAACATCCTTGGACCAAACGCTCTGCCGGCCATTCCGTAGTTGCCGGCACCAAAGCTGCCGCCAAAAATTATCGTAAACTTCGGGACATTGGTGTTCGAAACAGCATGTACCATTTTGGCGCCATCCTTGGCAATGCCACGTCGTTCAAACTCCCGCCCTACCATAAAGCCCGTGATGTTTTGCAAAAAAACCAGCGGAATATTGCGTACCGAACACAATTCGATGAAGTGTGTGACCTTGAGGGCCGACTCGCTGAACAGCACACCAAAGTTGGCTACTATGCCCACAGGCATACCCATGATGTAAGCAAATCCCGTGACAACCGTGGTAGCATATTTGCTTTTGAATTCCTGAAAACGGCTTCCATCAACAATCCGCATGATGATTTCGCGTGGATCAACAACGCGCCGAAGATCAACAGGTGCCAGACCATAAAGCTCTTCAGGGTCATATATCGGGTCTTCGGGGCTTATGATGTCGAGTTGTTGCTTTTTCGGCTTTTCCAATGTCTCAAAAATATGCCGGCAGGTAGCCAGTGCATGCGGTTCATTTTCGGCCAGATGATCGGCCACGCCCGAAATTGAGGTATGCACCTCAGCGCCTCCCAGTTCCTCGGCAGTGACTTCTTCGCCGGTGGCTGCTCTAACCAGAGGCGGTCCGCCCAAAAAAATGGTTCCCTGATTGCGTACAATGATGGTTTCGTCGCTCATGGCCGGCACATAAGCACCGCCTGCCGTGCACGACCCCATGACTATGGCAATTTGCGGGATGCGCATAGCCGACATGCGCGCCTGATTGTAAAAGAACCGCCCGAAATGGTCACGGTCGGGAAACACCGTATCCTGCTCAGGCAGAAATGCCCCACCGGAATCAACAATATATACACACGGAAGGTTGTTTTCCATCGCAATTTCCTGCGCCCTGAGATGTTTTTTGATGGTGTACTGCATATAGGTGCCGCCTTTGGCTGTGGCATCATTGGCAATAATCATTGCCTCACGCCCTTGGATGATTCCAATTCCGGTAACTATCCCTGCAGAGGGAAACTCATCTTTATATAACCCGAAAGCAGCCAGCGGAGAGAGCTCAAGAAAGGGTGAATCAGGATCAACAAGCATATTGATTCGCTCGCGCACAAGCAGTTTTCCGCGCTCTTTATGACGGGCTACCGCAGTCGGGCTGCTGCCGGCGGCAACTAACCTCATCCGCTGATAGTAAGTTTCCATCAGCGCCATATAGGCTGCCTTGTTTTGCCTGAAATCTTCCGAAGAGATATCGATCTTTGACTGTAAAGTGTACAAAACCTGGTTGTATTGGTTTTTAAAAATTCTTAAACGGCCTCTATGCCTTGACGCCTTAAAGTTATAGAAAAAAGCAGCGACAATACTTCATCCTGTTGTGTTTAAAATTATATCCGCCAACATGGTTTTGCTGCCAGTTCGAATTTACTCAGGGCTTAACAATGGCTTAACAATTCGCTAAACTAATCTTAAGCACCAGTTAACAGCAACCCTCATGGTATGGTGATACTTTTGTGCCACAAACCCGAAAAGCATGAAAACTTTAATAATATCCGCATTGATTTCGATTTTATCACTTGGTGCACACCTGTTTGCCGGCAATCCTTCACATCCGGTAGTGCCCTCAAAAAGCATAACCCTTACCGGTGTTGTTGTTGACAGCCAGTCGGGCGAAGCCCTTGCAGGCGCACAGGTTGAAGTTGAAGGTGCTGCCATTAAATCCTTTACCAACCTGGATGGTAAATTTAGTATCACCGTTGATTCGCAAACTAATCTGAACCTTAAGGTGAAATACATTTCTTACGAAGAAGCAACACTCAAGAATATTGCTCCAAGTTCAGCATCTAGTGAGCTTAAGATTAAGCTTGATTCTAAGTAATTCAGGTACTAAGTCATTCAAAATACTCCCAAATGGGAGTATTTTTTTTGTTCGTGCATTGGCCTTCAAATACCTGAGCTGCATGATGAGTATTAAATTTTTGTCCAGACAAGACGAGAACTCCTAAAGATTAAAGCTTATCACTATATTTGTTATATCTAATCTAAGAGTCGAAATTGACTGCACGATTTTGAGCTATTTACTCACTATCAGTACCTTGAAGTTAATCAAAAATCAAGCTGAATTACAATGCACACGGTCAAGCACATATTAAAGCAAACATCAGGAGGTGCCAAATCTATACTGCTTTTGGCCGTAGTCTGGATGCTAACCTCGGTCACAGCCAGCACACAGGAACTGGTGAAGGGAAGCGATGGCTTTTACCTAAACGGGCAACTGTTTACAGGAGAGTATGTTACACGTCATGCCAACGGACAGCTGGAGTCGGTTCGCTCCTTTGTGCATGGATTAGAAGATGGAGTGTCGAGATATTACGATCTCTCGGGTAATTTGATAGAACTCAGGGCATGGAGTAATGGCAAAAAGCATGGCACATGGATCACATTTAACACTCAGGGTCATAAAACTGGTGAAGCCAATTACCAAAACGACCTTAAACATGGTAAATGGTTTATTTGGGATGAACAGGGAATTTTGAGGTACGAAATGCTTTACACTAACGGCAAAAAGACAGGTACCTGGTTTATGTGGGACGAGCAGGGCCAACTGGTCGAAAAAAAAGAATACCTGTAATTGGCGCAAGACAGAATCCCGGATAGCTGTATGCGCTTTTAGCTTTAATTTTGCCTGTAATTATCTTTTTTCATGAGGAGCAGGCAGCTTGCATTCCGCAGGTATCATATATTGTCAGGCATTGTAGTTGTGGTGGTTATCTATTTAGCCAGATTGTTCTGGCTTCAGGTAATTGACCAGTCCTATAAATTTTCCTCTCAAAACAATGTACTGCGCTTTGTAACACTTTATCCTCCGCGGGGCACCATGCTCGACCGCAATGGAGAGCTTCTGGTGTACAACGAAACGGCCTATGATCTGGTGATCATTCCACGACAGGCGCGCATCAGCGACACGCTGGAATTTGCACAGCTGCTTAAGATTGATCCAGACCTGCTCAAGTCAAAAATAGCAAAGGCACGTAACTACTCGAGGGTAAAGCCTTCGGTGCTGGTTGAACAGATATCGAAGGAAGATTATGGCTACATATCCGAGAAACTGTATCAATACCCCGGCTTTTATTTTCAAACACGTACCCTTCGCAAATATCCCATGGCCATCGGGGCGCATATACTGGGCGATGTAGGCGAGGTGAGCCCTGCCGAAATGGAGCGTGATCCCTATTACAAGATGGGCGATTATGTGGGTAAATCGGGCCTTGAACGGTCGTACGAGCAATATCTCAGAGGCCGCAAAGGTATGCGCGTGGTGATGGTGGATGTGCACAACCGCGAAAAAGGCAGCTACAAGGAAGGACGCTTCGATACGCTACCCGAAAATGGCCAGACCCTTCATCTTGGCCTCGACCTTAAACTGCAGGCTTATGGCGAACAACTTCTGGCCAATAAGACAGGTAGCGCAGTAGCCATCGACCCCCGGACAGGCGAGATACTGGCATTAATCAGCAGTCCGGCTTACGACCCGAATTTGCTGGTTGGCAGGGAAAGAGGCGCCAATTTCAACCAATTGCTTAACGACCCCCGCAAACCTCTCGTAAACAGGGCCATCAGTGGCACCTATCCTCCCGGCTCCACCTTTAAGATGGTCAACGCGCTTGTGGCCTTGCAATGTAATGCCATCAATGAGCAAACTCACTTCTCTTGTCAAGGTAAAGAAAGTCAGCCAATAAGATGCACACATGCGCACGTGACCCCCTTAGCCGTAAAGGAAGCCATCGAACACTCCTGCAACCCTTTTTTCTGGAACACCTTCCGGAGCACGCTGTATGCCTCGCGATTCAGAAACCTCAAGGATGCCTATGAATACTGGTATGATATGATGATGGCCTTCGGACTGGGACATAAATTCGATACCGATATCCCTTTTGAGCTCTCGGGTAATATTCCTTCGAGGGCCTTCTTCGATCGCGTTTATCGTGGCAACTGGAATGCCATGACCGTGCGCTCCCTGAGCATCGGACAGGGCGAAATTCTGCTCACACCCCTCCAATTGGCCAACCTGGCGGCCATCATAGGCAACGAAGGATGGTATTATCCACCGCACCTGGTAAAACGCATTGGCAACAATAGCGACAGTCTTCCTCCGAAATTCACCACCAAAATACATACTGGTGTGGATGCTAAATACTTCAAGCTGGTGAAGGAAGCCATGCTTAATGTATTTGAAGGCGGCGGAGGAACAGCGCGCCGGTATAAGATTGCTGAATTTCAGGCAGCCGGAAAAACAGGCACAGTTCAAAATCCGCATGGTAAAGACCATTCCATGTTTATCGCCTTTGCACCTTTCGACAATCCAAGCATCGCCATAGCGGTTGTTGTAGAGAATGCCGGTTTTGGTGCCACCTGGGCCGCACCCATCGCCAGCCTGATGATGGAGCAATTTCTGACAGGAGAGGTGAAAAGAAAGGACCTTGAGCAACATATACTCGAGGCAATGCTCAACTGATTATTCTGACATGAGAGAGGAGAGAAACATATTCCGAAATATTGACTGGATTACGGTAGCCATTTGCTTCGCGCTCATGTTTATTGGATGGATCAGTATTTATGCTGCCGTTTACGACGAGGATCACCACAGCATCTTCGACCTGTCGCAGCGATATGGCAAGCAATTGCTCTGGATTGCCCTCGCCGTGTTGCTTGCCCTGTTTGTGCTGCTCACTGACCCCAAATTTTTCAACGCCTTTTCTTTGCCTATATATCTGGCAACCATATTACTACTGATAATGGTCTTGCTCTTTGGTACCACAATCAGCGGAAGCAAGAGCTGGTTTCAGATTGGCGACTTCAGGCTTCAGCCTGCCGAGTTTGCAAAATTCAGTACGGCGCTGGCCCTGGCTTCGCTCTTAGGACGGATCGATGCCAGCATGGAGCAGATGAGAACGCGTACACTGGCATTTTCCATTATTTTCTTGCCTGCGGTGTTGATTCTTTTGCAGTACGATACCGGTTCGGCCATTGTTTTTGGGGCCTTTATGCTGGTATTGTATCGCGAAGGTCTTCCCGGCTGGCCTTTGCTGCTCCTTATGGCAGCCGGTGTGCTTTTCCTGATCACCTTATACAGTTCACAAACTATTGCGCTTATCGGCCTGGTTGCTTTGTTTGCCATCGCGCTGCTGTTTGTCAAGCGCGACCTGCAGAATATACTTACCCTGCTTGGCATTCTTGCAGCGGCAATGCTTTTTGTGCTCAGCGTTGAATTTGTATTCGACAATGTGCTTGAGCCTCACCAGCGCACCCGCATCAATGTGCTGATTGGTCTGGAGGAGGACCTCAGGGGTGCCGGCTACAACGTCCATCAGTCCAAAATTGCCATAGGCTCGGGTGGATTTTTTGGTAAAGGATTTCTGCAGGGCACACAAACCAAATTCAATTTTGTCCCCGAGCAAAGCACTGATTTCATTTTCTGTACAGTGGGCGAAGAGTGGGGTTTCTTAGGCTCGCTCGTACTCGTTGGCCTGTATCTTGCCCTATTTATCCGGCTTATCGAAATGGCCGAACGTCAACGATCTGTTTTTGCAAGGGTGTACGGATATGCAGTGGTCAGTGTGCTCTTTTTTCATTTTATGGTCAATATTGGAATGACTATCGGCCTGATGCCGGTAATTGGTATTCCTCTGCCATTTGTAAGTTATGGAGGGTCAAGCCTTTGGGCTTTTACGCTGATGGTATTTGTATTCATCAAGCAGGATGCCAACCGGCTTAACCTGCTCTGATTATGCAGCAATCTGTTTTTCCTGCCAACCGGCATACATGTCCGGAATTGCTGACACTATGTACGTTTTCGCACATGCTCTGATTTCTGTTGCAATCGTTCCCGGAAAGGATACTGCGATTTAAATACTTTTATTTCAATATTATATATTTTGTGGCACGATAATTGTTATTTGATGTTCACCTAAAAAATAATACTATGAAAACAATGTTATCGCTCGCCATGATGTTTATGATGTCTGCAGGCTCGTTGAGTGCAGGCGAGCACAACAACAGGACTACCGCCGAGTCTGCAGCCCACTCAACTTATATATCATCAGTCAGTGTGATGGAATCAATGCCTGAACGACCTGCCGAAGAAGCCGAAATCAATGACATTCCGTTCAATACTATCAGGATTGCCGAACAGGTTGGTTATGATTTGCGCGGCATGCTGCCCACCGAGGAAGATATCGACGACATACCTTTCAACACAACTGAGGTGGCGCGCAGACACAGCAAACTCCGCTAAAAATATGTGGCATTCATGCCGTTTTGTGTTGGTTAATTGAAGAAAGGCTCCCGCAAGGGAGCTTTTTTTTGGTATTTGCTGTCTTTAGGAGGGATATTGGCTGAAATCAGCCCTCATTGCTGTGCAGCAACATCCATGTTTTTTCGGCGGCCAGTTGTTCAGCGCCTTTGATGGAAAAATCGGCTCCGGTAGCCATACTCATTCCTTCGACACGAGCTTCAACAATATATTGTTTGTTGTAGCCTTCACCGCTTTCGCCCGAAATAACAAAGTCAACACTTTTCTTTTCTTTTTGTCCCCATTCGAGCAGCCGGCTCTTGAAATTACCTTCAGATGATTGCAATGCATCCATGTCGATATGCAGTTCGATGATGCGTTGCACAATAATTTTTCGTGTAAAGTCAAAACCTTTATCCAGAAAAATTGCTCCAATCAGGGCCTCAAAGGCATCGCCGTTGACTGACCGGAACACGGCTTTTCCATTACCCGGAATCACCACCAGACGGTCGAGGCCAAGTTTTTGGCTTATCTTATTGAGCTGTTGCCGGCTTACCAGGCGCGAACGCATTTCGGTCAGGAATCCTTCTGACTTGTATGGAAATCGCTTGAACAGGTAATCGGCCACCACGGCCCCGAGCACAGCATCGCCCAGATATTCGAGCCGTTCGTTGCTGATTTTATAACCATTTACTACCTGATTGGAGGCTGATTTATGCTTAAAGGCCAGTTCGTACAAAAAAACATTTCCGGGGGTAAAGCCGAAAATGTTTTTTATGGAGTTGACCAATTCATATTCTTTGCCTTTTGCAGGCGTCAGCAAGCTTGGCAGTCTGAATAATGTCCAACCCAAAGCGAAAATGTCTGGTTATCACTACCGGGCTTCACCACCGGTATGTTCAGGGTGTGTATTTTTTGAAAATCAACGAAACATTGTGTCCGCCAAACCCAAAAGTATTGGTCAGTGCGGCATTCACTTTACGGTGACGCGCTGTGCCGAAGGTGAAGTCCAGGGTATTGTCGATTTCCGGATCATCGGTAAAATGATTGATTGTCGGAGGGACAATATCGTTCTGTACCGCCAGCAGTGTGGCCATCGATTCGATAACTCCGGCGCCGCCAAGCAGATGACCTGTCATGGATTTTGTAGAATTAATACTGATTTTGGGAGCGTAATCTCCGAAAAGTACCCTGATGGCTTTGCTTTCGGCAATGTCGCCCAAAGGTGTTGAAGTACCATGTGTATTGATATGGTCGATATCTGTCAGCTGCAGACCAGCATCCTGTAATGCACGTTTCATGCTCAGAAGGGCACCCAGACCTTCGGGATGAGGTGAAGTGATATGGTTGGCATCGGCAGATAAGCCTGCGCCTGCCACCTCGGCATAGATTTTAGCTCCGCGTGCAAGCGCATGTTCAAGCTCTTCGAGGATGACACCACCGCCACCTTCGCCAATCACAAAGCCATCGCGGTCTTTGTCGAAAGGCCTGCTTGCGGTTTTAGGATCATCGTTGCGGGTCGAAAGGGCATGCATGGCATTGAATCCACCCACGCCGGCTTCGCTGATAGAAGCCTCGGATCCGCCTGCGACAAAAGCAACGGCTTTGCCAAGACGAATATAGTTGAAAGCATCCACCAGACTGTTGGCCGATGAGGCACAGGCCGATACGGTGGCAAAGTTGGGTCCGCGCAGGCCGTACTTGATGCTGATGTGCCCGGCTGTGATGTCCGCAATCATCTTCGGGATGAAAAACGGATTGAAGCGGGGCGTGCCATCACCTTTGGCAAAAGCGCTGACCTCCTCTGAAAAGGTGATCAACCCGCCAATTCCCGACGACCAGATAACGCCTACCTCGTCCCTGTCGGTATTGCCGTCAAGCAATCCTGAATCGGCCAGCGCTTCATCAGCAGCGACAATACCGAACAGGGCATAAAGGTCATATTTGCGAACTTCTTTACGATCGAAATAGGCTAAGGGATCGAAGTTTTTAACTTCGCAGGCAAAGCGGGTTTTGAATTTGGAGGAGTCAAATCGGGTAATGTCGGCTGCGCCGTTCACTCCATTGACCAATCCCTCCCAATAGGCAGGCACATTGTTGCCAATCGGGGTTACGGCACCAAGACCGGTGACGACTACTCGTTTAAGCTCCATATCAGAATCCTTTATTTACCCAACTTTTCCTCAATAAACCTGATGGCGTCGCCAACCGTACCGATTTTCTCGGCCTGATCGTCCGGAATGGCAATATTGAATTCTTTTTCGAACTCCATAATGAGCTCAACGGTGTCGAGCGAATCGGCACCCAGATCGGCGGTGAAGCTGGCCTCGTTGGTAATTTCCGAAGGCTCAACACCAAGTTTGTCCACGATGATGGCGACAACTTTTTCTCTTACATCTGACATAGTTTTCAAAGTTTTAGGTTTAAAACTGGCTGCAAAAATAAGCTATTTGCTTATAAATATACAATATCTAGTTTACTAATGCCATTGGCTGATCATGTCGAAATCGTTTGATATTCAGCTTTTGTTATATGTAGGTTATTCTTCTTCGGATGTTATTTCATGGGATGCTGCACCCAGCACCACAACAATTTCGCCACGCACCACCGTATGGCCAAAGTGTTCGATAAGCTCCGAAAGTGTGCCGCGCCGCGTTTCTTCGTGCAGCTTGCTCAGCTCGCGGCACACGGCAGCCTGACGGTCGGCACCTAACGCTTCGGCCAGCTGCATAAGTGTTTTAACCAGACGATGAGGCGATTCGTAAAGCACAGTGGTATAGGGCGAGCCAACGAGTTCGGCTATGCGCTTTTGCCTTCCCTTTTTGTGCGGCAGAAAACCTAAAAATAAAAACCGTTCGGACGGAAGACCCGAGTTGACTAATGCAGGAACAAAAGCTGTTGGACCAGGAAGACACTCCACGGGCAGCTGTGCCTTAATACATTCGCGCACCAAAAGGTAGCCCGGATCAGAAATTCCGGGTGTGCCGGCATCGGTGATCAGGCCCATGACTTCGCCCGAAAGCATTCGGCTGACAAATTGGCCAACCATTCGGTGCTCGTTGTGCTGATGATACGACGCCATGGGCTTCGACAGCTCGTAGTGCCTGAGCAGCTGTCCTGTTTTTCGGGTGTCTTCGGCCAGCACAAGCTGTACCTCATCACGCAAAATCCTCAGGGCTCTCAGGGTGATGTCCTCCAGATTGCCGATGGGTGTTGGGATTAGGTATAACTTCGACATATGGTTTTTCTATTTCGATCCCAACCACTTCCTCCACCATTGTTCAAACTTATGGGCGCCACTGTTCACCGAAGTATAGAACGACAGCCAGGTGAAAAGCACAACCACCACCAGGGCAAATAAAAGCATAAGCAGTTCAATCATTCTGTCAGGGGTTTTTGCCATGCCCTATGCGGCAGGCTTTCGATAAAAGTTGTTACCAAACCGAACAGTTGCTCGTAGCGTGTAAAGGGCAGAAGCTCGGCCTTGTCATAAATATTATGATAATGCCGGTTTTCAGGCCCATAGGTAAGCAGGAAAAAGGCTGGAATCCCCTTTTGATGAAACGGACAGTGATCGCTGTTGCACGAAGCGCCTCTGTCGCGCAACTCCCCGAACCATTGGTATTGGTTATTTAGTGCCGCAAGATGCTCAAACGCCTGAGGGTTAGCTTTGGCGTTAAAAACGTTAAGGCCTTGACTTCCCGTTCCGACCATATCGAAATTGATGACAAACCGGGTTTTAGACAGTTCGAAAGGCGGGTTTTCAACAAAATATCGCGAACCGAGTAATCCGGCCTCTTCGCCTGAAACGAGCAGGAAAACCATCGAGTAATAGGCCTTATCGGGATGTTGACCATAATAACGTGCCAGATCCAGCACAGCCGCCGTACCACTGGCATTGTCGCTGGCTCCCGGGAAAACAGCCTGATGTCCCATCCGTCCGAGGTGGTCGTAATGCGCTACAAACACGATAAAACTATCAGGCTGGATATGCCCGCGCAACATGGCTCCAACGTTGTAAGCCGGTCGGTTTTCGAGCAGCTTTGCCTCTGCCTTGATGCTGATGCTTGCGGTGTGATGTTTTATGGCATCGGGGTGAACTTTCAAGGTGGTTTTTCCTGCCGGCCATTGGCTTCGCGAAACATGCCACCATATGTTATCGTCAATCTGCATCAGGGCAGGTATTCCCCGCATACCGGAGCGGTAAGCCTCTCCGAGTTTTTTCGGCAGCACCGGCATGATACCTGCCAGATTATTGGTATCGACAAGGGCATAAACGGAGGCTGCCTTTGTCAGGGTATCGGGCAGCCAAAGCAGTTTAAAGCGCGCATCAACAGGGCCGCTTGCAGGGTTGATTACAAAATCCCTGCCCGGCCTTAGCTTGCGACTACCTGCCTTGAGGGTGGCTTTCCCCGGAAAACTATTGATAGTGAACGTATAAAGCTGCTGATAGTTTTCCCACAGCGGCTCAAGGCCTGTCTTGTGCAGTTCCTTCCGGATATAAGCTGCAGCCTTGTGGTCACCATCGCGGTAATAGCCCCTGCCATGCATGGCCGGCGAAGCCAGTTCGCGCACTACCTGATGCACATAGGCCCGGTCCTGTGCCGGGTTCTGAAGTGCAATCAGCCAAAGAGCGACTACTAGTAGGAATTGCCGGAAGTGATGTTTCATCCTTGTTCAAATTTTCGGTCGATGAGTTCGTGGAGCTTTTGCGCTGCCTGCGATTCGGTATCCCAGCCATACAGCACACTGAGTTCGATGAGGTAGGTTTTGGCGCCATTGTAACTGCGAAATCCATCAAGCTCGTCCACAGCATGATTATACTGCTGGATATTACCATCAAAAAGTTCGTTGATGAATAAAAACTTATCATTGATACCTATGGCTTTGCGCAGATCGCTGATGGGGCTCCTGCCCAATCGTGCAGCCACGCTGTTGTCGGGTTGGGCCGCCAGCTTATCCTGTAGATGAAACCCGCTTTCGGTAAACAGATCAGGCATGGTGCTGACCGGCCTTTTTTGGTGTTGCAAGCTCTCCTGCTTCAGGTTTTGGGTGGTTGGCGACTGAAAGGCCGGCTCCGAAATCGTTGGATGATGAGTATGTGCATCCGGCTCTTTTGTTTCTTCCTCAGTTGTTCTGAATACAGGTTCTGCCGGCTCTTCAAAAGCAGGAGCTGAGGCTTTGGCTGCAGGTATTTCCGTTGCCTTTTCCGTGGGTGCCGGCGGTTCAGCAACGGGCAGTCCGTCAGTGCTTTCTGCTTTGAGCGATAATATCTCCTCGTAAAGCTGCAAGGCTTTGCTGCGCAACAAATCGGCATCGGCCTTATGCAAAGGAAGGTTTGATGTGGCAATGCTTTCAGCCATTTCGGCCAGCTGTCGCGAATATCGGGCTGCCTGACCAAGATGCCCGATGTTTTTGAGTGATGTCATAGGTTCAGGATTCGAAAATCTTTTATACGTTTAACTACTTTTGCGGGTAGGTAAAATTAGAAACACTTAGCGAAGTTTTGGTCATGTTTTTAGAAAAAGAAAATAAGGGTGCACAAAGGTCAGGGTGGATTGAAGTGATTTGCGGTTCGATGTTCTCCGGAAAAACCGAAGAGTTGATTCGTCGCCTCAACAGGGCACGCATTGCCCGACAGAGGGCCGAAATTTTCAAGCCGCATATCGACAAACGATACAGCGAAGAGGATGTTGTGTCGCACGATTCCAATGCCATACGCTCTATCCCGGTCGAAAGTGCCTCGCAGATACTTTTCTATGCAGCCGATTGCGATGTGGTGGGTATTGATGAAGGTCAGTTTTTCGACAATCAGTTGTTGAGCGTCTGCAATCAGCTGGCCGATCAGGGTATCAGGGTGATTGTGGCAGGCCTTGACATGGACTTTCAGGGTAATCCTTTCGGGCCGATACCCACCCTTATGTCGGTGGCCGAATACGTAACAAAGGTTCATGCCATTTGCATGCGCTGCGGCAATCTGGCACATTATTCCCACCGAAAAGTCGAAGGAAACAAGCTGGTCATGCTCGGCGAAACCGAAAGTTATGAGCCGCTTTGCCGCGCCTGTTTCAACACCGCGCGCAGCGGCAAGGGCTGAAACAATGTCTTAAGCGCATTTTTCTTAGATTTGCGGCTCCAAAACAACATTTACTATGCGCAATATTTTCATCATCTGCCTGGTTCTGGCATCGTTCATGGTTACGGCACAGCCAAAAACCGAGACGCTTGTGCTGATTAAAACGCCATACGGTAATATCACCGCCAAATTGTATAACGACACACCCAAGCACCGCGACAACTTTATCAAGCTCGTCAAACAGGGCTGGTACACCGATTCTCCCTTTCACAGGGTAATCAACAACTTCATGATTCAGGGCGGTGGCAACAAAGATGGTCAAAACGACCCTGGCTATACCATCGATGCCGAGTTTAGATCGCACTACATTCATAAAAAAGGAGCACTGGCCGCAGCCCGATTGGGTGATCAGGTGAACCCGGAAAAGAAGTCGTCAGGATCGCAGTTTTATATTGTTCAGGGCCAGCGTTTTGATGATGCAACCCTGAATTCGTTGGCTGCACGCAACGGCATTACCTATACGCCTGAGCAGCGAAGGATTTACACTACCATTGGCGGAACGCCACACCTTGATGGAGGCTATACGGTATTCGGCGAGGTGATTGACGGATTGGACGTTATCGACAAGATAGCGGCCGTGAAGACCGGACCCGGCGACCGTCCGCTCACCGATGTGAAAATGAAAATTGAAATTCTCAAGTAACCAATTTCCTCATGAGAGAGCGCATTGCCCAGCTGCTTCAGGAAGTGCAGCAAGCAGTTCCCGAAACCAAAGAACAGCTGGAAGAGTTCAGGCTGAAATATTTAAGCAAGAAAGGCGTAATCCCTGCTCTTTTTGCTGATTTTAGGCTGGTAGCTGCCGAGCAGCGCAAGGAAATGGGCATGCTGCTCAACACCCTCAAGCAGACGGCCGAAGAAAAGCTGAAACAGCTGCAGGACCGTTTTGAAGCGGAGCAGCAAAGTGCTGTGCAGTTTGATACCAGTCTTCCTGTGCTGCCCGAAACCGGCGGTCGCCATCCCATCTCCATGGTCAGGCGCGAGATCAACAGCATCTTTGAGCGTGTAGGCTTTGTGATTGCCGAAGGCCCTGAAATTGAAGATGATTTTCACAATTTTACTGCCCTCAATTTTCCCGAAGAACATCCGGCGCGCGATATGCAGGATACTTTTTTTCTGCGCAAATCGCCCGATGTGGCGCTTCGCACGCACACGTCCAGTGTTCAGGTGCGGGTGATGGAACAAGGCCGGCTTCCCATTCGCATCATTGCTCCGGGCAGGGTGTTCCGCAACGAGGCCATCTCCGCCCGCGCGCATTGCATCTTTCATCAGGTGGAGGGACTTTATGTGGACAAGGATGTTTCTTTTGCCGACCTCAAACAGACACTGTATTACTTTGCCACCGAATTTTTTGGCGCTCAAACCCGTATCCGTTTCAGGCCATCTTATTTCCCTTTTACGGAGATTTCGGCCGAGATGGACGTTTCGTGCAATATCTGCGGAGGCAAAGGCTGCAACATCTGCAAATATTCGGGCTGGGTTGAGATATTGGGCTGCGGCATGGTCGATCCCAATGTGCTGGAAGCCTGCGGCATCGATAGCAGGGTTTACACCGGTTATGCCTTTGGCATGGGCATCGAGCGCATCACCATGATGAAATATCAGATCAACGACCTGCGACTGTTTTTTGAAAATGACCTGCGTTTTTTGCGCCAGTTCGAATCTTTCGTTTAGTTAGCCGGTTTTTGCCGTTTGTTGGTGGCTTTTTTAAATCTCCGGCATGACGGTCTGATTTCTATCAACTTATTATTCCTCGCCGGCTACACCAAGACGAAGGGTGTTGGATGCACCCTTTTTCCATGAAGGTGTGCTCAGCACCTGAATATAATAGTCGCCGTTTTTGAGCAGTCCGCTTCCGGCAATTCGACGCCCGATGCGTTGCATCAGCTGATCGCTGTTGTCGGGTTCGCCATCGTAAAAGCCTTCGACACCCCACACCATATTGAGTGTTTGCAGGATATGGTGGCAGTTCGAGAACACCAGCAGCTTGGCTTTTGGGCGGTGGCTGGCCAGGCGCATGGCCGAATAGCCCGAATGGGTCACGACTACGATGGCGCCGGCATCAGAAAGTCTGGCCATCTCCACGGCATTGTACAATACGGCATCGCTTCCAAACCGGTCTCCTTTATGCGGTTGGTTCAGGGTATGTGCGTGGTAAATGGCATCGTAGTCCTCAATCTGGCTGATGATGCTCTGCATGGTGCGTATGGTTTCCACAGGGTAACGACCAACCGATGTTTCGCCGCTCAGCATCAGCGCATCGGCACCATCGAGCACCGAATTGGCCACATCGTTCACCTCGGCCCGTGTAGGCCGTATGTTTTCGATCATGGCTTCCATCATCTGTGTGGCAACGATTACCGGCTTACCGGCCTTCTGGCAAAGGCGGATAATCTTTTTCTGAATCATGGGCACGGTTTGCATTGGCATCTCCACACCCAGATCGCCACGGGCAATCATCACGGCATCCGAAGCTTCCACTATGGCCTCAATATCCCTAACAGCCTGCGGTTTTTCGATTTTGGCCACGATACGTGGCTTCACTTCGGCCGTATGGGCTTCGATGCGGCTTCGGAGAATGTGAATATCAATGGCTGAACGCACAAACGAAAGCGCCACCCATTGCACACCCTGATTGAGGATGAAGTCAAGATCCTCAAGGTCTTTTCGTGTGAGCGATGGCAACGAAATACTGGTTTCGGGAAGGTTGACACCCTTGCGCGAAAGAAGCAATCCTCCATTCACCGATTCGAGCAGCACTTCATCGTGTCCGTTGGTGCTCACCACTTTCAGGGCCAGCTTACCATCGTCCACCAGAATGGTTTCGCCTTGTTTAACATCGGCTGCAAACGTTGAATAGCTGATAAATACCGATCCTTTGTCAGTGGTGTTTTCGCGCGTGGTAAAGGTGATTCGGTCGCCCGGATGCAATGCAATACCATCCTGTGGCAGGTCGCCAAGGCGTATCTTGGGACCCTGAAGGTCGGCCAGCAAAGCGATGTGTTGATCGTTCCGGCGATTATATTCGGTAATCGTTTCAATAACTTCTTTATGCTGGTCGTGGCTGCCATGCGAGAAATTGAGGCGGCAGACATCCATACCGGCTTCTGCCATACGCTGGAGCATGGCAGGCGATGAAGAGGCTGGTCCGATGGTAGCGATTATTTTGGTTCTCATAGTTTTCAGGGTTTTGGTTTGATTTTCAACTTGGTCTGAATTTTCGCGGGGGTGGTTGCCTGAGCAGGCTGAGTTCGTGAAATTCCAGCGCCTCGAGCAGAGGGTCCATGCCTTTGGTTTTTTCAGGTTCGATTTGCCATGCGGCCATTACGTCGCGTATCGATCGGATAGCCTGAAGCATTCGCGCCAAATTTTCAGATTTCAGGCTATTGCGCACCACCATCAGATAATCTACGGGCACACTCATGGCCAGCAGTCTGTGTCCTTCGCGTGCAAGCTGCAACAGGCTGAAGATATTTTCGTTTTCGCCCCCGTCGTAGTAATAAAAGGAGTATGGGTCAATTTCACCGGTCGCACCCTGAAAACCCGGCATTTTTTTCAGATCAATTTTCAAGGCTTCATTAAGATGCCATGTAAGCTTGTAGTCGGATAGGGTGGTGCTGATGCCAATGACAACAATATCGTCGAAGGGTTGAACTTGTAATACGCGCTTTTTTGGCGCCATTGCTGCGAATGGTTTTGGAATACTTCAACGAAAATAGTAAAGAAAATCGGGTTTTGAGCAGGCGGCACTATTTTTAGCTGATCATCAGGTTACAGCCCCGGAGCTGGCTGTTGTCGAATCGGCCCAGAACCTCGAAACGTCCGTCGCGGTGCAGCCTTCCGATGTCCTGTGTAGAAATAAATGCGCAGCTGTAAAGGTTTGCCAGATCGATAATGTTGATCCCGCCGCTTCGTCCTTCGGGCACGTAGGAAAAGGGGTCGTTCATATCCCGGACAAGGATGCGCATCCATGGCGGACACGAAAATAAGCCCTCACCTTTCGAATAGGCCTGCGACAGCAGCTCGGTCATTCCATATTCTGAATGAATGGCGCTCACCCCGAAGCCTTCCATTAGCTGTTCGTGCACCTGCCTCCTTACCAGCTCTTTGCGTCTGCCTTTCATGCCTCCGGTTTCCATGACGATGAGCTCCGGAAAGTTTACGGGATATGCGTCAGCCATATCGAGCAGGGCATAGGTGACGCCCAGCAACAGGGTGGGTGTGCTGCCGTCTTTGAGCGAATGCAGCATTTCGTCAAGACTTTTCAGGTTGTTAAGGTAAAAGCCCGATTCAGGCCGGCCACTGAGCCGGATAAGTCCATCGGCCATATACACCAGCGACGACCCGCCCCGCTCAAGGTAGGAAGGCAAAAGCGCCAGTATCACATAGTCTTCGGGCATTCCGTAAAACAGCCTGAATGCATTCAGGTAACTTGTTTCATACAAGTTCGGATCTGCCACCCAATGCCGGCTGGTCATGGCCGAGGTGGTTCCTGAACTTGAAAAAACAAGCTCCGCTTCCTGCCTGAGCGAGAGCACCTTGTGCGTGCGAAAGAATTCCACAGGCAGAAATGGGATCTGCTCCAGGCTGCTCACCTGCGAAAGCCTCACGCCAAGCTGCCGGCACCATTGGTTATAGATATCGCAATGGGCATACTGGAAACGAAACACCTCAAGCGCCAGGGCTTCAAAGCCACCGGGATCGGTGTTGAACAGTTTTTTGCGCAGCAAGCTGTCTATGGCTTCTTCTTGTTTCACAACATGGCGTATTTTTGTGCTTCAGGGTTAACAACTTTCAGCTGATGCACCCAAAAGCAAAGTTACATCTCTTTGTGCTGCTGTTGCCGGTACTGTTGTGGCCGACTTCCTGCCGCAAGTTCGAGGAGTTTCCTCCCGAACCGGAGATCGCTTTCTCGGATTTCAAAGTGGTGGTCACACCAACAGGCGGTTTCACCGGCAAGGGAAGGCTCTACATCAGCTACCGCGATGGCGATGGCGATATCGGGCTGGAGCAAGCCGACACCATGGCGCCTTTTCAACCCGGCGGAGACTTTTATTACAACCTTAAAATCCGCTTTTTTGAGCGGCGCAATGGTGTGATGGTGGAGCAAACAAACCAGAATTTCAGTGCCCGCATCCCGCCATTGATTCCTAAAAATCAGAAGCGATCCATTAAGGGCATTATTGAATACGAGCTGGACGTTTACAACCCCAATTCGTCCCACGATACCATACAATATCGCATCAGGTTAGCCGACAGGGCACTAAACATCAGCAACGAGGTGACTACACCTTTAATCATCCGGCCAAAGCCTTGATCATCAATAGAAAAGAATATTGATTTCGGGTCGCGACAGCCTGAGTTTATCGATCGATTTGCGGGGAATGCGTGTGTTATAACATTTCACGTGTTTGAGTGTGGCAATCTTATCGGCCGGCGAAAGGCTGCGTATGCGGGTATTGTAGAGCGACAGTTCTTCGAGCTTGCTCAGTGTAGCCAGGGCTTTGAGGTGCCTCACCTGTGTGCCTGAAATGTTGAGCGTTTGCAGGTTAGTGAGGCGCGATACCGGACTCAGGTCAGCAACGGGTGTGCTCTCGATGTTCAGGTGTTCCAGCTGCCGGAGTCCCGAAATAGGTTTGAGGTCGGCCACCGGATTGCCCGAAAGGTCGAGCCAACGTAACCTCACAAGGCCCGAAAGAGGTCCGAGATCGTTCACCGTTGTTCCTGTTAGCTCAAGTCTTTCGAGCCATATCAGGGGTATCAGTGGTTCAAGATTCGAAACCCATAGCATGTTCCTGATATGCAATGTGGTGCGGTCGGTAATCATCTGAAGCTGCAAACCCGAGGGCTGCGAGGGTATATTCATATCCTGCGCCAACAGCTCGCGCCATTCGGGGGTGAGATTGTTCCACCATATGCGCAGCGTTTCGGTCTGATAGACCACTGTTGCCTGCGGAATCTTTTCGCGAAGGGCATTCACTTCTTCCCTCGTCACCAGGCTGTTGTCGGCCAGAAGCAGGCGCAGGTTTTTCAGTTCGCTCAGGGGCGAGAGTCCGCGCACCTGTGTTCGGGTAATATTGAGTTCTTCGAGCAGGAAGCTGTTGCGCAGCGGCGTCAGATCATAAACTGCCGTGCCCGACAAGTCAACCAATCTCAGGTTGTTGAGACTTTCCAGCGGATTCAGGTTGGTAATCCGTGTACCTGCCAAAATCAGCTCCTGCAGGTTGAACAAGCGTCTTAGGGGTTCGATATCCTGAATGTGATCGCTTATACTGAGGTCTATACGTCTGATGTTAAGCAATTTATGCAATTCTTCCTTGCCCGGGTTCTGGCTTATGCTGCCCTGTTCAGCAAGCAGGGCTTTCCAGGCTATGGGCAGTCCGCGCCACCAAAGGGTGAGTTCTTCGCTGTTGAACACCAGCAGTACATCGGGCCTGAGGCGCATGAAAGCAGTAGCAGAAGCTGTTGTCACATGGTTATTGTCGCTATATATCAGCTTGAGCTTTGGGAGGTTTTGCAATGGACTCAGGTCGCTCACTGCAGTATTGCTGATCTGCAAGGTGTTGAGTTCGGTGAGCACTCCAAGGGGTTCGAGGTCAGCTATGCCGGTATGCTCAACGTTGAGCTGCTGTAAGGCTTTGGTGTAGCGCAATGGCTCCAGCGATCCGACATTGGTTCGGCTGATATCGAGCAGTCGAAGGTTGTCGAGGCGCGAAAGGGGTTCTATATCGGTAATTCGTGTTCCGGACGCTTCTACTATAACGAGGTTTTCGAGAAAGGCTAAAGCCTCAAGGCTGCTCACCGCACATTGATTGAGCATCACCTTTTCGAGTTGCCTCAGGTGCGTCAGAGGCTCAATGTTGGTAATACGCGTCTGCGAAAGGTTTAATTCGCGCAGATTGGTTGCATAGGTGAAAGGGCTGAGGTCGTTCACCAGCGATCCGGTCATATTCACTGATGAAAGCCTGTTCAGGTTGCGCAAGGGGCTGAGGTCGATTACAGGCACTTGCACAAAACTGATGTTTTCGAGCAGCCTCAACTGCGAAACCGGACTCAGGTTATTAAGGTTTTTCTGATTGTCGATGTTAAGCTCACGGCGCTGACTCATCTGCCTGAGCCTGTTGTCCACCTCGGCGGGATCTGTTTTCATTGTGTCGGTTTTCGGAACTCGCACCACGTCGTTCAGCACAATAGTGGTATCGGGCCGGCGTCCGAAAAGCATGTTTCGCCTGCTTTCGGGCAAGGTATCGCTTCCTGCAACAAAAAAAGTACCCTGACGTCGCTGCGAAACTATCCGGCTGATGGCTACCTTTTCGTGGTCCACATAAACAATGCGCGACATGGGAATAGAATCGAAAACCAACAGGTTGTTTCCGAAAAATTGCCGCCACTCGGGGCTCATCGATGACCACCAGTTTCGGAGTTCTTCGCGCTCGTTGAGTTTGGTGGTGTAGTAGCTGGCAATGCGAAGGTCTTTTTTGAACGGATCGAGGTTGATTTCCATGAAACGCTGCCGGCTCGAGCGTATGGTGTCGCCGGTGATTGAGCGGGCGTTGAGCTGCCTGTTAAGCGTTACGAGAAAGTAAAACTGACCTTGTGGACCCACCATAGGATCGATGCTGATGATGTCGAAGGTGAAGACGGCATTGCGGAAAAAAAAGTCAACATCTTTCAGATACGCACGCACGTCTTTGTTAATAGGCACGTCGCGTTTTTCGTCGAGGTCATCTTCGATCTGCACGTTTTCGTTCAGGAAGATCTTGTCCCAGCTCTCGTTGATGATAATTTCCTTATCCTGCACTGTTGACTGAGGGTCGCCTAAAAAGTTGAGCGTACCTTCCAGAAATTGCGCCAGCATGCGGGCCTGATTGCGATACTGCTCTACCTCCTGGGCCGTGAGCGTTACCTCAGGCTTTGGCTGGGCGGCCAGATGCAGCATTGCGGCTATACAAACTGCAAAGAGTAGCGTTTTCTTCATGGTTCGTAAAATTTAAGCAGGGGTTTCTTTTCTTCTTCTTTGACAAACATGAGGTTCGATATCAGCCAGCCGCTGTTCATGCCCGGCCTGTTGAACCACGACACTTCGAAGTACCAGTTGGGAATCTGAAAAAAGTGAAACTTGAGGCTCTCCACACGCACGAATTTCATCCTGCCCAGCTTTACCTCGTAGAAAAAGATACTCAGGTAGTCGGGCTGGAAATCATCTCTGGCATAATATTCAATGACTTCGGGCTGACGAAAGGCCTTGTGGATGTTCATAAAATCGAGCTCGTGGCTCATGGGATGCAGAAAATGCTTCTCCTTTTCGGCAATCTCGCCCACAGGAAACATCCTGTTGAACTGGGCGAAATATACATTGGTGAGCACCCATTTGGAGCCGAGCCCCGACCGCTGTATCATGAGGATGAGCGAAACAGGCACCTGGCGTCCCTGAAACTCAAAGGTGGAAGATACCTCGGCATACCAGCGTCCGCCAAGGAATTCGAGATATCGGCCCTTGTCGGCGGTGAGGTCGTCAACAAAATAGTCGCGCAGGGTGCCTGCTGTTCGCTGGTTCTGGTGGTCGAACAAAAGCGGCAGAATATTGCGCCGTCCTGTGTTGTTGCGCCAGTTGTCCGATGCCGGGTGGTATTTTTTGCCAAACTGGTCTTCCTCGTTATTGAAACGGCTGAAAAACTGGCTCATCTGCTTGGTCATGGCATAGAGCTCCGTTTCATCCAATATGAAATTACCCACCTGACGGTTTTGGGCAGCTGAGCGGATAGAGATGGACAGAAAGCCGATAAGTAAAAGGCAGATAATGTTCAACCGGCGCATAGGCTGTTGTTTATTCGTTTCACAGCATCAAACCCCGTCCGGATTGCGCCGGACGGGGTTTTTGCTACTCAGGTTTGCTCATTGAATTTTAGATGTTTACCGGCGACGCGTTTCCTTGACACGGATATCACCCAGCATGACGTCCCAGAAACCAATCAGGCGGCCGCCTATCTGAGTCTCCTTGCGACGGACATAAACGGTGATGTCTTTCTTGGTCACGTCCTGATACACCAGTCCGCCCTCGCGGTCATAGCCGCTAAAGCGCTGGAAGATAGTGATAACACCCACAAAAGTGCCATCGGGCTGACGTTGAAGGTCGCTTACATATTCAATGTTGTACCATTCAATCTCAACCCTGTCATAATTGAGCCGCATCAGTCGCTCAAAGTAAGTGCGTACACGGAAGTACTGCACTTCGTTGCGGAAGAGCGACGAAACACCGATTTCGGCACCTTGCATGAAAAGCTCTTCGGCGCGGTCGATCACGCGGTTGGCTTCGCTCCATGGTGTGGATTTGTTGCCGATGATGCTGATGTATTTGCCTAAATCGCGCACTTTTTCGAGCGCGAGGCTGTCGATGGCAGCTTTTCTTTCGGGGCTGATGTAGTCTTGTGCCCTCAGGTTATTGGCGCTCAGCATAAGGATAGCTGAAGCCAGAATCAGGATGGTGCTTTTCATGGGGCTTATCGTTTGATCAGTTCGAGTTCGGTAATTCTTCCGTTGCTATCGTATTTGGCCTGCTCCACGCGGTTAGGCGAAACCTTCTGGTCTTTGAGCCAGTCCAGATAACGCCGTATCGTAGTGGGTCTGTCGTAGTCGTTGAACCCTCCGGCCTGACTGATGATAATCAGCACAGGCACATCAGGCGAGGCAAACAATTGCAGGGCCTGTGCAATGCGTTCGTTGGCCACCGAAATACTTGGTGCTCCGGCAATGGACATAAAATGGTTTTCGAGGACACTGTATTTGCCTGTATTTTGCTTGCGCCCTTTTTCTTCTTCTTCTTCCTTGCGCAAGCGCTCCTCTTCAGCCTTGCGCAGCGACTCTGCGCGCTCGGCTGCAAGCTTCTGCTCAACAAGGCCAATCAGGCGCTTTACTTCTTCATCTTCGAGTTGCCACGATTTGATGGTGTCCACACGTTGCTGTTTCTGGTCGAGCGTCCAGTTGGTCTCGTTGTTGAGGATGGCATTGAGATCCTTTTTGGCCTGTTCCACCTTCATGGCATATTCCTTTGCGGCCTGTTCGCGTGCAAGTCGTTTTTTGCTCTTGCACGAGGTGGTGCTTCCCAAGGTGACTGCAAACAGCAGCAACAGGAGCGTCATTCTGGCAAATCCTTTATTGACAGGATAATTTTTCATAGTTTTTGTTTTTCCGCTTAATAAACTGCAAAGTGGCAAAATTATTTAAAATGCTGCATTTTTTAAGCATTATTAATAGTTACAGGCGATTTTGAGAATCCTTATATCAGTAAATCTAGTCTTTTTCTTAAGGTTTTAGCTGTTTAAAATTATGCGTTCTATTTGTTCCTCTAATTTTAAATGGATAAAGTTCGTGGAAGCTTAAAGGTTGACAGTTTTTTACTCCGAAATCCGCCACTTAGCCAAGCCTTATAACTGCAACAGTATGCGCTGTTAAAAGTGGTACACCCCGATGCATGCAGTGACATTTCGGTTGATGAGCAGGTAATCATTAACTTTGCTGAACCAAATCACGACTCGCCAGACTATGGACGACATCCGACAGACTACCCTTCTGCGCAAGCCCGAATGGCTCAAGACTAAAGTTCCGGCAGGAAAGGAATACATTCAGGTGCGCGAAATTGTCGAAAACCACAAGCTGCACACCATATGCACCAGCGGCCATTGTCCCAATATGCATGAATGCTGGGGACGAGGCACAGCCACGTTGATGATACTTGGCAACATCTGCACACGTTCGTGCGGTTTTTGTAATGTGAAAACCGGGCGCCCTCTTCCGGCCGACTGGCAGGAACCCGAAAGGGTAGCGCAATCGGTAAAGCTGATGCGCCTGAAGCATGTGGTCATCACCTCGGTGGATCGCGACGACCTGAAAGATCGCGGAGCAGAAATATGGGCCATGACAATACGTGCCATCAAACGCGACAATCCGGGCACAACCATGGAAACACTTATACCCGATTTCGACGGGCGCGAAGATTTGTTGCAAATGGTGCTCGATGCCCGTCCGGAAGTGATTTCGCACAACCTGGAAACTGTGCGCCGCATCACCCCCTGGGTTCGCAGCAGGGCCAAATACGACACGAGCCTCAAAGTACTTGAGCTGATAGTAAAGTCAGGGATCAGAGCTAAATCCGGTATCATGCTCGGATTGGGGGAAACACAGGAAGAGGTGCTGGAAACAATGGACGATTTGCGTCGCGTTGGTGTTCACATCATGACCATTGGGCAATACCTCCAGCCTACACGCAATCACCTGCCTGTAAAAGAATTTGTTAACCCGGAAGTGTTTGCCGAATACGAACGCGAAGGGCTGTCCAGAGGATTCCTGCATGTGGAAAGCGGGCCTATGGTACGCAGCTCGTATCGGGCAGAAAAACATCTACTTTAGGATTTTATGCATCATGTTGTTTTCGAGGATCTTGGCCGCACTGAGTATAAACAGGCGTGGGACTATCAGGAAGCCTTGTTCGCCCGGCTGACAGCAACAGCCGAAATTCGTGGCAGCAGCGCCGGACATTTGTTGTTCGTTGAGCATCCGCACGTTTACACCTTAGGGAAGAGCGGTGAATCAGCTAATCTTCTGGTTAACGAAGACTTCTTAAAGGCAAAAGGCGCACAGTTTTTTCGCATCAACCGCGGAGGCGATATCACCTATCACGGGCCTGGACAATTGGTGGGCTATCCCATCCTTGACCTAAACAAGCTCGGCATTGGCGTAAGGCAATATGTGCATTTGCTCGAGGAAGTGATTATCCGGGTTCTGGCAGGTTACCACATCGTAGCCTCAAGGCTTGAAGGTGCCGCAGGCGTTTGGATTGACCCGCAGATACCGGGAAAAGTGCGCAAAATTTGCGCCATTGGAGTGAGAGCCAGCAAGAACATCACCATGCACGGATTTGCCTTCAACGTGAACACCGACCTCAGTTTCTACAACTACATCAATCCATGCGGGTTTACCGACAAGGGTGTTAGCAGTATGCAGCTTGAACTTGGTTCGGTTGTTGATTTCGAAGAGGTTAAGAATAAAACATTGCAAAAGTTCTCGGAGGTATTCGGGCTCCGTATTCAGGCGAAGGATGAAGTGAGCTGATTTACGAAACTGCCTCAGGTTTCAGCCATGCAATAAGCACCAGCATGACACCCATCAACAGGAAAGGCAGGTGCAGGGGAACATAGAATATTTGCAGCAGGATAACTTGTATGGTGATCCAACCCCCAAGAAGTAAGCCCTGAAACAATACCAAACGTGCAGACCACGGATGATGAAAAGCGAGGGCAGCGAGTGTTATCAGCCCAAATAACCCATTTACCGAAAATAGTATCAGGCCCGGCCAGAAATAATTGCTGAAAGGGGTTTTCTGGAGAAAATCGAGCGGTATCGAGAGTTTTTCGCCCGTTGGGTCGGTCATCAGGCTAAGACCACCGTAAAATGCGCCAATGGTATTGAGCAGTATCATGAAGATTGTTAAAACCAGGAGAAAGCTGCGCATTGTTGTTTGGCGTTGTGGTTCGCAATAGAACATTTTCGCTGTAAAGACAAACAAGGCATCGAATCGTTGCAGAGGAGGCTTAACTTATAAACGAAAACCTCCGGCTATCTCGAAATATTTCCGAAAACACGCAAAGGTGATTCGGGCATCTTCCAGGGCATTGTGTGTGCCTTCGGCCCGAGCAATACCAAACATTCCTGCAACAGCATCAAGGCTGTAGGATTTGGGGCGGCTTCGGCCATTGCTGTCGAAAATGCCGTAGAATAATATGGTAAGACTGACCAGATCAAGAATGCGTCGGGCAAAGGGCCACTCGAGATTAAGCGCATCGTATTGATATTCCAGAAAATTTACATCATTTAAAACACTTTGTCCGCAAACGATCACGTCGGTCAGCGGCTCGCCCTGCTTTCGCCGCAGGGTTTTGCGAATCCATGCTTCGAAGGCTTCGAGCGCCTCATAGCTCGAAGGTGCTTCCTGCAGGTCATCAAGACTGATGCCATGAACAGCTTCGGCGTAGCTGTTGAAAGTTTCTTCATTGTCAGGATAAACGAGCGTTTCGAATGCACCAAGTTCGGTCCATTTTTCTCCGGCAAGCACCGCGCCAATCTGGATGATGTCGTGATAGCCGGCTTCGGTACCCGACATTTCGAGGTCGAGAATCAGATAATACATCTTAAAAACAATAGTTCATGCAAAGTTATCAGGCTTTTTCGGATTCCATTAACTTGCCGGAAACGCCTGATTACTGCCGGTTGATTGTAATCGGTGATTGATGTGTTACATTTGGCGCCGGAACAAATCCCTTATTGTTGTTGTTCAATGCTTTTAATTTCGTTTGCTGATGAATAAGAGATTGCTCATACGAATAGTCGCTTTGCTTGCATTTCTGGCGGTTACGATCTGGCTGCTGGTTGGTCGATGCACTTCCCAAAAACAAAAAAGCACCGAAAAAGCTGCTCAGCAGCGTGCTCCGCTGCTTCCGGTTACAGCCTGGGTGGCAAAAGTGCTTCCGGTGAATGATGTGGTCATATCCACGGGCACTATTTTGCCTGACGAGATGGTGGAGATGGCCTCGGAGGTATCGGGTCGGATTACCGAAATTCATTTCTCCGAAGGTCAGCCGGTGCGAAAGGGCGATTTACTTGTAACGCTCAACAATGCTGATTTGCGTGCTCAACAGGAGCGTAACCATTATCAGGTTTCGCTCGCCCAGGAGCGTGAGCGCAGGCAACGATTGCTGCTCGAAAGCGAGGGCATCAGCCAGCAAACCTACGACCAAACACTGACAGAGCTCAACAGCCTGAAGGCAGAGGGTTTGCTGCTGCAGGCACAGCTGGAAAAAACGCTTGTCAGGGCACCGTTCGACGGGCTGGTCGGCCTGCGCTTGCTGAGCGTAGGCTCTTATGTATCGCCAGGAACCAAGATTGTCCGGCTGGTGAAAAATAAACCTGTAAAAATCGACTTCAGTATTCCGGAGCGATATGTACAATATGTCAGGAGAGGCACGCCGGTTCGCTTCACCGTTGAAGGGACCGACAGGCATTTCGATGCACAGGTGGAAGCCACCGAGTCGATGGTTGATCAGCGTAGTCGTTCGCTGATGGCCAGAGCCATTTTTGCCAATCGCGAAGGCGAAGTGGTGCCCGGCATGTTTGCGCGCGTTGAGCTTTCGGCCAACAGACTGGTGGAAGCCCTGCAGATACCGGCACGCGCAGTCATACCTGAAATGGGTACGAGCAAGGTTTTTGTTTACCGCAACGGAAAGGCCGAACCAACGGTAATCACGCCAGGTTTGCGCACCGAAAAGATGTTGCAGGTGCTTACCGGCCTCACTGAAAACGACACAGTAATCACTTCCGGGCTGCTTCAGTTAAGGCCGGGTATGGGCGTTCAACTGAGAAATATTGAAACACCATGAGCCTTTCGTCAGTCAGCATACGCCGGCCGGTACTGGCTTCGGTTATGGCGATTCTTATTATTCTGTTTGGCATTATCGGCCTGCTCAACCTTGGAGTCAGGGAATATCCCAGCGTTGACCCTCCGGTGATTACTGTTTCTACTACATATGTGGGTGCCAATGCCGATGTGATTGAATCGCAGATTACCGAGCCTCTCGAGGAGTCGATCAACGGCATCGACGGCATACGCACCATCAGCTCGGTTAGCCGCGACGGGCGCAGCACCATCACAGTTGAATTTAACCTTTCCGTTGAGCTTGAGACAGCTGCCAATGATGTTCGCGACCGTGTGTCGCGTGCCCTTGGGCAGTTGCCGCCCGATGTCGACCCTCCCATTGTTGCCAAAGCCGATGCCGATGCTACGCCCATAGTGTTTCTCAATATTAAAAGTGAGCAGCGCTCCCTGCTTGAGCTCACCGAAATAGCTGAGCGAACGTTCAAAGAAGCCCTTCAAACCATTCCAGGTGTGAGCGCAATCAACATCTGGGGTGCCAAGCAATACAGCATGCGTTTGTGGCTCGACCCTTCGCGCATGGCAGCATTCGGATTAAGTCCGGTTGACGTCCGCAATGCCCTTGCCCGTGAAAATCTGGAGCTGCCGAGCGGACGTATCGAAGGTACGGATGTGGAGCTAACGGTGCGCACCCTGAGCCGTCTGGAAACTCCCGAACAGTTTAACAACCTCATCATCCGCGAAACAGAGGCCGGCATTATCCGTCTGCGCGATATCGGCAGAGCCGAACTCGGGCCGCTCAACGAGCGCACCATTTTGCGCCGCGATGGCGTGCCTATGGTAGGTAATGTGCTTATTCCTTTGCCTGGTTCAAACCACATCAGCATAGCCGATGAATTTTACAAACGACTGGAAATCATAAAGAAAGACCTGCCGGATGATATAGAGCTGGGCATTGGCTTCGATTCCACCATTTACATCCGCGATGCCATCAACGAGGTGGAACAAACCATATATCTGGCCTTCGGATTGGTGGTGCTGGTCATATTTTTCTTTTTGCGCGACTGGCGTACCTCGCTCATACCTGTTGTGGTTATCCCTATCTCGCTCATCGGGTCATTTTTTGTGATGTACGCTGCCGGTTTTTCCATCAACGTACTCACCCTGCTTGGCTTGGTTCTGGCTATTGGGTTGGTGGTGGACGATGCCATTGTGGTAATTGAGAATATTTACACCAAAATTGAAAAAGGCATGCAGCCCATGGAAGCGGCTGCAAAGGGAGCTGCCGAGATTTTCTTTGCCGTAATTGCCACTACTATAGCTTTAGCTACGGTTTTTCTGCCGGTAATCTTTCTCGAAGGGCTAACCGGACGGTTGTTCAGAGAGTTTGGTGTTGTGCTTGCCGGATCGGTAATCATCAGCTCGTTTGTAGCCCTCACGCTCACGCCCATGCTTTCGTCGAGGCTGCTCAGGCGGCAAGAAAAGCACAACTGGCTTTATGAGAAGACAGAACCCTTCTTCAACCGGCTTATCGGACTATATTCCAATAGTTTGGCTATATTCCTGCGCAGACCCTGGATGGCCTTTATCATCTTGCTGGCAGCTGCTTCGCTCATCATCACTATAGGCCGACAACTGCCATCAGAGCTCGCGCCTATGGAAGACCGATCGGGCATGGTAGCCATTGCAACAGCTCCCGAAGGTGCGACTTTTGAATATATGGAGGCTTATGTGCAGGACCTTATCGAAGTGGTGCAACGCGAAGTGCCAGAGATTTATTCGTTGGTCACCATCACTTCGCCTGCTTTCGGGGCTGCCGGCTCAGTCAACGCAGCAACTGCCCGCATAAGGCTGGTTAAACCTGACCAACGGACACGATCGCAGCAGGAAATAGCCTCGCATCTGGGCCGGCAATTATCGCAACTCACGCAAGCTCGCAGTTTCATTACGCAGGAACAAAGCATATCCACCCAGCGTGGCGGGATGCCTGTGCAATATGTGATTCAGGCTCGCAACATCGAAAAGCTGAGGGCAGTCCTTCCCCAATTCATGCAGGAAGTGGCACAAAGTCAGGTGTTCCAGTTCTCTGATCTCAACCTGAAATTCAACAAGCCCGAGCTGCAAATCTCCATAAATCGCGAAAAAGCCCGCAGTATGGGCGTAACGGCACAAGACGTGGCCCAAACCCTCTCAACAGCACTCAGCGGACAACGCTATGGCTATTTTATTATGAACGGAAAGCAGTATCAGGTTGTTGGGCAGCTCGACAGACAATTTCGAATGCAACCTGCAGATCTTGAAAATCTTTACGTGAAGAACTATGCAGGCGAGCTCGTTCAGTTATCGAATCTGGTTGAAATGCAGGAGCAGATTAACCCTCCGGCTTTATACCGCTACAATCGTTATGTTTCAGCAACAGTCTCGGCCAGTCCGGCGCCCGGACGGACACTTGGTGAAGGCATAGCTGAAATGGACCGCATTGCGGCACTTGTGCTCGACGACACCTACAGCACGGCCCTGGCCGGCACGAGCAGGGACTTCGCCGAGAGTTCATCAAGCCTTGTTTTTGCCTTCCTCCTTGCACTGGCACTTATCTATCTTGTGCTGGCAGCACAATTCGAAAGTTTCCGCGACCCGCTGATCATCATGTTCACTGTTCCCCTGGCGCTGGCCGGTGCGGTGATCAGCCTCTGGATCTTTGGTAATACACTCAATATTTTCAGTCAGATTGGCATCATTATGCTGATTGGTCTGGTTACAAAAAATGGTATCCTGATTGTTGAATTTGCCAATCAGCGCAAGGCAGCAGGCCTAACGCGCGATAATGCCATACACGATGCTGCTGTTGCGCGCTTCCGGCCAATACTGATGACCAGCCTTTCAACCATACTCGGCGCCCTGCCGATTGCACTGGCACTGGGCGCAGGATCGGGTAGCCGTGTTTCGATGGGAGTAGCTATTATCGGCGGGCTCACCCTGGCCACTATTTTTACACTCTATGTTATCCCGGCTATGTATCACTATATTTCGGAGAAAACGAAATCGGTGTCGAATGTGTCTGAGCTGTCCGAAAACCAAACAGAAAGGCAGGAAGGATTATGAAACGAATGTGCTTAATAACGCTGATGCTCTTATTCTGGCTCTCGGTGGCTTCGCAACCATTGCTCAGCCCGGAGGAGGCCATGCGCATCGGCCTCGAAAACAATTTTGGGATTTTGTTGGTCCGTAACGATAAAGCCATTGCAGAAAACAATACCAGCATTGGTAATGCAGGCATGCTTCCGCGCCTGAACCTTAACAGCAGTCGCAACTTTAGTGTAAACGACACCCGTCAGGAGTTTCTGGACGGACAAGTGAACGATCGCCAGGATGCCCATTCGCAGGTTTTCAGTTATGGTGCCCAGCTCAACTGGACAATTTTCGACGGGTTTCGTATGTTCAGGCGATTCGACCAGCTTCGATCGCTTGAACAGAAAGCGGCTATGCAGGAACTGCTGGCGATGGAGCAAACCGTACAATCTATTTACAATCAATATTATACCCTTGTTCTTCTGGAGAAACGCCTGCATTATCAGCAGCAAAGCATGCTGTTGAGTACCGAGCGTGTCAGGCTTGCCGAAACACGCTTGCGGAGCGGTAGCGGATCGCGGCTTGAATACCTGCAGGCGCAGGTTGACCGCAACAACGACAGTAGTGCCATATACGAAATCCAAAATCAGATTGTACGTGCACGAATGCAATTCAATCATACCCTTGGGCGCGAACCGGAAACAGATTTTACCATCCGCGATACGATTCCGACAGCCTCTTTGCCCGATGAAAAGACCTTAGTGCAGCGACTTGATGCGTTTAACACCCTGCTTCGGATAGCGCGACAGGACGAGCAGATGGCCTTGTTGAGCATCAGGGAAATACAGTCGCGCTATTATCCTGAGCTGGCCGCAACACTATCCTATAATTACCTGAACCAGAATAGCCAATCGGGCTTTTTGCTGCAAAACAACTCGTCCGGGTTTACCTACGGATTGACAGCCAGCTGGAATATTTTTAATGGCCTGAACAACCGGCGCGAATTAAGCAACTACAAGATTATGGCCGAAAGCAGCGTGCTGAGGATTGCATCGCTCGAAAACGAACTGAAAGCCAACCTCAAGGCCATGCTTCATCAATTTCTCAACAAGCAGAGCCAGATCACCCTTGAACAGCAAAACGCCAAAGCAGCCGACGAAAACCTGAGGCTGGCAGCCCAGCGATACCATATCGGCGACCTTTCGGGTATAGAATACCGCGAAGCCCAAAAAAGTCAGCTCAATGCACAAGTCAGGCTTTTGCAAAATCTGCAGGAGGCCGTATTGCTCGAAACGGCAATCCGCCAGATGACCGGATTACTGCAACTTGAACAGTAATATCAACCTCAATCTTAATAGGTCATCCGCAAGGACTTGTCATTGCATTATTATTTTTGTACATTTACGGCACAAGTTGAAGAATAATCCGCCAATTTCACAGGCATGAAAAGCAAACAAACAGTGCTGGTCACGCCTCCGAAACGACCAAAAGAATAGTTTAATGCATACGGACGCAAGCCTGAAAACACTATTGTTGGAGCAATTGGAGAAGTTCGTCATTGTGCTTGATGAAGATCAGATTGTTTACGCCAATGCCCTTGCCCGTAAGCAATTAGGCCTTGCTGAAGGCGAGCAAACAGAATTTTTCAGCAATTATCTGCTCAACGATGATGTCTTGGGTATTTGTAACTGCAACAGCGGGATATCGCTTGCCGGTGAGCTTCATATGATCATGCTGAAACTGGCCGATAAAACGGTCAAGCATTTCAGATTGCTCAAAAAGACACTAAACCACGAAGGCAGGCAGTTGGAGTACTATCAGGAGTGCGATGTTGAAAATTGCGAACTGCGACTGGATTATGAACGCCAGCGTCAGGATGCTATCCTCAATATGATTCCTGATTTGATGTTTTTGCTTGATGAACATCTGAGGATCATTGAGTTTCATTCGATTGACCATGACAGTTTACTGGATTCAAGTTTGTCATTTCTGGGAAAACCATTTACCCAAAGCATGCCCGAACACACCCATCAGGTTATCAGTCAGGCGCTTGAGCAAGCACGGCAAAATGGATATATGAGCGGAGCACAATACTGGCTGGAACAAAACGGTCAGGAGCGCTGGTGGGAAATATCCGTACGCTGTATGAACCTGGGCGAATCACTGCGCTATGTAGTGATGGCCCGCGACATCACCCAGACAAGGAAGGATGCACTTGCGCTGGCCGAAAGCGAGGCCATGTTTCGTACGGTAGCAGAACAGGGTCGCGATGGGCTTGCGGTGGCCGATAAGAATGGTTTGGTGGTGCATTGGAACAGGAGCATGGAGACCATAACCGGACTTAGAAAAGCTGATGTTGCCGGTAAGCCAATATCCCAGATTATGTTCAGCCTGTGCACCCCCGAACAGCAGCAACTACCCGGAGCTTTTGAACAACTCGATGAACGCATAAACCGTCTGCTCAGCAAACAGGACCTTCACTGGCTGGGTCAAACTGCCGAGCAGGAAATTATCCGGCCCGACGGTACAAAAAGGTTAGTCTCGTCAGTATTGTTTCCCATCGAGTTTGATAACCAGTACCTGATTGGTGCATGGTACTCCGATATTACAGAACAACGTATAGCTGAATTGGCTCTCGTGGAAAGTGAAGCCTATATCCGCACGCTTTTTTACGATTCACCTGTGCCGGTGCTCGTGGTTGAAGTGCCCAGCCTGACCATATTCGACCTCAACCATGCTGCCATCAAGGCTTTTGGCGTAGAACAAAGGGAAGCCATTGAAGGCAAAAATATCAGAGCGCTTTTACCAGAAGACCCCTCTTTACTCGAAGAACAGCAAACCAAGTTGAAGATGCTTTTGGAGAAAGAGACTAATTCGGTTGAGTGTCATTTTATTCGTCATGGTGCCGAAATTTGGGATGCTCGCGTCTATGCTTTTAATATTTCCTTGGTTGGGCGCGACCTGATTCAACTAACCCTGATCGACACCACAGCACACAACAAGGCTATGCAAGCCTTGTTCGAAAGCGAATCGCGATACAGGGCCGTGGCCGAAAATGCCAATGCAGGCATCGGTATCTTCGACCTTGATGAGCGTGTAGTGTTTGCCAACGATACACTTGCCGAAATGTTGGGCTATAGCCGTCAGGAACTTATTGGCCTATCAATGTCCACATTAGTTTCGACTGAAACTTTCGACCTTTTCAGGCAAAAGACCATCGAAAGGCAACACGGCAAAATCGACCGCTATGAAGCCAGCATGATGCATAAAGACGGCAGACAGAGGCACTTCTCCATTTCTGCTTCACCGCTGTTTTCTGCCGGGAAAGAGCTCACCGGAACCCTTGGCGTTTTAATCGATATTACCGAACAAAAAGAAGCACAACAACTGCTATTCGAAACCGGCGAGCGATTAAAGGCAATTCTTGCCTCGATGCCCGATATGATCTTTATCCACGATCGTGATGGTAGGTACCTCGATAGTTTTATCAACCGCAAACTATACCCCAACATTGAGTACCAACCAAAGAATGGTCAGCTGCTGAATGAAGTTTTCGAAACAGATACAGCACGCGACATATTGCTGGCTATCAGGCAGTGTTTGCAGCGTCAGGAAACAGTGGAAATACAGTTTGACTACAACATCGGAAGCAATCTGCGTCATTTGCAGGCCCGATTATCGCCTATGGGAGACGACAGGGTGGTGTCTGTGGTGCGCGACACTACGCTTTTGATAACATTGGAAAAGGAAATCATTCACAACAACAACCTGCTCAGGGTGCTCACACAGCTGGCCACTCGCTTTATCAACCTGCCGGTAAGTGATATTGAAGTTGAGATTAATCGCGCTATATCCGAAATCGGCCAGTTTGCCGAGGTTGACCGGGTGTATATTTTCGACTATGACTGGGAAGCCAATACCATGTCGAACACCTACGAGTGGTGTTCGGAAGGCACTTCGCCCGAAATTGACAACCTGAAAGACATTCCTAACAGCTTTCTTCCCGATTGGGTGGCTTCGCATAAACGAGGCGAGATGACCTATGTGCCGCGGGTCTCGGAACTTGACCCGGACGACAACCTCAGAAAAATTCTTGAACCGCAGCAAATTCAGTCTCTTGTTACAATCCCGCTGATGGACGGCGAGGTTTGTCTGGGTTATGTGGGCTTTGATGCTGTTAAAAATGAGCGCATTTTTACCGATTCCGAAATTTCGTTGCTGCGCATCTTTGCCGAATTGCTCACCAACCTCAAAATCAAGCAGATTACCGAACAAATGCTTCATCAGAATAAGCTCATTCTGCAAAGGCAGAATGAGCAACTGGTGATGCTCAACGAAAAGCTTCGCCAGCAAAATGATGAAATCATGCAAAAAAACCGCGAGCTCGATATCGAGCGCGAGCGTGCGCTGGCAAGCGACCGGCTGAAAACAGCTTTCCTCAACAACGTTTCGCACGAAGTGCGTACACCACTAAACGGTATCGTTGGCTTTGCACAGTTTTTGGCCGATGACAGCCTCAGTGCCGAAGACAAACAGGAATTTATCAGCGCACTCAATTCGAGTGTCAACCGGTTAACCGACACCATTAACGATATCATGGATGCCTCGCTGCTCATGTCAGGCAACATGAATGTGCACCATGAAAGCTTCCGTCTGGATGAACTTCTGCAAGAAGTGCTGCGCAAGTATCAATATGATGCACGAGCCAAAGGCCTTAAAATTTCGATCAAGCCCGAACCGGGCAATGTTGTGGTGATTACCGACCAAACCATGACAAGGCGAATCCTCGAGGAGCTGGTTGGCAATGCCGTTAAATATACCAACAAGGGACAAGTAAATTTTGGTGCTGCTGCAAATGAAGGTAAGATAATCCTGACTGTAGCCGACACCGGCAAGGGTATTTCGGAAGAAGCACTGCCACGCATCTGGGAACCCTTTATGCAGGAAGACGTTTCGACAACCCGCACCTTTGAGGGCAGCGGTCTGGGATTGACTATCGTCAAGGGCTTTGTAACCTTATTGGGCGGCCAGATCGAAGTGCAGTCGAAAACCGCCATGGGAAGCACTTTTACCATAACCCTTCAAGACCTTAACCAGGAAAATGCCCGAAGAAAAGCCGCCGAAGATGTTGACCAAAAAACTTCATCATCACCGGTTATCCTTATAGCAGAAGACGAGGCCCTCAATGTGCTCTACCTTAAACGTGTTTTCCGCAATAAAGACGTGGTGCTTCATTTTGCCTCCAACGGCCGGGAAGCACTTGAAATGGCTGAAAACATACCCGACATCAACCTCGTTTTCATGGATATTAAGATGCCTGTCATGGATGGTTTGGAAGCAACAAGGCGCATAAAAACCATCAGGCCAAAACTACCTGTAGTAGCCGTAACAGCCTATGCAGCCAGCGAAGACCGTCAGGCATGCTTCGAAGCCGGCTGCGACGAATACATCGCCAAGCCCTTTACGCCCGAGGACCTCGACAAAATGATCCGTCGATACACTACCGGAAAGATTCTTTAGATTTTCCAAAAGTTAATGTAATGAAAATCACTTTTAAGCCCGATGATTCAAGTATCCTGTATAAGTTGCCGGTAACACTGTTTTCGTATAACCATCACATACCATCAAACAAAACTGAGTTCACCTGCCTCAACGAGGGTATTGTGTCGCACGTCAAGGGCTGCGACAACCAACATGAAACTTCGTCGGTTTTTAACTATCTCGACAGCAAACAGACCAACCACCTGAAGCAGACCATAGCCAATGCCGAACATAACAAGAACTGGTCTTGCGGTTTCGATGTTGCTATCAAAGGCATTGATCAATGGATTGAATTTTCGGGCCGCCACGAAATTTTTACCGATGGAAATATAAGTGGATATGGGTTTGCCTCTGTAGCAAGCGATAAAATACGCGAACTTGAAAACAGCCGCGAGCAGCTTGCCTCGCTCAACACACTGCATGATCTGATCATCAACTTTTCGAATGAACTTGTTCAGGCAAAGCCGGATGAGGTTCACCAGGCAGTCAACATCACCCTAAAAAGGCTGGGTGAATATGCTGCTGTGGACAGGGTTTATATCTTCGAATACCTCCCTGCAGAAGACGTGGTGAACAATACCTACGAATGGTGCGGCGAAGGCATCACCCCGGAAATAGATAATCTTCAGGGCATTCCCTTTGAGGCTGTTCCGCGATGGAAAGAAAAATTCTCGCGCAAGGAATATGTTTATATTCCACTTGTAAGCGAAATTTCCGAAGAATATCATGTGGAAAAAGAAATTCTTGAACCTCAGGGAATCATATCGCTGCTTGCACTTCCCATGTATTACGGTGAAAATTTATATGGGTTCATTGGTTTCGATTCGGTAAAACATCAAAGAGAATGGTCGGCAGAACATATTAACCTGCTCCGTCTGGCCGGCAACATTATTGCCGGCACGCTCAACCGCGCAAGCTTCGAAAAGGCCATTATCGCTGCCCGCCAGGAAGCTGAAGATGCCAACAGGGCTAAATCGGAATTCCTTGCCACCATGAGCCACGAAATACGCACACCCATGAATGCCATTCTGGGATTTAGTGAGGTTTTGCACAACAACGTGACCGATCAGAAGAGCAAAAATTATGTCAATGCCATTCTGAACAGCGGCCGTATCCTACTTGCCCTGATCAACGATATTCTCGACCTTTCAAAAATCGAATCGGGTCAGATGCAGCTTGCCGAAGAACCCGTTGATGTGCCAATACTTGCGCAGGAGATTGTACAGCTTTTTCAGCCCAAAACGGTCGAAAAGGGCATTTATCTGCATACCGAGGTATCCGGGCAATTCCCTCCGGCACTCATTACCGACGAGGTGCGCCTGCGACAGATACTTTTCAACCTGGTAGGTAATGCGGTTAAATTTACTGAAACCGGCGGAGTGCTTATTGGTTTACACATTAATCAGCTCGAAAACAGCAACTTTTATGACCTCGCCATAAAGGTGCACGATACCGGTATCGGCATTCCTCAAGATAAGATTGACCGGATTTTTCAATCATTTTATCAGGTGGACAGCAATACCACCCGTAAATACGGAGGAACAGGCCTGGGATTAGCCATTGCCCAGAAGCTTGCCAACCTGATGGGTGGAATTATCAGGGTAAAGAGTGAACCCGGCCGCGGCAGCACCTTTAGTGTGGAGTTGCCGGCACTGGAAGCATCATCAGGTGTTGAGGCCGAAAAAACCTTACTTGACTGGGATTCCGAAACTGTTGTTTTCGATAAGTCATTGCTGCTTATCATTGATGATGTGGAATACAACCGCGAGCTCGTGAAGAATTACCTCGAAAACGAAAAAATCGAGGTGATTCAGGCTGCAAACGGACAGCAGGGCGTGGACCTCTGCCGGCAATTTAAACCTGATGCTGTGCTCATGGATCTTCGCATGCCGGGCATGAATGGCTATGAGGCTACCGAAATCATTAGATCAGATGCCCAAACTGCTCACATACCCGTAATTGCTTTTACTGCATCTTCGATGAAACATGAAGATGAAAAAATTAACAAGATGTTCAGCGGCTATATTCGAAAACCCGTTAGCCGAAGTGAATTATTCAGGGTGCTTAAACAGTTTTTGCCTCATTCCAGCGTCAAAGATCAAACAAGCAACAGGGATGCAAACTCCATTGTGGCGCTTCAGTTAAATCAAATTCAACTTTTTCTCAACGATTACGACAGCTCGCTGTCCGATCAACTTAACCAATTGCGCACCTTTATTGAACCCGATATAGCCGAACAATTCTCCCGCCACCTGATCTTTACCGTAAGGCAATATGGGATTAGCCCACTAATCGACTTGTCCACACATCTTCAGTCGGCCATCCAGAACTTCGATTTTGGGCAGTTTCAGACGTCTCTGCATCAGCTGGAAAAAGAGATAGGCTTGCTTCGAAACATAATTGACAAAAAAGCATGAACCACATGGAAGAAACTTCTATTGCTACCCAACCACCGGTAATTCTTGCTGTTGACGATAATCCGCGCAACCTTCAGCTTATCTCCGCTTTGCTGAGCCAGCACGGATTTAAGGTTGTGGTGGCCAATTCTGGCGAAAATGCCATGAAATACCTTGCCTTAAAGCAGCCCGACCTGATCCTCCTCGATATTATGATGCCCGGTATGAGCGGATACGAAGTGTGCGAGCAAATCAGAAAAACACCTTCACTCGATGGCATACCCGTCATTTTCCTGACTGCCAGAGGTGAAACAAGCGATATCGTTACAGGCCTGAGGCTCGGTGCTGTTGATTACATTACCAAACCCTTCAGGGGCGAAGAGGTGCTCGCCAGAATCAATACCCATCTGGAACTGCAACGCAACCGAAAATCGCTCGAACAAAAAAACTTGATCCTCAGGCAGTTAAGTGATGAGTTGGAACAAAAGAACGAGATCATCATCAGGGAAACACAAAAGCTGCGAAAGGCCATTGCCGAAAAAGACCGTTTCTTTTCAATACTCTCGCATGATCTTCGGGCCCCGCTTGCCGGTTTTCTGACAGCCACCGAACTGCTTGAGAAAAACCTCAGAAACATGAGCCGCGAAGAAATGGAATTGTTTATCGCAACCATGGCCGACTCGGCACGACAGCTTAATAAACTGCTCGAAAACCTGCTCAGCTGGGCGCAGCTTCAGTTGGAAATCATGAAGCCCAAGCCTGAAAATATTGAATTGGTAAGCCTGGCGAACAGCGCCATACAAAGCCAGCAAAGTTTGGCCACCAGCAAAGACATAACCATCGAAAACCGCATTGAGCACTCTTTGTATGCCTATGCAGATTATCAGATGACCCACGCCATACTCCGAAACCTGATTTCCAATGCCATCAAGTTCACTCCGCGAGGTGGAAAGATTACCATTGAACATCAGGCCGGCCCATTCGGAATGGTTGCTATCGCAGTTACAGACAACGGCATTGGGATGAATGACGAAACGCTCCGAAGCTTGTTCAGCATCGACAGCAAGGTTTCGCGTCCGGGCACCGAAGGAGAAGCCAGCTCGGGCCTTGGCCTAATTCTCTGCCACGATATGGCTTTGCGCAACAAGGGCACGCTCACGGCCAGCAGTAAGATAGGTCAGGGCTCAACATTTTTGCTTAGTCTGCCGCTCCCGGCCTGATTGGCATTGTTTTGCCATACAAGCTTATTGCCTTAACTTCGCCCGGCTTAAAAAGCATCATTGATGAACCAAAAACCCGGCCTGCTTTATTATTTCCTGAAAATCTACCTTCGGCCGGTATTCAGGCTCTATTATCGCAGAATCAGGATAAAAGGAAAAGAGCACATACCCGTGTCAGGCCCGGTCATCTTTGCTGTCAATCACCAAAATGCCTTTATGGATGCCCTAGTTGTGGCCACTGCAAGCGTGCGCAATCCCTGGTTTCTGACCAGAGCCAGCGTGTTTGCAAGTTCGGTGGTGCGGTTTTGGCTCAACAAACTACAGCTGATTCCCATCTATCGCTTCCGCGACGGAATGGCTGCCATGAAGCGTAACGAAGAAACCTTAGAAACCTGTAGGCAGCTGTTGCAAAACAACCAATGCATCCTCATCTTTCCCGAAGGCAGCCACGAAGGACAATGGAGCCTCAGGCCGCTGCAAAAAGGCCTGGCCCGCATAGTGTTTTCGGCCATGGAAAAACTTGATGGCGAGCTTGACATTCAAATCGTTCCGGTTGGGCTGCAGTATGAGAACATCTTTGCCGGATGGTCCGACCTGTTAATCAGTTTTGGTAAGCCCATTCACTCGTCAACCTATTATCAGTTGTATAAAACTGATTCCGGACGTGCCGAGCTTGACCTGATGGAAGAGGTGCGACAGGGTATCAGTGCCTTGATGGTGGATATTCAACCTGCCGGGGAATACGAGACAAGGCACGAAGCTCTGCTTGCCCGGCCCGGACGCGAAGCCGACCTGGTGAAGCGGCTCGAAGGAGATAAGCAATTCCTTCGGGAGTTTAATTCGGCCAAAAGCGCCTCAAAACCAAAACAATCATCCTTAAACAAACTTTGGTGTCTTCCTTCGGCTATACTGCTCCTCCCACACCTTCCGGCGCTCTGGCTGATCCGTATGGTCGTAAATGCCATTGTAAAAGACCACCACTGGACTTCCTCGATTCGCCTGGCTGCTTTTGCATTTGGGGCACCATTTGTTTATGCAGCTGAACTATATATGCTGTCGGGCTATTTCAAGCTGTGGCAATTGGTGATTATTGCGTTGCTCATTTTGCCGGCCACCGGCTTAGTTGGTCTTCGGCTGCGGGACCGTTGCCACGGTTCAGCCCTTTGAGGCAATCCACGAAGCATTTTCTGTTTCGCGAAAAACGAGCAAGGGTATATCGCTGCCAAACAGCAACTTACGTGTGAGACTTGGCTTGAGCAATTGTTCAATAATGTTGCGCTTTCGGGAGATCAGTGCAAGCACATCAATGTGTTTTTCCCTGACAAAATCGAGCAAACCCTCCACGGCATCCTCACTTTCAATCAGTCCACACTCGATCTCCACATCCGTGATGGCTTCGGCAAAGTAGTCCTTCAGTTTTTTCATACGCAGGCTATCAAGTCGGAGGCTATCCTCGGGGTGAAGATGAACACAATATACCTTCACATGAAAAGGACGAACAAAGGCTGTGAGGCGGTGTATGGCCTGCAGGTCATTTTCATCGAAGCGGGTCAGGTAAGCCACATTACGCGGAGCGCTGAAATTTGCCGTATCGTAGCCCAAAGGAACGGCCAAAACCGGAACGGGGCATTTATCAATTACCCTGGCCGTGGTGCTGCCCAATAGTGCCAGCCCATCGCGTTGCTTTCCATGTGTTCCCATCACAAGTGTTCCGGGCTCATAATCCTCAACGTAAGCCAGAATGCTTTCCACCGGACTGCCCCTGACAAGGTCGTATTCCACTTTTACACCACGCATCTTTTCATCGCGAACACGCTTGCGCAGCTCCGTGGCAAGGTCTTCGATACGCGCCAAAGCTTCCTGCTCCTGCTCCCTCAGGAGTTCTTCCACATTAAGCTGGAAGGCAAACATTTCGTTGAAAACAAAACCCTGGTTGGCCGAGTTGAACCAAACATTAAGAAGCATAATCTCGGCCTTGAGCGACCGGGCAAGCTCAAGGGCATAGTGAGCAGCCTTGACACTTAACTCAGAAAAATCAACCGGCACAAGTATCCGTCGCAATCCCCGCATCTTTCGCACAATAGCTTCCTTTTCGCGTCCTGAAGCGTGCGCCAGCTCGTCGAGCAACTGATATGCCCGCTCAGTCTGATCCTCAGGTATATTCAGATCAACGCCAAGCTCAGGCTGATGGATGTGCGTGATGAAACACTGAACACCTTCCATCTCGAGCCGCATTTTCAGCAACAAAGCCCTGCTGTAGGAAAGATTGCGGATTACGACAAATTTGTCTTTTGTGTCTTGCATCCCGGGAAAAGCATGAACGTCTTCCATAATCTCTTCAACATTACGATTACCTTAACACATTTACTGTCCAAACCAAATTGGCCCTAAAACAAAAATAAAAGTACACAATTCGGAAGGCTAAAGCAAGCATTACCCCAAATAGTTTGCCCATTGCCATGCAGATATTCTCCTGACAATCGTCCGGCACAACCTTCGGATAAAGACGTTTCATAAAAATTAGGACAAAAGACATGAGTAGCAAGCATCCGACACATCGGAGATGATGGCCTTTTTCGTATCTTTGCCGGCCAAAAAAGCTGAAAATGAGCGCAAAACAAAGTTCCGGCCGTCGTCCCGGCGAAAAAAGACCCCGCATTGCCAGAGAAGATCATCGGGAAAACGCCCCTTCAATCCAACAGCCACAAGCGAAAAGCGATGCGCGTAAATTAAAGCGCAGCGAAGGCCTGTCGCGCGAAGAAGGTTCAAGAAAACCGGAACTTCCCGCAGGCAGAGAAAGAAGGAGTTCCCCATCGCGGCGTGACGAAAGAACGACAGGCAGACCGTTTTCAGCAACAGGCAAAACCACAAGGAAACCCCGAACCGAAAATACCTCAGAATCTACTGAGTATAAGCCTTATGGCAGGTCAGGACAAACTAAGGGAAAGCAACCGTTTCAATCATCGTATGATACCAGAAGGCAAAGGCCCGAAGGTGATTGGAGTGGCAACGAATCAAGGCCGGCAAAACGCTACGGCAAAGCAGGTTCAACTGAAGGAAAGCGGCCGTTTCGATCAGCACAAGGTGCGGGCAGGCCACGAAGCGAAGGCGAAAGGAACGCCGCTGAGTCATCGCCGGCAAAACACTACGGCAAACACGAACAAAACGAAGGCAAACGAATATTTAGCGGTGATGCAGAAGGAAGAAGGCCATCAGCAAAAGGTGGCAGATATGCCGGCAGTGGCCGGACTTCCGGAAGCAGGTTTGGTAAAACAGGTGGCGGAAATATTTCAAGGGCACCAAAAAACAAACCTATGACCGAAGGCATCGAACGCAAGGATAAAAACACCATCATCCGCCTGAATAAATATCTGGCCGACGCAGGCATTTGCTCGCGGCGCGAAGCCGACAAATACATTCAGGCCGGTGTGGTCAGTGTCAACGACAAGGTGGTAACCGAGCTGGGCAGCAGGGTAAACATCAACGATAAGGTGGAATTCGAAGGTCAGGTGATCCGGCGCGAAAAGTTGCGCTATGTGCTGTTGAACAAGCCCAAAGGATATATTACCACTTCGGACGATCCTTATGAGCGCAAAACCGTGATGGAGCTTGTGGCCGGAGCATGCGAAGAACGCCTCTATCCTGTGGGCCGCCTCGACCGTAATACCACGGGTCTGTTGTTGCTTACCAATGATGGCGACCTTGCCAAAACACTCACTCACCCTTCGCATGGTGCTGCAAAACTCTACCATGTGTGGCTGGATAAACCGCTCACCAGAGCCGATTTGCGAAAAATATCAGAGGGCGTGGAACTTGAGGACGGATTGCTTACGGTTGATGCAGTGGATTATGTGGCCGAAGATGAAACGCATAAGCAAGTGGGCTTGCAGCTTCACTCGGGTCGCAATCGTGTGGTGCGACGCCTTTTCGAACACCTGGGCTATGAGGTGGTCAAGCTCGACAGGGCTGTTTTTGCCGGCCTCACTAAACTCAAACTGAGCCGCGGACACTGGCGATTCCTCACTCCTGCCGAGATCACCATGCTCAAACGCATACGCTGAGCAGAAAAGAGCCTCAAATTCAGCATCCCCAAAAGCACTTAAAACCCCTGAAACAGGCTTTTTTCTTACATTTGCAGCCAATTTTCGCAATAGCTTCCAGCAAAAAATCTACAGCCGATGACGCTGAAATACAGAGAATATAAACAACTCGACCTAAACGCAACAGGCAAGGAAATTCGTGCCTGGTGGGAAGAAAACGACATCTTCCTTAAGTCACTCGAAAACAGAAAGAGCGGAACACCTTTTGTTTTTTACGAAGGCCCGCCCTCGGCCAATGGCGTGCCGGGCATTCACCATGTGATGGCCCGTGCCATTAAAGACATCTTTTGCCGCTATCAGACGCAGAAAGGAAGATTTGTCGAGCGTAAAGCCGGATGGGATACCCATGGCCTGCCTGTGGAAATCGGCGTAGAAAAAAGTCTGGGCATCACCAAAGAGGATATCGGCAAGAGCATCAGCGTTGAAGACTACAACAAGGCCTGTCGCTCCGAAGTGATGAAATACAAAGACCTTTGGGACGAACTCACGCGCATGATGGGTTATTGGGTGGATCTGGAAAATCCTTACATCACCTTCGATAACAAATACATAGAAACTGTCTGGTACCTGCTTTCAAAGCTCTACGAAAAAGGACTTCTTTACAAAGGATACACCATACAACCCTATTCGCCGGCAGCCGGAACAGGCCTCAGCACACACGAACTCAACCAGCCCGGCTGCTATCGCGATGTCAAGGATACATCCATTACTGCTCAGTTTGAACTGCTGCCGGATGAGCGACTGAATCTCCTGCCCTATCCTGAAATTCCACTTTTTATCCTGGCCTGGACCACCACGCCCTGGACACTGCCATCCAATACCGCATTGGCCGTTGGGCCGGATATCGAATATGCTGTGGTCAGAACTTTTAATCCTTACAACGGACAAGCCATCAGGGTAATACTGGCAAAAGAGCTGATTCAAAATTATTTTGACGAAAAAATGGCTGATGCTGGTTTTGAGGAATACAAGCCGGGCGACAAAAAAATTCCTTACAGCATCGACTATACGCTGAAAGGCTCACAGCTCGAAGGCTTACGTTACAAACAGCTTATTCCGTGGATCCGTCCGATGGGCGATGCCTTCAGGGTGATAACAGGCGACTTTGTGACCACCGCCGACGGTACGGGCATTGTGCATATTGCACCCACTTTTGGCGCCGACGATGACAGGGTAGCCAAAGCTTCGGGTATTGTTCCATTGCTGCTGATTGACCGCGACGGACAAAAACGCCCTATGGTTGATCTTCAGGGACGGTTTTACAATATTGATGAGCTCGATGCTGACTTTATTGCTCAGTACGTCAACAGTGAAACATATACTGAATTTGCAGGTCGCTATGTAAAGAACGAGTACGATCCGTCAACAACGGCCGAAGCGCCCACGCTTGACGTGGATATTTCGGTGATGCTGAAAAAAGAGGGCAAAGCCTTCCGCATCGAAAAATACGTGCACAGCTATCCTCATTGCTGGCGTACTGATAAGCCTGTGCTTTATTATCCGCTCGACAGCTGGTTTATCCGCACTACGGCCTATCGCGAACGCATGCTTGAGCTCAATAGGACAATCAACTGGAAACCAAAAACCACCGGTGAAGGCCGATTCGGAAACTGGCTCGAAAATCTGGTTGACTGGAACCTTTCGCGTTCGCGGTTCTGGGGCGTACCCTTGCCTATCTGGGCCACCGACGACAAAAGCGAACAACGCTGCATCGGTTCGGTAGCCGAACTCAAATCAGCCATTGCCGAGGCTGTGGATCACGGCCTGATGGACAGCAATCCGCTTTCGGCCTTCACCGAAGGCGATAACAGCGAGGAAAATTACCTGAAATTCGACCTCCACCGGCCTTATGTTGACCGCATTGTGCTGCGTTCGCCCTCGGGCAAACCCATGTACCGCGAAACCGACCTTATCGACGTTTGGTTCGATTCAGGTGCTATGCCCTATGCCCAATTCCACTATCCTTTCGAATCCAAACAGGATTTTCCCCCTTATTTCCCTGCCGATTTTATAGCCGAAGGCGTTGACCAGACACGAGGCTGGTTTTTCACCCTCCACGCTATCGCGGTCATGCTGTTCGATTCGGTAGCCTTCCGCACCGTTGTTTCCAATGGTCTGGTGCTGGATAAGAACGGGAACAAGATGTCCAAGCGGCTGGGCAACGCCATCGACCCATTCACCACCATCGAAAAATATGGCCCCGATGCCACACGATGGTATATGATTACCAACTCGCAGCCCTGGGACAACCTCAAGTTCGACCTTAACGGACTCGATGAGGTGCGCCGTAAGTTTTTCGGGACGCTTTACAATACCTACGCTTTTTTTGCCCTGTATGCCAACATCGATGGTTTCGTTTACTCGGAGGAAGAAGTGCCTTATGATGAGCGGCCCGAGATTGACCGTTGGATACTCTCGTCGCTCAACACCCTGATCAAAACCGTTGACGAGGCTTACGCACAATACGAACCAACCCGTGCCGGTCGGGCCTTGCAGGACTTTCTCGACGAAAACCTGAGCAACTGGTACGTTAGGTTGTCGCGACGCCGCTTCTGGAAAGGCCAATACACCACCGATAAGATTTCGGCCTATCAAACCCTCTACACCTGCCTCGAAACCATTGCCATGCTGGCGGCACCCATCGCGCCTTTCTTCACCGAACAGCTCTATCGCGACCTCAACGCCGTTGCACAGCGCAAGTCAGCTGTTTCCGTGCACCTGACCGACTTTCCGGTAGCCAACGAATCCATGATTGATGCTGATCTGGAAGATCGGATGGCCATGGCGCAGCACTTTTCGTCGATGATACTTTCGCTGCGCAAAAAAGCCAACATCCGTGTGCGCCAGCCGCTGCAATCCATCATGATTCCCGTGTCGGACGAAAAAATGAAACAGCAGCTGATGGCCGTTGAAAATCTTATTCTTTCGGAAGTTAACGTAAAAGAGCTCATTTTTCTTGAAGCCGACAACAGCGTGCTGATCAAGCGCGTAAAGCCCAACTTCAAGACACTGGGGCCGCGTTACGGAAAGTTGATCAAAGAAATTAACGTCATGCTCTCGGGACTGGCACAATATGACATCAGGCAACTCGAACAACAAGGCAGGCTATCACTTCAAATTGATAGTCAGCAGGTTGAGCTGGAGCTTGACGATGTGGAAATCATCACCGAGGATATCCCGGGTTGGACTGTTGCCACTGCCGACGGGCTGACAGTAGCTTTGGACATGAACATCAATCAAGCGCTTTACCGCGAAGGCCTGGCCCGCGAACTTGTGAACCGTGTGCAAAATTTGCGTAAAGATCAGGGCTTCGAAGTAACCGATCAAATCCTGCTATTTGTGGATGGCACATCAGAACTGGCTGAAGCTGTTAAGGAATGTGCCGAATATATCAGTACCGAAACCCTTTCGAAGGTGGAATGGACGGAAAACCTCGAAGGCAGCGATGTACTCGAAACAGAGCTGACTGATGACATTGTGGCAAGGATACGTGTCCAGAAAATCGAAAGATGAACCACCAATGTCAAACCGAAGATTCAAGAAATTGTATTATATTTATAGCGGATTCACGAGTTGAACCGGAGTTATTAAGTTGAAAGATCCTCAAATACCAACAGCTATGAAAGAGCATGAAAAAATCGAGCAGGCCGAGTTGAACAAGACTCGCTACTCGGATGAAGAATTGGAAGAATTCAAGCAAATTATCATAAAAAAACTGGATAAAGCCCGGGCCGACCTTAAATTGCTTACCGAAGCCCTAACGACCGATGGTGAGAATGGCACCAACGACACCTCTCCAACATTTAAGGTGCTCGAAGAGGGCTATCAGGTGCTTTCGAAAGAAGAAAACGGACGTTTGGCAGCCCGTCAGCAAAAATTTATTCAGAACCTGGAAAACGCCCTCATCAGGATTGAAAACAAAACCTACGGGATATGCCGGGCCACAGGTAAGCTGATAGCTAAGGAACGACTGCGCATTGTGCCCCATGCCACCCTCAGCATCGAAGCCAAACTTCAGCAGGGCAACAAGTGAAACATTGTCCCGAAACTAACGTTATGACAACGCCCCGGCCGTCATTGGCCGGGGTTTAATGTATTGTATTGCTTAAGATTAGCATGAAAAAACCTATTATCATCATTTTTTTGGTGCTGCTTATCGATCAGGCACTTAAGTTTTACATTAAACTGAGCATGACCATCGGTCAGGAAATACCCGTAGCCGGCAACTGGTTTATACTGCATTTCACCGAAAATCCGGGCATGGCCTTTGGGCTGCAGTTTGCCGGCGAATGGGGTAAGATATTACTCAGCTTATTCCGCATTGCGGCTGCAATTGCCATAGGCATTTACCTCTGGACACTTTCGCGCAGGCAAACGCCGTTTGGGCCGATGCTGGGCATTTCGCTTATTCTGGCAGGTGCGCTGGGCAACATTATCGACAGTTGCTTCTATGGCCTCATTTTCAGCGAAAGCACCTGGCACACAGTGGCTACTTTTATGCCCCAAGGCGGAGGTTATGCCGGCTTCCTCCACGGACATGTTGTGGACATGTTCTACTTTCCTATCATTATGATACAGAAGGCCCAGGCACCGGCCTGGATGCCCGGATTCCTCTTTGGCCCGGATGACTATTTTATCTTTTTCAGGCCGGTGTTCAATATTGCTGATGCTTCCATCACCACCGGCGTGCTCTGGCTGCTGCTGTTTGAACGCAAATTTTTGCGCGGCCTTTAAAAATGTTTAACAACAGGCTGAATGATAGCCACAAGGCAAATTTTGCAGTTTTGTATTCCGGTGTAAATCACTAATTTTGCATTTTCCAAAAATGACCAAGCTATTTCGATGAACACACATCCCAAAGGACGCATTTCGCAGATTATCGGTCCGGTGGTTGACGTAAGCTTCGACCATGGAACTACCCTCCCAAACATTTATGAAGCCCTCGAGGTTACCCGCGCAAACGGCGAGAAACTCATCCTCGAAGTACAGCAGGATATCGGAGAAAACACCGTGCGCGCCATTGCCATGGACTCTACCGATGGTCTGCGCCGCAATATGGAAGTAAAATCGCTGGGTGCTCCCATTTCGATGCCTGCCAGCGAAGATGTGAAGGGCCGCCTTTTCAATGTCATTGGCGAGCCTATTGACGGCCTGAAGCCTGTTGCAGCCAAAAAACGCAACAGCATCCACCGCAAGCCGCCAAAGTTTGAAAACCTGAGCACACAGTCAGAAGTGCTCTACACCGGCATCAAGGTTATCGACCTGATCGAACCTTATGCCAAGGGTGGAAAGGTAGGTTTGTTTGGCGGTGCCGGTGTGGGCAAGACCGTTATCATCATGGAGCTGATCAACAACATCGCCAAGACCTATGCTGGTATGTCGGTGTTTGCCGGCGTGGGTGAACGCACCCGCGAAGGCAACGACCTCCTGCGCGAAATGATCGAATCGGGTGTTATCAAATACGGCACCGAATTTTTGCATAGCATGGAAAGCGGCAGCTGGGATCTGAGCAAGGTGGACTACGACCAGATCAAGGATTCGCAGGCCACACTGGTGTTCGGTCAGATGAACGAACCTCCGGGAGCCCGTGCCCGTGTGGCCCTCAGCGGCCTCACCATGGCCGAGTATTTCCGCGATGGCGAAGACGAAGCCGACGGACGCGACATCCTGTTTTTCATCGACAATATTTTCCGCTTCACCCAGGCAGGCTCCGAAGTATCGGCACTGCTTGGCCGTATGCCTTCGGCAGTAGGTTATCAACCCACTCTGGCCACCGAAATGGGTATTATGCAGGAGCGCATCACTTCCACCAAACGAGGCTCAATCACCTCGGTACAAGCTGTTTATGTACCGGCCGACGACCTCACCGACCCGGCTCCGGCCACCACCTTCTCGCATCTTGATGCCACCACTGTGTTGAACCGCAAGATTGCCGAGTTGGGTATCTATCCTGCCGTTGACCCTCTCGACTCCACTTCGCGCATCCTCACCCCCGACATTGTGGGCGAAGCGCACTACAAAACCGCCCAGCGCGTAAAAAACATCCTTCAGCGCTACAAGGAGCTGCAGGACATTATTGCCATTCTGGGTATGGATGAGCTATCGGAAGAAGACAAGCTCATCGTGCATCGTGCACGCCGTGTACAACGCTTCCTTTCGCAGCCTTTCCATGTGGCCGAACAGTTTACGGGTATTCCCGGCTGTGTGGTTTCGATCGACGATACCATCAAGGGGTTCAATATGATTATGGACGGCGAAGTGGACGAATACCCCGAAGCAGCTTTCAACCTTGTTGGCACGATTGAAGAGGCCATCGAGAAAGGAAAGAAACTGCTGGCCGAAAGCAAAGCCTGAACAACGCCCCGCAACCCATGAAATTAGAAATCATCACGCCCGAAACCACCATCTTTTCCGGAGATGTTCAGCTGGTGCAGCTGCCCGGACTCGACGGGCTTTTCGAGATCCTGCACAACCATGCCCCCATGATTGCGGCATTGGGCAAAGGCCGCGTGAAAATCATAACCACCACCGAAAAGTCAACGGAATACTTTGAAATCAAAGGCGGTGTGCTTGAAGTGAAAAAAAACAAGATCATCGTTCTGGCCGACTGAATTTCTTTTTAAAGACAATCATGCCGGCAACTGCAATAGCTTAAAAGCCTCCGCCTCCGGAGGCTTTTTTATTTGCAACACACTCAATCCCAATACCTTACAAAATATTTCGAAATTAATGGTGTTTTTCTGATGCGATTTTGCCCCTGAGTGATATTAATGCAAAGTAAATATCAGAAGTGTACCCAACGAAAAGACATTTGCGGACAAACACAGCGGCAGCATGCCGACTTCGGCCTATGCACAAACAGCATGGCACCGATTGGACAGCCGCAGGCCTGAGCGCTGGCAGTGGATTTTGCAGCCGGTATCGCGACAATTCAGATATGTTGCTTTCAATCAGGCCATCCGTACCTTGCTGCACAACCAAACATATATTCTGGCTGGGGAAGAACAAGTTCGACTAAGGTGGGCCTCTTCCAATACCGAAGGGGCCAGACCTTATAATTTGTCTTCATTTTTTATAACCTTAAAAATTCATCCATCGAAACAATATTTCTTAAGAATTTCCTTTTACACTTCTTTACTTATGCTGGTTTTAAGTGCATCATGCCATAAAACCCATGAATTGCCCACACTGACCGGGACCGACATCAACGCACAGAAACTGGTAAAAATGTTGAAGTCCTTTGAAACGAAAATCACAAGCGGTTTAAAATCAGACGAAAGCATGGAAATAGACTCGGCTCTTTGGTATGCCGAGGCCTTGCTCAACTACCGCAATGCCCGGGCCGACCAATGTTATGCCTCATTTGA
>DAOKYW010000008.1:0-56288 GCA_035325985.1 Bacteroidales bacterium
TTAAACGTTTTTTCTGTCTAAATTTTAAACCGTACTATTTTTGGGGAAGCTTACATACCTACATGATTTTCATTTACTTATGTTCTTTGTCCAGCTTGCATCAGCTTTTATGCTTAGCTGCCCCAGGTTTCGCGGTCGAGGCTGCGGTAGTTGATGGCTTCGGCCAGGTGTTCGGGACGGATTTTCGGGCTTTGGTCAAGGTCGGCTATGGTTCGCGCTACCTTCAGGATACGGTCGTAAGCGCGGGCAGAGAGGCTGAGGCGCTCCATGGCATTTTTAAGCAGGTTACGACCAATGTCGTCAATGTCGCAGTATTCGTGCAGCATCTTACTGGTCATCTGGGCATTGGCGAATACTTTAGGGTGCTTGCCAAAGCGTTCTTCCTGTGTTTTCCGGGCTTTCATCACCCTGGCGCGTATGGCGCTGCTGGGTTCGCCACTGCTGCGGTTAGCCAGGTCTTTGAAGGGCACGGGCACCACTTCCACATGCAGGTCGATGCGATCCATGAGTGGCCCTGAAATTTTGTTGATGTATTTCTGCACTTGTCCCGGGCCGCAAACACATTCCTGATCAGGGTGGTTGTAATAACCGCAAGGGCAGGGGTTCATAGCGGCCACAAGCATAAAACTGGCAGGGAAATCGACCGAAAGCCTTGCGCGCGAGATAGTTACGATGCGATCTTCCATGGGCTGCCGCATGACTTCGAGCACCGAACGTTTGAATTCGGGCAGCTCATCGAGAAACAGCACGCCATGGTGGGCCAGCGATATCTCTCCGGGCTGAGGATAAGTGCCGCCACCAACCAGTCCGGCATCCGAAATGGTATGATGGGGCGACCGAAACGGCCTCACCCTCACCAGGGCTGTATCGCGGCCAAGCAAGCCCGCAACCGAGTGGATCTTCGTTGTTTCGAGCGACTCCTCCAGCGTTAGCGGCGGAAGAATCGATGGTAAACGCTTGGCCAGCATGGTTTTGCCTGAGCCCGGCGGTCCGATCAGTATGGCATTGTGTCCGCCCGCGGCAGCAATCTCCAGTGCACGTTTGATATTTTCCTGACCTTTTACATCAGCAAAATCGAACTCATAACCATTGATGCTCTGGCTGAAATCCTCGTCAATGCCCGGCCGGAATCGCTCAAGCTGCACTTCGTTATTCAAAAAGCCAACCACCTGCTCGATGCTGTCGGCACCGTAAACCTCCAACTCGTCAACAATGGCTGCCTCGGCTGCATTTTCGCGGGGGATAATCATGCCTCGAAAGCCTTCCTGATGGGCTTTAATGGCGATAGGCAGTGCGCCCTTCACCGGCTTGAGGCCACCATCGAGCGAAAGCTCTCCCATAATGATGTACTGACTCAACATTTCAGGGTTTATCTGACCCGATGCGGCCATGATGCCTATGGCTATGGGCAGATCGTAGGCCGATCCTTCCTTGCGGATGTCGGCCGGCGCCATATTGATGACCACTTTTTGTTTGGGATACTTAAAACCTTTGTTATTGAGCGCAGCTTCAATGCGCTGCTGACTTTCCTTAACGGCGCTGTCGGGCAGGCCTACGAGAAAAAACTGTATGCCCTTATCAATATTAACTTCTATGGTGATGGTTATGGCTTCGATGCCGAAAAGTGCACTGCCGTAAGTCTTGACAAGCATGGGTCAGGGTCTTGGTCATTGTTTGACCAAAGATAAAAACTGTTGCGGCAATGGCAAAAAAATCCTTAATGGCGATCAGCTCCAAAGGCAACCGTCGAGGCGGTGATGATGAAGCGTTTCAGATAGAATGCCAGCATGCCCAGAGCTTCGTCCATTGGTGTGATCAGCAGTGGACGTGCCATCCACCACTGCCCGCAATCTGGACTGGGATGATCGGCTGAAATGATCAGCCAGGTGATGGATACAAGGCCAATGGCTCAGCCCGTGATCAGATGCCTGAAAAAGATTTTTACCGGGATTTTACATGCATCTTACTCGATGTTCAGTACCGGTTTTACCATGCCAAAATGCTGCGTTATGGTCATGTTGCGGATATTGCATCCATGCTCAGATTCTCATCAATGCACGGATGACAGCCGGCCGCATGGTACCATTTGGCTGTCGGCTCACTTTGTTCATGCAAAAGGTTATCGCGGCTTGTAGCGCGAAGCTGAGAGTATGGATTGGGCATCGCCCGAAATGAGGATATCGGCAAGGCGCTTATTTGGCTGCTGTTGGGCATAGCTGCGCATAATTTGCCATCCCACCCATTCGCCTATACGCGCAGGGGCATCATAAGAGAAGTCAGCCGTAAAAGGACCATCGGCAAAGAGTTTGCGAAATGCCGTCGGGTCGGTGCTATACAGCAGCCCTTCGCTGATGAGGGCGGTCCAGATTTCGCCCTCATGCTGCTGCAGCCATCGGAGCTTGCCGGCCTCAACGCCAAATAGCACATGATCAGGCACATCGGGCAGCATAGCTTCGATAAAAAGGTATTTCCTGCCCGAGGCGATCATTTCGTCGAGTACGCGAGTACGAAGCACCTTGTCTTCCACATGCGCTTCATACATGGCAGCCCAAACCGCCGGGCCGAGGTGCTCAGGTGTCATACGGACCGCCATATATCGCGGAATGCCAAGCCGGCCATAGGCAGGTTCGTCATAGCCCAAAAAGCAGTCAAGTGCAATAAGCAGTTCGTTCGGGCCGGCCATAACGGCCTGATCAGGCTGAACATTGGAGACAAAAGTGTAAATAACCGGGATTGGAATGGCAGGGAAAAAGTAATGAAATCGCCTGAAGGAGGCTTCAAGCATGGATTTCCAACCGGTTTGCGAAGCGAAAACTTGCTGAGTCCGGCCAAACATCCGCCTGGCAAGCGTATCACCGGCAAAGTTCTTCAGCTTCCTTATTCCTGCAGTATCATCAAGGCTGGCATTGAGAAACGGCAGAAAATCAGGTTGTATCTTTTTAAGATGTTCGGCTAGATTACTGGTATCGGCCAGAAAAAGGGCAGAGGCATAGTCCTTGTAAGTAAGTGTTATAGCCGGAAGCGATCGCTCATCAATGGCAAAGCGTTCCGTCTTTGTATTGCACGAAGCGATTACGAGAAGGATAAGCGTCAGCAGGAATGCCGGATGGAAAAAGGATTTCTGCATCAGACTTATAAAATCTTCCAGCCAATACTCACTTCAAAAGCCTGACTGCGCGAATCGAACTGCACCGGATTACCGCCAATGTTCACTGCGCCTATCACATTATTCAGTCCAATGGAGTATTTCACGTCAACCGCAAACATCAGCACATCGAGGCCTGCCCCGAGCTTCAATCCCCAATGTATATCCTTGATGTCGTTTTCTTTGATGGGATTGGTGAAAGAGCCTCCCTGATTGGTCTTTATCTGTTTGTTGACGATAAAGTTGGCAGCAGGTCCACCGAATACCCTGAGATTCAAAAGCTCAAGATCGATGAGGTTGAAACCTAGCTGTAAGGGAATTTCAATGCCCGAGAGGGTGATTTCCTGTTCAACAGGCAAGGGCGAGTTGAGGTCGACAGGTTTGAAAACAGTGCCTTTTGTGTACCAGATGATTTCGGGCTGTAGATGAACCTTGTTTCCAATTCTTGCAAATACACCGAAAAGAAAATTGTTTCTGAATCCGTTTTGAATGGAGTCCTGATCGACGGTGAGTGTCGAGGATGTAAAGCCAACTTTTGGACCAAGATCAAATTGCGCGTGGGCCAGTTGGAAGACAGACAGCAGGATTGCTGTAAACACCAGTTTTTTCATTTTTCGGGTTTTTGATAAACCATTAATCTGTTGATAAGGCATTAACGTGTAAAACTACCAAATTATGATAAAGTTTGCCAAAGTTTGATGATGCTTTGATGGATTAAGACGTTTCTATGGCTCAATAGGTTGTAATGCATAAAGCTTACAGGTTGTGCAAAATCATTAATTTTCTCTTTTACGTTTAGAAAATCGTTGTATCTTTGCAGCGGTGGCTGTAGCTCAGCTGGTTAGAGCATCAGATTGTGGTTCTGAGGGTCGTGGGTTCGAATCCCATCAGCCACCCAAACCCCGGCGAATGCCGGGTTTTTTATTTTCCGACACCATGAAAGTCCCTTCTAACAGGCTTGCTGACATCGTTGCCTACTATGCTAAACAGCTCGAAAGGCTTTATGATGCCCGTGAAGCTGGCAATATTGTCCGACAGATTGTCGAATTTTTTCTGGGTATCGACCGCTTGCGATTAGCCCTTGAGCCTGAATTGCGTGTATCGGAATCAGCAATGCTTGAAGTGCATTTTGCAGTCAAGGAAGTGCTAAAAGGGCGACCGCTGCAGTATGTGACCGGCATTGCATGGTTCGACGGCAAGGCTTTCGCTGTCAACGAAAATGTGCTTATTCCCCGACCGGAAACGGAAGGATTGCTCGGACTTGTTTCTGACTTTCTGACCAATCATCCTGATGCACGTGTGTTGGATGCCTGCACAGGTTCGGGATGCATAGCCATTTCCCTAAAGTTGCGACATCCGGAATGCTCAGTCGTAGCAACTGATTTTTCGCCAATGGCTTTACAGCTTGCCGCTGCCAATGCGGTAAGGCATGGCGTTCAGATTGTGTTATTGGAGGAAGATTTGCTTACTGGCCATAAGGATACAGGAGAGGGTTATAACCTTATCTTGTCAAATCCTCCTTATGTACCAGAAAAAGAACGAAGTACATTAATGCCTCATGTGCTTGCCGAGCCTTGGCAGGCACTTTTTGTGCCCGACGACGACCCGCTGATTTTTTACCAGGCATTGGCGCTGTTGGCTCAAAACATGCTCAAGGCCGGAGGCGCAATGGCTGTGGAGTGCCATTCGTTGTATGCAGGAGATGTTGCCGGGCTATTTAAGGAAAGCGGATTGACAGAGGTGAAAGTGCTGAAAGACCTTCATGGTCGCGACCGGTACGTGACTGCCTGTAAGTCCAGTTAAGTATTTCCGTTTCTGATACCTGACAAAAACGTGCACGCTGCTGCCTTCAGTCCGGTGAAAATTTAAATTGAGAATCCCAAAAATTTAGCTGGAGGGCTGGAATAGTCCTTGTTAAGTGCTATCTTTATTCAGAAATTCATGCCAATTGATTTGAGAATCCCTTAGAAATCTAATAATTGGAAAAACATCTATATATTGGAAATAATTTACACTGAATATATTTTTAAAACGCAGACATACAGCTAAATGTATTTTTGGCAAACAAGTTGTCATACATAAGTAAACATTTTACTAAAATGAAAAAGCTATACATATTTTTGTTAGTTGGAGTGGTTCTTGCAGGAGTTTCATGCAGCAAGGTCACGGGTCCCGACGATACAGGCAAAACCAAGATGGAGCGCCTTTCGGTTTCGCCCGAATTCAACTGGCAAACCACCAGGCATGCCAGGTTTTCGATTACAGCGCTCGACAATATTGGTCAACCTATCCAGGGTGCCAAGTTTGAGATTTATACCCATAATCCCGATGAAGGTGGCACGCTGATTACCAGTGGTGTAACCGGACAAAATGGCAAATACGTGGTGGATTATCAGGTGCCGGCCTATTATTCCAAATTGTACATTAAAACCGATTATCTTGGTTTAGTCAACGGCAGGGAGGTTGACCTCGGGCCAGATGGCTTTGATGTGGTTTATGGCGGGATAAATCCCGGAGTTCAAACAAAGGAAGTAATGATTCCAACCGCCACCAGTGCCAAATATAAGTTTCTCGGGGCATATAATTCGCAAGGTGTACCCGCCTATCTTGAACCGCAGAACGATCCCATTACCGCATCGTTTCTCGATGATGTAAACAAAACCCTGCCGGAGCGTGTCAGGTTGGATGTTTCGCACCCGGAATATTTCCTGCCGCAATACGACCACAACATCACACTGGTGGAAACCTGCGATGTGTGGGTAACTTTTGTTACCGAAGGGGCCGGTTATCTGAACGTTTTGGGCTTTTACACCTATCCGACCAACAATCCGCCTGCAACACCTGCAGCAATTGATACCATAACCATAATCTTCCCCAATGCTTCGCTGCTGAACAGTGGTGGTGGGCTGAGGCCGGGCAACAAGGTTAAGATTGGCCGCTTTAATGCAGGCACTACGATTGCCTTTGCATTAATCGCCGATGGCTGGAAAAATGGACAAGTTACCGACGGACGCTGGACTGTTTATTCCGACAAGCATCTGAATGGTCCGGCAAATCCAAATCTTTTGCAGCACACCGTTTTGCTTCGTGACCCGGGACGACAGCTTTTTCTGCTTGGTTTTGAAGATATTAAGCGTAATCAGAGTGGCAGCGATCACGACTTCAACGACGCTGTATTCTATATAACTGCCAATCCTGTTCAATCCATCGACCCAAGTAAACTGCCCATTGTTGATTATACCGGACAAGATAGCGATGGGGATGGCATCCCGAATCAGTTCGATGATTACCCGGATGACCCGGCACGAGCATTCAATAATTACTTTTTTTCGAAAGGTAATTTTGGCACGCTCGCGTTCGAGGATCTTTGGCCTTACCGGGGCGACTACGACTTCAACGATGCAGTGATCGATTACAACTTCAACCAGATTACCAATGGTGCAAATCAGGTGATGGAAGTTCAGGGAATATTCATCCTCAGGGCGCATGGAGCCTTTTACCATAATGGTTTTGGCATTGAGCTACCTGTTCCTTCCTCAAGTGTTCAATCGGTCAGCGGTACCCGTCTGAGCAGCAATTATATTCAGTTGAATGCCAATGGCACCGAGGCTAACCAGCCCAATGCCGTGGTGATTGTGTGGGACGATTCCTACAACATTCTGCCTCCTGTTGGCACCAGCATTGGCGCAAATACAACACCGGAAGTACCATTTATTGCACCTGATACCTTGCTGGTGAATATTGTTTTCAAGCAGCCTGTACCACTTAGTCAGTTGGGAATTGCACCTTTCAATCCTTTTATCATTGTCAACAAACAACGCGGCGTAGAAGTGCACCTTCCTGACAAAGCTCCAACCGCCCTTGCTGATCCCAAACTACTCGGCAGCGGACACGACAACAGCATTCCGATGCAGGGAAGGTACTACAAAACCAGTAACAACCTGCCCTGGGCCATCAACATCGTGGAACGTTTTGAATATCCAATCGAGAAAACGGAAGTGATAGATGCCCATCTGAAATTTGGCGAATGGGCCGAAAGCGGCGGCTCGCTGTTCAACGACTGGTTTAAGGACCGTCAGGGTTACCGCAACACATCAAAAATTTACAAACCCACAACAAGATAATTGGTTGAACCCGATTGGTTCCTAAGGCCGGCTAAGCGTGAGTATGCGCCAATGGCCGGCGTTTTTTTATGTGCAGAGGAATCACCGGCAATCTCTGGCCGATTACTTTCAATGCACATGTAAAAGCCACCAATGCGCAGGGATGGATGTGTCGTCGCAAAGGCAATTGCTTAATTGCCTGAATTTTTTGGCATGTCGTTGTAAGTAACAAAATCGCGTTGGGCCTTGTAGAGGTTGACGAGAAAAAGCAACAGATTTTTCGACTCCTGCAGTATGGTCATAAACAGCAGGCTGTTGCGGGTGGATGAGAGGTTTTTCTTTAACCTGCGCACTTCGTTTTTCCTGAAAAGATCGATCATGCCCAGCAGTTTTTGTTGTTCCGACAACATAAACTGCTGATTATTAAAGTTCTTCTCGTTAATATCCGTGCTCACATGCGTCATTAACTTTCCAATATGTTGGCTTAACAACTTAAGTTCGCTTATTTGAGCCTGAGAGAAAGGCTTGTGGTTATTGTCCACATGGTCGTGGGCAGGTTGAACGATGTAGTTGAATGCATGCAAAATTTCGCGCAGGTAGTCGAGGGCCTGAACATAATAATGTCCGGCATCAGAGGCATCCTCTTTCAGTTTGGAGATGATAATGGGGACATTGTTTTTACGTTCTTTTGCCTTTAGCGACAGTTTTTCTATTTTTTTCTTGGTCTTTTTCAGCGTTTTGATATCTTCGTCCGAAACAGCATCGATGCAGCGTTTGTATTCGAGTTGCGTCTGTGATAATATCTCGGTGATATTTGCAGTGCAGGTATCAAGGATGTTGTCAGCATTGATTTCCATTACTTCCCGACGTTCCAACTCTTCTTTTTCTTCCTTGCGATGATGCAGGATGTGGGTGCGATAAACCAATACAAAGGCAAGCACAATCATGATGAAAATGGAAATATACCCACCATAGAAAAAGATGATGGCTAAAGTAAACGAGAGCAGGAAGGCCGATAGTGCGGTGATAAACCATCCGCCAATGACCGAAAACACGCCGGTAATGCGGTAAACGGCACTCTCGCGGTCCCATGCGCCATCCGACAAGCTCGTACCCATAGCCACCATAAAGGTGACATAAGTGGTGGATAATGGCAGTTTCATCGATGTGCCAAAGGCAATCAGACCTGATGCCACCACAAGATTAACAGCTGCCCGGAGCATATCAAAAGCAGGAGCATCCTTGTCATGCTTATCATGAGGTGGCTGAATGAATTGTTTTGATAGTGAGTCTTTCACCTTTTGAGGCACAAAGCGCGAGAGACTTTCAGACATGTTGAGCGCCAGCCTGACTACAGCCCGCGAGAGTGGTGTGCTGCCAAAGCGTTCGTGACCTTCGTCCTGCCGGCTGAGGTTAACCGAGGTTTTGATGACTGATCGGGCCTTACGTGAGGTGTAGAGCGTGATCACCATGATCGCGCCTGCTGCAAGCAGAAATATAAGTGGTGTTTTGATGGCCTCACGCAAGATGGCCATCGGAAAATGGTCAGGTTCTATGCCGGGATTGCTGATGAATGCCTTGTATGACTCGTAACCTGCTAATGGGACACCGATAAAGTTGACCAGGTCGTTGCCGGCAAAAGCCATGGCTAAAGCAAATGTGCCGGTTAGAACAATGATTTTTAGGATATTGACCCGGAATAGGGAATAAAGTAATTGAAGGAGAATGCTGAACCCGACAAAGCTTGTTAAAATCACAGTGCCACCATGGGTCGAAATCCACTTGTAGGCTTCCGGTGTCATAAAAGCTGCGTCTTTGGCGCCCTTGATCAACATGAAATATACGATCGATGTCAGGGCGAGCCCACCAAATAAGCCTCCCAGATATTTAAGCCGTTTTTCGAACCTGAATGAGAAGATAGCCCGGGTAATATATTGAATGAGCGCACCAAAGCTGAAAGCGATAACCACAGAAATTAAGATACCGGAAATGATGGCCAGAGCCCTGCTGCTATTAATGTATTCGCTTAATGTATGACCGCTGTCGGTACTGGTTATCTTCATAATCGAAATAGCAACCGAAGCACCCAGCAACTCAAAAATGATGGAAACCGTTGTCGATGTTGGCAGTCCAAGGGTGTTAAAAGTATCGAGCAGAATGACATCCGCAATCATCACCGCCAGAAAGATCAGCATGATGTCGGAGAAATTGAACATTTCAGGATTAAATACACCGGAACGGGCAATTTCCATCATGCCACCCGAGAATGAAGCACCAACCAGAACGCCAAGCGCAGCCACCGCCATGACTACCTTAAAAGAAGCTGCTTTGGCGCCGATGGCAGAGTTGAGGAAATTTACTGCATCGTTGCTTACACCAACAATCAGGTCAGAGATAGCCAGAATGAAAAGAACGATAACGAAAATCAGATAAATTGTTTCCACAAATTTGATATTTCTGTTAAAGACGCAATATTACAATTTTGACATCACCCATGCCTGTTTCTATAGATTAATAAATTGATAATAATCGCTTAAAACCTTTGCAGCAGAATAGGTATCCATTGAATGAGTATGTCCGCCACAACGGACTTCGCGTGTTGTCCGCTGCTGAAAATGCGGTTTTTTAAAGCCTTGTCGGGATGAGGTTTGTCTCTTCGCCATTTTCTGCCAGCTGCCTGATATAAGCAGGGTGATAGATAAACAGCAATGATCCGTTGGCTGTGGCGCTGATAAACGAATCCACGAATTCCTGAGGCAGGGCAGGGCAGCCGTGACTTCGTCCGAGGCGGCCATACTGAGCAATAAAGCGCTCCGAAACGTAATCAGCCCCATGAACCACGATGGCCCGCTCGGTGGCTTTATCGTTGATACCTGCTTCGAGTCCGAGTAAGCGCAACGATGTCCCATGTTTTCCGTTGTATGGCTGCGCAGTAAGAAAAAAACCGAGACTGCTCTGGTACGACTGGGGGATATTGGAAAAATTTTCCGCAATATTTTCGCCGGAGCCTTGTCCGTGCGCCACCAGGCTGTTGAATAACAGCTGACCGTTGGCAGGGTCAAAAGTCCAGAGCCTTTTTTCAGTGGATGGCAGGCTAAAGTCAATCACCGTGACCAGCTTATTGGTCATAAGCCCTGAGAAAAACGAAAACCTGAATGAAAAGGCTTCGATGAGTGCCGGATTGATACCCGCATCAGGAAAAACCGGTGCTGAAATTTGTTTGGGTTCTGGCAACAGGCCAATGATGTCAGGATCGAAATGCATCTTTCCCGCAGCAAAGAGCAGCACGATGATCAGGAAGAGCCTTAAGCTGGTTTTTGCCATATGATTCACTGAACTGCAAAGATGTGTATCTAATCGAATAGCGAGCCCTGATTGGCCGGTTTTTTTTGCTGCAAAGCGGCATAGATTTCGGCATCGCGGTTATAGATGTCATTTCTGTATTGTAAGTTGCCATTTTGGTCTGCCCAGGCTGTGAGGTAATAGATATAAACACCTGGTTGCGAACGAAGTACAACGGTTCGTTCGCTGCTGCTATTCATGGCTTGTCTGATACGCTCCTCGGTCCAGCCAGGGTCATCGTCGAGCAAAAGACGTGCAAGTTCGAAGGGTTTTTCCACCCTGATGCATCCTGAGCTGAAAGTGCGCTCATCGCGGGCAAATAGTTCCCTCGAAGGTGTATCGTGCAGATAAACATTGTACTTATTGGGAAACATAAATTTTACCCTGCCCAGCGCGTTCTGTGGTCCTGGTGCCTGCCTGATGATGTAGCGCATGCCGTCGCGCTTCCAGTTGATGGTTGAAGGATCAATCGCTTGTCCGTGTGCATTGAGTACAACCATGTTTTTTTCTTTCAGATAATTGATGTTTCGGGCTGTAGCCGGAATCACATCGGCCTTTTGTATGCCCGGAGGCACTGTCCATGATGGGCTGAAAACCAGATAGGTGATTCTGGAATTGAAAACCGGTGTTTCGCGGTAATCTTTACCAACGATGGTTTTCATTTCGAGCAAGGTGTCGTTACCTTCCATCACCCGAAGGGTAAAATCGGCAATATTGACCAAAACGTACCTCTTTTCGAGCGAATCAGGCAGCCAGCGCAGGCGTTCCATATTGGTATATAGTGCTTTAAGACGTTCTTCGAGGCTCATATTGATGGCATTCATTGTCAGCCTGCCAATCACCCCATCAGTTTGATAGCCGAATTTATGCTGCAATCGTTTCACTGCATCAACAGTGTTTTCATCGTAGATCTCGGAACCGGACAGGCTGTCGGCAGTATACACTTCCCAAAGGGCTAACCGCTGCCGTATTTGGGGCATCAGGGCCGAACTTTCTCCCGGCTTAATAGGGCTATGGCGGTTGCTGAATTTTACGCCGGCCACTTCCTGCAGTTGACTTATTCTGGATGCCTCGGCAACCATATTCATATAGCCGGGATGTGGAGGGTAGAAAGTTTGCATCAGCTTATCAATGTCGGTTCCATCAAATCCGGCAAGCCTGACATCAAGCATCAGTTCGGGTTTATTGCGCTGAATGCCCCATTGGATGGTGAGCTCTTCAGGGTCCAATTTGCCATTGTAGAGGTGCGAAGCAATCATGAACCAGGCATCGGTAAGCAGCATATCGAGCCTGGCAATGATCACGGGATCGAAGCGTGCTGTGCTATCCGATAACAGGGATGACAGCAGTTCCTCGGTTTTCTCAAGGTGGTAATCGTCGGACTGTAATCCGTGATATGAGGTACTGCGGATAAATTCAATCATCCGACTGGCTTGCTGAAGGCTATCGGAATGTTTAAACCAGAATGGTGCAAATCCCCTCGATGTATAAAACCTTGGAAGCAGCACCGAGCTAAACAGGTGTCTGTTTTCGACTATGTGGCGCTGACCCGGGAGACGATTCTCGAGTATGGTGCGGATTTCATCTCCTGATTGTTCGAGGGTGAGGGCAAACTTTTGCTGCCTGACCAAGGCCAGGCTGTCTTCAAGGCTCATGATGGCCGGCTGAGGTGCCTGAGGTCTGGGCTGGAAGTATTCGCAGGCATAAAAAAATAGTATGGACATCAAGGTGATGCTGAGTATTTTCGCTGCTTTTTTCATAGGAGACGGATCTTAGGATAAAAATAGTAAAACCTGCCGGACAAGAGGTCAGGCAGGTTTCGTTGAATATGATTGCCGACAGGTATCAGGCGTCGATTTTGGCGTATTTGGCGTTGGTTTCGATGAACTCGCGCCGTGGAGCCACTTCGTCGCCCATGAGCATCGAAAACACATGGTCGGCTTCGAGACCGTTTTCGATGGTTACCTGCCGGAGTGTGCGCGTAGCAGGGTTCATGGTAGTTTCCCACAACTGCTCGGCGTTCATTTCGCCCAAGCCTTTATATCGTTGAATGTGAATGCCTCTTTCGTTTCCATCGGCCGACCATTCGCGTGTAAGCTGCTCGCGCTCTTCGTCGGTCCAGCAATAACGTTCATTTTTGCCTTTTTTGAGCAGATAGAGTGGTGGCGTGGCAATATAGACATAGCCGCGCTCGATGAGCTCGGTCATGTAACGGAAGAAAAAGGTGAGAATAAGGGTTGAAATGTGGCTGCCGTCGATGTCGGCATCGGTCATGATGATAATTTTATGATAGCGCAGTTTATCCAGGTTGAGGGCTTTGCTGTCTTCCTCGGTTCCGATAGTAACGCCGAGGGCAGTGTAGATATTTTTGATTTCTTCGCTCTCAAAGATTTTGTGCGGCATGGCCTTTTCCACATTCAATATCTTGCCCCTGAGCGGCATGATGGCCTGAAACCTACGATCGCGCCCCTGCTTGGCCGTTCCGCCTGCCGAGTCGCCCTCAACCAGATAAAGCTCGCACTTGGCGGGATCGTGTTCGGAGCAGTCGGCCAGTTTTCCGGGCAACCCGGAACCTGAGAGCACGCTCTTGCGCTGAACCATCTCGCGGGCTTTGCGGGCAGCATGGCGTGCCGTGGCGGCCAGAATGACTTTGTTGACGATGGTGCGTGCTTCCTTGGGATTTTCCTCAAGATAATTCGTAAGGTGTTCGCTCACAATCTGATCCACAACACCCATCACCTCATTATTGCCCAGCTTGGTTTTGGTTTGTCCTTCAAACTGAGGTTCAGGTACCTTGACCGAAATGATAGCTGTGAGGCCTTCGCGGAAGTCATCGCCATTGATGTCGAATTTCAGTTTGGCCAGCATACCTGAGCGTTCGGCATAGGCTTTCAGCGTTCGGGTGAGTCCGCGCCTGAAACCGGCCAGATGCGTGCCACCCTCGTGGGTGTTGATGTTGTTGACATAGGAATGCACGTTTTCCGAAAAGCTGGTGTTGTATTGCATGGCAATCTCCACCGGAATATTGGCTTTTTCACCTTCGATGGTGATGGGCGCCGGGATGAGCTTTTCGCGGTTTTCGTCCAGATATTGGATGAAATCGGCTAAACCGGCTGCCGAATAAAATGTTTCGTTGCGGTAGCCGTTTTCCTTTGGTTCGCGCTCGTCGGTGAGGGTGATGGTGATATTGCGGTTCAGGTAGGCAAGCTCGCGCATTCGACTGGCCAAGATGCTGTAGTCATAGACCGTAGTGGCAAAAATGGACTCGTCGGGCTTAAAAGTGATTTTTGTCCCGTTCATCCGCGTTTCGCCTATCTGTTTCACATCATAAAGCGGGCGTCCGCAGCTATATTCCTGGACAAATATTTTTCCTTCGCGATAAACTTCGGCCCGCAGGAGGGTCGATAGGGCGTTTACGCAGCTTACGCCAACACCATGAAGACCACCCGACACTTTATAAGAACCCTTATCGAATTTTCCGCCCGCATGAAGCACCGTCATGACCACCTCAAGGGCTGAACGGTTTTCCTTTTCGTGTATGCCGGTGGGGATACCACGACCATTGTCAAGCACCGAAATCGAGTTGTCAGGATGTATGGTTACTTCAATGCGGTTGCAGAAACCGGCCATAGCCTCGTCGATGGAGTTGTCAACCACCTCATAAACAAGATGGTGCAGGCCACGCTGGTTAACATCGCCAATATACATGGCCGGACGCTTGCGTACGGCTTCAAGGCCTTCGAGTACCTGAATATTGTTTGCCGTATATTCACTGCTGGCAATCAGTCTTCTCTGTTCTTCCGTCATCAGGTTATCAGTGATTTATGTTGAGATTTTCCTAATGTGCAAAGATACGATTTTAGCGCTTTTCGCTGACCTGTAAGCCCGCTCAAATGGCTTTAGTTATCAACATTTAAGTAGTGCAATCGTGTGCATTTTTGCTTCTCCGGAAACATGGTGATTTCCTTTAGGTCGTGGTCAAATAAGCATCGGAAACTTTTGCGCTCAACGGCTCATAAGCATAATGTGTCATGATCTGAAGTCACGATACAGCGCGTGTTGCTAACAACCGTCAGGTATCTGATGTGGCGTTCGCCATGTACTGATTCCGGCAAACTACTTGCCGTGCGATTGCCCGGATTGTCTCGGTGTCCATTCAGGCTGACTGTTCGGTGCGAAAGGTTTAATGTATTCAGCTTCAGAAATTGAGTTTCATTCCGGCGACCAGCTGTGCTCCCTGGACAGGGTAGCTATCGAAACGGTGATAGCGTTGGTTGAGCAGATTGCCGGCCCGTGCATAGAACCAAAGTTGCTGGTTATGTTGGTATTCGGCACCCAGGCTGATGTCGGTAACATCTTTGAGTTTGCGGGATTGTCCGTTTGTTGCCGGGGCATAGCGTTTGCTGAGCAGCAACATGCCAGCCGTGGCCTGCAGCTTGTCGGTGAGCGGATACCGGCTGTTTAAATTGATTTGAAGAGCCGGCATATGCCAGGGCTCGTCAAGGCTCGTCATTTCATACTGATCAAGATGAGCAATGATTTCTGCACGGGCTCCATTGCTCATGTCGTAGCGCATTTCGGCCGAGAAACGATTGCGTGTCACATCGTCAAACGCAGTGGTGTAAAGGTGCTTATACAATGATGTGCTATCCAAAACAAAAAAGCCCATATGCTCAGCAGTCATGTGCTCGTAGGAAAAGCGCAGCTCCAGACCTTCGAGTGGATTGCCCTTAATGCCGGCTTGAAAAACAACAGGCAAAACAGTCATGAATGAGCTGTCAATGCTGCGCAGATATGGGTTGACAGCCATAAGGCTGCGTCGCGAATTGTGTTCTAGTCTTCCGCCGAATGAGGCAAAAATGCTCATCCGGTCCTGAAAAACATACAGGTTTGCGCTCAGTTCAGGCAGTAGATGAAAATATGACTTTTCGGCCTGTGCCGAGCTTAAGCCAAGCCCGGCTTCCAGTGCATAGAAGCTGCCTTTGAGTCCAACAGCAGGCCTGGCGTGGATGAGCAATGTTGATTTTTCCATGATGGAGTCGCCCTCGGCAACATAGCTCAGATTCGCATCAATCATGGCATATTGGGTGCCATCGAACGAAAACCAGTTCATGTTCTTGCTTGCGCCTCCACTCAGGGCAAAAGTGTGTTCGAAGGTGCCATAGCGATCGCTGAGGAAGTTGAGGTTCAATCCTATACGATGGTTGACCGATTCCGGATCACGAAACTTGGTCTGCCAGCGTGCATCGGCCGTTATCAGGCTGAAGTGCTGCATCAGATTTTTGCTGACACCATCGTAGGTGGGGAAATCAGCGGGCTTAAAACCATAATGGTGAAACTGATCAAATCCATACGATAGCTCTGCCTGAATGGTTTGTTCGTTCAGATTGATATTTGTGGCAACGGCAGCTTCGTTTTTCATCCATGTTGAAGGGGCGTAGTCGCGTACATTCGACCACGATGAACGATGTGAAGCCCTGACGTTTAGCCCGACAGTTTTCGAAAGGGCCGAATAATGAAGGAAGTCGAAAATCGGGTTAAGGTTACTGCCAAAGCCAAGATTAAGATGGTTGCGGTATAAATTTTTGGCCTCGCCAACTTCGGTTTGCAAAGGACTTATGGCTTCGGGATCGATTTTCACCTCAACGGTGGTTTCCACCCGGCTGAGGCGCTGATTCCCTGTTGGCATCGGGTTGCCCGACAGTTCGGGTAGCTGGATGATCTTATTGGCTTCTTTGATGCTGGGTTGAAAAGTGCCGATGATGGTCACCTGTTCTCTGGTATTCTGTGCCCTAACGTCCGCACTATGCACCAATCCCCATCCAAACATCAGACATGCTGCTGCACTGTTCAATAATGCCGGTTTATTTATTCGTTTTCCCATTACTGCTTTCATTTCAACAAATTCAGTTTGCGGCGAGCTTCCTGGCGCAATTCATCGCCTGTATAATTGTCGATGATGCTCTGTAAAGTGGCTTTGGCCTGAAAGATATTGTTGTTTCTTACATAAATATCAGCCAGCAGTATGAACCCTTTGGCCACCCAGTAATCCTGCCGTTTGTATTTTTCGGCCAGCTCAAATATGGTATTTTCTGACTCAACGAGCTGATTTCCATCGAATTGAATTTTAGCTATCAGATAGCAGGCTTCTGCTGCCATTGCCCCTTGACCTGAGCGGTGCACTTTAGATAGCTCTTCGAGGGCATTGCGGCTCTGGCCAAGTTCGATGTACGACTTACCGCTGATGAAGCTGGCTTGCAACCGCTGCTCGTTTTTCACATTGTCTGCATTCATCAGCAAGGATGCAGCGCGCAGGGCTTCGGTATAATTGCCTTCGAAATAGTGGCTTTTCATTTTGCCTTCCAGTGCTTCCAGCCGTTCGCCCTGCTGGCCCGAACTTTCGTATAGCCTGCCATAAAAATCAGCGGCCTTGCTGAAGTTGCCATTATCGTAAGCATATCTGGCCAGATGCAGCAGCGCTTCGTTCATGTAGGGATTGTTGGGAACACCGGCCAGAAATTCCAGATGTGGCACTGCCGATTGGATTTTGTTGCCCTGAATCAGGATGCGGGCCTTGTAGTAATTGGCTTTTAGCAGATAAGCCCCATTCGGAAATTTCGACAGGTAGTTGTCGAGTGCGCGTTCTGCTTCGGCAAAGCGCCCGTCAACGAAAAAATTCTCCGCTGTCAGCATAGTGAGGGAGTCCTGTTCACTTACCTTGATATTGCCCATGCCAACAGACTGAGCGAATTTGAAAAACTCATCTATTCTGTTGGTTTCCATGTAGATAACTCTGAGTGTATTGAGGGCCTCACGTGCATCGGGCGTGCCGGGATAGGTTTCGGCCACCCTCCGGAGGTGTTGTATAGCCTGCTCCGGCTGATCGTTGTTGAAGTAGATCAGTCCGGTTTTAAGCATGGCTTCGCGGGCATAGGAGGAGCGCGGACGTTCGCGGATCAGCCGGTCGAAATAGGCCAGGGCCGAGCGGCGGTCGTTGGTGACCAGACTGGTCGAAGCCATCTCATAAAGCGCCTGATCGTAATAGGCCGAACGAGGATATTTCTTGATCAGCTGATCCAGTGTGGCGATTTTCTGATTATGCCGCGACAGTGCTCCCTGAGCAAGGGCTTTTTGCAACAGGGCGTAATCGGCCTCGGCAACATTGGCTCCAATAACGCGGTCGTAGGCTTCGATGGCTTTGTCGTATCTTCTTGAAACAAAGTGACAATCGCCGCTGCGCAGCCAGGCATCCCATGTCATGGCCGGGTCGTTGCCGCTCAGTGCCAGTAACTGACCAAATGCAGTAAGCGCCTGGTCATACTGTTTCAGTTGGAAGTGGCTGTATCCAAGCCCATAGTTGGCTTTAGCCATAAGTCCCGTGGCAGGTGCATCTTTAGCCGAAAGAAACTGCCTGTACAGACGCTGGGCATCCACATAGTTCTTCTGTTGGTATTTGGTCTCGGCCAGCCAGAAAATTGCAGGTGTATTAAAACGTGTCTGTGGTTTCAGGTTTATGAGCCTTAAAAAATAAGGTTCTGCATCATTGGGGTTTTTCTGCCGGAGAAATTCCGCGCCTATGTTGAAGTTGAGCTGGGCATAGGCTTCGTGAAGCTTTGGATTGCCGGCCTTGTTACGTTCGAGCGAAGCCAGAGCTGCATCGTAGTTGCGTCCCTGAAGGTATTGCTGAATAAGAAGCTCGCCGGCCTCGGCCTCGCGTGGCGATCCGGGATTTTCGCTCAGGTATTTTTCGAGCAAAGCCGCAGCTTCATTGAAAGGGTCGGCCTCCGTTTCGAGGCTCAACCGGGCATAATTGAGCAGTGCGTCAACACCAAGGACTGAGTTGCCATTTTTTCGGTAAGCGGCCAGAAAGGCATTGCGGGCAAAAACTTTCTGGTTGTTGTCGGCATAAGCCTGGGCCAGCAGGTAGGCTGCGTGGGCAGCAAAGGCTTCGTCGCCGGACGAGGCCTGCTGCAGATGGCTGATGGCTTCTTTAAACTGTTGCATGTCCAGCCTGCATTTACCTGCCTGATAATGATCTTCGCGGGTGAGCGGTTTGCGCATGTTTTTCTCCGCCATGCTCAGATAGCTGAGTGCTTTGGGGCAGTCGCCCCTACTGAACCACACATTAGCCAGCAGCCGCGCCAGCTCCGTTTGCTGACGGCTGTCGGCATTGGATGTGGCAATATCGGCAAGAGCAATCACCTGATCGTAATTACCAAGACGATAATGCAGCTGCAGCTGATAAACGGGTATAATTTTCCGGTAGGTTTGTTCCGTTTGCAGCAGGTCGAACAATGCCAAAGCCTTTTCGTTGTTGCCCAAAGAGTAATGAATATGAGCGAGTTGATAACGGGCAGCAGACCTGTAAGGGTTATCGGTGATCAGCACCTGTTCGAGCACCGGAATGGCCTCGCGCACCTGATTTTGTCTAAACAGACAAAAGCCCGTTTTATAGAAAAGCTCGTGCTGTTCGAAAGCAGGCAGCGTTTCGGGTCTGACTTTTCTGAAAGCGGTCAGTGCCTGACTGTAGCGTCGTTGAGCAAATTGCAGGCGGCCTTCAAGAAAATCGGCGCGATTCATTTTATCGGAACCCCGGGCCTCGTCTCTGAAACGGTTGATTTCGTGCAGTGCATTGGCGTCTGATAATTCCACAGCGCAGACCAGCAGGTAATAGCGGATGTCGGCATAGCGCACCGTGTTTTGCTCGCGAAAATCATGCTGCAGCTGCTCAAGTATTTCACGCGCAGAGCCATATTGCTGTTTGGCAATCAGGTCGATGGCTTGAAGGTAGCGGCTTTCGGGCGGCAGATCCTGCATGTGCTGTTGGGCTGGTGCAATGTTGACGTTAAGGGCGATCAACACCATCAACAAGGCGCAGGATAGTCGGGGTTTACAAATCATGGCAGTGGTCAGGTTCTGGTATATGTTGTTTTCGACAGGTGAAAACGTTTTATAACGATTGATATTGCAACAAAACACGTGCGCCAAAGCGCACGTGTTTTGCGGATGACCTCATAAGCAGGATTCTGTAATAAGGTTGTCATTTATCTTGGGCCACCATCACTGATGACCTCCAGCGGCCTACCCGCCGGCTTGGACGAGCAGCCCTCACATGTGCCGTGAGCACACTTCGCCGGCATATTTGGCCTTGCAGCCCATAAGGTTTGCCCCTGCCTGCTGTCGCCAGCATGCAGCGTGAGCTCTTACCTCACGTTTTCACCCTTACCACGCTTGCGCATGGCGGTAGTTTTCTGTGGCACTTGCTGTAACTGCACTGTCTCCGGTGCAGCCCCTTCCCGTTAGGAAGTATGGTGCTCTGCGCTGTCCCGACTTTCCTCATCCCGGTCGCCCGGGACGCGACAACCGTGGCCATCCGCTGCAAAGTTACGCAAAAATAAGGCGCTGATTTTGACTATAACCCCGGCTGTATGCGCTTATTTAGACTCGTTATGACTTTCGCAAACGTTTGTGGGCTTGCAGTTAATTGTTAATTTTGTAACATTAATCTCAATCCGCTCACTCAACATGGAAAAGAAACCCCTGCTTGGCGACGAGGCAATTGCTCAGGCCGCGATAGATGCCGGCATATCAGGTGTTTACGCCTATCCGGGAACGCCATCGACCGAAATAATGGAATACGTGCAGGCATCAGCTGAAGCACGCAACGGATCGATAAAAGCCTATTGGTCGGCCAACGAAAAAACTGCAATGGAGACCGCTCTGGGTATGTCGTATGCCGGAAAGCGGGCACTTGTCTGTATGAAGCACGTGGGCCTCAATGTGGCAGCCGATGCTTTTGTTAATGCCGCAATAACCGGTGCAAATGGCGGTCTGGTGGTACTGGCAGCCGACGATCCGTCGATGCACTCCTCGCAAAACGAACAGGACTCGCGTTTTTATGGAAAGTTTTCCCTTGTTCCTATCCTCGAACCTTCCGATCAGCAGCAGGCCTACGACATGGTTCACTATGCGTTCGACCTGAGCGAAGAACTGGCACTGCCTGTGCTCATTCGTATCACCACCAGGCTGGCTCATTCCAGGGCTGGAGTAATCCAGCGGCAATCCCGTGAGCAAAATGAGCTGAAATTGCCTTCTAACCTTCGGCAGTTCGTGCTGTTGCCGGCAATCGCAAGGGTGCAGTACCGCGATTTACTTGCCAAACAGGAGCATTTGCGCTCACGTTCACTAACTGATGGTTTCAACTTATATCTGGATGCCCCTGACAGGTCGATGGGCATCATTGCCTGCGGATTGGCCTATAATTATCTGATGGAGAACTTTGAGGATGCAAAGGTGCCTTATCCTGTGTTCAAGGTTGGCCAGTATCCGCTGCCGCTCGACATGGTTCGCAGACTCTACGACGAGTGCGACAGTATTCTGGTGCTCGAAGACGGTTATCCCATGGTAGAGGAGCTGTTAAGGGGCATGCTTCGGCTTGGTAAACCTGTACATGGACGGCTCGATGGTTCGTTGCCGCGCGATGGTGAGCTTAATCCTCTGCTGGTGGCACGTGCCCTTGGCCATGAAACAACTTCGGGCCAGCCGGTTCCGGCCATTGTAAAAGCCCGTCCGCCACGCCTTTGCGATGGCTGTGCACATACTGATGCGTTTTTGGCGCTCAATCAGGCGCTTGAGGAATATGGCCGCGGACGTGTGTTCAGCGATATCGGGTGCTATACCCTTAGCGCCCTCGAACCGCTCGAAGCCATCAACAGCTGTGTCGATATGGGAGCTTCGATAACCATGGCCATAGGAGCCGCCGATGCAGGCCTGGTGCCTGCTGTGGCAGCTATTGGCGACAGTACATTCACGCACTCGGGTATGACCGGCCTGCTCGATGCAGTAAACAACAACAGCCCGATCACCGTCATCATCCTCGACAATTCTACTACGGGAATGACGGGCGGACAAACTTCATCTGCTTTTGGTAAAGTTGAGGATATCTGCCGAGGCCTTGGTGTGGCCGAAGAGCATATCCATGTGCTCAAGCCATTGCGCAAGAACCATGAGGAAAATGTGGAGATTATCAGGCGGGAACTTGCCTATAAGGGTGTTTCGGTGATTATTCCGCGCCGCGAATGCGTGCAGACACTCAACCGCAAGGTACGCGATAAGGCCCGTGCCAAACAAGCGCAGGAATAAATCATATGCAACGGTAAACACATCAAACACATGAAGAAAGATATCATATTGGCAGGCGTTGGCGGACAAGGCATACTGACCATTGCGGCCTGCATCGGATTAGCAGCTTTGCGCGAAGGTTTACAACTCAAGCAGGCCGAAGTGCACGGCATGAGCCAGCGGGGCGGAGCTGTTCAATCGCACCTGCGCCTGTCGGATAAAACTATTGCATCAGACATCATTCCGGAGGGAAAAGCCAACCTGATTCTCTCCGTCGAGCCCATGGAAGCCCTTCGTTATCTGCCCATGCTCAGCTCCGACGGTTGGGTGGTCACCAGCATCAACCCTTATGTCAATATTCCTGATTATCCACAGCTCGATGACATTTTGCGCGAGATATGGAAGTGCCGTCATTATGTTACTGCTGATGCTGATGATATGGCAAGAAACGCCGGCAGCATCAAGGCTGCAAATATGGTAATGCTTGGCGCGGCCTCGCCCCTGCTTGGCCTTTCCACGACTTCGCTCGAAGCAGGTGTTTCCACTTTATTTGCTGCCAAAGGTCAGGCAGTTATTGACCTCAATCTCAAGGCATTTTGGGCAGGACGCGAGTGGGCTTTGGGCCAGATGAAGCCCTGATTACAGCGCGGGCAGCAATCATCTAAGGGGTTTTAATTACATTTGTGCCACCGGGCTGCCGGTTCAGGCTATTTGTAACGTATTGATCATCGGATGAATAAGACGCTTCTCCCATGGCGGTTTGCGCCGTTAACCCTATTTTTTTTAATTTTTCTGATGGCGGTATCCTGTACCTCCAGGAAACCTGCCGAGCAAACAGAAACGGTTGTTGCCGAGCCTACTTTCATGTTTGATATTCAGGTGGATTCGTTTGAGGTTATCCAGAATCAGATTGGGCGCAACCAGTTTCTGGCTGATCTGCTGATGCAGTACAATGTAAGTTATCCTGTGATAGAGCGCCTCACGCGGGTTTACCGCGATACTTTTGATGTGCGCCGCATCAGGGCAGGCAACAACTATTTTCTGATGATGAGCAACGATTCCCTGCGTACTCCACGTTTTTTTATTTACGAGATCAGCGCTTCCGAATATGTGGTGTACTCTCTTTCCGATTCCATCTATGCCTACAGGGGCCGAAAACCGGTGGAAACACGTATTGAAACAGCCCATGGACAGATTACTTCCTCCTTGTGGAATGCACTGGTTGATCAGGGTTATGAGGCCGATCTGGCCATTAAAATGGCTGACATTTATGCCTGGACAATTGACTTCTTCGGCATTCAGAAAAACGACCGTTTTGAGTTGGTTTATGAACGAAAATACATTGAAGGCCGGCCCGTTGGTGTTGGCAAAGTGCTCTCGGCCCGTTTTTGGCATGCCGGCAAGGATCATTATGCTGTTTATTTTGAGCAGAACGGACAGGGCGATTATTTCGATTTTGAGGGACAGAGCTTACGGCGTGCCTTCTTAAAGGCGCCTTTGAAATATAGCCGGGTGAGCTCACATTTTTCGCATGGCCGCTACCACCCTATATTGAAGTTTACCCGACCGCATTACGGCGTGGATTATGCGGCTCCGGCCGGAACACCGGTTTATTCCATTGGCAACGGCGTGGTTACGCGAAAGGGATTTCAGGCTGGCGGTGCCGGAAACTTCCTGTATATCAAACACAACGCAACCTATACCACGGCTTATATGCATTTGCAGAAATTCGCACCGGGCATTCAGCAGGGGACAAGGGTTTCGCAGGGTCAGCTGATTGGCTATGTGGGCAGTACAGGACTTTCAACCGGACCACACCTCGATTTCAGATTTTTCAAGAATGGTCAGCCCGTCGATCCGCTAAAGGTTGAGTCACCACCCGCACTGCCGGTTGAGCAAAAGTATATGGCGCAGTTCAAACAGCTGGCTGAGGAGCAGAAAGCGGTGTTGAAAAAGGTGCTGGAAGAAGTTGAACCGGCAACACAACATCAAGGCCATGGATCTGTTCCCGGCAGCTGACCGAAAGCACTGATAAAGCAAAAAAAAGCCCGCAGAAGCGGGCTTTTTGCATATTAATCAATGGAGAATCAGAGTCGGAATCTTTCCACAAGGTCAACCACGCGGCAGGAATAGCCCCATTCGTTGTCGTACCACGCCAGCACTTTCACCATTCTGCCATTCACCATTGTTGATTTGGCATCGAAGATGGAGGAGTGCGGGTTGTGGATGATGTCCACTGATACGATTTCATCTTCGGTGTATTCGAGGATGCCTTTCATCGGGCCTTCGGCGGCTTCTTTCATGGCAGCATTGATCTGTGCCTTGGTGGCATCGGACTTCAGTGTTACAACCAGATCGACAAGCGAGCCGGTGGGTGTGGGAACGCGAACAGCAAGACCGTCGAGCTTGCCATTGAGCTCAGGGATGACGAGTCCGATGGCTTTGGCAGCGCCGGTTGAGGTAGGAATCTGGCTTAAGGCTGCTGAGCGGGCGCGGCGAAGGTCTTCGTGCGGGGCATCGAGGATCACCTGGTCGTTGGTGTAGCTGTGGATGGTAGTCATCATGCCGCTTTCGATGCCGAAACGGTCGTTGAGCACCTTAGCCACCGGGGCAAGGCAGTTGGTGGTGCAGCTGGCATTCGATATGCATTGATCGCTGTCGCGAAGGTCGTTGTCGTTAACGCCAAGCACAATGGTGTTGTCAATCTGGTCTTTCGACGGAACGCACAGGATGACTTTCCTGGCACCATTTTTCAGGTGGTCGCCATAGCCGCCTTTGCTGCTTTCCTTCGAACGGAAAATACCTGTGGCTTCAACCACCACATCAGGTGTTTGTGCCCATTTGATGTTGATGGGACTGCGCTCGGCTGTTACAGTATAGCGCTTTCCGTTGACGATGATGGCTGTTTCGTCGTATTCCACCTTGCCATTAAAACGGCCCTGGGTAGAGTCGTATTTGAGCAGGTGAGCCAGTACCTTGGTGCTGGTGAGGTCGTTAATGCCTACAACCTCCATGTTTTCGCGCTCGAGCGCAATTTTGAAAACGTTGCGGCCAATGCGGCCAAAACCGTTAATTGCAATTTTTGTCTTTGCCATAATGCTATTGTTTTATCAGAACTTGAAACTTACTGCTTGAACATCCATCCAGGATGCATTAATTTAGCTCAAAATTAGGCATTTTCTGCCCAAACTTTTATCCAATATTCTTGTCCGATGACACAGCCTTTCGTATCAACAGCACTCGAAGCGAATCTTGCAGAAACCAGATACAGAGATATTTATGTGCCTGAAACCTTTCAGTCGTTCATCAACTTGTCCGAAGGGTATTTTGGTATAAAAAAACGTGCACACGATTGCATTGTAGAGTTTCATCATCCTCTGTCGAACCGCAAATTTGTTGTTGAAGAGTTGCGCGAAATTCTCATCACCGATCTGTGGTTCTACACCCGCGAGCAGATACCCGCAGATGCGCTGCTCGTGCCACTGGGAATGTTGGATACTATGCTGGGCGAAAACCTGAACGATGAGCTCAGGACGCTCATCATCAAGACCTTGCTGGAATTCGTCTGGCATCTGATGCAAAAGAAACAGGACAGTGCTGATTTGGCCACAGCAGCCCTGGGCCTGCTCGAAAAAAATTTCGGCAACAACCGCTTTGCATTTATTCTTTCGACACGCAATCTGGTAAGGTACCTTGCCGGTGCGGCTGTGCATCTGCAGACCAAAGATCAGGCAGTTTCGCTGACAAAAAACGTGCTGGCCGCCTGCTACGATTTCTGGATGGAAAGCACCAGGGTGGAAGATTTACTTTCTGAAAAGCAGGATGTTTTTGGCAGCGATGCCCATGTGCTTGCGGGCCATCTTGGAAGAACCTATTTCGACGGACTCAGGGAACAGCTCGATGCCGTTCATACCTGGGATGGTATTATCCAGATGCCTGTTTTCGATGATATTGCCGCCAGATTTGCGGATGCCACCGAACTGTTGGGGACCTTCATACGGAAGTTTCAGTTTGTGTTTTATCTGCTTCATCTGCCGGGAATGAAAACGCTGGGCGAGCGCCTGGTCTGGCATCTTGATCGGCTCATTCGCCAAACGGTTGACGAGCTTCCCGAAAGCGAAATCATACCGTTTATCGAGCTTATTTTCGAATTGGCTGAAGAATTGCGTTTTGAGCAAACATCTGCTGTGCTTGATTTTCAGCTGACTCTCGGGCTTAAAGTGATCGATCTGGACCAAAGCCCACAAAAGGAAATCGTTAATCATTTCGAGAAGAAGCTCATTGCTTTCGGGTTCATTACGCCGGGCATGGTATTCGTCGATGAGGACTGGCAACTCTCGGTTAATCCAAACCACATCAAGAACATACGCGTATGGTTGCAGCTTATAGAATCGTCGCAGTCGGTGATGGAAAAGCTGCTTTCGGCCCTCATTGTCAACCTGAGCCTTGGTGGCATTTTCATCAGCGATACCGATTTATTTCAGCGCGAGATAACCAAGATTCTGAACAGCAATATTGCGCCTTATTATAAGAAGGTTAAACAGCTTACCCGAATATTTCCGGTTTATTTCAACGAGATTGGTGCCGAAGGAGAGATCCGCAAGGTGACCACAACTATGGACGAAGTGTCCGGACGGCAGGACAAGCTCATCCATTTTCTGCGCAAGCAGGTGCATACCGAAAGCAACAACACGCTCATCGACCTTACCTTGCGCATCTTCCGGTTCTGGTACGATGGAAACCTGGCAGCACTCAGGCCATTCCTGCCAAACAATGTTTACGATGCCATAGACCTGCAAAGCGAGTGGTTTGCTCCTGTACATCAGATGGTTAATCAGCTTTGCCGCCTGGCCAACACCGATCCGGAGGGTTTGCTGCTGCTCCCATTGCGCGAATTCGACATTCTGTTAAGCCGGCTGCCGGACGATAACCGGCGCGATAAGGAACGCCTTCACGACATTCACAGCCTTTATGCGCATCTCAGGGAAAAGTATTCGTTCGAGGCCGTGGACATCATTCAGTTGTTGCAAGGATATCCCTTTATTCCGGTCGAGGAAATTGAAAAGTTCGACAAAGCCCTTAAAAGCAACGACTACCGGAAGTCGCTGCGCCTCATTTACGGGTTTATGAACCGGCTGAAGAAGATTATCTTCAATCCGGCTGAGAGCGAAAGCTGGGAGCATATTTATCACAAACGCCATATTGCCATTGGAATACCCTCGATGTATGGTGTGTATCGCGAAGATAAGTTCGAAGCGCTCGGACTCACCTTCAGGCTCGAAAAGGTGGCCACCCGGCTGATGGAAAAAGTGGTTGAAAGCATCAACCTCGATTATATTTCGGCCACCACACTCGAAGAGATCAATGTTATCCTCGAATATTTCCGCGATGGTCTTGAGCTTGATGGTATTACCAATCAAAGCTTCAACTCCAACCTGCAGATGCTTCGCTACAGCCTCACCTCGCGCAGTTTTTCGTTTGATCAGTACATCAACATATTTCAGTTTCTGGCTCAGGACGTGCGCCGGATCATCATTAAATACTTCCTCAAATCGTATGAGTATCCTCTCAAAATAATTATTCCCCAGCTTTTTGATCCCGGCAACAAGCTCAACGACAAGGATCTGGCCCAGCTCATCAGCCGAAAATCGGAAGAGTTTCATCGCGATGTTATTGCTGAAGCCTTTCTGGTGCAGCCTCTGGATAATTTTGTGGCCCGCATCATGCAGTCGTTGCGCAGCATGGCCGACAGGCTCGACAGCAGGTTAATTGCCGATATAATGACCTATAACTCAGAGATGGTCATCAGTCCGCTCGACGAGCCCAGCCCCAAAATGGATAATCAGGTGTTTCTGGGCAGCAAGGCATTTCATCTCAAAAAGCTTTTGATCAGAAAGTTTCCTGTTCCGCATGGTTTTGTCATCACCTCCGAAGTGTTCAGGCGCAACAGTACCATCAATGCCTTGCCTGCACTACAGAAGGAATTCCATGAACTTATTCTTAAACACTTAAGGCGCCTCGAAAGGCTCACCGGTTGTCTTTATGCTGATGCCGACCGACCGCTGCTGTTGTCCGTTCGTTCGGGTACTGCCATCTCGATGCCCGGCGCCATGGATACGCTGCTTAACGTAGGCCTCAACGATGAGCTTGCGACACGTATTGCCGAAAATCCCCGGTATTCGTGGGCTATATGGGACTCTTACCGGCGTTTGCTGCAAAGCTGGGGAATGGCTCACGGCATAGAGCGCGATACTTTCGATTCGGTCATGATTGCCTTTAAGCGGCGTGAGCAGGTGAAACAGAAAGTGCAGTTCAGTGCTGCCCAGATGGAACAGATTGCCATGGCTTACAAGCAAGTGCTTACAGACCACAACGTTCGTTTTGAGGAAGACCCTGTAAAACAGCTCTTGCGCACCATCAACATGGTTTTCGAGTCGTGGTCGTCGGAGCGTGCTTTTGTGTATCGCCGTCACCTGCAGATTTCAGATAATTGGGGCACTGCTGTCATTGTGCAGCGGATGGTCATGGGCAATATTGATGATCAGTCGGGCACGGGAGTATTGTTTACGCAAAGTCCGAAAAGAGGTCGGCCGGGTGTTCATTTGTTTGGCGATTTCACTTTGCGTGGTCAGGGCGAGGATATCGTTGCCGGTCTTGTAAAACCTTTGCCTGTCAGCGAGACACAGCGCCTGCAGGCCGGCCTCGACGGGCACTCCCTGCAATCGCTCTTTCCGCTTATTTATCAAAAGATTTATGACATTGCCACCGACCTCACCGAAAACCATGGTTACAGCCCGCAGGAGATCGAGTTTACGTTCGAATCCGGTCGGCCGGAGGATTTGTATATTTTGCAAACACGCGACCAGGACCTGAACATCAGTCAGGAGATACCGGCATTTACAGCATCCCCCGATGATATGAAATTGCTGGGTCGTGGTATGGGCATTGGCGGGGGCGCCATGAACGGATTAGCCGCCTTTGACGAAGCCGACATGGATCGTCTGAGAAAACTACAGCCCGGAAGTCAGATCATCCTCATCCGACCCGATACGGTACCCGATGATATTGGTATGGTGTTTGCCTGCGACGGACTTATCACGGCCAGGGGTGGTGCCACCTCGCATGCTGCGGTTACGGCCGTGCGCCTTGGAAAGACCTGTGTGGTCAATTGTATCGACCTCAAGGTGGACGAAGCAGGCCGGCAATGCTGGTTCAACGGTGTGGCTGTACATAGTGGCGACAGCATCTCTATCGATGGCAATCTGGGCAATATCTACGCCGGACATTATCCTGTGGAAACTACGCTGGATCAATCAGATATCCGCTATTAAGCCGGCTTTTTTGCCTCAAGCGTTTTTTGAGCGCCGGTGAGCAACATGCCTCATTTGTTGTAACTTTGCCGCATGATGAAGCATATCCGCAACTTTTGTATCATCGCACATATTGATCACGGAAAAAGCACACTGGCCGACCGGTTGCTTGACCTGACAAATACCCTTGACCAGCGCGAGCAAAAAGAGCAAGTGCTCGACAGTATGGATCTTGAACGCGAACGTGGTATAACCATCAAAAGCCACGCCATTCAGATGGAGTATGTCCAGGATGGCGAGCTCTACACGCTCAACCTGATTGATACCCCTGGTCATGTTGACTTTTCCTACGAAGTTTCGCGGAGCATAGCAGCCTGCGAAGGTGCGCTGCTGGTGGTTGATGCCACCCAGGGTATTCAGGCCCAAACCATTTCCAACCTTTATCTGGCGCTTAACAACGATCTGGAAATCATTCCGGTGATGAACAAAATCGATATGGACAGCGCAATGCCCGATGAGGTTGAAGATCAGATTGTTGACCTTATTGGCTGCAAGCGTACCGATATTTTAAGGGTTAGTGCAAAAACAGGTTATGGTGTTGACGAGGTGTTGAAAGCCATTGTCAGCCGCATACCGGCGCCCAAAGGCGATGTCAATGCGCCGCTGCAGGCACTTATCTTCGACTCCGTATTCAATTCTTTCAGAGGGATTATCGCCTATTTCCGCATCATGAACGGCACTTTATCCAAAGGCGATCATGTCAAGTTTATTGCCACCGGTAAGGAATACGACGCTGATGAGATCGGAGTGCTTAAGCTGCGACAGATTCCAAAGCAAACATTATCGGCCGGCGATGTAGGATATATCATTTCGGGTATTAAATCCTCGCGCGAGGTCAAGGTGGGCGATACCATTACCCATGTCGACAGGCCCAGCCCAATAGCCATAGAAGGCTTCGAACACGTTAAGCCAATGGTGTTTGCAGGTATCTATCCTGTTGACCCCGATGATTATGAAGAGTTGCGCGCATCAATCGAAAAACTGCAGCTCAACGATGCTTCACTGGTGTTCGAGCCTGAATCGTCAGCAGCGCTGGGGTTCGGCTTCCGGTGCGGTTTCCTCGGATTGCTGCACATGGAGATTATTCAGGAACGCCTGGACAGGGAGTTCAATATGGATGTGATCACCACGGTGCCCAACGTGCAATACAAGGCATATACTACCTCGGGCGATATGATTGAGGTGCACAACCCCAGCGGTTTGCCTGATGCAACGAAACTCGATTTCATCGAAGAACCCTATATCATCGCTCAGGTGATTTCCAAATCGGAGTATATCGGTTCCATTATGACACTTTGTATCGAAAAGCGGGGTGTGCTGAAGAATCAGGTATATCTTACTTCCGACCGTGTGGAGGTTACTTTCGAGATGCCATTGAGCGAAATCGTTTTTGACTTTTACGATAAACTGAAATCCATTTCAAGGGGCTATGCCTCCTTCGATTACCATATTGCCGGGTTCAAACAAGCCAATCTTGTCAAACTGGATGTGCTGTTGAACGGTGAGTCGGTGGATGCACTTTCTACCCTTATACACCGCGACCATGCCTACAATTTCGGCCGACGGATGTGTGAGAAGTTAAAAGAGCTTATTCCCCGACAACAATTTGATATCGCCATTCAGGCTGCAATTGGTTCTAAAATCATTGCCCGCGAAACAGTGAAGGCGCTGCGCAAGGACGTGACGGCCAAGTGCTATGGAGGCGACATCTCCCGTAAACGCAAGTTGCTCGAGAAGCAAAAGAAAGGCAAGAAACGGATGCGTCAGGTGGGCAATGTGGAAGTGCCGCAGACAGCCTTCCTTGCCGTTCTCAAGCTCGATTAGTTTCATTTTCAAAGCTAACATGCTGATGTTTTACCATCTAAAGATTAAGGGCATTGCTGCTTGCTTGCTGCTGTTGGCCTATGTTGTGTTTATATCCGGAGCCAAAGCACAATTGCTTTATCAGCCTGAGCTCCCGTTTCAGCCTCGTTCATCAGAGGTTCCTGTTAACGACAACCAGGCTGCATTCATTCAACTGCCTGTGCGCATGGGCGGTCAGGGCATGAATGCTGTAACAGGTTTCCATCTCTACCTGAGCTATAATAACCAAAAGCTTCAGTTTTCCGGCATTAGTCCGGGTGCCGTCGCCAATGTGGCAGTTATTCCGACAAATGGTGTGCTGAGCATGCAATATTCCAACATTCAGGCACCCATCAACTGTACGCAACCTGTTATAATGTTTTATATCAACTTCACCCGGCTTGCTACAGGTGATGTGCCGCTTACATTCTTGCCCGGCAGCCAGGTAGCAGGCCTTTCAAGCCTTTTACCGGTGACATTTCAGCATGGCATGGTTTTCCAGACCTGGCAGCTCGATTTACAGTCGGCTCCCGTCGGTGCGGGTGTGCTCAGCGGTGGAGGTGAATATTTGCCGGGTCAGGGTGCCAGTGTTTCGGCTGTAGCCACTCAGGGTTACTATTTCATCAACTGGACACGCGATGGCCAGATTGTCTCTACGCAACCCGATTTCGACTACACCATGCCTGCCCAGAATGTTACCCTGACGGCTAACTTCGGGTTGAATAGCTATATGCTTCAGCTTCAGGCTAATCCTGCCAATGGTGGGAGTGTCAGTGGTGCCGGTGCCTATGCTTTCGGGCAAACTGTGCAAGTGCAGGCGGTGCCCAATACAGGCTGGGCTTTCACCGGTTGGATGCAGGATGGTCAACTCATTTCCACCGATCCCAACTACACTTTTTCGATGCCTGCAGGGAATCTTTTGCTCTGGGCCAACTTCGAACAATTGTTTTATCCACTCCAGCTGACCGTAAATCCAGGTGGCGCCGGTAGTGTCAGCGGATCCGGTAACTATGCCTATAATTCGCAGGTAACCGTTCAAGCTACACCCAATACCGGCTGGCAGTTTACCGGCTGGACAATGAATGGTCAGCTGGTTTCGGGCAATGCTACCTACACCTTTAGCATGCCGGCCTCCGGCGTTCAGCTTCAGGCCAACTTTGAGCAGATACTCTACCCGGTTCAACTGACAGTCAATCCTGAACAAGCGGGAAGTGTAGTTGGATCAGGTAACTATGCCTATAACACTCAGGTAACCGTACAGGCCACACCCAATACCGGTTGGCAGTTCGTCGGTTGGACTATTGACGGCCAGCTTGTATCGGGCAATGCTAATTACACATTCACTATGCCGGCCACCGGCTTATCGATTCAGGCCAATTTCGAACTCGTGCTCTATCCGCTTCAGTTGACTGTCAATCCACCCGGGGCAGGAAGTGTCACCGGGTCAGGAAGTTATGCTTTCAACACTCAGGTAACCGTGCAGGCTGTTCCCGGGCCTGAATACAATTTCATCAGCTGGAATCAGGGTAGTACTGTAGTTTCGACCAACCCCATCTATACTTTCGTGATGCCGGCTAACGCCTTGTTGCTCACGGCCCGTTTTTCGCTCAAGACCTATCTGATTCAGGTGGCCTCCTCTGATCCGGATCATGGAACGGTGACCGGCGAAGGAACCTATACACATGGTCAGACTGTTACGGTGAGTGCGCAGGCCGCTCCGGGCTATCAGTTCATTGCCTGGACCGAGCAGGGACAGGTCGTTTCGCAATTACCGGAATTCAGTTTTATTGCAACTGCCAACAGATCGCTGATTGCTTTATTCCAGCCGGTTATGGTTTGTCCCCAGCCGCTTTCGCTTATGATCACGCAGATCGGGGAAGATTTTGCGGCTATTTCCTGGGTATCACCCTCCTCGGTTGATCAATGGGATCTGGTTTGGGGTCCAGCGGGTTTCAATCCCACAAGCGGTGGTACTTTGGTAAATGGCTTAAATCAGGCGTTTTACCAGATCGTTGGTCTCAATCCGCAAACCACCTATGATGTTTACGTCAGGGCGTGGTGCGAAAGCAGTTATGTGAGCGATTGGTCAGAGCCACTTACTTTCATGACTTATTATGTTGGTTTAGGTGAGGATGCTCCATTTACGCTGAGCGTGTTTCCCAATCCTGCTTCAACATATTTAAACCTCCTGATTCCTGCGGGTACGGGCCCAACTTCAGCAGAAATTTTCAGCACCGATGGGCGACTGATGCATCACGTCAGCGATTTGCAGTCGGCTTCGGGGATTGATATCAGCCATCTCCCTGAAGGCTTGTTTACCCTGAAGCTGCGCCGTAATGCGAAAACGGCCATCACCCGTTTCGTGGTAAAAAGATATTGATATTCAGCGCTTTGTCATATCGAATAAAGCTTGTCCTAAATTAGCGCCCCAAAATACCTTACAATGAAATATTTTGCCGGGCTTATCCTAAAGCTCATCGGATGGAAGGTTTCAGGTTCGGTGCCATCGCACATCAAGAAATGCGTTATCATTGCGGCGCCGCACACCAGTAACTGGGATTTTATCATCGCAAGGATTGTTTACTGGAGACTTGGTGTACCGGTTAAGTTTCTCATCAAGCGCGAAGCGTTCGATCACCCTTTGGGTGGATTGGTGAAGGCCCTGGGCGGTATTCCTGTTGACCGGAAAAAAAGCAATAATCTGGTGGAACAGGTGGCTGATATTTTCAACCACTACGATGTGCTCAACGTCATCATCACTCCTGAGGGTACCAGAAAATTGGTGACCGAGTGGAAGCGAGGATTCTATTATATCGCACTAAGGGCAAACGTGCCCATCATCATCGGGTTTATCGATTACAAACGGAAGATTGGTGGATTCGGGCCTGTATTGCAACCCAGCGGCAACTTTGAGGCCGATTTTGAAATCATCAAGGCATTTTATCGCGACAAAACAGCTCGTCATCCCGAAAAGTTCAACCTCAGCCCAATGTACGAGGGTGCTGATGCCAAAAGCTAACTCAGCGCTTATGTTGCACTTACTCCAAATAATTTTGCAATCCTTGCGTGCATGCGATGTATTCCATGCGGATTGCTGTACATGATCAGGCAACGCCCAATTACGACATTAGCTTCGCTTTGGGCAGCCGTGGCCAGGCTCTCAGGTGTTTCGGAAAACTGCTGAATCCATACCTGACGTATTCCGGCATCGAGGGCATCATTGAGGTATTGATTGGTTAATTCCTTTGGCGTTACAATGATTATTGAATCGGTGTCGGGCGGTAACTCACTTACTGATTTAATGCACTTTAGCCCAAGTATTTCGGTGGCTTCGGGGTGAATGGGACGAAGGTTATAGTCTTGTCCGATCAAAAGCTGAGCGAGTTGAAATCCGAATTTCTTAGGATTGCGCGAAATGCCAACAATAGCGGTATTGCGGTAGCGCCTGAATTCTTCGATTTGTGCCAGTCGGGCCTTTTTCATACTAATTTGGTTTTCGGGATTCAGACAACCTCGGCAACAACGAAGGTGCTACCGCCAACAAACACCAGATCACCGGCGAGGGCATTGTTAAGAGCGGTGTGGTAGGCGTCTCTGACGGTATCAAATACCTGACCGCGCAGGTTGTGCACTTCAGCCTTACGGGCAAGTGTTTCGGCAGGAAGTCCGCGGGGAATATCGGGTTTGCAGAAATAATATGCTGCATGCCTTGGCAGGAGCTGAAGTATCGCATCATGCGATTTATCGTTGACCATACCAAGCACAAAGTGAAGCTGTTGAAATGGCATCTGCCGCAATTGGCTCACCACTTCCTTAATGCCGTCCACATTATGTCCGGTATCGGCTATGGCCAGCGGGCTGCGATTGATTATCTGCCAGCGTCCGCGCAGGCCTGTATTGTGCACAACAGCTTCGAGGCCGTCCTTCAACTGTTTCTTTCCGATTTCGAACCTGCGTCCAAGCAAATCGAGGGCGCAGCAGGCTGTTACGAGATTTTTCTGCTGATAATGCCCAAGCAGAGGGAATTCAAGCTGCTCGACGAACGGACGACTTTCTTTCCACAGGTCGAAGGTCTGCACCTCAGGATTTCCTGTCTCCACCCGCACGGCATCAAAAACGCGCTCAGCCCAGTTTAGAGGTGCTTTGGCCAATGCTGCAAATTCTTCAAAAACCTTATACGTTTCGCGATGCCATTCGCCAATCACAACAGGTGTTTCAGGCTTAATAATACCGGCTTTTTCGCGGGCAATTTCGGGTAAGGTTTCGCCAAGAAACTGCATATGGTCGTAACCAACATTCGTGATCACACTCAGCAGTGGTTTTAGCAGGTTCGTTGAGTCGAGCCTGCCGCCCATGCCTGTTTCGATAACGGCAATATCAACCTTTTGGTGGCGGAAATAATCGAAAGCCATCCCGGTTGTCATCTCAAAAAACGAGAGTTCCTGTTGTTCGAAGGCTGCTCTGTGCTGATCAATAAAACCGATAACGTATTCTTTTTCAATAACCTCGCCATTTATTCTGATGCGTTCCCTGTAATCGGTCAAGTGTGGCGATGTAAATAATCCGGTTTTGAAGCCGGCCTCCTGCAGTACCGATGCAATCATGTGCGAAGTTGAACCTTTACCGTTGGTTCCTGCAATATGCACGCTTCTGAAGCTGTCCTGCGGGTTATGCAGGTAGTCGAGCAGTTTAATTGTATTGGAGAGGTCGGCCTTGTAGGCTGCTGCGCCGATGCGCTGAAACATCGGCAGCTTTTGGAACATCCATGACAAGGTTTCGCTGTAATTCATCCGTTGTTCAGTTGCCTATGATAAAAGTGTAGGTGATGGTTCCTCTTTGCAAATCGGCGGCATTGGCATCGGCTGTAAAGCTCGAGTTAAGTGCGGCCCTCACGGCCTGGTTGCGCAGGTTGCTGTCCACAATGGTCGTTCCGCGCAGGTTCACCTCTGCCCTTGTTACCTTTCCGTTTCTGTCCACCCATATATCCACCACTACATTACCCTGCTCTCTGAAGTTATTGCCGGGTTTGTCGAGGAATTTGGCACCACGCCCGCCGAGGCTGAATGCAGGACCACCGCCCTGACCGCCCTGACCTTCGTAGCGATTGATTTCACGTAACCCATCAGGACGACCCTGATCACCCTGCTGACCGGTGATTCCTTCCGAGCCGGTGGCGCTTCCAGCACCGCTACTGCGAAACAAAGCACGTTCGTTGACACGTGGTTGAGGTTCAGGCTGTGTTGTTGCCGGCTGTTGTTCGGGTTGTGGCCGCGGAGCGGGCTCAGTGCGCACAGGCCTCAGGTCGGTGTTGGCCGGCCTGTTGGTGCGACGATCCGGCAGAGCAGGGGCCTCTTCGGTGTTTTGCGTGGCAAACTCCTCCCTTGCCGGGCTTGACGGAGCAGGTGGCGCTGTAGTCTGATTGGCAGCCATGGCAGGCTGATCGGGCTGAATATCGCCCGTACCTTGATCGGCATAACCCAGATTAACTTCCACGCCCTGCTCGGCAGGCAGTGGCAGTGGAGTGCGCAAAGCCAGAAAGATCAGGGCAAGAAGCACCAGCCCGTGAAAAGCTGCGGAGGCCAATGCCGCAACCAAACGGTCATTCTTTTCCCGTTTGCTCAGTTGGTGGTTTCCGTACCTTCCGTTGCCGGTCATTTGCGTGGTTTAGTAGCCAGAATCACTTTGTGGTTGGTCTTTTGCATATTGTTCACCTCGTTCACGGCATCTATTACATCAACAACGTACTGTACAGGAACAGTGTGATCGCTGCGCAATACCACAGTGCACTCGGGATCGCCTTCGAGCATGGGAGCCAGTAAACGGCTCAGATCACCGGCTTCAACCTTTGTTTCGTCAATAAAGAAATCAAAGGTTTCGTTGATATAGACCGTCACGGTTTGTTTGGCCATTGTTTTGCTGTTGCTCGAGGGCAACAGCAGCTTGATGGCATTGGGTGCCACAAGGGTGGAGGTGAGCATGAAAAAGATAAGCAGCAGAAAGACAAGGTCCGACATGGATGCCATGCTGAACGCTACCATGCGTTTGTTTCGTGTTTGAATGGCCATGAATCAGTGTTTTAGCGCGCAGGTTCGTGCAAGACATCCATAAATTCGGTGGCACGAGCCTCGAGCAGATAAACTACTTTCTCGATTCTCGAAACCAACACATTATAAAATATGAAAGCAAGGATACCCACGATGAGCCCACCCACAGTGGTTATCATGGCCTGGTAGATGCCTGTGCTCAGCAAGGCAATATCAATATTGTTGCCCGCCATCGACATATCATAAAATGCCCTGATCATTCCGATTACTGTACCCAGAAAGCCGAGCATTGGTGCAGCTCCCGCAATGGTTGCCAAAGCAGCCACACCTTTTTCGAGTTTGCTCACTTCGAGTTTGCCGACGTTTTCAATGGCAGCATTGATGTCGTTAAGGGGTTTGCCCAGTCGCGAGAGACCTTTTTCGATCATCCGCGAAATGGGCGAGTCGGTATTCCGGCATAAGGTCATAGCGGAGTCAAGCCTGCCGGCATGAATGTATTCTCTGATGTTGTTCATAAAATTCTTATCATGTTTTGATGCCCTTGTGATGGCCAGATAGCGCTCCACAAAAACATAAAAGGCAACTACCGAAAACACGGCCAGCACCAGTATAATCCAGCCGCCTTTAATGGCCAGCTCGATGATGGAAAGCGAGATTTCGGCAGGTTGTGCGGTTTCGCCCAATGTATTGGGTACCGCCTGCATTTGCAAAAGCAAGTTAAGCAACATAGGTGTTTTTCTTGGGTTTTTAAGGTATCTTAAGGCACTCAGGCCGCGTTTAGTAACGTTTGTAGGTGCAAAATTAGTCTAGGCTGATGTATATATTATTGCGCTTCAAAGATATCTCCACTGCTCAAATTAGTTTTTCCTCCGGTAACGCTCGACCAAACATTGGTTTTATTAAGCAGGCGGCGCAATCCCAGAAAGCCGAAGATGATAGCCTCCTTGAACGAAATAAGGTGATCCTCAGGGATAACCACTTCGAGCGGACTGTAGTGCTGGAGACGGGAAACGAAGTGCGTATTGAAAGCTCCACCGCCGGTGACAAGCATTCTTCCATGGTCGAAACGGCTTACTGACTTACCGGTTTGGATGGCCATGTGCTCGGTGTAGGTATGCAAAAGGTCTTCGACGCTGGCTTCAAAGCTGTTGATTAGTGGCATCATCTGTTCGACAACCCACTCGCGGCCCAGCGATTTAGGATAAGGATGATGGTAATAATCAAGACCGTTCAACTGCTCAAGCAATCCGGGAATAAGCCTGCCCGACATGGCCAGCCGGCCGCCTTCGTCAAAAGGCTTACCGGCACGTTCGGACAACAGATTGAGAACCTGATTGGCCGGACATACATCATAAGCAATCCGAAGGTTGTCGATGGAGTAGGAAATATTGGCTATACCACCGATATTGAGACAGGCCTCATATTCACTGAACAGCAGTTGGTCGCCCACCGGCACAAGCGGGGCACCTTGTCCGCCATTTACAACATCTGCTTCGCGGAAGTTGCATACTGTGGTAAGGCCTGTCAGGTTGGCCAGGGTTTGCCCGTCGCCTATCTGCACCGTTATGCCTTTCGAAGGTTGATGAAATACGGTATGCCCGTGCGAGGCCACCAGACGAGGAACAATACCCGTATCGCTCACAAAGGCGTTAACCTGCCTGGCCATCCAGATGGCGTACGACTTGTTCAGGATTTTTAGGGCCTTACTGTCAAGATGTATGGCATCGATGAGCTGGTTATGCCACTCATCGTCGTATGGCTGATAGCGCACATCAACAATTTCGTAATGCCAGCGTTGGTCTTCCTTAAAAAACCTGCACATGGCCATATCGAGTCCATCGGCCGAGGTACCCGACATGAGTCCCAGAATGTGATAATCATGTTTTATCATCAGAGATAGGGTAAAGCTTTTTCGAGATGAATACCACGTGAGGCTTTGACTAATATATCGTGACCGGACAGTTTGTTTTTGTCCAGATATCTGCAAAGGGCATCCACGTTGTCGAAATGCAGCCAGTCGTCGCCTGCGTAAACCTTCCCGAATTCCTCGCCAACCAGCAAAACAGATTCGGCATCGATGTCGGTAAGCAGCCTGAGAATGTTGGCGTGCTCCTGTGCACTGTAGGTGCCCATCTCGAGCATATCGCCGAGGATAAAGGTCGATCGCCGTCCACGTATCAGGTCAAAGTTCCTGATCGCCGCTTCCATGCTGCTGGGGTTGGCGTTGTAGGCATCCATAATCACCTTGTTGCGTCCTGTATCGATCAGTTGTGAACGGTTGTTTTTGGGTTCATAACCTGCAATAGCCTCATTGATCTGCTGCTTCGGGATACCAAAATGGCATCCGACAGCTATGGCAGCCAACACATTCTCCGTATTGTAGTCGCCAATCAGGCGTGTTTTCAATACAGCCTGCATATGCCCGAATTCCCAGGCGATATGAATAAACGGATCAGCCGACACCAGCTCGCCATAAAGGTCGTTGTCGAGCGATGAACCGTAAGTAAATCGTTTGATACGTGCCGAGAGCCTGTCGAGGAGTTCGTTGTCGCGGTTTACGAAGAGCATGCCGCCTTTATCGTCAATGTAGCTGTAGAGCTCACTGTTGGCGTTGATGGCACCGGTGAATCCGCCAAAGCCTTCAAGATGGTCTTTGCCAATATTGGTGACAATACCATAATCGGGCTCGGCAATCAGGCAGAGCTTTCGATTTTCGCCCTGATGGTTGGCGCCCATTTCGATCACAGCCAGCTCGGTTGATGCCTTCAACATCAGAAGCGTCAGCGGAAGCCCGATATGGTTGTTCAGGTTTCCTGGGGTATAAAGTGTTTCGTAGCGACGGGACAATACCCGACCCATGAGTTCTTTGGTTGTTGTTTTTCCGTTGCTGCCCGTGATGCCGATGATAGTTGCCTTGCAGTTGCGTCTGTGGTGATTGGCCAGCTGCTGAAGGGTTTCAAGCACATCATGGGTTTTGATGATGCGTTCATCTGAGCCGATCAAAGGGTCGTCGGACACGGCAAAACTTGCACCCAGCTCAAGTGCCTGATAAACCAGCTTGTTCGCATCGAAGTTCGGACCGCGCAGGGCAAAGAAGATCTCGCCCGGTTTTAATGTGCGCGTGTCGGTGCTGACAGCACCATGCTTTAGAAAAAGATCATATAATGCGGAAATATTCATACCCAAATAAAGTAAAAAACCCCATCACTTTTATTGGATGGGGTTTATTTTTATGTTATTCCGGGCTTATTGTTTTCGTGCAATCGAGCTACCGACTTTATTCATGGCACAACGGAAGCCGACGTAGTTGGTTGCCTCATCTTCGTTGAGGAATCTGCGGGTGCCCGGACTCAGATAATAGGCGCGATCGGCCCATGAGCCACCTTTGTACACCCTTGACTTGTCGGAAATGAGGGTAGTGTTGCCATAGTCATACATCTTGGCTGTCGAGTTGGGGTCTTCCTGCAGGTTGGACCAGTCGCTCTGAATCGTTGAAGTATAATCGCCATCGCGGTGGTTTACTGCATAGCCACGGCGGTAATTCTTTCTGTTGGCAGCCTCTTCGGGTGTGATTTCAACATACTGCAGCCTGCCCAACGAATCCTTGAGGGCTATGGAGCCATCGGCTTCGCGCTTCTTGTTTACAAAGATGTTGCCGCGGAAAGGGCTGTAATCAGCCACATCTTCGTGCGATAGCGGTCGGTAAACATCGAGTACCCATTCAGCTACGTTTCCGGCCATATTGTACAACCCGAAATCGTTGGGCCAGTAGGATCCGACCGGTGCAGGAAGTGCCGCGCCATCGTTGAGGCTGCCGGCAATACCCATATAGTCGCCCTGACCGCGTTTGAAGTTGGCGACAAAGCTGCCCATGTATTTCTTATGGTCGGTGCGGAGCCCGTTGCCATTCCAGGGGTAAACCCTGCGCTCCACAATGCGCTCGTTCACCGTGTTGCCAACAAGGCCAAGGGCTGCATATTCCCATTCAGCTTCGGTGGGCAAGCGGTATTTCGGTAATAGTATGCCATCCTCAAAACGCACATTGCGAACGCCTGTGCTGTTGGGGTCGAGGTTGCGCTTGCCGTCTTTCACACGGCCTTCATATTGTCCGGCCAGATAGGCTTCGGTGTTGAAATTGTTTTCGTTCTTCTGGTCAGGGTCATAGTCCAGAATACCTGCTTTGATAAGCTGCAATTCGTTCACACGATCAGTACGCCAGTTGGCATACTCATTGGCCTGCACCCACGATACTCCAACAACGGGATAATCGTGGTAGGAGGGGTGACGGAAATACAGATCAACGAGTGGCTCATTATAAGCCAGCCTGTCGCGCCACACCAGGGTGTCGGGCAAAGCGCGCTGAACCACCTGTGGATAGTCCTGACCAAAGACACGCTCAAGCCAGTAGATATACTCCAGATAATCGAGATTGCTCACCTCGGTCTGATCCATAAAGAACGAAGGCACAGTAACTCTTCTGGGTATGTTGTTCCATTCGTACAAGAGATCTTCTTGTGTGGCTCCCATCAGAAAAGTACCGCCTTCGATGGGTACAAGTCCGGGACCAATATTTGGTTCTTTTTCCTTGGCGACTTCAAAACCTCCGAATTTGGGGTCGTTATAGTTCCATCCGGTGGAACGCGAAACCTGCTTCTTGCTACAGGCTCCCGAGGCCAGGATTGCGGCGGCTGCCGCAACGAGAATTAAGCTGTTTTTCATCCTTTTATACGATCGCTATTGGCGGATAAATTGCATTTTGGGTCTATATAACTAAAACACGGGCGATTTTATTGCCCTTACTTTTCTTTTTGTTTCACGTTCGATGCACAGCTCCCAGCTGAGCGAAACTTCGTGGGCACCTCCGGCATTTAATCCTACTCCGGATACGGTGATGTCGTAGCTGTATCCCACGGCAAATCCTCCCGAAGTCAAACCAATCAGCACCTGAAGGGCATCGGCGGTTTGCAGAGTATGCCTGAACCAGCTTCCGGCAACGAACGGATACTTGCTTACATAGAGTCCTGCATTGAGCTGCCTGAAGGTTCCCTGCTGCAAAAATAGCACATTAGGCTGAATCAGCAGTGACTCGCTGTGATTGGTGTAATAACCTCTTTCTGAAATGGGTATGTTCCATCCGGCATGCATGGTCCAACGCACGGGCAGCTGTTGGTTGTCTTCACCAAACATACTGAGGTGGGGCCTGTTCAGGTGATTGGCCGAAATTCCGGCAAACAAACGTTCCCCGATACTGTAAACGAGACCGGCTGCAAGGTCCGGGGCAAGACGTGAGGTAGCACCGGGCGGTGTTTCTCCGCTTGTTCCCTGCTGAAGCTTATCAGGGAAAACAAGCATTTGCCAATCGAGGGCATCCTGTATGGCACCTGCTTTAATGCCTGCTGATAGTGTGCTGTTCATCCCCACCTGCACCTGATTGGCCAGAAAAACAGCAAATGAAGTGCGGGTGAACGCTCCACCACCCTGATTGTCATGCATCATCTGAAAGCCAAACCCGCTGTTGATTTGCGATATGTGCTGGTCGTACGACAATTTGTAGGTGCGAAAAGCCTTGTCAACACCAGGCCATTGATTACGGTATTGCAGCGAAATACGCCCGCACGCTGTGTGACCTGCAAATGCAGGATTGAGGTAGAGCGGAGCAGCATAAAACTGGCTGAAACCTACATCCTGACCTATTGCTGCCGATGCCATGAGGCCGCTGAGCAACAACAGGACAAATTGCTTAAGCATCATGCCTTTAATGTAAAATAATTGCGCAGCAGGTTTGCGTTTAACAGGATATGAATCATTTGCCTGTATGCCAGATAGATGACAATTGATTTCCTTAAAGTTGAATTGTGCAATGAGTCTGAACAATGATTCTGGCATTCCCGCCTTTAAATAAAGGTGCAATGATACGCTTTTCTTTCTTTGCATGCTGAACTGAAATCGGCAATATTGCTGATGGTTATACGTTTAATGTTCACACCGGCCGATGGCTTTGCTAACCGATTCATAAACCGGAGCATGTTCTTGTATCGGAATTAATCAGATGTTTGCAAGTGCCATTAAACCGAAAATCGTACTGATGGGTTTTATTCACGAATTATTCAAATCTATGTCCGGACAAAGGTTAGCGATGTCTGAAGGCGTCAGTAGGCATATAACCGCGGTTTTATGCAGAATCGGCATATTGATGGTGCTTTTTCTGCAGGTTTTATTGAGCTATGCCGGTCAAAGCTTTCAATCAGGAACGGTGAGCCTGCAATGGCAAAAAGCTGATACGTTGCATCTTCCGGGCAAGAAAACATTATACCGACCCTATTTCGATGGAGCTGTTTATGAGTCAGACATCTCCCTGATACCCCATTACAGCGCCGTTATTACCATTATGGAAACATCCTGGGCGTATCAGGTGAAAGTCATCCCGACTATGGTTGATTCCCCTGAACTTTCTGAAATTCATTTATCTGATGTCAATAGCCTTCCTGAAGATTTTCTTGTTTCGGTTCAAACTGGTACCTCTCGCGATCTCTCATTCCTGCGCTGGCAGGTGAATGCTTTGCGACGAACAGCTGACGGTAAGCTTGAGCGCCTGCTGGCCTTCGAATTCAACGTTACATACGATGCGGCAACAGCTAACGGGTTTCAAGCCGCAAAATCGGTTGATTATGCGCAAAACTCGGTGCTTTCCACAGGTCGTTGGTTCAAATTTCGGGTCAGCAATACGGGTATTCATCGCATAACGGCAGCCAATCTTCAGGCCATGGGCATCAATACGGCCACGGTGAATCCGCGTCATATCAGAATTTATGGAAACGGGGGAGGAGTTCTGCCCGAAAGCAATGCCATACCTCGCATCGACGATCTGGCCGAAAACGCTATTCAGGTCGTTGGAGAGGAAGATGAGGTATTCAGCACCGGTGATTACATTCTGTTTTATGCCAAAGGACCTGTTCGGTGGGATTTCAATGCCTCTACGGGTTATTACGAGCATACTCCGGCCTATTACGACGATTATGCCTATTATTACATCACCACCGATCTCGGGCCGGGCAAGCGGATCACCATTGAAGAACCCGGGGGTAATTCGGCGCAGATAGTGAATGATTTTCTGGATTACAAGGTGCATGAGCAGGAATTGGTCAATTTATCCAATACAGGTCGCACCTGGTACGGTGAGCTTTTCGACATCACCCTCAGCCGTGATTTTCCTTTCGATTTCCCTAATATGCTTTCAACGAAGCAGGCCAGGGTTGAAACCGAATTAGCTGCGCGGACTTTTGGTCCGGCGGGTTTTCAGTTGTTTATTGACGGTCAGCTGCGGGCTAATATGCCGGTTGACCCAACCCAGGCCACAGGCTATGATTACGCCAAAAGCAATGGAACGATTGTAAATGTTAACCCATCCGGCAACCGCATTAATGTGAATCTGCGTTTCAACCGCTCGCTTAACTCAGCCCGCGGCTGGCTCGACTATATCCGGGTGAACGCCTGGAGAAGCCTTGTCTTTTCAGGTGGCCAGCTGCAGTTTCGCAACCATCGCACATTAGCAGAGGGTCATTTCGAATACCAGATTGCGGGCAGCGGAACGAACCTTCAGCTTTGGGATGTAACCAATCATACCTCTGTTGTTGCCCGTCCGATGACCATACAGGGCAGCAACCTGATTTTCAAGGCTCCGGCTGATGAAAGGCGTGAGTTTGTGCTTTTCGACAACAGTAGTTTCTTTAGTGTTGAAAACGTGGGACCGGTTGCCAACCAAAACCTGCACGCTGTGAGGGATATCGACTACCTTATCGTTTCACATCCCCGCTTTCTTGAGGAGGCAAACCGTCTGGCTGATTTCCACAGGCAGCAAAGCGGATTTCAGGTTTTGGTCACTACGCCGGAGATGATTTATAATGAGTTTTCCTCAGGAGCTCAGGATGTGACCGCGATACGCGATTTTGCCCGCATGCTTTATTCGGCGAGCAGTCCGGGCAGAGAGCTGCGCTACCTTTTACTATTTGGCGAAGGATCGTTCGATTACAAGGATAAAATTGCCAACAACAACAATCTGGTGCCTACCTACCAGACGATTACTTCGCTCAACCTGGTAAGCTCAATAGCCACCGACGATTATTTTGGCTACCTCGATGCCAATGAGGGCGCCGGCAGTATCAATTATCTCGATATCGGCATCGGCCGTTTTCCGGTGACCACGCCTGAGCAAGCCCGTCAAATGGTGGACAAGGTGCTTCGATATGTGGCTAAAAATCCTGAAACCTACGCTGAATGGCGCAACGAAATAGTTTTTGTGGCCGACGATGGCGATTCGAACTGGCACATGAAAGACGCCGAAGAGCTTGCTGCACTCGTCGAATCAAGAAATCCGGCATTCAATATCAACAAAATATTTCTTGATGCTTACCCGCAGATAGCCACACCAGGCGGACAAAAAGCTCCTGCAGTAAACGATGCCATCAACCGTCGTATGGACCGCGGTGTGCTTATCGTGAACTATAGCGGGCACGGTGGTGAGGTGGGTTGGGCCGAAGAGCGCATTCTCGAAATCTCCGACATCCAGAGCTGGCGCAACCGCAACAAGCTTCCGGTTTTCATCACAGCCACCTGCGAATTTTCGCGCTACGACGATCCTACACGTCTCTCCGCAGGCGAAATGGTATTTCTCAATACTGATGGTGGTGCCATTGCCATGTTTACTACGGCGAGGGCCACCTACGCCAGCACCAATCTGCGCTTGAACAAAGAGATATACAATAACAACATTTTTGCACCTTACAATGGAGAGAGGGCACGTTTTGGCGACATCATGCGCCGCTCGAAAGTGGCAGGCGATGCCAACGACCGCAAGTTTGTGTTGCTTGGCGACCCGGCCCTGCAACTCACCTATCCCGAACATACGGTTGTAACAACCCATATCAATGATAAGCCGATTGGCAACATCAATCAGTCAGATACACTCAAAGCCCTTTCGCAGGTAACCATCAGAGGTCACGTGGCCGATCATAATGGCCAGCCGCTTAACAATTTCAATGGTCAGGTATTCAGTACCATTTATGATAAAGCTGCTACGATCACAACGGCCGGCGACCAGAACGGCTACCCGCAGAGTTTTTCGGTGCGCAACAGCATCCTGTATAAAGGTACAGCCAGTGTAACCAATGGCAGCTTCGAGTTTACCTTTATCGTGCCAAAAGACATCTCTTATAAGTTTGGCAGCGGACGCATCAGTCATTATGCTACAGGAAATTTAGGCGATGCCCATGGCAGCAATGAGAATTTTTTGGTGGGCGGGTTCTCCGATCATAGTATCTCAGATAATAAAGGACCTGAAATCAGGCTGTTTATGGGCGATACCACTTTCCATAACGGAGGCTTTACAAGCGAAAGTCCCCGGCTAATTGCCCTGCTGCGCGATGAAAGCGGCATTAATACAACAGGTGCCGGCATAGGACACGATATTGTGGCATGGATTAATGGTGCAACTGAGCGCATGGTTGTGCTCAATGATTATTACACCGCAACATTGGACAAAAGCAACGAAGGCATGGTGAGTTTTCCCATCATTGGGCTCAATCCGGGCAAGCATTCGCTCACGCTCAGGGCATGGGATGTGTTCAATAATTCGAATACCGCAACAATTGATTTTGAAGTCATTTCGAAGAGCACGCTCAAAGTGGATGAGCTGCACAACTATCCCAATCCGTTTCGCGACCGTACCTGTTTCGTTTTCAGTCATAACCAGAATGCCGAACGCCTTAATACCACATTTGACATCTATGATATGGATGGACGAAGGGTAAAGACCATTCAGCAGGAGATTGTCAGCGGCAGCTTCCGCAGTCAGCCTGTTTGCTGGGACGGTCGCAACGAGCAAGGCAGCCCTGTTCCCAAAGGATTGTATCTTTACAGGCTGATTGTGACCAACGCCATAGGCAGCCAAACTGTTGCCTCGGGCAGATTGGTCAGGTTTTAAGTTAACATAATGCTCAAGCAACCCACTTTACTCTTGATGTTTATTGTTTCGGCACTGTTATGTCCTGGTTTATGCCATGGACAGACTTTCCAGGCCGATACACTGAAGCTGCAATTTGGATTAAAGCCGGAAAATTGGGGCTTTTCATTGCATCATGATACCTATACCGGCAATCTGCCCTCTGCATTGTTGCCCATCGAAGTGCCTGCCGGCATGGTTGTTTCCGGATTTCAATTGTTGGATTGCGAAACAGCCGTGATAAATGTTGATGATGATCAGGATGGAGTTGGCAATGATTTCAGGATAAGCGTTCAGACTTTCGATCAACGCAAGGAGACAGTAAACAAACTCCTTGTTCACCCATTCCGCCGGCACAACGGAAACCTTGAGCAACTGCTTGCTGCACGACTTGTCATCCAGTTCGACAGCCTGGTAGCTACAGCTGTCACGGCAGCGGGCACATTTGTGAATAACTCGGTGCTCAGCACCGGCCGTTGGCTAAAGATAGCTGTGGTGCAAAGCGGTGTACATCGGATAACACCGGCCGACATTGCGGCTGCCGGCTGGAATCCTGCACAGATCGACCCGCGACGTTTGGCTTTGTTTGGTAATGGTGGCATGATGCTTCCTGAGCGCAACAGTGCCTTCAGATACGATGACCTGACAGAAAATCCCATCGTTGTTACGGGCGAAGCCGATGGCAGTTTTGATACGGGCGACGTGATTTATTTCTTCGGACAGGGGACAACCGCCTGGTCATACAATCAGATGACCATTCGCTACGACCACCGGATAAACTATTACTCCGATACTACCTATTATTTTCTTACCGAGCTCAGCAGGCCGGGCCTGCGCATCGGCACAAAGCCGGAAGCTACGGCAAACCCAAACACCATTGCCGATATTTTTCTCGATTACGGGCTTTATGAAAACGACCTTGAAAACCTCATTCATTCAGGTCGCGAATGGTACGGCGAATACTTCAACAGGCAAAAGGATGTGCTGAATATGCGCTTCCACTTTCCTAACCGAATTGTTCAACGCCCTGTGATGATTAATACCCAGCTGGCGGTGCGCTCGCTCACCGAAACAATTGCCTTCTCGCTCGAGCTCAACGGTCAGACCGCACTGGCACAGCAGGCCTTTTTGCCCATCTCGGCCGGTGCTGCAGCCTTCGCCAGAGAACAGGCCTACAATATCACCATGCCTCTGGCTCAAAACGACAGCCTGAATTTTGTAATGCGCTACCATGCAGAGCAGGATAATTCCAAAGGATGGATCGACTTTCTGCGTGTAAACGCATGGCGCCAGCTAAGCTATGTACCCGGAATGCAGCTGCTTTTCCGTAACCCTGAAGCTGTTGGCTTCAATGTTGTGGCCCAATACCGTATCAGTCAGACCACACCGGGTTTATGGCTTTGGGATGTTACTAATCCTATTCGCCCTGTCGCCCAGATGCACAATACTGACGGCAATCTTTTACGATTCAATGTGGTTGGCGATTCGATCAGGGAATACGTGCTTTTCAACCCATCCGACGCTTTTCTTGTTGCGCGCATACAGCCGATACCCAACCAGAACCTGCACAGCATTCAGGTGGCCGATATGATCATCGTGGCGCCACCACAGTTTCGCACACATGCCGAAGCCATGGCAGCCCTTCATCTTCAGCACGACGGCATGGAGAGTGTTGTGGCCTGCATCAACGAGATTTACAATGAGTTTGGTTCGGGTAAGCCTGATGTAACTGCTCTGCGGGATTTTATCCGTATGGTTTACCTGCGCAACAGCGAGCGGCTGAAATATGTGCTGCTTTTCGGCGATGCCTCATTCGATTATAAGAACCGTATCCCCAACAATACCAACCTGATCCCCACCTATCAAAGCGTGCAAAGCATCATCGAAACTCAGAGTTTTGTGAGCGATGATTATTTCGGGCTCATGGGCAGCACCGAAGGACAGGATATGCAGGGTGTACTCGACCTTGGTATTGGCCGTTTTCCGGTGAGCACGCAGGAAGAGGCCGGCCTGATGGTAGAAAAAAACTTTCGCTACCTCTCGGCCCTGGAATCACATCGTGGACCCTGGCAAAACTACATTACGTTCATGGCTGACGATGGCGACGGAAACCTCCACATGAGTCAGGCCGAAACCCTGGCCATGCGTGTGGACACGGCCTATCAAAATTTCAATATCCGCAAAATTTATCTGGATGCCTTTCGGCGTGTTGCAGTGCCAGGCGGATTCCGCTATCCCGATGCCACGGCCGCTCTGCTGAAAGCCATCAATGATGGCTCTTTGATCGTCAATTATACAGGTCATGGTGGTGTGAGCGGCCTGACCGACGAAAAAGTGTTCTCGATCACTGAGATCGAGGGCCTCAGAAACCGCGACCGTATGGCATTTTTCATCACTGCCACCTGCGAATTCAGTCGATTCGACAATCCCGGCCTCGTGTCGGCCGGCGAGCGTTTGCTGCTCAATCCCACAGGTGGAGCCATTGCGCTTATGACAACCACAAGGCTGGCCTTTGCGCACTCCAACTTTAATGTGAACCTGAGGCTTTATGCATCGCTGATGACCGAAGGCAAAAGCGACATCAACCGACTGGGCGACATCATCCGCCTGAGCAAAAATCCCACAAATTCGTATATCTACAACTTCGTGTTGCTGGGCAATCCGGCCCTCAGGCTCAGCTATCCCGAATATCGCGTGGAAGTGATTTCAGTGAACGGTCAGTCGTCCGATACACTTCATGCCATGTCGGAAGTGCATATCGAAGGCCGTATCGTCCTTCCCAACGGGCAATTGGCTTCAGGTTTCAACGGTGTGGTACAGGTGCTCATGTTCGACAAAAAAACTACCTACCGCACCCTTGGCAACGATGCGTTTAGTGTTCCGGCCAACTTCAGCCTGCACGACAAGATGCTTTTCAAGGGCAAAGCAACGGTGAAAAACGGACGCTTCAGTATAAGGTACAACCTGCCTCGCAGCATTTCTTATAATTTCGGCAAGCCCCGTATTTCGTTTTTTGCTGCCGACAGCGCTGAAAGTCTCACTGCCGGAGGCTACTTCGATAACCTTGTGCTGGGCGGCACCGACCCTGATATCACTCCCGATGCCACAGGCCCTGATATCGTACTTTCGGTCAATAATACAGATTTCAAGGATGGCGGCATAGTGCCCGAAAATATAACAATCACCGCACATATCTCTGATCCACAGGGGATTCACTTCCTGGGCACAGAAATCGGGCGCGATATCGTTGCCACACACCTTATGCCCGACGGTACAACCAGCAGAAGCGTGCTGAATACCTTATTTGAACCTCAGCTGGATAATCCGGCGGAAGGTAAGTTATCGATTAATCTAACCGGACTGATGCAGGGCAGTCACCGTTTTACGCTGAGGGCCTGGGATCTGCACAACAATAGTGGGGAGAAAACGATAAATTTCACCGTCAATCCCTCCGAAACCTTGGCCATTTCCAATGTGGTTGTCTGGCCCAATCCTTTAGCCGAAGAAACCCGGTTTGTTTTCTCGCACAACAAACCCGGTCAGAAGTTGTTTACCATGCTCGAGATTTATGATGTGCTGGGTAATCGCGTTGATCAAATTCAGGCTGAGATGAAGACTCCCGGAACCTTTTCCGAGCCATTGCGATGGGATGCGCGTAATTTGCCGGGCGGCAGATTGCCTTCAGGTGTGTATCTTTGGCGATTAATCGTGCAACCTGAGGATGGTCTGTCGCAAACTGTTTCCGGCCGAATGATTCTCAGGAGTCCATGAAACACGTGATGCAATAAAGCACACCAACAAACGTTAACACACAGTTCATGAAGCAAAATAACTCTATGAAAATGAAACGTCTGGCCTTATTGGCATTGTCTTTAATCTTGTTTTTCAATATTCAAGCGCAAAATTATCAGCAGCTGTCAGGACGTAATACCCTCAATGTAATCACTACTGCAGTGCCGTTTCTGATGATTGCTCCCGATGCTCGTGCCGGAGCTATGGGCGATGCAGGCGTTTCTACCTCACCCGACGTTTTTTCGATGCACTGGAACCCGGCCAAATATGCCAATATCCAAAGCGATATGATGGTGGGTTTATCCTACAGCCCGTGGCTGCGCAACCTTGTTCCCGATATGAATCTGGCTTATCTGGGATTCTCAAAACGTCTCGATGCCAATTCGGCAATTGGTTCTACCCTCAGGTTTTTCACCCTTGGTGATATTCAGTTTACGGATGAGAACGGCGACGACCGCGGCACCTATCGCCCAAGCGAGTGGGCTTTCGATGCCACCTATGCCCGCAAGCTCACCGATCATCTTTCGGGTGCTGTTGCCGGAAGGTTTATCTATTCTAACCTTACCCAGGGTCAGTTTGTCGGTACTTCCGAAACCTCAGCCGGCATCTCTGTGGCCGCCGACGTTGCCGTGTATTGGGAGAAGGAGGTGGAATGGTTCAAGGATATGGATGCCACCTTTGCCTGGGGCGTGAATGTGAGCAACATTGGTAATAAATTGGGCTACAGCGAGACCAGCATCAAAAAAGACTTTATTCCCACAAACCTGCGCCTGGGGCCAACCCTTAAGCTGAATATTGACGACTACAATAAGATATCATTCTCACTGGATATCAATAAGTTACTTGTGCCCACTCCACCGATACTCAAGCGCGACAGCATAACAGGCAACCCCATCCTTATTCCTGGTACCGATAGATATGAAATTGCCAAGGGACGCGATGATAATGTGTCGGTAGTGGCCGGTATGTTGCAGTCGTTTTACGATGCACCTGGTGGCATGTCCGAAGAGTTACGGGAGCTTTATTATGCCTTTGGGGTAGAATATTGGTACAATAACGCCTTTGCACTGCGCGGTGGAGGATTCTATGAAGACAAAACCAAGGGAAACAGAAAATTCTTCACGCTGGGTGCTGCACTAAAGTACAATGTATTTGGTCTTGATTTCTCGTACCTTATTCCTGTTGACGCGCGCAATAATCCACTTCAGAATACGGTACGTTTTGCCCTTACTTTTGATTTGGATGCCGCCTCAAGGGCCAGAAAGAATTGATAAAGGGGCTGACTCAATGAGCCGGCAGTTGTTGGTGGACTATTGATGTCATCAGGGCCTCAAAGCCATCTTAACATCGCTTTGCATCGCCAAGGCCAATGTTTACAGTGCATTGGTCATTTCAATGCTTTCTGCATCAAAGCCAAGCAGATACACTTTTTGAGTGGCGCGTGTGAGTGCCGTGTAAAGCCAACGCAGATAGTCAGCGTCAATGTCCTGATCTTTTCTCCGGCCTTGTTCGATAAACACCACCGGCCACTGTCCTCCCTGTGTTTTATGGCAGGTGAGGGCATAGGCATATTTTACCATCAGGGCATTGTAGTATGGGTTGGTAGCTAATTTGGCCATGCGTTTGCGGCGCGATGGCTCGTCGGCATAGTCCTCTTCGATGTTGAGTGCAAAAGCCCTGAAGGCGTCATCACTCAGCGAAGGTCCGGGGGCTGTCAAGGTATCGAGAAGCAACTTAACCTGAAAAGGCGGCAGCTCGGGATAATCCACAAGCCTCACCTCCGCTTCCGCAAAATGGTGGTCGTAAAGCTGCTCGTAGCGGATCACGCGCATCAGCTCGATGATATCGCCATTAGCTACAAAGCCTGCCTGTTCGGCCTCGCTTAGCCAGAAATAGTTGTTTTTCACCACCATCAGCAATTCGCCTGCCGACAATTCACCTTCGAGGCCGATGATGCGCTGCCTTATCGCCTGATTAAAACGATTGGCGGTCTTATTGCTGCGGCACACTACAACGGCCTGTGAGAAGTCGTGCCGGCCAAAGTGTTCCGTCATCACCTCTTCCATGTCGCTTCCGGCCAGCACACAAACGTCATTTTGACCTCCGATTTGCAGTAAGGGAAGCGTAAAGTCGTTGTTTTCCAGCTTTTTGCGAATTGCAGTGGCATTGCTCAATATGCCCGATTCGAGGCTTTGCCTCATCACTTCGGTGAGCTCCCAACCGGCAGCGGTAAGCTGATAGCGACTTTTGAGGTATTGCAGGTTAAGGGCAGGACTCAGCGCCAGTCCTACAGGTGGAAGCTGTGCCTGATCGCCGATGAGGATAAGGCGGCATTGCTGTCCCTCGGCAACATATTCCATCAAATCGTCGAGGAGGCTGTTGCCTGTAAGGCTTTCGGTGGTAGTGTCGGGAATCATGGAAGCTTCGTCCACCACAAAAAGGGCTTTTCGGTGCTTGTTGGTTGCCCTCACCATGTGCATGCTGCCGTCGGCATTACGGGTCTGAAAGTAGATTTTCCTGTGTATGGTTGAGGCATTGAGGCCTGTGTAGGCGCTCAACACCTTAGCTGCCCTGCCGGTGGGAGCAAGCAACACAGGGTGCATGCCCAGAGCGGGCAGCACTTTGACAATGGCTGATACCATGGATGTTTTTCCTGTGCCGGCATATCCACGAAGCAGGTAGAGGGGATTGGGTTTGTCAGAAAGCAGAAATGCGGCCAGATGTTCCAGTGCCTTGCTTTGTCCTGATGTCGGCTCAAATCCGAAGGCGATCTCAAGTTTTTGCCGTAGTGCCGTTCGTTCCATCAGAAGGGATACCCGATTCCAATATTCCAGACCACATCGTTGACTTTAAGCTTGTTTATCTGCCAGCGGTCAGCATCGGGTAATGCCGGGTCGCGCAGTGGTACAGCGGCATCGAGTCTAAATACAAAAAAAGAAAAATCAAGCCGGAAGCCCAGGCCGGCATCCACTGCTATTTCTTTGTAAAACCTATCAGGAGAAAAATCACCCGCATTTTTTTCTTCGCCTCTGGCAACATTCCAGATGTTTCCGGCGTCAGCAAAGAGGGCGCCTTTCAGGAAGCTATATATCGGAAAACGGAATTCGACATTGGTTTCCAGTTGCAGGCTTCCAAAACGTTCGATCGATAGGGTGTCGTTCTGGCTGCCAGGGCCTAACTGCCTGAAAGCCCACCCTCGCATTCCGTTTGCACCACCGGCATAAAAACTGCGTTCGAAAGGCAGATCATCCGAATTACCAAACGGAACACCGGCACCTGCCATCCCACGAAAAACCAGTCTGAGTTGGGGTGCGAAAACCTTGAAGAATCTGTAATCCGCATCGAGCCTGACATATTGGGCATAGCGAATGCCGAGCAGCGATCTATAATCTTCTTGTTTTTTGAAGACTGGCAGTTTGTTGACCGCAGAAAGCAAATTGCCCGCGCTTTCGAAATTCATGCGGAGGTAGTGAAAGTCTTTTGCTCGATTAATGTCCTGATTTGTAAAAACATAGCTATATCGCATGCCCATTATCAGGTGGTCAGAATATTGGTTGCGCAGCCGTTGATTGGCGGTTTGGTTCAGAAAATTTTCAAACTCTGGTGTAAGATCTACTTTGATAGAACTCAATGATGCCGGGCTGAAGAAGTGGGTCACTCTCGGGTTGGTCATCCATTCATAGCCATAGCTGAAACGCAGCATGGTTCGGTTGTAATTGGGCCGGTCCTGTGCAGAGATACCCAGACTCACAGTTGTTTTTGGCAGATATTCGCGGGCAAAGCGGCGCAACTTAATCGGGCTTACGAATCGTGGGATGAACAGGTTGGCATCAAGCCCTAGTTCACGGGTGTTGAACAATCTGTTGTCAGCCTCGCCCGTGATGATGCGTTGTGCTTCCAGACCGCCGTTGAGCCTTAACCTGAACACCTCAGCTCCCCTGAACAGATTCCGGTTGGAGTAGGCCAGGCTGCCGCGCATACCCAGATCGCCTCCCGAATTGGTGCCTTCAACTTCGAATGTATAAGCATGAAGGCGCGCTCGTTGTAAGTAAATGTGTGCGTCAATCCATTTTCCAGGACTGATGTCATCATTGTCCACAGCCGAACGGGCAGTATCGAAGCTGATATTCGAGGCACGATAAATCTTGAGGTTATTCAACCCCTTGTATGTCTGACGCATACGGTCGATGCTGACTGCGTCGCCCTGATATAGCTGTATCACCTGCCCGAAGGTTGAAGGCTTTATTCTGGGCTGTCCCGGGCTCACAAAGCGAAGCTGCGATGGTTTATCGTTTGATGGATTGCGCAGCAAGTAGGTTATGGTATCGGTAGGCAATTGTCCGCCACCAAAAGGCTGATGCAGAGGATAAACAAAAATATTGCGTATAAAGTAGGCCTGATGCGATTCGCCGGCACCGGGCTGACGAAAGCCAGGCGGCTCGAGACGCATATTGAGCCTTACAGTTTTGTCGAGTTTGTTGCTATCGGCCTCAAAACGGATAAAGTCCTTACTTATATAGTAAAATCCATTGTTTTTGAGCAAATTGATCACGCGGTCGCGCTCCGAGTCCATCACATAGGCATTAAATAGTCTGCCTTCTTTAAGCAGCCGATCTGCAGTGTCGGCCAAAATAAGTTGTTCAAGCTGAGGGTCTTCGATGGTATATTGTAAATGACTTATGTGATATGGTGGTCCTGGTTGGATAATGTATGTTACGGAGGCATTTTTCTTCTTTTTGCTCACCTCAAAAGAAGTCTCCGCATCAAAATAGCCAATATTAAAAAGGTATTGCCGCATCTGATTAGCGGCATTTCGAGTCAGATGTTCATCAAAATATATGGGTGGCCTGCCAAACCGTCCGTGGATCATTTTTCTCAGGCTCTTGTTGGGTTTATCGTCCCATTTGTAATGAAGCCAAAGCCCGGGTCGTTGTCCCAACACATGAGGCATGGCCTTGGGCTGAGCCAGCACAAGCAGGTCAGAGGAACTGAAGGTTACAGGCTTCTCTTCGATTCTGACTGTGTTTTTGTGCATCAGAAGCTTGTCCTGAGGTACAAATCTGCCAGGCGAACACGATGACAATAGTAATACAACGCCAGCCATCAGACAGAGAAACTTTCTGAATTCATAAACAAATGGCCGCTTAATATTCATGTGCGTTCGTTGTGGCTGGCCATCTGGCCGCATTCAGGCAAATGTACAATAATTGCTTTTTTCATTCGTCCTATACCCTGCTGCCAATAAAGCAAAAGGTGCAGGTCATTTCCGAATGCCTGCACCTTTTCAAGCTGATATCTCAGTGGATCAGATGGATTCCGTTTCCACCACCTTTGCCAGCAAATCAGCATAAGGTATGACCAACAGCTTTCGACCTTCGAAGGTCACCTCCGTACCCGAATACTTCTTGAATAAAACCTTGTCGCCAACACTTATGGCCGGCTTCTCAATCTGGCCGATGGCAATTACCGGGGCAATCTGTGGTTTTTCTTTAGCTGTATCGGGAATAATAATTCCCGAGGGCGTGCGCTGTT
>DAOKYW010000008.1:56388-99477 GCA_035325985.1 Bacteroidales bacterium
TGTGGTTTTTCTTTAGCTGTATCGGGAATAATAATTCCCGAGGGCGTGCGCTGTTCACTTTTATCCTCGGTGAGGTCGAGAATAACCTGTTCATTAAGTGGTTGTAACTCTTTCATTAGTATGTGATATTATGATTTTTGTGATGTTATGCCAAGTAAACTGTTGATACGGTTACGGTCGAAGCCTACAACGATGGTGCCATCAATATCTGTTTGAGGAACGCCATGCTGACCACTGCGTCTGACCATTTGTTCGGCTGCCTGCTGATTTCGCGAAACATCCACCTCGGTATAATGAATATTGTTAGACTTGAGGTACGACTTCAGCGTTTTACACCAGCTGCAATCAGGAGTAGTGTACACTGTTACCGATTTCTGCCTTGGCTGCCCGACCAAACTTAAAGGATGAAAGTAAGCTTCCTCAAAGAGGTTGATATAATGTGCAGGTTCGTTGCAGCCTTTAACAACGTTGATGAAACGTTCGCCTTCGAATACCAGTAGTGCGGGTGCACTCGTAACACCGTAAGCAGTATGGATATCGCGCACTATGTTTACATCGGCCACCATCAGGCTGACACCATTCAGCTTACCGGCGGCCTCTGTGATATTCCTTAGGCTGCATTCGCTGGATTCGGAGCCGGATTTGTATAACAGGACATAATTTTTTGTGTCCTTCCGAAGCAATGAAAGCATTTGAGCATGCGATGTCAGATGTTTCAGCGACATGATGAAAATATTTACGAGCACTCCCTAACAATTCCTGTGCCATGCGGGGAGCCTGTCAATTATTCAGCCCGTCTGAGACATTATTTCAGCTGTTGATTCAAAATTAAAAGATGAAAGGTACCATCCGCCAGCTGTTGTTCATATAATCCCTGTAATCAGCAAATTGTTTTATGAGCTGCTTTTCCTCAAACAACTGCTTGAAAATCAAATTGACCAATAAAACAGACCATGCTGCCAGCCGGAATAAGCTATAATGATCCACAACAAGCGGAAGCATGACCATGAGTTGAGCAAGGTACATGGGATGTCGGATCATTGAATAGATTCCGGTAGTGACGAGGCGACTGCCTTGTTTAGGCAACGGGGCAACACCGAAATTGCCGATTTGCATGTGCAATATGGCTGTGATACCCACCAGCAGTCCCGCAAGCTCAACGATTAGCCCGACCGGTGAAGGGCTAACCCACGGCCCGGTGGCCAGCAATAAGGCCAGCATTGCAAATTGCACAATAACAAACAGATACGCCTGAGCTTTGATTTTCATGGTTTGCTTTTTAAAAACGGCACCCGGAGTGCCGGTCTCCTTTTCCGGCGGATTGCGCAAGTAGAGAGATGAAAAAACCGGGTGCCTGAGCAAAGATAAGTGATTGTTAAGTACATGGTACAAGGTGTTAATATCCAATAGGCAGCAATCCATGGCAAGTGACAGGGCCGCACGAACAAGGGCGATTTTATTACCTTTGCGCATCAAAATTCAACATCAAAAGCAATGAACTACGATGTCATCGTTATAGGCAGCGGTCCGGGCGGATATGTAGCTGCCATCAGGGCCAGCCAGCTGGGGAAAAAAGTGGCTGTGGTCGAAAAGGCTGAAATTGGAGGCGTGTGCCTCAACTGGGGATGCATACCCACCAAGGCATTACTCAAAAGTGCTCAGGTGTTCAACTACACCAAGCACGCATCCGACTACGGTATAAGTATCAGTGGCGAAGTAAAGCCTGATTTTGATGCAGTGATCAAACGAAGCCGTGGCGTAGCTGATGGAATGAGCAAAGGCGTGCAGTTTCTTTTTAAAAAGAATAAAATTGACCTGATTAATGGCTTTGGCAGCATCCGGCCGGGCAAAAAGGTTGAAGTGACTAAAGCCGACGGAAACAAGGAAACTTACGAAGCCGCCCATATTATTCTGGCTACAGGTGCCCGCTCCCGCGAATTACCAAGCATGAAAATCGATGGTAAAAAGATTGTCGGGTATCGCGATGCCATGGTGCTGCCCAAACTGCCAAAATCCATGGTTGTTGTAGGCTCGGGAGCCATCGGCTCGGAGTTTGCCTATTTTTATAATAGTATGGGTACGAAAGTTACCCTCGTAGAATATCTGCCCAACATCCTGCCACTGGAAGATGAAGAGGTGAGCAAGCAACTCGAACGTTCGTTCAAAAAGGCAGGAATGACGGTGATGACCGGTTCAACTGTAGAGCATGTTGACACCACAGGTGACTTGTGTAAAGTGACCATCAGCACCAAAAAGGGCAGCGAAGTGGTCGAAGCGGAAATTGTACTTTCAGCGGTGGGTGTAGCCACCAATCTCGAAGGTCTTGGACTTGAAGAAACCGGCGTTGCTTTTGAAAAGGGAAAAGTACTTGTAGATGAATTCTATCGTACCAATGTGGAAGGCGTATATGCCATTGGCGACATAGTGCATGGTCCGGCACTTGCCCACACCGCCTCGCACGAAGGCATTACCTGTGTGGAAGCTTTCTGTGGACTTCACCCCGAACCCGTTGACTATGGCAATATCCCATCGTGCACCTATACAAGTCCCGAAGTGGCCTCGGTGGGCATGACCGAAAAACAGGCCATCGAAGCTGGCTATGAGATCAAAGTGGGTAAGTTTCCTTTTTCGGCTTCAGGCAAAGCCAGTGCTGCCGGCAATAAAGACGGTTTTGTGAAAGTGATTTTCGATGCCAAATACGGTGAGTGGCTTGGCTGTCATATGATTGGCGACAATGTAACCGAGATGATTGCCGAAGCTGTGGCTGCCCGAAAACTCGAAACAACAGGCCACGAAATCATAAAGACCATACATCCGCATCCCACCATGTCCGAAGCCATCATGGAAGCTGCTGCTGCTGCTTACGGCGAGGTCATCCACCTCTGAGAATTAGGCATTCCCCTGAAATAAAAAGAGCACCCGATAAGGGTGCTCTTTTTGCATGGAGCTTCACAAATTTTTTCCTTTATCTTTAGCACGAAAAACAAAGCTTCGCCATGGAAATTCTTGAAACCGGCATACCCGACCTGCTGATTGTAAAGCCTCTCGTTTTTGAAGATCATCGGGGTTATTTCTTTGAATCATACAACAAGGAAAAATTCCTTCAAAAGGGCATTGATCAGAACTTTGTTCAGGACAATGAGTCGAAGTCGGCCAAAAACGTGCTGCGCGGTCTGCATTTCCAGAGGCCGCCTTTTGCCCAGGGCAAACTGGTGCGCGTGATGAAAGGCGCTGTGCTTGATGTAGCGGTCGATATCCGAAAAAATTCCCCTACCTACGGACAGTGGGCTTCGATAGTGCTGAGCGAATCGAACAAGTGGATGTACTGGGTTCCGCCGGGTTTTGCACATGGCTTCGTGACCCTTGAAGACGATACTGTTTTCTTTTACAAATGCACGAATGTTTATAACAAAGCATCTGAAGGCAGTATCCGCTGGAACGACCCCGACCTGAATATTGATTGGGGAATTGTTGATCCACTATTGTCGGACAAGGACCGGGAAGCACCTCTTTTCAGGGATTTTGTCAGTCCTTTCTGATCAGATTTTCTTTGCAAAATTCAGCTTACTCTAATGGAACTTTGCCTGAGGCCGCTGTCAGGGTAATTGTTGTTACGACTTCGCGCAGCCTACAATTCCTTATTTTTGCAAACTGCATCTTTTCATGCATTGTGCGACTAAAATACAGATTAACAAGGTTTTATGATTTATAACAATATTCAAAGATTACTAAACATACTTATTCTCATTCTCCTCTTCGCTTCACTTTTTTTGTTTGGCTCTTGCGGTCGCAATGGCAATGCCCAACAGCCTGCCGAGCGCGTGGCACCGCAGGAAATCGGCAGCATCGGCCTGCCTTTAAAACTTGATTTTGCCGGCGAGGACATTCCTCTACAATTATATTATGTAAGTGAGTCACTTGAGCGCGAGCTGCTCGTCAACGCCTATTGGCATAGCTCAACACTGTTGTTGCTTAAGCGTGCAAACCGCTGGCTGCCGGTGATCGAACCCATACTGAAAAAAAATGGCATACCTGATGATTTCAAGTATCTGGCCATGATCGAAAGCAACCTCACCAACAGCCGATCGCCGGCCGGTGCAGCAGGATTCTGGCAGTTTCTCGAAGGTACGGCAAAAGAATATCAGCTTGAGGTTACCGATCAGGTGGATGAGCGCTATCATCTGGAGAAGGCCACCGAGGCCGCCTGCCGCTACTTTCGCCGGGCTTACGGCAAATACAACAGCTGGGCGCTGGTGGCTGCAGCCTATAATGCCGGAACCCGACGCATCGATGATTTTTTGTCGCGCCAGCAAACCGACAGCTACTTTGATTTGTTAATGGCCGAAGAAACCGAACGTTATCTTTACAGGATACTGGCCATGAAGCTCATCCATCAAAATCCAAGGGCATACGGCTTTTTCCCCGATCGGGAAAGAATGTACGAACCCCTCGCTTTCAGAGAAGTACAGGTGAACGAGACTATCCCTAGTCTGGTCGATTTTGCGCGCACGCAGGGGGTGAGCTATAAGTTGCTGCGAATGTTCAATCCGTGGCTTCGTTCGCATGAGCTTACGGTGAAGACCGGAAAAACCTACAGCCTGAAAATTCCCGAAGGCAGGTTTGCACGCACACATCGTCCTATTGGATCATAATTACCTTTTGACAACAAGCTGATGACTGAGCTGTCAGGCCAAACCGAAAATTTTTCCGAGGATCAATTCCTCGAAGTGCACGGAGCACGTGTTCACAACCTCAAGAATATTGATCTGCGCATCCCGCGCTACCAGCTTGTTGTCATCACAGGCCTCAGCGGAAGCGGAAAATCGTCTTTAGCTTTCGATACAATCTATGCCGAAGGTCAACGACGCTATATGGAGAGTTTTTCTGCCTATGCCCGACAGTTCATCGGTACTATGGAAAGGCCTGATGTGGATAAAATTACCGGGCTTAGTCCTGTAATCTCCATCGAACAGAAGTCGGTAAACCGCAACCCGCGATCAACTGTAGGAACCATAACCGAGATATACGATTTTCTTCGGTTGCTTTATGCACGTGCTTCCGAAGCGGTTTCGTACGCCACCGGAGAAAAAATGGTGCGCTACTCCGAAGAACAGATCGTCGGGCTGATTGCTCAGAAATATGCCGGTTGCAAGATTTTGCTGCTGGCTCCGGTGGTTCGTGCCCGCAAGGGGCATTACCGCGAATTGTTTGAGCAGATAAGGCAGTCAGGTTTTCTTAAGGTAAGGGTGGATGGCGAGGTGCGTGACCTGGTATTTGGCATGCAACTCGACCGCTACAAGGTGCACGATATCGAAATTGTGGTCGATAGACTCGATATGGCCTCTGTTGACCAGGCGCGTTTGCTCCGTTCGGTTCAAGCTGCCCTGAAACAGGGCAAGGGACTGATGCAGGTGCTTGATGCAGCTTCGGGCGAGCTGCGCTATTTCAGCAAGATGCTCATGTGCCCTACCACAGGCCTTTCGTACAATGAGCCCGAACCCAACACTTTTTCATTCAATTCGCCTTATGGCGCCTGCCCGAAATGTAATGGCATCGGGTCAATTACTGAGATTGACCTCGAGAAAATTATGCCCGATCCAGCCCTTAGCATCAAAAAGGGTGGTCTTGTGCCCTTGGGCGAATTCAAGAACAACTGGATATTCAGTCAGATAGAGGCCATCGGAAGCCGGTATGGATTTAATCTGAATACCCCTATTGGCGAGATTCCTGAAGAAGCCATCGATGTAATACTCTATGGATCAAACGAGTCGCTCGAAGTGCGCCGCGAATACATGGGAATCATCTCATCTTATTCAACCACTTTCGAAGGCATCATCAGCTTCATCGAGGCGCAGAACAACGAAAATGCCTCGCCTGCAGTCCGCCGATGGGCACAGGGCTTCATGAACCATGTAACTTGTCCGGTTTGTCAGGGAACCCGACTGAAGAAGGAGTCGCAATATTTTATCATCGATGGTCGGAATATTGCCGAGGTGGCCTCAATGGATATCAGCAGCATGGCCGAATGGGTGAGGGAGTTGCCGTCGAAACTATCCGACAGGCAATTGCAGATTGCACGGGATGTGCTCAGGGAAATAGAGAAAAGGATTCAATTCCTGCTTGAAGTAGGTATCGATTATCTAAGCCTGAATCGTCCTGCCAATACGCTTTCAGGTGGCGAGGCCCAGCGCATCAGGCTGGCTACCCAGATTGGCTCGCAGCTCACAGGTGTTATGTATATCCTCGACGAACCAAGCATCGGCCTGCATCAGCGCGACAATCACCGGCTGATTAACTCGCTCAGACAGCTGCGTGATATCGGAAACTCAGTAATCGTGGTAGAGCACGACAAGGATACCATACTTGCAGCAGATCATGTGATCGACATTGGTCCGGGTGCCGGAGTGCATGGAGGCTCTGTCGTAGCGCAGGGACGGCCGGATGATATGATAAATTGCCACAGCATTACCTGCGAATACATCAGCGGAAAACGAATGATCAGACTGCCCGAAAAACGCCGTCAGGGTCATCCCGGTCAGGCGCTTGTATTGCGCGGTGCAAGAGGCAACAACCTGAAGAATCTTGACGTCAGGTTTCCGTTGGGTCTGATGATATGTGTAACGGGGGTATCCGGTTCGGGAAAAAGCAGCCTGATCAACGAAACCCTTTTTCCCATATTGAACAAACATTTTTATGATGCCCTTAAGGCGCCCCTGCCTTACGACAAAATCGAAGGCCTTGAATTCCTCGATAAAGTCATCGAGATTGATCAGACACCTATAGGGCGCACACCCCGATCCAATCCTGCAACTTATACAAAGGTTTTTGATGAGATTCGCAAGTTGTTTGGCGAATTACCCGAATCACGCATCAGGGGCTACAAACCCGGAAGGTTTTCGTTCAATGTTTCCGGCGGGCGCTGCGAAACCTGCAAAGGTGCAGGAGTGCGCATCATTGAGATGAACTTCCTGCCCGATGTGGCCGTTCAATGCGAGGAATGCGGTGGCAAGCGCTACAATCCGGAAACGCTGGAAGTGCGCTACAAAGGCAAATCCATCAACGATGTTTTAAACCTGACCATCGATCAGGCCATAGACTTTTTCGAGAATATCCCTGCCATACAACAAAAACTGCATTCACTCCAGGATGTAGGCCTTGGCTATCTGACCCTGGGCCAGCCTTCTACTACCATCTCGGGCGGTGAAGCTCAGCGCGTAAAACTCGCCGCCGAACTATCGAAGCGCGAAACCGGTAAAACCTTTTACATTCTTGATGAGCCGACAACCGGCCTCCACTTCGAAGATGTCAACCAGCTCATGCAGGTGCTCAACAAGCTGGTTGATCGCGGAAATACCGTGCTCATCATCGAACACAATATGGAGGTGATTAAGATGGCCGATTATATCATCGATTTAGGTCCTGAAGGCGGGCGTGGCGGCGGCTCTGTTGTGGCTGTCGGAACACCTGAAGTGATTGCAGCATCAGGTGTAGGCTATACCGCTTCATTTCTTGCTGAAGAGCTCCGACAATCAGCCCTGAAATAAAAAAAGCCCCGAACGGGCGTCCGGGAGCTTTTTTCTCTTAACCAACCAATATTCTGATGAAAAAAAACTACTCAGCTATAATTAATCAAATACTGTGCCAAAGTTAGCTTTTAATGCTCTTGCTTTAACATCATTTAAGGAACGTTCGTGATTAATAGTGAGATAGCCTTTGATTTTGCAGTAAACGAAAAGCTTTGTAGAATTATTATCCTTCATGCATTTATCCGGCGTTTTTTTTGCTGAATAGCTTTAGAAAATGATGTCCGAAAATGAGACATGGGTGTTCAATTTAATACAATGTTAGTCTGTTTGGGAAAACATCTTTTTACTTGCTTGCTATTGTTTAGAATTAGTCTAAATTAGCAAGCGCAAACCAAAAGAAAGACAATATTGTAATTAAATGAAAATCAATCTGTTTTATGTGCAGAACACGATTGCAATAGTCGTAATTATGCTTGTGCTGGGCATCAAAATGCCGGTTAAAGGTCAGGATCAGCTTGGTGTTTATGAGAAGCTTGACCAGTTTCTTGAAGAGGGTCTAATTTTTACGGACGAGAATTATCAGCAGGTGGACCTCAAGGCAGCAATCGACAAACCTACGGTGCTTGCCCTTGTTTATTACGAATGCCCTGGTATTTGTACACCGCTGATGAATGGCCTGGCCGATGTCATGAAAAAGTCAGACCTGTTAGCGGGTAAGGATTATCAGGTGTTCATGGTGAGTTTCAGCCATAAGGAGAAGCCTTTACTGGCTATGAACAAGAAAAAGACCTACACCAGGCTGGTTGAAAAAGGTGATCTTGACAACGGCTGGCGTTTTTTCACAGGCGACAGCCTCAGCATACGCCGCTTGCTCGATAATGTTGGTTACCAGGTTAAGCAGGAGGGCGAACAATACATTCATCCGGCCACTTTGGTCGTTCTTAGTCCGCAAGGAAAGATAACGCGCTACCTGCACGGGACTTATTTTCTTCCCTTCGACTTTAAAATGGCCATCATCGAAGCCTCAAAGGGCCGTTCAGGTGCAACCATCAATAAGGTGCTGAAGTTTTGTTTCAGCTACGATCCCGAGGGCAAACGCTATGTGCTGAATATCACTTCAGTTTCGGGCAGCATCATCATATTGGCAGCCCTTATTTTTCTTTCATATTTGTTGATTTCGAGTAAAAAACGTCAATCAAAAAACATTTGATATCTATGGCAACTGCTAACTCACAGGTCAACTACCTCGAAGCCAAAAAAGGCATCATGTCCTGGCTTTTTACTGTTGACCACAAGCGTATCGGTTTGATGTACCTCTATGCGCTCATTACTTTTTTCCTTGTGGGCGCCACCATTGGGCTGCTGATGCGATTTGAACTCCTGAACCCGGGAAAAGATTTGGTTGAGGCAAAAACCTATAACCAGTTGTTTACCTTGCACGGGGTCATCATGATTTTCCTGTTTATCATTCCCAGTATCCCTGCGGTATTTGGCAACTTTTTTCTGCCCATCATGCTCGGAACGGATGATGTCTCCTTTCCGCGGCTCAACCTTCTTTCGTGGTGGGTATATATCATTGGTGCGGTGCTGGCACTTTCCACCCTTATTTTTGGTAATGGCCCTGCTGATACCGGCTGGACTTTTTATGTGCCCTATAGTGTGAAAACGGGGACAAACGTCAGCATGTCGGTGCTGGCAGCCTTTATTCTGGGTTTTTCGTCGATTCTCACCGGATTAAATTTCATAGTTACCATTCACCGTCTCAGGGCGCCGGGAATGAGTTTTACCAAAATGCCCCTGTTTGCCTGGGCGCTTTACGCTACTTCCTGGATTCAGCTGCTGGCCACACCGATTATCGGGATTACTTTGCTGATGATTGTAGCCGAGCGCGCTTTGGGCGTTGGCCTTTTCGACCCCTCAATCGGTGGCGACCCCATTCTCTACCAGCACCTTTTCTGGATTTATAGTCATCCGGCGGTGTACATCATGGCGCTGCCGGCATTTGGTGTTATCTCGGAACTATTGCCAACTTTCAGCAACCGAACCATTTTCGGTTATAAGGCTATCGCTTACAGCAGCCTCGCCATCGCATTTGTCGGGTATTTTATCTGGGGACACCATATGTTCACTTCAGGAATGAGTGGTACAGCCCGTTTTATCTTTTCGATGCTTACTTTTCTGGTAGCTATCCCCACTGCAATTAAAGTATTCAATTGGGTGGCGACATTATATAAGGGATCGATTGATCTGCAAACGCCCTTGCTTTATGCACTGGCTTTCATCTTCCAGTTCATGATCGGTGGATTCACCGGCCTGATTCTTGGAGCGCTGGCTACCGATATTCACCTGCACGACACCTATTTTGTGGTGGGCCACTTCCACTACGTTATGTTTGGAGGTACCGGTTTTGCATTCTTCGGAGCATTGCACTACTGGTTTCCTAAAATGTGGGGCAGAATGTACAACAAACTGGTAGCCAATATTGCTTTTGTAACATTATTTATTGGTTTCAATGTTTTATACTTCCCCATGTTCATATCAGGACTCATGGGAATGCCACGACGCTACTACGACTATCTGCCTGAATTTCATTTACCGAATATCATTAGTACTGTTGGTTCCTGGATACTTTATACAGGATTATTGCTCATGATTACCAACCTGATTGTGGCACGTTTCAGGGGTAGAAAGATCAGCGAACGTGACCCCTGGGGCGGTATCACCCTCGAATGGCAAACTCCGACTCCACCGCCTGTCCAAAACTTTGACAGGCATCCTGAGTTGCCCAAGAACGGACCATACGACTACGAGAATAAACCCCAAATCAAAGACTAAGCAATGGAACACACCGGACTGGTACTTCCTAATTCGGGACACAACCGCGATGCCGAAGCCAACAAATTTGGCATGTGGCTCTTTCTCTTCACCGAGTTGCTGCTTTTCGGAGGCCTTTTCATCGTTTACATGGTTTACCGGATGCTCAACCACGAAGCTTTTCTTTTATCATCCTTCGAGTTAAATGTTGCGCTTGGCACTGTTAACACTGTTGTACTGCTGGTGAGTAGTATGACCATAGCTATGGCGGTATCGGCCATTCAGATGGGACAATCCAGGCGATCCTCCATGCTGATGTGGACAACTTTTGCGTTGGCGGGTGTGTTTCTGGTGATCAAATATTTCGAGTGGAGCGCCAAGATTCATCATGGGCTCTTCCCCGGCATGGATTACTACAACAATCTTCCTTCGGGCGAGCGTCTGTTTTTCTTTCTCTATTATATCATGACCGGCCTGCATGCCCTGCATATTATTATTGGTATGGTCATCATTGTTTTTGCCATCAGGCAAACCAACAACGGAACCCTGACAAGCGAAAAGCATTCGCTTACCGAAAACGCAGGGCTTTACTGGCACCTTGTTGACCTTATCTGGATTTATCTTTTCCCATTGTTTTACCTTATTCACTGAAAAATATGGCTCATTCACACGATCAGCATCCGCAGAATCATGACCAGGGACAGCATCACGCAGTGCCTTACAGCGAGCATTTGCGCACCCTTGCTGCGCTGCTCTTCCTGACCGCCATCACAGTAGTGGTTTCGGTGTTTGGCGCTGCATTATCCACACTTTCAGTATTTACGGCGCTTTTCATTGCCACTGTAAAAGTTGTGGTAGTAGCTTACTATTTTATGCACCTCAAATACGAGAAGAAGATTTACACCGGACTAGTTTTACTGGTTGGCGTTTTGTTTGTTGCCCTCTCGATACTGACTTCCCTCGAATACCTTAACCGTTAAGCATCAGGCAAATAGTATGAGAACTTCAGCTTCAACTTTTGCTCATGGCGTCGATTTGTCGCTCTACATCATTGTCGGAATCTCGCTGGTGTTTTTAATCGGAATTACAGCGGTGATGATTTATTTCGTTTTCCGATATAGTAAAAAGCGCAATCCTGTGGCAAGCAACATCGAGGGTAGTAACCTTCTTGAGGTGCTCTGGACAGCTATACCAACCTTGTTGGTTGTTGTCATGTTTTACTACGGCTGGATGGGTTTTAAACCCATGCGTAGTGTTCCTGAAGGTGCCATGGAAATTACCGCTTACGGTCAGATGTGGAAATTCAGTTTTGAATATCCCGACGGACGAATAACCGATTCGCTTGTTGTTCCGATAGGTCAGCCTGTCAAGGTGAACATGGTCTCGCGCGATGTTCTGCATAGTTTTTATATTCCTGCATTCAGGATAAAAGAAGACATGGTGCCGGGTAAAAAGAATTATATGTGGTTCGAAGCCACCAAAACCGGACGCTTTGATATTTTGTGTGCCGAGTATTGCGGTCAGCTGCATAGTTATATGCTGTCCACCATTACGGTGTTGCCCCAGGCCGATTACGATCAGTGGCTGGCGTCCGCACCGAGTCTGGCCAACGAACATCCGGGACTGGCACTGCTTAAGCAAAACGCCTGCCTTACCTGCCATTCGCAGGACGGCAGCAAAATCATCGGCCCATCGTTTCTCGGGCTTTACGGCAGAACGGAAGTGGTGGAAACCGACGGCAAGGAGCGCGAAGTGGTTGCTGACGACGAATACATTGCCCGTTCGATCAGGGAACCCAACGCAGACATCGTTAAGGGCTATATGAAGGGGCTGATGGTTAGCTATGCCAATGTGCTGAATGACGAACAGATAGCCCAGATAATCGACTACCTAAAAACACTGAAATAATGATAAAATCTGTCATCAACGGGCTTGGTCTCCTGGCTGAACTCAGCAAGGTGCGTATCACCTTTGCTGTTATGCTCACTACACTTGCAGGCTATCTGATTGCCAAAGGCACTTTCGATACCGGAATACTTTTACCAGCATTGGGCATCTTTGTTCTGGCTTGTGGCTCTTCAGCCCTCAACCATTATCAGGATAGCGACCGCGACCGACTCATGCGGCGTACTGCACAGCGGCCGATTCCATCGGGCCGCATCAGCCGGAATGCTGTATTGGCGGTGTCAATCGTTTTATCACTGGCAGGCTCCTTGATGTTGTATCTGGGTTCCGGATTCGAGGCTATGCAGCTTGGATTGCTTGCCCTGCTTTGGTACAATGGCATATATACGCCCATGAAGCGCCGGTCAGCATTTGCCGTTATTCCGGGTTCGGTTATTGGTGCCATCCCTCCTGTAGTTGGCTGGGTGGCGGGCGGTGGGCCGCTATTCGATCCCCGTGCACTTATGCTGGCCTTTTTCTTCTTTATCTGGCAGGTGCCACATTTCTGGCTGCTGATGCTTAAATATGGCGATGAATATGTGAAAGCTGGTTATCCATCCATCACTCAGCGATATAATGAGCAACAGATCAAGATTCTGACATTCATCTGGGTGATTGCAACCGCAATTTCTGCCCTCCTGTTGCCACTTTATGGCTTGGTGCACTCCCGGTTCACTGTTCTGGCTATTACGGTCGGCGCAGTATGGATAACTGTGGTATTTGCAGGATTGTTGCTTCGCTCGGAGCGCGCGATCAACCCGTTCTATTATTTTATGCGTATCAACTATTTTGTCTTGCTGATGATAGTGGCCTTATCCGTTGATCCATTCATGCCATAAAAAAACCCGTTGATTTGTAAAATTCAACGGGTTCAGAAGTTCTTGCGTAACGTTGTTATTTAACCGTTCCGGCCAGTTCGGCACCTGGTTTAAATTTAACAACCTTTTTAGCGGAGATGCTGATTTCTTTTCCGGTCTGAGGGTTACGGCCTTTGCGGGCTGACCTTGAAGAAACCGAGAAAGTTCCAAAACCAACAAGAGTTACTTTGTCACCTGCTTTGAGGGCGTTGGTGGCAGCAGCAACAAAAGCGTCAAGTGCCTTTTTTGCATCAACCTTAGTCAGGTTAGCTTCGGCGGCGATTGCATCGATCAGTTCAGCTTTGTTCATTTTTTTATTTTTTGGTTAGAATATTGGTTGAACAAGCCACAAAAATAATCTTTAAATAAACAAAGGCAAGTATTTGCGAAAAAAAATGATGCTCCCCAAATACATATAAATTCTTGACTGACCAGCTTTGACGCCCAACTTATAATTGACTTGAAAAGCGGTTGCGCAGATTGAGGAAATTATCAACTGATTTTACCTCACTTTCCATCCGCCATCATCGCGGAATCCTTTGATGAACTCGCTGGCTTTCAGTACGTTTTTGCCGGGAAGCTGCACTTCCAGAAGATTGATCAGTCCATCGGGATGGCTTACAACAAGTTGTTTGTTCCACACCAAAACTTTGCATGGCTCAGTTTCAAGTCTATCCGACAAAATGTTTGCTTTCAGAATACGCATCTCCATATTTTTGCCTGATTGGTGCAACAACAAGGTAAAAGCACCGGGTTTTGGACTGAAGCCCCTGATTTGGTTGATGATCTGGTTTATGGGCTTGTTCCATACAATCCTGAGATGATCCCTGTTGATTTTTGGGGCTTTGTGTATGGCTTTACTATGATCCTGAGGCAAGCACTTCAGATCGCCTGAGGTAATTTGTCGAAGCGTTTCCTGCAGCAATGGCCATGCTTCGTCGGCCATGCGGTCATGCAGTTCTCCGGCAGTTTCGTCAGCACCTATACTCATCTTGTGCTGAAGAATAATGCTGCCCTCGTCGATGCGTTCGTTCAGGAAGAAAGTTGTCAGGCCTGTTTCGGTTTCTCCGTTAACAATTGCCCAGTTGATGGGTGCTGCACCACGATAATCAGGTAATAACGAGGCGTGAACATTAAACGTGCCCAGAATCGGCATTTTCCACACTTCGGGTGGTAACATTCTGAAGGCTATTACCACAAACACCTCTGCTTCATAAGTCCGGAGCTGGTTCAGAAAGCCTTCATCCTTCAATGAAACAGGCTGCAGTATGGGCAAATGAAATCTTGAAGCCACTTTCTTGACTTCGGAATATTGTATTTGAAGACCTCTTCCCGCAGGTTTGTCGGGCGAAGTGACTACTGCCACCACATTAAAACCATTTTCCAGCAGCCGACTAAGCTGCAAGGCGGAAAAGGCAGGTGTTCCAAAAAAAATAATCCGGCTTTCTTTCATGCTTTTCTTTACTTCCTTGTAGCAAAAAACCTGACCACCATATCGAATGGGTCAGGTTTTATTAAATTTTTGGAGTTGCAATTAATTTGCTTTGAGCCGGGCGATGAACTTTTCTACCAGACGACCCTCGTTAGTGTTTGGATAGTTTTTGAAAAGCGTTTCGTACATTTCCAGGGCCTTCTTGTTGTTTCCGGCCAGCTCGTAAGCCCTGCCGGCTTTCATTAACGCCATTGGAGCTATGAGCTCATTGTCAAACTTTTTGGATGTGCTTTCATAAACTCCTGCAGCTTTTGCGGTCTGGCCAAGCTCGAGCATGGCATCGGCCTTGGCGGTGAGAGCCATGGCTGCTACGATATTGTCGCGGCCTTTAAACTTATCAAGTTGTTTGATGGCTTCGCTGTAGTCGCCAAGACGCAGATAGCTGATGCCGGCGTAATATCGTGCAAGGTTGGCTGTCTTTGTCATGCTATAATCAGCAATAATTTCCAGAAAGCCAAGGTTGTTGCCATCGCCATTCAGGGCTTTTGTCAGCGAGTCCTGCTCAAAGTAACGTTCAGCCTGAAACATCTGCCATTGAGCTTCCTTTTCGCGCGGTTCCAAAAAATAGCGGTTAATGCCCAGGTATGCAAGAACGCCTGCAACAATAACCAACACAACAATAGTGATGATTTTTGAGTTTTTTTCGATAAACTGTTCCGACCGGCCCAGAGCTTCCTCAACCACTTCGAGCCTTTCGTCGCCTGTATCGGCTTTTTTGTTTTTAACCATGACAGTGGTTTTGATTTAGAGGCGCAAAAGTAGTGTTTTTTCCTGAATGTTTTTCAGGCTGCAGGGCTAATTTTCAACAATAAGCATCACGAAATGAACAAAGGCGCATGGCATCTGCCTAAATATGTTAACCCAATTGAGGTATTGCCCTCATTGGCTAACTTTGGCATGTTAATTCATGACGAATGAAAAACGGCACATCAGGAATGCTGCAAGCGACTGCCATAACATGCATGATGGTGTTGCTTGTTTTTCTGCCTTTCAGCCCAACTCGGGGAGGATGGTTGATTATTGAGCAGAAATCAGACCGTTTTGGCAATTTTGGCATGCAGAGCACCATGATATCAGGTCAGAAGGTACGCATCGAACACCAGACATCTACCTTTATTTTCGACCTTGATTCCAACCAGATTACCGTAATACTGCCCAAGCAGCAAGTGTTTTGGCGTGGACATCACGATAGTCTTGGCAATGCGCTTTATCGCCAGGTGGAAGTACAGATGAGCCTGATGATTGCCCAATTGCCTGAAAATGAACGTGAAAAGGCTTCGGAAGAAATACAGTTTTTAACCACGCTGATGCGTTCGAACAAGCCTGATAGTTTATTGCCTGACCATTTCCGCATCGAAGCTACCGACAGCCTGAAGCAGATCATGGGTTACCAAAGCAGAAAGTATTTGTTTATGGTTGATAGCATTGCCATAGAGGAGATTTGGGTTACAGCAGATGTAAAGCCCTGGGCTGAAATTGATTTGCAGCGTCTAAACCGGATGATGAGGCTATTTAGCAAGCCAAACCTTTATTCGGCCTATCGGGTGAGCGATGAATGGCTTGGCATGCTCAGCAAGGGCTTACTCATGCGATCGGTAGCCATTAATACGTTGGGAAACAGCGTTATGGAGGTAAGTGTTCTTAAACAAATGGATATTCGAAGCGAAATTTTCAGTCCACCTGTGGATTATCGTAAGGCCGGCATCGATGAAATGCTGAATATCCTGATGGGAGGTGCTGATGCCATAGGGCAGGAAAGTGCTGAGCCATCGGCGCCCCGCTTGCCTGTCAAACCCCGGACATCCTCACCCGGCAGGAATCCGTAAGACCAAATGAGCTTGAAATTTGTTGTAGAATGCTTAATTTTGTGACAACTTCAAAATCTTAATACAACATGCACTATGGGTAAAGGTGACAAGAAGAGTAAACGTGGCAAGATTATTCTTGGTTCATACGGCGTGTCGCGCCCACGTCGCAGCAAGCCCGTTGTGACCGAGGTTTCAAAAGCCGAGAAAAAAGATTCGACCTTGGGCAAAAAATAAAAATGCCCTGTTCAATCTACAACCCCGGAAGAATTTTTTTCGGGGTTTTTTCGTCTGAAGCTTAAGGCAAGCTCTTTGAAGCGATCGCCTCTGTGCTCGAAATTCTTGTATTGATCATAGCTGGCTGCTGCCGGCGAGAGCAGTACAATATCCCCCTCGCAGGCCAGAACAGAAATAAACGAAAACGCTTCTTCCAACTGATTGAAATAGCATAGATTTTTTCCGGGAAGGGCTGCTTCAATCGCTTCGCCCATGCGACGCCCTGCTTGTCCTGTGAGCAGCACATAAGGAGTTTCCCACCGCATGAGGCCTTCGACAATCAGTGCGTAATCGATGCCGCGGTCGAAACCGCCGAGGATAAGAAAATTGGTAGCCGGCCAGGCATCCAATGCGGCAAGCGTAGCTTGTGGTATGGTGGCAATGCTGTCGTTGATGAAAAGCACACCATCGATTGGACCGATGGGCTCAAGACGGTGTGGCAGAGGCTGAAAAGTGGTGAGCGCATGCAAAGCCACCTGCTGATCAATGCCCAGTGCCATTGCTGCCTGAATTGCCGCATTGGCCAGCATACTGAAATGTTGTCCCCTGAGCCTCATCGTCGGGATACTTATAGGACTGGCGTCGTAGAAATTGCAGTTTGCCTTGAAATGTGCCGGAATTTTACGGCTAAGCGACGAATGGATAATCAGCAAATCATCGTTTTGCATAAAAGCAAAGATGTTACATTTGGCTGCGGCATAATGCTCAAGCTTGCCAAAATGATCGAGATGTTCGGGAAAGATATTGAGCAAAAGCCCAATGTGTGGCGAGTGGTGAATGAACTCCAGCTGGTGCGCCGAAAGCTCGAAAACCACAATAGAATCATCATCAATTTCGGGTATGATATCAAAGCAAGGAATGCCAATGTTGCCTGTAAGCAAGGAGTGCTTACCTGCGTTTATCAGCATATGGTGGATGAGCGAGCTGGTCGTGCTTTTACCCTTTGTTCCGGTTATGCCGATGGTTTGCCGGCCAAATGCTTCCAGAAACAGGTCGGTTTGTGAGCTTATACGTTCGTGCAGGTTAAGGGGAACAAGCCTTGAGGGAATACCCGGGCTTTTGATAATCAGGTCGAATTCACGCGCCCAATCGAGATAGTCGGGCCCAAAATTGGCTTCTATGGCATTATCATTAAGTGCTTTAATCAACTGCGGCTCTGGCGCCCGCTGATCTGCAATGCACACCTGGCATTGGATGTTGTTACGCCTAATAAACTCCAGCGTTGATTGGCCTTCGCGACCAAACCCAAGGATAAGAATTCGTTGATTGCGGAGCTTCCGTATGATAGCTTCAGTCATTAAGGCTGCTGCGTAAGAGGTTTTCGAAATGTGATGTGAGGTGATGATGAGGGTCGAAACCGCGAAGCATGGTATCCACCTGCTGCTGCGGGTTCAGTCTGGTTTCGAGTAAGTGGGGCAGGTCATGCAGCTGACCCTGATTGCGTTGGTTGAGGTAGTTCAGGCAGGCCTGCACCTCGCTGACAGTGCCCACACATTCAAAAGGTTTATGAGTGGTAAGTCCTGCAAGCGACTCGAGCAGCGGCAACATTGTTGTGTCCGAGAGCAGATCCTTGCCGAAAATCCGCACCAAATCGCTTTGGCCTAAAAAGGGCGAAAGAATAGTGTAAGTGAAAAGGCATTTTGGACACTGCCCGCACCAGCTGTCGGTCTTGCTGCCGGCATTGCAGCTTCGAAAAGCACTATGATACTGAGGCATACGGCTGAATAACCAGGCTATCTGCAACTCGTTGAGTGGCCTGAGCAGGCTGAAATAGTTGATTGTGGGAGTAAGATACTCAGCCAGATAAGCTCTGAATGAGGATTCGAAGTGCAGCGATTTGCTGTACTGGTGATTGATGTGTGTGCCCGGAATCGTTGCCTCGTTTGCACTCGATTCGTTCGAAAGGGCGATATGTTTGGTTTGAGTCAACACCGCCGCAGCTGAAGTGACAAAAGCCAGCAATGCGGAAAAGGGTGTGTGGCCATTGAGAAATCCTTTGGCATTGAGATCGATGAGCTGTGGATCCAGACTACGATTGACGGCCATGGGCAAACTGGTTTCAGTGCCTGAGGCCTGAATAATACGAAGCATGGCCGGGCTGGGATTGAGCATGAAAGGTATAACCTCGTGGCCGCTGCTGGCGAGTAATTCCAGGCTTACGGCAGAATCTTTCCCGCCCCCGACAGGCACCAGTACACGTTTATCGTGCGCATGGTTTACAAATGGATCAACTACATTACCTTCGGTTGCCTCTATCTTAAGAAATGATGACTCGTCGCAACGAATGCCGTTGGTATGAAAGAATTCACCCAGTCCATTCCAGTAGAGACTTTTCCAGAATTCAAGCTGAGGGGCCGGGAGCCTGAAAGGACGAACAATAATTAAGGGTGAGCAGGCGGCTTTCCAATAACTGATCAGCTCTATCATACCGATATTAAACGCCAGATTATCCAGTGTTTTTTGGTCAGGCACAGCAAGTAGCGGATGAGCCTGAAAAAATAATGAAGGCTGAAAAGAGTACTTATCGGAAAGGTTGAATGTGAATGTCAGACGCAGACCTTTTTTTTCTGTTTTTGCTTCAAAGTGCCTGTACTCGAAAAAAGGGTATTGTTCGCGGAGACGTTCGAAATCTGCTTGTCGGCCTGACGACATCGTTAATTGGTACATTTTTTGTGCAACAAAAGTAGATAAATGCGCTCGAAGCAGCGGTAAAATTGTTACTTTTGAACATATGCAGAAACTCATCAAGATAAAAAGCAATGAATTAAAGCCTAGGGGCGGTAGAGTCCTCATAGCTGAACCGCTATTGGACGAATTTTATTTTGGCCGTTCGGTTGTGTTACTTATCGAGCACAACGAGGAAGGTTCCTTTGGATTGCTGATGAATAAGCCATCAGGCATGATGCTTAATGAGCTGGTTAGTGATATGCCGGAATTTCGGTCGGTGGTGATGCACGGTGGACCTGTTCAGACCGACAACTTGTATTTTGTGCATACACTCGGAAACGAGGTGCCGGATAGCGTCGAAATCGTCAGGGGATTATACTGGGGAGGCGATCTGGAAACCATCAAGGAGATGATGCTGCTGGGATTGGTAAATGACTCTCAGTTGCGGTTTTTCCTCGGTTATTCGGGATGGGCACCTGGGCAACTGGAACAGGAGCTTAAGCGCAATTCGTGGGTAGTATCCGAAACCAGCGTACGCTCGCTGATACACATTAAGCCCGAGCGCATGTGGCAACACTTTCTGCAGCGCATGGGGCCTGCCTACGATCTATGGAGGAGCTTCCCGACGGATCCTCAGCTAAACTAAAAAAACGAGCCGGATCATCGCCCGGCTCGTCTCACTATCTGAAAAGTCCTGTAATATTATTAACCAACTCAGGTTTAAGGATGAGGGTAAACACAAGACCGAATACTGCACCTGAGAAATGGGCAAAATGACCAATGTTGTCTGTTCCACGCTTCCCCATATATACCGAGTAAACCAGATACAGGATGCCAAAGAGCCAGGCCGGCAAGGGTATCGGTATCGGAAAGATAATCAGTGTTGAGGTGGGTATAATAAGAATGGCGGAAAACAGCACGGCAGCTACTGCTCCGGAGGCTCCAACGGCATTGTAGTAAGGGTTCTCCCTGTTGCGGCCGTAATCTAAAACATTGGCAAACAAGACACCGCCGAGGTAAAGCATAAAATAGTACAAATAGCCCTTGGGCGTTCCCGACCACATCAGGAATGCCGATTCGACCACCTTGCCAAATGAATACAGCACAAACATATTCACAAACAGGTGCACCCAACCTCCATGAAGCAAGGCGTAGCTCACAAATCGCCAGGACTGCCTGCGTTGACTGATCAACCAGGGATTGAATTTCAAGCTGTTAAACAGGCCTTCGTTGTTAAAAGCCAGCAGCGAAACCAGCACGGTGATGATGATGATGGCAATGGTCATTCTGTTGCTTCGATTTGCGTGGCAGGGTTTTCGGTTTTGGTGTGATCTATCTCGCTGCCCAGGACGCTGTGCGGAATGAGATAGACGGCAATCATGACAATGGAAGCCGCAAGGGGCCACAGCTTATTCTCCGGTTTTTTACGCAATACCAGCCATGCTACCAGCCACAGGATGAACGAAACAGCGGTTTTGTTGTCGGTGAGGTCGGTGCCCCAGGGCCATCCTGTCCAGTAGGCATCAAAGGCATATTTCTGAACAATAGGGCCTAAAACGAGTCCGCCGAACAGGAACAGCAAAAGGGTGTAAAGGCTGAGATTTGACGCCTTTTTCCCTCCTGTAAGCACTTCGAGGCCTGTGCGCATGCCAAACACCATGGCAAAGAACATAAAGAAAACATGAGGCACCAGCACAAAGCCGGGAACCGGGCCCTTAAAGCGAATGACTACCGGATCGGGGGTAAGGGGGTAGGCTTTATCCTGATCCATCAGGGCAATCTGGTACTCCACTTTGCCGGCAGCCGGCTGTTCGGGAATAGCAAACCGGAGTACACCATCTTCCGGCATCACCTCGAGTGTTGTCCATTCGTCGTAGCTTTTAAACCGTTTGTAGCGGATGTTGGCATATATGCCTTCGGGTACCTTGATTTCGACCAGGGCATCCTGACCGGTGTTGTGGCTGCGAATCAGGCGGTATTTCACTGTTTCGCCTTTCAGTTCAATGCTGCCTCGCACGGGATATGTAGGTCCGGTGGAGCGCTGCCATATGGCCATCAAAGCCATCAGCAGGAAAGCAGTAATCCAGAGCAAAATGTTTTTTTTCATTTGTCTTATAGCATTAGTTATTCGTTACAATGTTCACCGGCGATAAGGTTGTGGCTGTCACAACGTTCCAATTCGGGCTGCAGCGTGATATGGGAAATGCCAAATTGTTGACGAATTGTGGCTTCAACCTGATCCATGCATTCCTGTACCTCACTGAGAAGCAGGTCACGATCCAGTTCCAGATGGGCCTCCAGATGTGTTTCGTTGTCAGTCAGTCGCCAGATATGGATGTGGTGCATGTTTTTTATGCCTGGTATAGTGCTGATACTTTCGGAGATGGCTTGAATTTGTGTACCGGGTGGCGCTTTCTGGATCAGTATGCCGAAGGATTCGGACAGAATCTGCCATGTTTCCTTGATGATATAGCCTGAGATGATGAGGGTTACAAGTGGATCAACCCAATTCCATCCCTTGAAAACGATCAGCAGGCCACAGGCAATTACCGCTACGCTCGAAAGCGTATCTCCAACGAGGTGCAGGTAAGCCGCCCTGATGTTGATATTGTCCTTGCGGAAATTGCGTAATAGCCAAACGCCCAGAATATTCGCCAGAAGGCCTATAGATGCCACAGTCAGCATGCCGATGCCATGCACTTCTTCGGGTTGGTTGAGCCTTATCCAAGCTTCGCGAATAAGAAAAAGGCAAATCAGGACGAGGGTTATGGCGTTGAAAAGGGCAGCCATAATTTGTATCCTCTTGTAGCCGAAGGTGAGCTGTTGATCAGGTGTTTTCCTGCTGATAATCAATGAAATATAAGCAATAAGAAGTGACAGACCATCGCCCAGATTGTGTATGGCATCGGAGATCAATGCCAGACTGTTCGAAAGCAAGCCTCCGATAAGCTCGGCAACTGCAATACCCAGATTGAGCGCTACAGTGAGCAGGAGGTTGCGTTTTTCGTGCGATGGTGCTATATGGCCGGCAACTTTGTGCATATCAATCAGCTGATGCAGTTTGATTGGCTAATGCCTGATAAAGGATTTCGTGCACTTTGGGCCTGATGCCTAACTTGGCTAGCTGATTGTCGGACGCATCAGGGTAAACACGATTCGAGAGAAACACGAAAACAAGCCTGTTTTCAGGGTCGGCCCATGCCATGGTTCCGGTAAACCCTGTGTGACCAAAGCTCTTCATCGAAGCTGATGCGGCCATCGACCTCGGTCCGCCTTTTTCGTTGAGCGGTGGCTTGTCGAAACCAATGCCTCGTCGGTTCTGTCGGTGTGAAAAATGGGCCTGATTGAAATATAATATGGTTTCCGGTTTGAGGTATTTAATGCCATTGAAGCTTCCTCCATCAAGCATCATTTGCATCAGCTTTGCCACATCAGTTGCGTTTCCGAACATGCCGGCATGACCCGAAACGCCTCCCATCATGGCTGCGCCCTGATCGTGTACATAGCCTCTTAACACTTGTCTTCGAAAGTTTTTATCCGACTCGGTGGGCGCAATGCGCGAAGGGTCGAATTTGCGCAATGGATTGTAAGTGAGCGTGTTGAGGTTCATGGGTTTGTAAAAAGTCTCTTCGAGCCAAATATCCATATCCTTGTTTAAAAGCAGGCGTATCAGGTCCGGAACAAAATACAAACCCAGGTCGGAATAGCGGTATTCTTTGGATTTGAGGCGGCTGGCCACGATCTCATCGAACAGGTGGTTTCGCCAGCTGCGGTGCATAAACATACTGTCGGCCACATGCCAGGGATAATCGTCCGACATGGTCTTGCTGTAGATATTGCTGTCAGGGCCATTTCGTCCTATGGTGCGGGTGTAGAAGGGTATCCATCCGTCGAAGCCGCTTTGGTGCGTGAGGATATCCATCCAGCTGATGCGCGCCTTGTCGGTTTTCCGGAGCCATGGGAAATGTGTCCCGAGGGTATCCGCTAAGCTGATATGGCCATCTTCGGTAAGTTTCATAAATGCCAGAGTGGTGGCCACTACTTTGGTGAGCGAGGCAAGGTCGTAAATCGTGCTGTCCGTGACTGCTTCGTTGCCTTCGTAGGTGAGTTTTCCATACGACCGTTTAAAAATTATCTCGCCGTCTTTCATGGCCACCACCTGACAGCCGGGAAAAGCCTTACGGCGAATGCCATCCTCTATCACCGAGTCGATTTGCCGCGCGAAGCCGGCCGGAATTTCCTTTGCAGCCATTTTAGGCGGTTCGGAAGGAAGCGATTGGTCTTTTAAGGGATTTTTATCGGGTGCATGAGAAAGCTGCAAACCAAATCCTGCTTCATAACCTGCCTTGCTGAGGTTGACCGGTATCCGGCCTTCGGGACTGATGAGGCCGCACAGCACATTTGCCGCAGCTGTGTGAGCATCCTCGCGGTCCTGGTATCCGATTATGATGGCGCGGATGTTTTCATCGGGTTCGAAAAGGTCGAGGGCATAGGGCGAAGCAAAAATGTTGAGCACAACCGGAACTTTGGCTGCAGCCTGTTTGACAAAAGCTATGCTTTCGGCTGTGATACCAAATTGGCGGTTAGCCAAAATATTGGTGTTGTGAATGTTGATGATGAGCAAGTCGAAACCTGACAGGCGTTCGAGCATGGAAGCCCTGTCCTGTGGCGTACTTTCTTTTCCAAGATGAAGCGAGGTTACTTTCCATCCATTGCTTCTCAGTTGCTTGTCAACAGGCGAAGCAGAAACCTGGCCCAACGCGAGAGAGGCAATTTTTTGGTTGCCGGAATTAAGCGGCAGTGTATTGTTGCTGTTGCGCAAGAGTGTGATGGATTTTGCAAAAAGTTTGGCCACCAACTGCTTGTATTCATCCTTGTTTAAATCCGCCCGTAAGCCTTCGGTAAATGAAGGTCGCCAGGCGTTTAATCCGGCCATATATTTATAGGTGAGAACCCTTTTGCAACGGTCTTCGAGCACACTCTCCGGAAGGCGACCCGAACTGATGGCTTGCCTGATGGTGCTGATGGCCAGCGGAAGGTTTTCGGGAAGCAGCAGGATGTCGTTGCCTGCTTCAAGCGCCATGAGTTCGATGGTTCCGGAGGGCTGCACGGATGTAACGCCTTTCATATCAAGCCCGTCGGTAACAATTAGTCCTTTGAACCCTAACTCGTTACGAAGCAATTCGGTGATAATTTTTCCGGAAAGTGAGGAAGGTAATTTCGGCGTGGCATCGAGCGAAGGAATGTGAAGGTGCGCTGTCATGATACCTTGCACATTGTTGTCAATCAGATATTTGAAAGGTAAAAGTTCAGTTTTGTCCAAAGATTCGCGGCTTGCGTTAATCACGGGTAAGGTGAAATGAGAGTCGTTTTGGGTGTTGCCATGGCCGGGAAAGTGTTTCGCAGTGGTGATGATTCCACCTTGCTGAAGTCCAGTGGCATAAGCTAAGGCCTTGCGGGCCACCATTTCCGGTGAATCGCCAAAGCTGCGCATGCCTATGACCGGATTGGCGGGATTATTGTTCACATCAGCAACCGGTGCAAAACTCATGTGGATACCCATTCGGCGCAGTTGTTCGGCAATTTGTCGGCCCATCTCGCGGATAAGCTCATCATCCGCAATGGCACCCAAAGTCATCTGGAAAGGATAGGAAGGTGTGCCGTCGAGTCGCATGGCAAGTCCCCATTCAGCATCGATGGCCACGAGCAGAGGCGTTTTGGCTATTTGTTGCCAGCGATTGGTCTGGCGGAGCTGATCTTCGGCTTTGTTTTTAAAAAATGCCACACCACCAATGTTGTAGGTGCGGATGTATTCGTCGATGCGGCTATCGTAAGGCTGGTTGGGCTGATTGGCCCGCAACATCATCAACTGGGCAATGCGTTCGTCGATGCTCAGGCTGTTGTACACCGAATCGACCCAGCGCTGCTGGTTGCTGAGGCTAAAGTCTTGTGCAATAGAAAGATAGGGGAAGAGAAAAAAAGAGAAGATAAGGCACAAAGAGCTAACCGAGGTTGTTCGCATCTTTTTTAGTGAACAAATTTAATGAAATTCGTGCTTGGCTTATGGCATCCCGAGTGCATTTCGCAGTTCGTCTGCCGTATTTGGCCGGGCAATGATGCGTTTTTCGCTGTCGAGCAGAAACATCGAAGGGGTGCCATATACCCCGAAATCTTCAACAAGTTCGCTCTGCCAGAAATTGGCTTCGATCAGATGAGTCCAGCCCGAAACATCAGCTTTGTCGATATAGTCGCGTAGCGAAGGCGAGTCGCTGCCAAGGATGATCGAGACAACATACATACTGTTTTGCGCATCAACGATTTGTTTTAACTCAGGAATAAGTCTGGTGCAATGCGGGCAGTCTTCGGACCAGAAAACCACAAGAATTTTTTCGGCCTGAATGTCATTCAGATTAAATGTGTTGCCATGCATATCCAGGCCAATTATCGGAGGAGCATCCTGACCCCGGAGGATGTTATGGTAAGGCCCGATAATGCGCTCTATTTCAAATAGTTCATCAATGCTGGCAGTCACTGCATTGAAGTGCGGCAGGCTGCTGAGGTAGTCCGTCAGCTGATAAAATCCAAGCCGCTGAAAACCTTCGAACAGAAATTCGAGATAGAAAAGGTAGCGTTTGTTGTCGGAAGCTGATGCTTTCATCAGTTGGTCGATAGCGCCAACGAAGGCTTCTTCGAGCTGTTGCCGGTTCATGTTGCGGTTTTGATGCAGGGTGAGGTAATCCAGAATACGCCCGGGAAGCATATCCGATTGAATGAGCATTGTATCGGCTGTGCCAAGCATTTGGAGTAAGTAGTTTTTTTGGCTTTCTGCTTTTCCGGATGGCGACAGCCCGATGGGAAACATGGGTGGAAGGTCGGCAGTTATGAATGTGGCTGCTATTGCGGCACCGGGCCTGTTTTTAATGTTTGCAGCGGTTTTGATGAAGTCGCGCCTTAGCTTCGTCAGTTCCTTGATGGCAGCTTTGCGAAATTTTCCGTCGTCAGCATAGGCCTCAACCAGGGCCTCCAATGCTGCCTGTTTTTGCACAAATGTTGTCCTGACCCTAACCCAATCTTTCCATGCGATATTGTCAGGCGAGTAGAGAAACCTCAAAGTGCCGTTTTTTTCGAGTTTTACATCGCCACCGCCAAGAATTAGCCTCACCGGCTCGCTGCTTTCGTCTTCCAGCAAATACATGCCCGGCGGAATGTTCCATTTGGGTGTCAGGACAAATTGGCCTTCGGGGCCGGTTCTTACAGAGTCAACAGGAAGCCTGAGATCGCCTCTTAACATCCACAATGTGATGAGCTTGTCCGGTTCGTTGCCCCATGTGCCGCCTATGCTGCTCTGCGCATTAAGACTTGCTGAACGAAGCAAAGTCAGGGAAGCAATTAATAAAACAATGAGATATAAACGCCTGATTTTCATGCTATGGTATGTGCTGTTAACGAAGTAAAATATTTCAGCTAATTTAGGTTGATTAATCAATGTGCTTCGCTAAATTCATGGCAATTGCTTTCCGGCGATAGTTTTTGGTTGCGCAACAGCCGTTCTGTTTAATTTAGTCTTCAAATTGCTGACATGGAAGTACTCACTGCATATGCCCAAACGATAGCGGGCGAAATGGCGCTGGCATACCAGCAGGTGCGCAACACCCTTAGTCTGCTGGCCGATGGAGCCACCATTCCATTTGTGGCGCGATACCGCAAGGAGCTCACCGGTTCGATGGACGAGGTTCTTATTGCTCAGGTGCAGAAGCGATGGTTGCAGCTGGTGGCGCTCGACAAAAGGAAGGAAACTGTAGTTCAATCCATTGAAGAACAAGGTAAGATGACTCCGGAGCTCCGCGACCTGATTGCGAAGACGCAAAACCTGCAGGAGCTTGAAGACCTGTATCTTCCGTACAAGCCAAAACGACGTACGCGGGCAAGTATAGCGCGCGAAAAGGGTCTTGAGCCACTTGCGGATTTTTTGATGCGACAGACGAATCAACCCATTTTGTCCGAAGCCAGGCGCTATGTGAACACTGCCAAGGGTGTTGAAAATGAGGAAGAAGCGCTGGCCGGTGCACGTGATATTCTGGCCGAGCGTGTGAGCGAAGACCGTACGGTGCGCGAGCGGGTGCGCCAGGTATTTCTCCGGCACTCCACACTCGTCAGCCAGGTTGTAGCAGGAAAAGAAGCCGAAGGAAGGACATACCTCACGTATTACGACTGGAAAGAACCATTGCATAAGGCTCCATCGCACAGGCTTCTGGCTATTTTGAGGGGAGAGGCTGACGGTTTCCTGAAGGCTTCGGTCGAAGTGGACAGCGAGCGCACCATTGCCATGATTCAGCGGATGTTTGTCAGAGGCAATTCTGAAGCATCAAAACAGGTGGAAAAAGCTGTTTCCGAGAGTTTTAAACGCCTCATTGCCCCTACGATGGAAACGGAGGTGCGCGAGCATTTCAAGCAAAAGGCCGATGAGGTGGCCATCAGGGTATTTGCCGAAAACCTCAGGCAATTGTTGCTGATGCCACCGCTGGGTCAGAAAAGGGTACTGGCGATTGATCCGGGTTTCAGAACAGGATGCAAGGTGGTGATACTCAACGAGCAGGGACAGCTACTGCACAACGACACCATTTATCCGCATCCGCCAAACCACGAAGTTGCGGCCTCCGAAAAAAAGCTCCGGACATTGGTAAGTGCCTACAAGATCGATGTGATTGCTGTCGGGAACGGTACTGCCGGTCGCGAAACCGAGATGTTTATCCGGCATATCCGTTTCGACAGGGAAGTGATGGCAGTGATGGTGAACGAAAGTGGCGCATCGGTGTATTCGGCTTCCAAAGTGGCTCGTGATGAGTTTCCTGAATACGACGTCACGGTCAGGGGAGCGGTGAGCATAGGCCGTCGTCTGATGGATCCGCTTGCCGAGCTTGTAAAGATTGATCCAAAATCGATTGGCGTGGGTCAGTATCAGCATGATGTCGATCAAAAAGCCCTATCCGAAAGCCTTTCGCAAACCGTGGAATGGTGTGTTAATGCTGTTGGGGTAGAGCTCAATACGGCCAGTGAGCAGCTGTTGTCATATGCGAGCGGTATTGGTCCGCAGCTGGCTGCCAATATCATTCGATTCCGCAACGAAAACGGACCTTTCAGTAACCGGAAACAGTTGTTGAAGGTGCCCCGCTTAGGACCGAAAGCTTATGAACAATGTGCCGGTTTTTTGCGCATTCGCCATGGTGAGCATCCCCTTGATGCCAGTGCAGTGCACCCCGAGAGCTACCACATTGTGGAACAAATGGCCCAAAAAGCCGGAATGAGCCTCAGGGAAATGATTGGTCGCAAAGACATAAAGCAATTGATTGACATCAAGGAATTTACCAATGAAAAGGCAGGCGTGGAAACGCTTACTGACATCTTGTCGGAGCTTGAGAAGCCGGGCCGTGACCCGCGTCAGCAATTCGAAGAGTTTGAATTTTCGAAAGATGTCCGAAGTATTCATGACGTGCAAACAGGTATGGAGCTCAACGGTATTGTGACGAATATCACCGCTTTCGGGGCATTTGTGGATATAGGCGTGCATCAGGACGGGCTGGTGCACGTCAGTCAGATGGCAAACCGATATGTGCGTGACCCAAACCAGATTGTAAAGCTCAATCAGAAGGTGCGTGTCAAAGTAATTTCGGTGGATGTCGAGCGAAATCGCATCAATCTGAGCATGAAGCTTTGAAATCGTATCAGCATCACAACCATACTGTAATGCCCGTTTAACGCAGCGCTTTACGGTGCCTTTGCAGATAAATTCATAAATTTACCCGGATATGTTGCGCTTTATCGACCATTTCGCCTTAGTATTCAAATGATGAGGTTTTTAACAGTACTTGCCGTTTGTCTGATTATGATGTGGCTGCCCGCAAGCAGTCAGCATCAGTATGTTGTGGTTCATTACGGTGCTGAGGAATATGATGGGGGCAACCAGAACTGGTCGGTAACCTCAGATTCGCTGGGAAGGAAATTTGTAGCCAACAATGATGGCTTACTTGTCATTGACGGTTCCGGTCCGGTAGTGCATACCTATCCGGGCAAAACCATATTGCGCTCCGTTGCCGTAAAAGGCAACAGGGTTTATAGCGGCTCGTTCGAAGCCTTTGGATTTTGGACGGAGTCGGGCAGGGGCAACTGGACCTACCAATCGCTTGAGCACCTTGCCGGCAGGGAAAATTTCCGCAACGAAGAAATCTGGCGTATAGTGCAGTTTAATGATAAGGTATATTTTCAGAGTTTCGGAAATATTTTTGTCTATGACGGACAGACCATAAGCCGTCTGAAATTGCCCGGCTCCGTGCTTTTTCTGATGAAAGCCGGACAGCGGCTATTTGTGCAACGCATCAAAGGCAGCCTGTATGAGCTGGTTGATGATTCACTCAGGATTATTCCCGGCTCCGAGCGCTTTTCCAATACTGAAGTGAAGACTGTGCTCGAATACAACAACGGTAGTCTTTTGATTGGTACGAGCACCGAGGGGCTTTTTCTCCTCGACAGCAACAATACGATAATCAAATGGCAAACAGAAGCTGATGCGCTTCTTACCTCGTTCAACCTGAACAACGGGGTGCGTATGGGAAGTCATTACGCTTTTGGAACCATTCTAAAGGGGATTGTGGTGATTGACCGGCAGGGAAAATTGTTGCATCATATCCATGCCGGCAATGGTCTGCAAAACAACACCGTACTTTCGCTGGAGGCCGATGCTTCAGGCAATTTGTGGGCAGGTCTCGACAGAGGTATTGATTACATCTGGCTCAATGCTCCGGTGGAGGTATATCGCGACAAGGATCATGAAACGGGTAGTGTATATACTGCGGCGCACTTCAATGGCAAGCTTTATATTGGAACCAATCAGGGTATTTACGTTTACGAAGAGGGTGCCGATGGTTTCCTGCATCGCACCGGATTTCTCGAAGGCAGTCAGGGCCAGGTGTGGTTTTTAAAAGTCATCGACGGAATGTTGTATTGCGGCCTAAACCACGGCACATTTGCCTTCGACGGTCGTAAGTTTCAGCAGGTGAGTAATATAAACGGTGGATACAACCTGCTCAAGCTTATCTTCAACGGCACGGAGCGTATGTTGCAATCCACTTATAACGAACTTATTGAGTTTACACGGCAGGATGGGCTCTGGAAGGCCGGCAGATTGCTGGCCGGATGGAATGCACCTGTACGCCATATGGAAACTGATCAGCTTGGCCGTATTTTTCTCGCTCATGCCGTGTCGGGGCTTTATCTGGCCGAACCTTCAGCCGCGCTGGATAGCATTGTAAGCTTCGAGTTGGTCGGGAGCAATTACGGCTTGCCTCACCCGACCAGCCAAGTCTTCAATCTTGACGGGCGCATCGTTGTTCCCGGGTCGCAGGGATTTTACCAATGGGATGCCCTCAATGGAAAATTTATGCCTTCCAATGAGCTCAATCAGCAACTTGGTAATTTTGCCAAAGCCATTAACGTTATTCCAGCCGGCTCGCACCGCTACTGGTTGATTCTGCCAACGGAAGCGGCATTGTTCGAGATTCGGCTGGGCAGGGTCAGGATGCTTAACCGGCTTATCTTTCAGCAATTCGGGCTAAGACTGATCAAGGGTTACGAGAATATCATCACACTTTCGGGGCAAACATATTTAATCTGTCTGGAGGATGGATTTGCGCTGCTGAGAATTTCTGACCATCCGGAGCCTGAGCTTCAACCCAGGGTTTACATACAGGCTGCATTCACCAATATGCAGGGCAGGCAGAGGTTTTACGAATCAGAGACAACGGCATCACGTTTTTACATCCCTTTTAGTCTGAATACAGCATCGTTCAGGTTTGCCGTGCAGGGCGATGCCGAGCCGGCCCGCATGTACCAGTGGATGCTTGTGGGCATGGACGCAGACTGGCACGACTGGTCGGCAACCACCCTGGCAGAATATTCGCGTTTGCCTTATGGCAATTATACCTTGAAGGTTCGAACCCACGACAGGTCAGGATTTTTAAGTCAGGAAGCCGTCCTTCAATTCCGGATCAGACCTCCCTGGTATCTGAGCTGGTACGCTTATCTGGCCTATTTCATGCTCATCATAGCATTTGTATTGCTACTGCAAGCAAATCGCAGACGTAAACAGCTCAAAATGAGAGAAAAAGCACTGAGTGAAGAAAATGATCGTATCAAGGCAAGAAACGAGCAGGCCGAAGCCGAACTCATAAGACTGAGCAACGAAAAGCTACAATCGGAAGTGGTGACAAAAACCATGGAATTGGCAAAAAACACCATGGCCATGATTCGGAAAAACGAGCTGCTGATCGACATACGCGAGGAGCTTGCGAGCCAGAAAGAACAACTTGGTGCACGCTATCCGGATAAGTTTCACAACCGGATCATCAAACTCATCGAAAGTGGACTCAATAGTGAGCACGACTGGGAAATGTTCGAACATCTTTTCGATCAGGCCCACGAAAACTTTTTCAGAAGGCTCAAAGAGTCCTATCCCGACCTCACGGCGAGCGATTTCAGGTTGTGTGCCTATCTGAGAATGAATCTTTCATCAAAGGAAATTGCCCCGTTGCTGAATATTTCGGTTCGAGGCGTTGAGGAAAAGCGCTATCGGTTGCGAAAGAAGCTCAACCTGAGGCCAGAACAAAATCTCACAGAATTCATCATTAGTTTTTAGTAGCTATACACGGTTGATGTGCATTTTCTTTTCGGCTACCGTTTGTTTTGCATATAATGACAGGTGTTTTTCATACTTAACATCCTGATATATAACGCTTATCAAATATTCCTGCAGGGTTGACTATCCAGAACAGGACACTTTGTGATGATGACCTCAGTGCTAATCTCTCAGGACGACCGATTCAATGCGGGTTGAGGTTAATGCGTCAGGTTGAACTTTATTCGCTGCAAGCCAGACTGTTTGCCGATGAATTAGTCTTTGGTCGATTTTTCAGAAAGCAAGAAACTTTTTGCGGGTATTTCATGTGAGTTTGTCGAATATCCCTGCTAAGTGAAACCGGACTTTAGCAATCAGAAGCAAGGGAAAAACACTTTTTCATTGGTTCTTCATTTCGAAAACAGCGGTGTGGCAAATTAGTTGCGTGAAATGAAAATACACGTAAAGCACATATATACAATAGAATAAAATTGAATATTTCAAGTTGATGAGGTGAATTAGAGGTACAGTTGCAACCAATTTTTAACAGAAGTAGTCAAGTTGATGCAAAAAAATCGCAATCGATTGCATGCCATTTTATTTTTACAATGCCATAACGGACCAATGAATTAATAATGAAGAACCAAAAACCGACCCGATGAAACATTTCAGACGAATTGGCAGGCTTGGTATGCTGACAGTCCTATTATTAATAGGTACATCCTCTGCCCTTATCGCACAGCGGCTGGTTCGCGGCACTGTTGTCGGGGGTCAGGGTGGAGAAACCCTGCCCGGTGTCAACATTGTCGTAAAAGGAACTACCCGCGGTACAACCACTGATATCGATGGCAAATTTGCTATCGAGATGCAGGCAGCAGACAGAATCCTGGTATTTTCCTATACTGGCTACGAAACGCAGGAGGTTGATGTGGCTGGGCGCTCCGAGCTCAATATTGTGCTGCGCGAAGCTACTACCATGCTTGAGGAGTTTGTCGTTATCGGATATGGCGTTGTTCGCAAGAGCGACCTTACCGGAGCTGTGAGCTCGGTAAAATCGGACGATATCCGAAAAATTACGGCAAGCAATCCTACACAGGCCCTGCAAGGCAAAGTTGCGGGAGTTCAGGTGACCACAACCAGCGGAGCTCCGGGCGCCGGGCTCGCAGTGCGCATACGCGGCGTCAGCAATTTTGGCAATACTTCGCCAATATACGTAGTGGATGGTGTAATTCTGGACGACATTTCGTTTCTCAACTCAGCCGACATCCAGTCGATGGAAGTACTCAAGGATGCATCTGCTACCGCAATCTACGGTTCAAGGGGGGCTAATGGTGTTATTCTGATTACCACCAATCGTGGTGAGGCAAAGGCATCGGGCAAACCACAGGTGAGTTTGTCCTCTGAGTTCAGCATGCAACGACTGACAAAAAAAATTGATCTGCTTAACGGACGCGAATTCGCCATCATCAGCAACGAAATCAAGGCGGGATCGTACAACAACGTCGATGCAGTGCCTAATACCGACTGGCAAAGTCTGATTTTTCGCACGGCACCCATGCACAACCATCAGGTGGCTATTTCTGCCGGCAACGACCGGCTAAACTCCTACATCGGTGTAGGTCTGTACCAACAGGACGGTATTATCCCCAAAAGCTATTACAAGCGCCTTTCGCTCAAGCTCAACAACAGCTATAAAGTTACCGACCTGTTGACTATCGGAAACAATGTCACCCTGGCTCCTTACCAGCAACGCAATGCGCCCAATGTCACCTATTCGGTTTACCGGGCTCAGCCTTTGCTTAAACCATACTATGATGACGGCTCATTCGGCGTGGTTTACAATGTGGGCAATCCTCTGGCCGACCTTGAATACTCCAACAGTTACAATACCGGGGTAAGGGCTGTCGGCAATCTTTTTGCCGACCTCAATCTGAGGAAAGATTTATTCTTCAGGACCAGCTTTGGTATTGATGGAGGCTTTAACAAAGCACTGAGCTTTACACCTGCCTACACCGTTTACAATCCCGATGGCACGGCTTCACAACAGGATAATCCGTTCAGCAATCTTTACAAAGGGCAAAACGAAAGCCTGACCTGGCTGTGGGAAAACACGGTAACATGGCTCAAAACCTTTGATAAACATAGTGTCAATGCTGTTGCGGGCTACACCATGCAAAGCTCACGATCGGAGTTTCTTACCATTGCAGGCAGGAATATTCTGCGCGATAGCCGCGACTTCTGGTATATCCTGCCCCCATATATCCTCGATGAAACTAACAACATCAATATGCTTCAGAGCATATACAACGGTGTGGATGCCAACCTGTTTTACAGCATGATATCATATCTTGGGCGTGTCAATTACACTTTCGATAACCGATTTATCGGTACCGTTACGTTCAGGCGCGACGGATCATCCAAGTTTGCAGCCGAAAACCGCTATTCCAACTTCCCGTCCTTTGCTTTGGGATGGAATCTGGCAAACGAAAAGTTCATGCAAAAGGTTGACCTGATCAGCATGCTGAAACTCAGGGCCAGCTGGGGCATCATCGGCAACGAAAAAATCAGTTATTATGACCGTTTTTCCAGAGTGAACTCGGGTTTGTTTGCCGTGTTTTCGAATCCTGATGCGGCTTATCCGGCCGCAACTTACGGCAAAACAGGAAATCCTGACCTTAAATGGGAAAGCACAACCCAAACCAATGTCGGACTTGAGGCCGGTGTGCTCAATAACAAGCTGACCGGCGAATTTGACTTCTACAACAGGGTTACTGACGACATTTTAGTTGAGCTGTCCACACCCGGCCATCTGGGTAATGGTATGGGTCAACGTGTGCGGTATAATGCGGCCAAGGTGCTCAACCGGGGCTTTGAATTTAACCTGCGCTGGCGTGAAACCATTAGCAAAGACTTCAATTATTCAATTGGTGTACTTGGCACTACCATCCACAACGAGGTACTCGCCATTGGTGGAAACAGTGGCATCGACTCCACCCTGATTGGCGGATATCTTGGTAATGGTCAGGCTGTTACGCTTAGTCGTGTCGGTTTGCCTGTTGGCGCCTTCTATGGCTACCTGACCAATGGAATCTTTCAGAATCAGGCCGAGCTCAATGCTTATCCGCATATGTCGCTGGCGGATGTGGGCGACCTCCGCTTTGTTGACGTAAACAAAGATGGACGTATCAACGGCCTCGATCGTACCTACTTAGGTTCGCCAATCCCGAAATTTGTATTTGGTTTCAACCTTGAAGTCAATTACAAAAGCTGGGATTTGTCGCTTGATCTTCAGGGCCAGTTCGGCAATAAGATCTTTAACGGAAAGGATGTTGTACGCCCCGATCCCTATAATTTTGAGCAATACGTCTTCGACCGGTGGAGAGGTGAGGGCACAAGCAACAAGGTGCCACGACCGTCTTTCGGCGGATACAACTATTTCCCTTCCGACTTCTTTCTGCTCGATGGCGCGTATATCCGACTGCGCAATGTCAGCATAGGATATACCTTGCCCAACAATCTGGTTAAGCAGCTACAAATGGAAAATGTGCGCGCATATATAAAGGCAAACAACATTTACACCTTAACTAAATACACGGGCTATACGCCTGAGATTGGAGGATTCGACGTATTGTCGAACGGCATCGACAATGGTGTATATCCTATTGCTGCAGTTGTTTCCGTGGGATTGAACATTAATTTCTAAAACCGAAGCCATGAAAAGAACATTGATATATATCACAACATTGTTGCTTATCGGCACATCATGCAAGGATTTCCTGGACATCAAGCCGCAAGGCGAACTCACTCAGGAAGCATTCCCCACAACGGCTGCAGATGCGCTGCTGGCTACCAATGCTGCCTATGCCACGCTTCGTAGCTGGCACTATCATTCGGGTGGCTATCCGATACTCGATATCATGTCCGACGACACGCACAAAGGAAGCAATCCCAACGATCAGCTCAACACTTTAGGGCCCTATGACAACTTCACCATTACACCCACTCAGGATGGTCTTGACCGTTGGTGGGCAGCTCTTTACCAGGGCATCAAACACGCGAACGTGGTCATCGAAAAAGTTCCGCAGATTGTCATGGACACCAACCTGCGCGGACGATATGTGGCTGAAGCCCGGTTTTTGCGCGGACTCTACTATTTCGATCTGGTGAGAGCCTGGGGAGGCGTGCCGCTTGTCCTTACTACCAACCCGCCACTCAAAGTGCCTCGTTCCACCGCTGCTGAAATTTATGCCCAGATCGAAAAGGACTGGCTGTTTGCAGCTTCGCGTTTGCCTGAAAAGGGAGAATACAATAGTCAGGATCTGGGTCGCGCCAGCAAAGGTGCTGCTAAGGCTTTTCTGGCAAAGATGTATTTGTTCCGCAACGATTTTGTTAATGCTGAAAAATATGCCCTGGAGGTTATTAACGGAACCCAACTCTATGACCTTGAAGCTAACTTCGCTCACGCCAATTCGCGCGAAGGCGAACATGGCATTGAATCGGTATTTGAGATTGGCGCTTTTGAAACGGAAAATGCTCTGGGTAACCAATATGCCAACACGCAAGGTGTTCGCGGAACACCCAATCGAGGTTGGGGTTTCAACAGGCCATCCGAAAACCTGAGAAATGGTTTCGAGGCCAATGATCCTCGTATGAAACTTACGATTATCGACCTTGGCGATGTAATTGACGGCATTACTATTCTGGGCGATGGCTCCACTCCTGACTATATTTACGATGATAACGGAAACATCATCGAACGCGAATGCTACAACCGCAAGGTATGGATTCCCGGCCAGAGCACCAACACACAATACGGTCATAACCGCCGCCTGATGCGCTTTTCCGATGTCTTACTCATGGCTGCGGAAGCCCTTAATGAAAACAATAAACCCGGACAGGCACTCATCTACCTCAACAGGGTCAGGGCGCGCGCACGCATGGGAAACAACGCTATTCTGCCAGATATCACCGTAACAGACAAAGATGCCCTTCGCAACATTATTCTCAACGAACGTCGCTTTGAGCTTGCCTTGGAAGGTCACCGTTTCTGGGATCTGGTGCGCACCGGCAAGGCTGTTCAGGTGCTTGGCCCGCTCGGATTTCAGGCAGGAAAGCACGAACTGTTGCCCATACCGCAAAACGAAATAGATATTTCGCAAGGCACTCTAACTCAAAACCCCAACTGGAATTAACCACTAATCCAATAATTATTGTTTCACTTAATTAAAAATCGCTATGAAAAGCAAAAACCTGTTTTCCATTCTCCTGATGGCGCTGGCCGTCACTGCACTCGTTTTTCAAGCTTGCAAAAAGGATGATCCAGAGCTTTCGCTCAAGGAACTCAAATCGGGCACTATCGACCTCAATGGTGCAACCTCGCCTAACAATGTGCCTGTTATGCCAACCATTGTAGCTACATTCACCACCGATGTTGATGCCGCCACCGCCACGGCAGCCAACATCAAGCTGAAGCAAGACTACAACAACACCGACATCGAAATTGATATCACTGTTGCAGGATCCACCATCACGGTTAAACCCAAATCCAACCTTGGTACCGGTACGCTCTACAAGCTGAGCTTTAGCGGCGCTATCCAGAGCACCAAGCAGAAACCGCTCACCGCATTTGAGCGTACATTCACCACCGAGGGCACTTTTGCACCTGCAGGTGTCATCGCACACTGGAAATTCGAGAACAATGCCAATGATAATGCCGGAAGTTTCAATCCTGCAGCAGCCGGTATTGTTGACATCAGCTATGTGAATTCCCGTAATACTGCTGCCGGCAAGGCCGCAAGTTTCAACGGAACCACCAGCATTATCGAAATCCCGAATGGCGACCAGCTGATCAATACCAAGAACTTTACACTTTCCTTCTGGGTTAAAGCTCAGCCTCAGGATAAGGGTCATTTTGTGATGGGTCTGGGTGCTTACTACGGCTTACAGTTCGAAATCTTCGGCGGACTTGATGGAGCCAAATTTGCAATTCGTTACGAACTTGCAGACGGATCCACAGCCTCCGAGGACATGTGGTTCCCCAGCAATGCAACCTTCAATGGCAATGGTGGCTGGCAAGGATGGGATTTTGCCAAGTCGGTTGCTCCTGCTGATTATGTGGCCATGGTGAGCAACAAATGGTTGATGGTAACCTATACCTACGATGGCGATGCCAGGAAGGGTACGCTCTACTACAATGGCGAAAAGATGAAGAGTTTCGACTTTAACCTGTGGCCCGAAAATGATCCGAAGCGCGGAGTGAAGGGCATGAAATGGGGCGGCCAGATGCCTGATGTGAAGAATGAGTTAGCCTTTGGTTTCATCCAGTCACGTGCCGGTTCCATGTGGGCCAACGAACCCTGGGGCGGATACACCTTCCCTGGAGCCAACCACTTCAAGGGTGAGCTCGACGATGTGCGCTTCTACCACAAAGTGCTCACACCTGCCGAAATCAACCTCATGTATCAATCAGAAAAGCCTTGATTTATTTGTCGTTAGTGAATTAGGTAAGCAGGGGAGGGGTGGCATCCGCTGCCCTTCCCCGTTTTTTTTCAAAATTTTTTATGCGCAATCATAGCTTCATTGTCTTCATCATGTTTGTTATGCTGCCTGCGCTCTCAGGCTGCAAAAAGGAGAAGGACGAGCCAAAGGGCACCCTTCAACTGAGCAGCATCAGGGCAGGTGGCATTAACCTGAATACCTCAGGGCCTACCAGCGGCATCGATCCTGAGACGGAATTCAGGCTCAGCTTTTCAGCCCCGCTCAGGGTGAGCTCGGTGGCCGAAAACGTTAGAATATTTAAAGGCAATGACCTAGTGGAGGTGGACCAGTTCTTTGCTGTTGAGAACCGTGAAGTTGTGTTGCGTCCACGTGCAGCTTTAAGTAATGGAACAACTTATGAATTGCGTATCGGCAACAAATTACGCGGAGAAGCCGGCGAAGGCTTCCCGGGTTTAACGTTGAGCTTCAGCACCATTCCGGCCGAGCTGCGCCTGCTGAGCATCAACATCAACGGCCGCGACTTCAGGCCGCCACAAGTGCCCGGAAATATCGCCTATCAGGGTACCCAGATTACAGCTACTTTTTCCGAAGCTCTTCCAACAAATCCGGAACAACATTTCCTTCTAACGCCCGGAGCATCAGCCTCATACGTGCTGTCGGAGGATAAAAAGACATTAACGATTAATTTAGCCGAGCTCGACTATTACAGAAGATATCTAATGGTGATATCTTCCTCGTTGCAATCGGCATCAGGAGCACCTTTCACGGGTTTCTCCAACCAGTTTGTTACAGGGCTCAATCCTAACCATAAGTTGCCACCATTGAGTGATGAAGCCTTGCTCGACCTTGTTCAGCAGCGGACATTCCGTTATTTCTGGGATTATGCTCATCCGGTCAGTGGCCTTGCACGCGAACGCATGGGCTCGGGCGAAACAGTAACTACCGGAGGCAGCGGATTTGGTCTGATGGGCATCATTGCAGGTGTGCACCGTGGCTTTATCACACGCGAACAGGCTGTGAATCATTTCAATAAGGTTACCTACTTTTTGTCAACAGCCGACCGTTTTCATGGTGTATGGCCACATTGGCTCAACGGAAGTACCGGAAGAGTGCAAGCCTTCAGCCAGTTCGACAACGGGGCCGACCTGGTCGAGACTTCGTTTTTGGCTGCAGGGCTCATCACCGTCCGCCAGTGGCTCGACCCTGAGGTGCCCATCGAGCAGGTAATCATCCAGCGCATTAACCAAATGCTCAACACAATCGAGTGGGACTGGTTTACGCGGGGCGGACAAAATGTGCTGTACTGGCATTGGTCGCCCAACCACGGCTGGGCAATGAACATGCAGATTAAAGGTTATAACGAAGCCCTGATTACTTATTTTTTGGCTGCTGCATCCGAAACCTTTCCCGTTGCTGCTCAGGTGTATCACCAGGGATGGGCATCCAATGGAAATATTGTCAACAATAAGCTCTTCTATGATATCAATCTGCCCGTAGGTTTTGATTATGGCGGACCGCTCTTTTTTGCCCATTACTCTTTTTTGGGTCTCGACCCAAGAAACCTGAGTGACCAATACGCCAATTACTGGACGCAAAACGTCAATCATACCCTTATCAATCGCGAGCACAGCGTTCGCAATCCCCATAACTATATCGGATATAGTGCTGATTGCTGGGGACTTACAGCCAGCGACGACCCATCGGGTTATCGGGTACATGAGCCAACCCACGACAATGGAACCATAAGCCCAACGGCAGCACTATCGTCTATACCATTTACACCGGAATACTCCATGCAGGCTATGAAACACTTCTATTATGTGCTGGGCGACAAGCTCTTTGGTGAATATGGATTTAAAGATGCTTTCAATCCGACTCAGGGCTGGTTTGCTGATTCCTATCTGGCCATTGATCAGGGACCCATACTGGTGATGATCGAAAACTATCGGTCCGGGCTCCTATGGAACCTTTTCATGTCGGCACCAGAGGTTCAACTCGCTAAGAATAAGTTAGGGTTTACAAGTCGTTGAGTATCTATGTATTTGTAAAACACAATAAATCAATAATATAGACATTATGAAAACATTTTTGGCGGTTGCTCTTACCGCAACCATCCTGATAAGTTCTTGTGCAACAGAAACGAAAAAAACTGAAGCGTTTAATTCGTTTGGCCGGATCGATTTTCCGGTGAGCGATGTGGACGAGCAATTGCTCGACACCATTCAATATACTACATTTCAGTATTTTATGCACGAGCTGCACCCTCAGTGGGGTATTGTAAAAGACAGGGCGGCTTCGTGGGCTCCTTCGTCGATTGCCTCAACAGGATTTGGGATACCCGTATATGCTGTGGGCGCAGAGCGTAATTGGATAAGCCGTGAAGAAGCTGCCCGCATCACGCTCAATATCATGCGCTTCTTTGATACAAGCTACCAAAGCGCCGATACGAATGCAACAGGCTACAAGGGATTTTATTATCACTTTCTGAAAATGGATACCGGCACGCGAGAGTGGAATTGTGAGCTTTCGTCCATCGATTCAGGGCTGTTGTTCATGGGTATGTTGTTTGCCCGGAATTATTACGACAGAAATACGCCGGAAGAAACGGAGATCAGGCAGCTCGTAAGCCGTATTCTTGGCCGCCTCGACTGGAGTATTTTCGAGATGCCCGAAGGCAGCATGCACCCGCACACCATTTCGATGGGATGGAAACCCGAAAGCGGCAGCATCAACTGGGGCTGGCACGGCTACAACGAAGGCCTCTTCCTGTATATTCTGGCTGCCGGAACCGGTATGAAGGATGTGGAGCGAAGCTACGACGCATGGCTCTCGTACTACAAATGGAAGGAGCCATATCCCGGACTTGCCCATGTGGCTTTCCCGCCTTTGTTTGGACACCAGTTCAGCCATATCTTTCTCGATTTTAGAGGTGTGGTGGATAAATATATGTTGGAAAAGGGCATCGACTACTTCGAAAACTCGCGTCGGGCAACATTGGCTCAACAGCAATATGCCATTCAGAATATTCATGGATGGAAGGGTTATGACTCGCTCACCTGGGGCATTACAGCTTGCGATGGTCCCGGACCAAAGTACAACGCCAATGGCCGTGAATTCTTAGGCTATGCAGGACGCGGTGCCAGTGGGCCCGACTATAACTATTTCGACGATGGCACAATTGCCCCTTACGGCTCGCTCTCTTCGCTGCCATTTGCCCCTGAAATTGTTTTCCCGACCATAAGGAATATCATCCAGCGCAAAGGCGATCGCATCTGGGGAAAGTATGGGTTTTACGATGCATTTAATGAAACGGCCGACTGGGTAAACGACGATTTTATTGGTATTGCTCAGGGTCCGATGTTGCTTATGATCGAGAATTTCCGCACCGGACTGGTCTGGAATTATGTAATGAAAGATCCTGTGATTCAGGAAGGAATGCATAAGTTGGGTTTTAAATATTTGAGAAACCAATAATTTTTCAAGCCATGAAGCATATCGCCTTTCGATTTGGATTATGGAGTATTTTTCTGGTTTTGCTGCCGGTCTTTCTACCGGCTCAGTCGAAGCTGCTCGACGGCATGGAGGATACTTCGGGCTGGGAATTGATTCTGTCCGATGGAGTTGAAGCTTCGCTTCATGTTGAAAAAGGTGTAACGGGACAGTCCATCAGGTTCGATTATGATTTTACAAAGGGAACAGGTTATGGCGGGATGCAAAAATTCATTGCACTCGATCTGCCGGAACATTTCGAAATCAGTTTCTTACTAAAGGCTGAATCACCTTCAAATAATTTCGAGGTCAAGTTTATTGACGAAAGCGGTCACAACGTCTGGTGGGTGAACAACCGCAACTACGATTTTCCGAAAGAGTGGCAGCGTATTCGTATCAAACGGAGGCACATCTCGTTTGCCTGGGGACCAACCCACGATCGTTACCTGAGCCGGATGAGCCGGATTGAGTTTACGGTTGCGTCATTTTTAGGTGGTAAAGGCAGTGTATGGATTGATGACCTGCGCTTCGAAGCCCTTGAGGCACCACCTGCAGTATATCCCAACCCAAGGGTAGTGGCCGTCCCGGGCCAGAGAGGCAGCAAGCCACAGGCCATGCTCGACGGCAGAGCCGGCACCGGCTGGAAGAGTCAAATGGGCCTCGAGGCCGCTGTTGAATTGGATTTCGGTGTGCGTCGAGAGTTTGGCGGCCTGCAGATTGATTGGCTGGATGGAGCTCTTCCCCGGAAGCTGGAGCTCGAAATGAGCCTGGACGGAAAGCAATGGGAAAAAATCTGGGAAGCCGACGGGCTGCTTACTCAGCAATCCTTTATACCTACCAAAGAGGCTGAAGCTCTTCGTCTGCGCCTGAAAATGAGTTCTTCCAAACCTCAGGTGTTCGGAGTTGGGGAAATCAGTTTGCTGCCGGTGGAAGCATCGCTGAGCCACAATGATTTTTTCCGGCATATCGCCAAACAGCAGCCCAAAGGCCTGTTTCCGCGCTATTTCCTCGATCAGGCTTTGTATTGGACGGTGTCGGGCGTGAATAACGATAC
>DAOKYW010000008.1:99577-115884 GCA_035325985.1 Bacteroidales bacterium
CCGGCCGATGTTAAACTCGTGCTGCTGGTCAGGCCATTTCAGGTCAATCCATGGTACCAGTTTCTCAACCTGACAGGAGGCACAGGTAAAGTGAATAGGGTTGAGGAAATCGTCAAAGGACGTCAGTTGAAGATTGACAGTAAAACATTGAGCCTGACCAGGCCCTACAGCCGCTATACCACTGCTGCATTCCGCCAGGGCAATCTGGCCGAAATTGTGCGTTCGGCTGCATGGTCTCCGGCCACAACACTTATCGACCCTGATCATCTGGGTCAGGCAGCTATGGAGTTTAGTTTTTCGTTGAGACCGGATGAGGTGGAGGAACTATTTGCCACCGTACCCTACCATACGATAGATTCCCCGGCTCAACTGCCGGATAATGAAACGATGGCTGAAGCCTTCGACAGGGCTTCGGAGTTCTGGGCTTCGAAAGTCGGGCATATTGATTTCAAACTGCCACCTCAGGCGCGTCCCATCATAGATACCTGGCTTTCGAATCTTATCTACATCCTGATAAATCGCGATATGGCCGGCATTCAACCGGGTTCGCGCAGTTATGAGCGCAGCTGGATACGCGATGGTTCGCTCACATCCTCTGCCTTGCTGAAATCGGGTATCACACAGGAAGTGAAGGACTTCATCCGATGGTATGCACCTTATCAATACGAAAATGGCAAGGTGCCCTGCGTTGTCGATTTTCGCGGACCAGATCCGGTTCCGGAGCACGACAGTCACGGGCAGCTGATCTATCTTATCCGAGAATATTTCAATTTTACCGGCGATACGGCCTTTCTGAACGAAATGAACCCTTATGTGCTCAATGCCGTCAGCTATATACAGTCGCTGATTGCTGAGCGCTCAAACGACTACTACCGACTGGGCAGCGACAGCTTACGGGCACATTACGGCATTGTGCCCGAGAGCATCAGCCACGAAGGTTATTCCGAGAAACCGATGCACTCCTATTGGGATAATTTCTTTATTATCAAAGGTCTTAAAGATGCCACAGAGATTCAACGCATTCTGGGACGAACTGCTGATTATGAGCGCATTGCCCGGGTGCGGGATAAATTTACGGTTGACCTGTACAACTCCATCGCGCTGGCCATGCAGTTGCATGGGATTGATTACATTCCGGGCTGTGTCGAACTGGGCGATTTCGACGCCACTTCCACTACGGTGGCCCTCACCCCGTGCAACGAGTATCAGCACCTGCCCAAACCTGAGGTATATAACACCTTCAACAAGTATTTCGATTTCTTCGTGAAACGTCGCGATGGCAAGCTCGACTGGACAAACTATACACCCTACGAAAACAGGCTGATAGGCTCGTTTGTTTTCCTGGATCAGCCCGATCGGGCTCACGAACTGGTCGATTTTTTCCTGGCCGACCGACGCCCTCAAGGTTGGAATCATTGGGCCGAAGTGGTTTGGAAAAACTACCGTGAGCCGCGTTTTATCGGCGATATGCCACATACCTGGGTTGGCAGCGACTTCATCAACGCTATCAGGTCCATGTTTGTATATGAGGATGAACTCGACCAGTCGCTGGTGATAGCTTCCGCATTGCCTCAGGATTGGATTGATTACCCCGAGGGTATTGCTGTTTCGAACCTGCCCACCTATTACGGCGAAATTTCCTACAGCATTGTCAGGCAAGAAAATACCTATATCATTCGTGTTGAGGGTGATCTCAACTTGCCACACAATGGTATGAAAATCAAGAATATAAATAAGGGTAAGTTGCCATCGGCCATGCGTATTAATGGTACAATAAAGCCAGTGAGCAATGATGGTGTAATTCAGATTAACCGCACTCCGGCATTAATTGAGCTGACTTATTAAATAAATTGCAAGGATTATGGACAAGGCAGACGGACAGAACGGAGAACACGCAGCATCAATACCCTTTAATCAGTTGGCTGCCTATGGGGCAGGAGGCATTATCCCGATTGCCCTATTCAACATTGCCGGTATTCTGGTCGGTTTGATGGGCAACATCAGCCTTGGACTAAGCGCCTTCTGGCTTGGCTTTATCCTTATTATTCCGCGCCTCTGGGATGCCGTTTCCGACCCGATCATCGGTCATATGTCCGACAACGCCCGTACGCGGTGGGGCCGACGAAGGCCATTTCTGCTTGTTGGAGGATTGCTTGTGGCTTTCTTTTTTGTAACCATGTGGTGGATACCCAAGGGCGAGTGGATACGCGGCATATTCCCCACCGATGCCGGTTTTCAGGCCTTTCAGCTGGTGTATATTCTGATTTCGCTTCTGCTGTTTTTCACCGCCTGCACCATCTTCGAAATACCCCATGGCGCTTTGGGCATGGAGATGACTCAGGATGCTCATGAGCGGACGCGACTGTTCAGCGCTAAGAGTTTTGTGGGTAACCTGTTTGCCATGAGCACGCCTTGGCTGTTTGCCTTGGCCAATCTGGAGTTTTTCAAAGGACCGGGCGGCAACGAAGCTGATGGTATGCGTTATGTGTCGCTCATGGTTGCAGGTTTGTTGGTCCCGCTTTCTGTTTGGTGGTTTTCCGTCCTTCGCGAACCCGGTTTTGCCCGTGCTTCGGAGCAAAAGAAAACACATTTCTGGACAGATATGCGCCATGCCGTGCGCAACCGCAACTTTATTTTTCTTACCCTCACCATCTTTACACTGGCAATGGGATTCAACTTCGTGAGCCTGCTGGGTTCGTATATCCCGATCTTTTACGTCTTTGGCGGCGATAAAGTGGCGGGCTCGTGGCTGTTGGGTATCAACGGTACCATCTGGGCTGTCACAGGGCTGTTGGCTGTTTTCCCCTTAAACATCATCAGCCCTCGCATCGGCAAGCGAAACACCTTATTGCTGGCTATCCTGCTGATGGTAGTCGCCCAGTTGTCGAAAATTGTGTGCTACAATCCTGATTATCCATATCTTATCATAATACCCACAGTATTGTTGTCGGCCGGTATGCTCTTTTTCTTCACGCTGGGCTCGTCGATGGTAGGTGATATTTGCGACGAAGACGACCTGAACACCGGCATGCGCACCGAGGGATCGTTTTATTCTATCTTCTGGTGGTTTATCAAAATGGGCACAGCACTGGCCAGTTTTGTAGCCGGAGCACTTATCGTGTTCACGGCATTCGACGAAGTGCAGGTGACTAAGGTTGATGCCCTTCAGGGAAGCATAAGGGAGATGCAGGTGGCACTTGAAAATGCTTCCGACAGTAAAATGTCAACGCTCAATTTGGCCGAGATGCTCGACAAGGCAAACACCCGCGCAAGCGACCTTCAGACGCATTTCGATGAAAAAACAAGCTCGTCAAAACCCGAGCGTGCTGAACATTACCGCACCTTAAGTCAAAGCCTCGCGCAGGTGAAAAATAATCTGCAGTTGATGAAGGATGCCGAAAGCTCGGATGTGCTGGCCATCATTAATGCCACCGGCCCGCATCTGCACAAGCTTAAACAACAAAGCCATTTCACCATGCTCATGATGCGGGTGGTGGAAATTGGCATACCGGTGTTGCTGAGCTTATTTTCCATTTTCTTTGTCCTGAAGTATTCGCTTACTGAGAAGCGATCATTCGAAATAAAGAGATTGCTCGACGAACGCAGGGCAAATCAAGCAGACCTAATGTAAAAATATTTTCAATTATGGAGTTCAAACTTGGCCAAGGGATATTTGAGCAGGACGGTAAACCTGTTTTTCTGATCTCAGGCGAAATACATTATTTCAGAATCGACAGGGCGCTTTGGGACAAGCATCTTGATGCTGCCGTTGAAGCAGGCATTCGCACAGTGAGCAGCTATGTGCCCTGGGCATGGCACGAACCTGAAGAAAACCTGTTTGATCTGGAGGGAAAAACCCATCCCCAGCGCGACCTGAAAGCCTGGATTGAGGCATGCGAACGCCATGGCCTCACCTGCATCTTAAAGCCCGGCCCGTTTATTCTGGCAGAGTTTCGTGGAGCAGGACTCCCTGATTGGTTTGTTGACCGTTATGCTTCGGAAGTAAGGATGCGCAATAGCCGTAATGCATTGGTCAATAGCGATGGGGTAAACCTTTTTCATCCTGATTATCTGCTTCACGTCAGCAGGTGGTACGATCAGATTATCCCGTTTATTGCCGGGCGACAGGCCGCGAACAACGGTCCGGTTATCATGATGCAGCTTTGCAACGAGATAGGCGTTTTTTCGTGGCTCGCGCATCAGGCCGACTACAGTGAGCAAACAAGACAGCGCCTGATTGCCTGGCTTGAACAACGTTATGGCACTACGGAAAAGCTCAATAAGGTGTGGAATACACGCTACGAGCACTTTTCGCAGGTGCAGCTGCCTCCCGATGGCCGTCTGCCTTATGCCAATGCCGCCGACCGTGCACGCGATTACGACTGGCACATGTTCTGGCGTAGCGTTTACGGCGATTACCTCAGGCTGCTCACAACCATGGTGCGCGAACGCGGCCTCACAGTTCCACTCTACCATAACCTTCCGGGATGGATTTATGGCCATGGGTATGAATTTCCGGTGAACCATACCATGTACGACGACCTTTACGATGAGCGAAGCGAACTGGTGTTTGGTGTGGACCATATCCCGGAGTTTCTCAACCACCGGAATATGCACGACGATCGGATTATCAACGATATCACCAGTGCCATGCAGGGCACAAAACCTCTGTTTGCAGCAGAGTTTCAAAGCGGTTCGCGCGAATATCATGTGGTGACCAATCCCCGCGAAATGGCACTCTTCTACAAGGCCAGCATCATCCACGGCCTGAAAGGATGGAACTACTATATGTTTTCGCAGGGAAAGAATCCGCCCCGAAAAGGCTATTCGGGTGATACCTTTTACTGGTTCAACCCGCTTACGGCTGATGGAGACAAAACCTCTGCCTATGGCCTTGTGAAGCAGACGAACCGGCTCATCGGCAGCATGGAGCAGCTTATCCTGAGTGCCGAACGACGAGCTGAGATTGGTGTGCTCTTTTATCCGCCTTATTACGCCACCGAGCTGGAACGACCCGAGGACGGCGCTTCGGCTCTCCGTTACGTTCCGGCCCAAATACGCCGGTCTGCCTGGTTCGACGGCCTGCTCAAAGCGCTGCAGGTGCTGAATGTGGACTACGATATGGCCGATTTGAGCAGGACTTCAGCCGAACATTTGGTCAAATACAAACAGGTTTGGGCCTTTGCCTCAGACGAAATGGACGCTCGCGCACAGCAGTGTCTGAGCGATTATGCATCCAATGGCGGTCAACTTGTCATTTTCCCAACCCTGCCCGACCGCGACCAACACCAACAGACCTGTACAATATTGCGCGATGCGGCCGGAATTCAGCCTACAGGAAGTGAATCAATCGATTCGCCGCTTATCGACCTGTTGAACCTCAGGGATATCAAATGTGCCAATCCTCAGATGATTTACGATGAGGCAGACCTTGCCGGTGCCAAAGCTCTGGCATACACGCTGTCAGGAGCAGTTTGCGGATGGCAAAAGCCACTGGGTAGTGGCAGCATTGTTCACCTTGGCACATGGCTCGGGTTCGACACCGAAGGGCATTTGCCGGCCTATAAGGCCCTGCTCGACTTATCTGAGGCACGACAACAGTTTGCTACGGCTACACATTTTCTTACTGTGCGTCAACGATTTACTCCCGAGGGTCAAGGTCTGCTTTTTGTTGCCAATTATTACAATGAGGCGCATACAGGCAAGATCACCTATACGCATCCCGAATCGAACGAAATCATATCAGTTCCGTATGGCGGAGGCGAAATGCTTTGGCCTCCGCTTTATGCCTGCCTGAGTCCGTTGAACCTTACACTTTCCGATAGCCTGAGGATTCTGCATACCACATCCGACCTGCTCGATTTGCGTTGTCTGGAGAATGCTTTCGAACTTGTGCTCCAGGGCGATCGCGATTTAATGGGTGAAATGGTGCTTGAAGGTGAGAGCGTCAGCAAAATAAGTGAAATGACGATTGATGGAAAAACACAGTTCTATAACCATCACGAAGGACGGTTATTGTTGCGTTATATTCATCCGCACCGCACCAGCTTTGTCTTGAAAATTGCTTTGCAGAACCCTTGAAATATGTTGAAGGAATGGAATTGAGCAACGCTAAAGATTTGAAGATCAGTATCCTGCCAAATGGATCGGTAGGGACTATTCAACATCGTGAAACAAGGATAAATCTAAGGTCAGCCAGCATACATGGCGCCTCGGGCACGGGGCTTTTTGCCCGGATTCATGACAAGGATATTCGTTTAATTCCGCTTATTGGTCCTATGGCGAAAGGATCGTTCGGTATGGCTGATCACAAGGTTTACACCATCACCGAATCCGATAACCTGAAGAGCGTAGCGGAGCTCAAGCTTTCGCCCGACGAAACTGCCTGGATGTGGACTATAATGTTCGTCAACAATGGCCTGAAACCCATTACACTGGATGCCGTCTGTGTGCAGGATGCAGGCTTGAGGAAGGGTTCGCATCTGGTTAATGAATATTATGTGAGCCAATATACTGAGCGGAGGCTTCTCGAAAGCCATCTGTATGGAAAAGTAGCGGTTTGCCGCCAGAACATGCGCGAAGCTGATGGCCATCCATGGCTTATGATGGCATGCCCCGAGGGTGCCGAAGCAGGTGCTACCGATGGTGCACAGGTTTTTGGTCCGGCCAACAGAAATGCAGCTTTACCGCCGGGACTCCTGCAACCCGAGTTGAGCGGAGAGTATGCGGGCGAATCATCGCTTCTTGCGTTACAAACCAGGACTTATACCTTAAACCCGGCCGGAGGGATTGTTGTCCGCTTTTTATTCCTGTTTATGGCCGACCACCCCGAACCTACTTCGCCCGATGATCTTCAGCGCGTACGGCCGGTGCTGGGTAGCTTCGAAGCCTTTAACCCCATGCCTTATATGCCGTGGAAGCAAAGTCCCCGGAAAAGTATTTTCAACCCACCGGTCTATGCTGAGGCGGCGGAACTGACTGATCAGGAATTGTCACGCTTTTTTGGCCGCGAAAGAAACCATGCCGAGTATCATAAGGGTATCCTGCAATCATTCTTCGCCCAAAACAGCAATCATATTGTACTGAAATCCAAGGAGATGATTGTATATCGCCCGCATGGCCATATCATCAGAAGCGGGAAAGGTATGTTTCCTGACGAGCGTGTCATGTCAACAAATCCTTTCATGGCCGGTGTATTCAACGCCCATGTCACCTCGGGCAATACCAATTTCAATGTCTTACACTCGGTTTATACCAACCAGTTTGGTTTAGCATCTCCGGCCGGACAACGGATTTTCCTTAAAAACCGGTCACATTGGTTTCTGCTGGGTGTGCCTTCGGCATTCGAGATGGGCTTCAACTTTTGCAGGTGGATTTATAAACTCGAAGAGTCACTTCTCGAAGTCGTTACCTGGACTTCCGCTGATGCGCATCAGGTCAATTACCGCCTGAAAGTGCTCAGTGGTCAGCCTGCCGATTTGCTGATTGCTCACCATTTTGATGCAGGCAACCGTTATTCGGTAGTACTGAACGATAATTTTGAAGCTACCATCCGGCCTGCTGTGGATTCGTTGATGGGACAACAGTTTCCGGAGGCGGTGTTTGCATCTTTTCTCGCTGATTGTGATGGACAGGCAGAAGCCAAAGTGGAATTAACCCCCGGTGAATCCGACGAGATGCTGATTTATAACTTTTCCGGCACCACTTGTGTCCAGGGATCGTTTGGCTGCTTCCATGGTGCTGAGGCCGTTCAGTGTGCTCCGGCTGATTTTGAAAAAGATGCCATGCCGGCTGATTATGCATGGCGCAAATTGGCTCTTGGGCTGGAGCTTCGCAGTTCCCAGACCGACCTATTGGCTATCAACACCATTCTTCCCTGGTTTGGTACCAATGCGCTCACACATTACATCACACCTTACGGCTTAGAGCAGTTTGGAGGTGCGGCATGGGGAACCCGCGATGTATCGCAGGGGCCTATCGAATTGTTGCTTAGTCTGGGTCGGTACCATGAAGCCAGACATATGTTGAAGAGGATATTTTCCAATCAGCACCCTGATGGCGGTTGGCCTCAATGGTGGATGTTCGACAGTTATGCCCGCATTCGGGCGCATGAGGCCCATGGCGACATCACCTACTGGGTGATGATAGCGCTCAGCAATTACTTGCATCAAACCGGCGATTACGAATTTCTGCAGGAGCCGATACCCTGGTTCAATCCCGAAAAGCAGGATTTTGAGTCGCCATCCCCGCTCGCGGAGCATATCGAAAAATGGTTGGAGATGATTACGGCTTCGTTTATCACAGGCACCTCACTCGTTCCGTTTGGCGGTGGCGACTGGAATGATTCGCTGCAACCGGCCAGCAGTTTGCTTGCTGCGCGGCTGATCTCATCGTGGACTGTCGAAATGAGCTATCAGGCATTTCAAGCCCTGGCATCGGCATTAAAAACTACAGCTTTCGAAAAACTTGCATCGCAGTTGCTCGAACTGAGCAACAAAGTGCACGATGATTTTCACAAATACCTTGTGAAGGATGGTGTTGTTGCCGGTTACGGAAGGCTTGAGGACGATGGTTCTATCAGTTTGCTGTTGCATCCTTCCGACACGGAAACCGGAATCAGCTACAGCATTCTGCCCATGAACCGCGGAGTCCTGAGCAAAATCTTCACCAAGGAACAGGCCGAACAGCACATGCAAATAATCAGTAAGTACCTCAAAGGACCTGACGGAGCGCGGCTGATGGATAAACCCTTGAAGTACAGTGGCGGACAGATGAAAATCTTTCAAAGGGCAGAAACGAGCACTTATTTTGGACGCGAAATAGGACTGATGTACGTGCACGAGCATATCCGACATGCCGAAGCACTGGCCATGCTTGGTAAAGCTGAAGCATTTGTGCAAGCGCTCCGGCAGGCAATTCCTGTGGATTACCTGAATATCGTTCGTAATGCTGCTCCGCGCCAGTCGAACTGCTATTACAGCAGCTCCGATATCGTGTTTGCTAACCGCTACGAAGCCGATGAGAAATACCATTTACTTCATTCAGGCGAGTTGACCTTCAAAGGAGGATGGCGGGTTTATTCGAGCGGGCCGGGTATTTTTGTGGCATTGATAATCAATAGATTGCTCGGTTTTCGCTTCGCACAAAACATGCTCATCATCGATCCTGTGATGCCTCTCTCCTTTGATGGACTGGAGGTGTCTTTTCAATTGTTCGACAAGCCTGTATTGCTTCGCTACCACATCAAGCACCAAAGCTTCAGCCCCAGAAAGATTGTCCTCAATGGCAGGTCGCTGACTTTTGCCGGCGAGCAGCAGCATTTCAGGAAAGGCGGCGTACTTGTGGCTGTCGAAGGCCTGAAGCCACTACTGAAAGACCATGACAACATGCTCGAGATTATGCTATAAGCTTATGCCAATGAATATGAAACAATTGTTCTTCGCTCTTTCGCTGCTGTTGCTGCTGCTCAGCTCCTGTCGGTTATCCACTAAAGAAGCTTCTGCGGATAAAAAGATGGATGAATTCATTGCAGGGCTGATGTCGAAGATGACGATAGAGGAGAAAATAGGCCAGCTCAATTTGCTGGCGGGTTATGAGGATATTGTAACCGGCGAAGCCCGCTCCTCGGCTATCGGTAATAAAATTGCTGATGGCAAGGTGGGAGCCATCCTGAATGTCCGCAGTCCGGAAAAGATACGAGAGCTTCAACGCATTGCTGTTGAGGAAACGCGTCTGGGTATTCCTTTAATCTTTGGTCTGGATGTGATTCACGGATACCGCACTGTATTTCCCATTCCGCTGGCTTTGGCGGCCAGTTTCGACACGGCAATGGTGCGCAGGGCGGCCCGCATAGCAGCCATAGAAGCCACTGCAGACGGTATTTGCTGGAATTTTTCTCCTATGGTTGACCTTAGCCGCGACCCGCGGTGGGGCCGTATGGCCGAAAGCGCAGGTGAGGATCCGTGGCTGGGTGCGCGCATGGCCGAAGCTTTTGTCAAGGGTTATCAGGGTAATGACCTCAGCCAGCCAAACACCATGATGGCCTGCGTAAAGCATTTTGCCCTATATGGTGCATCGGAGGCAGGTCGCGATTACAATACCGTGGATATGAGTCGTGTACGGATGTACAACGAATACTTCCCTCCTTATCGGGCCGGTATTGAGGCAGGCGCCGGAAGTGTGATGACTGCCTTCAACGAGGTGGATGGCATCCCGGCTTCCGGCAATAAGTGGCTGTTTACCGAAGTGTTGAGAAACCAATGGGGATTTGATGGTTTTGTGGTTACGGACTACACGGCCATAAACGAAATGATTGAGCATGGTGTGGGCAATCTTCAGCAGGTGTCGGCCATGGCGCTTAAAGCAGGCATCGACCTCGATATGGTGGGCGAAGGTTTTTTGACCACCTTGCAGGAGTCGCTCCGTAATGGCGCTGTGCACGAAAACGATATCAATCAGGCCTGCCGTAGAATACTCGAAGCCAAGTACAAGCTCGGGCTCTTTGATGATCCTTACCGGTATATTGTACCTGAGCGAGCTGAAAATGAAATATTTACACCTGAGCACAATGCCTTCGCAAGGCAGATTGCTCCTTCAACTTTTGTTTTGCTCAAAAACGATAACAACCTTCTTCCACTTCAAATCAAGGGAAAAATTGCCCTTGTTGGCCCGCTTGCCGACAACAGGCTCAATATGGCCGGAATGTGGAGCGTAGCGGTTGACCACAACGAGAGTATTACGGTGCTGGAAGGGTTTCAAAGCCTTGCAGGAGATAAGGCAGAAATCAGGTACGCAAAGGGAGCCAACATCACCGATGATCCAATGCTCGATCGCATCACTGCTGTGAGAGGTAAGCCGGGTATTGATCCCGAAAAGACACCTGAGCAGTTGCGCAAAGAGGCCGTTGACCTTGCACGCTGGTCCGATGTGGTGGTAGCAGTGGTGGGCGAGGCCGCCGAGATGACAGGCGAAAGTGCCAGCCGTACTGACCTTGGCCTGCCGGGCAGCCAGCAACAATTACTCAAAGATCTGTTGGCCACCGGAAAACCGGTGGTGATGGTGCTGTTCACCGGGCGACCGCTCACCATCGAGTGGGAGCATCGCAATATCCCTGCAATACTCAATGTCTGGTTCGGAGGCACACAATCAGGCCATGCTGTTGCCGATGCTGTTTTTGGCCTGGCAAACCCAAGCGGTAAATTGCCGGTGAGCTTTCCCCGCCATGTTGGCCAAATTCCGATTTATTACAACCACAAAAACACAGGACGTCCTTTGGAAGAGGGTAAATGGTTTCAGAAATTTCGATCCAATTACCTTGATGTGCCCAACGAACCGCTTTACCCTTTCGGTTATGGATTGAGCTATACCAGCTTCAGATATGGTGAGCTGAGTGCCGGCAAAACCAAACTGTCGGCAGCTGACACATTGAAAATAAGGGTGAAAGTTACCAACACCGGAAGCAGGGCAGGGGAGGAAGTGGTTCAGCTCTATATGCGCGATGTGGTGGCAAGCATCACCCGTCCGGTAAAAGAGCTAAAGGCGTTCAAAAAGATAAAGCTGCAAGCCGGCGAGCAACAGGAAGTTATTTTTGCCATAACTACTGATATGCTGAAGTTCTACGACAACAATCTGCGTTATGATTGGGAGCCCGGCGAATTTCATTTTATGGTGGGTGGTTCGTCCGACGATGTTCAGCGGATTGCTGTGGAGTGGATCAAATAGCCATTAACGAATTTATAATTTAGATCGCGATGAGTGCTATACGGATAATCCTAACTTGCTTGTTGTCAACATTGTTTTCGTGTCTTTTTGCCCAGCAGGAGTATTACACATCAGCCGGGTTTGCACGGGATGGAGGGTTGCTGCCATTCCGCATCATGTATCCTGAAGGTTTCACCGTGGAGGCCAAATACCCGCTGATTATTTTTTTACATGGTGCGGGCGAGCGTGGCAACGACAACCAAAAGCAGTTGGTTCATGGTGCAAATTTCTTCGCACAATACAACCGCAGGCAGTATCCTGCTGTGGTAGTATTTCCGCAATGCCCTGAGAATCAGTATTGGGCATCGGTCGATTTTACATGGCATGATGATGGCAGCCGAACTTTTGGGTTCAGGCCTGAAAAAGAACCAACACCACCTTTGAGCCTTGTCATTCAGCTGATTGACAGCTTGCTCACCACACCATGGATCGACCATTCACGCATTTATATCGGAGGTCTCTCCATGGGCGGAATGGGGACTTTTGAAATGATTTACCGCCTTCCGGATGTTTTTGCCGCGGCTTTTCCGGTGTGCGGAGGCGGTAAGCCCGAAACGGCACCTTTTTTTGCTTCGAAGGTGCCCGTCTGGGTCTTTCATGGCGATGCCGACCCGGTTGTGCCAATCAGCCTCAGCACTGCCATGGTTGACGCCTTACGGAATGCCGGCGCCGATCCCTTGTTTACTATTTATCCTGGTGTGGGGCATAATGCCTGGGATTATACTTTTCAGGAACCGGACCTCATACCCTGGCTTTTCCAACAAAAAAAATCATCACAAAAGCGGCAATGATCAGACTCTGGTTGCTTGCAGCATGCTTGCTTCTCACGCTGCAGCTGTCGGTGGCTCAGCTGCCCGGATTTGCAGCTGCACCTTTGACGGTATTCGAAGGTAACCCGCAGCAAATGCAATGGAGCAAAACCGAGTCCGGACTGATTGTTTCGCTTCAGATCGGCGATACTGTCCGTCATATGTGCTATAAACCCGGAGACTCAAGTGCCATGTGGCTTGATTTCGGTATGATGCCACGCTATGTGGCTCCTCATCCCACTGCAAAGGCCTGGGCCGGCGCTCTGGATGGTGGTGAGCCCTGGTCAGCAGGCACTTTCAGGTTTCTGTCGCGCTTCGGGCAGCGTAAAATCTTTCTAAGACAGCCCATGTTCAATGGTTCGGGAAACTTGTTGGCATTCAGTGCATATACACCATACAACAAGGAATGGCGCCTGATGACCTACGACCTTAAATATGACAATCTTAACTCGTTCAACGGGTTACCGGCAGAAGTCAGCTATCCGGTGTGGTCGCCAAAAAGTTCGTTCATTGCATTCGTTTTGCCAGCTGATCATCCGGCGCGCAGGCAGGTGGCCGTGACGCCCTGGGATGGCAGCAGCTTAAGGTATTATCGCAGCGACAGCCTCAGCTTCGAATATGCCGCCTGGCCGGGCAATGAACAATACCTGTTATTGACAGCTAAAGGAAACCCGGGTTGGTATCTGTTGCGCCGGCACCTGCATTCTTCAGCCGTTGAAACATTGTATTTCAGCATCAGCGAGCTCAGGTTTGCGCAATGGATTCCAGAAACCAGAAAACTGGTCTTCCTGCAAAAAAAAGACGGACAGTGGGAACTTTGGTGGCTCGATCTGGACGCTCATGAATGATGATGATCTTTCGATCAAACCAGTCCCGCTTTCACTATCTGATCGAACATTTCGGTAATTGACTCTTCCACAGGGCGGTATTTCATGTCCAACTGGCGGATTCCCTTGCTGTTGTCGACTTTCCACGGCTGACCCATATTGCGGCTAACCATACGGCGACTCAGACCGGCAAGAGGCGCCATGAGCCAAATGATACCGTTGGGCAAGGTTCGTTTTGGAAATGGATAGCGGTTACCAAAGGTATTTCTGAGTATTGTGGCCAGCTCGAGCAGACTTGATTCGCGGGCCGAGATGATATGCCGGCCGGAGGCTTCGGGACGAAATGCTGCACGGTAGTGGGCTTCGGCCAGGTCGCGCACATCCACTACGCCAATAGCAAGATCGGGAGCTCCAAAACGAAGCATGCCATTGGCCATCTGGCGGATGATATTGAAGCTTTCGGCATTGCTGTGTGCTTTGAGTCCCGGACCAATCACAAACGAAGGATTGATGACTACCAGATCCCATTGCTGCTGCTGACCGGCAATTTCCCATGCCTTGCGCTCGGCCATGGTTTTGGAATAGCTGTAGGGCTGATGCTTCAGGCTCGAAGTAGTGTTCCATTGCTCCTCGGTCGCAATACCGCCGGGGAAGGTGAGGCAATCGGCCGCATCGCCGATAATGGCCGCTACACTACTCGTGAGCACCACTCGTTTTACTGATGCTGTCCGGTTGACCGAGGCCAGCACATGGGCAGTACCCAACACTGCAGGTTCAACAAGATCGCGCTGCGGATTCTTCACCTTGTTGAAAAAAGGCGATGCCGTGTGAAAAACTATCTCGCAACCTTTAAAGGCTTCGTCAAACGCACCTTCGGTGAGCAGGTCGGCAGCAAACAGCTTCAACCTTCCGGTGGCACTGCCATCCAGCGCCAGCAAGTGGCCCACGGCATTGCGGTCGTGAGGATTACGCACAGTGGCATGAACAGTATGTCCGTGCTGAAGAAGCTTTTCGACGAGTCTTCCGGCTACATATCCACTTGCTCCGGTAACGGCTACCTGGGTTGGTTTGTTGATGATTTCCATATCAAGTTTATCTTTAATACAAATAAACCAAAATATGGTTCACGGCACGCGGTTTTATCATGACTGAAAGTATTTAAATCATAGGTTAACAGCGTACTAGATTATTTTTAAACCTTAAATCGATCTGAAATACTTTTTTCAACCCGAAAGAATTCTAACTTGCCTTAAATTTCTGAACCATGTTTGACAAATTATCACTCATCGACGATGTAAGGCTCAACTTCAGCGAAGGCGGGCTGCTGTATATGAATGTCACCCTTGCGTTTATCATGTTTGGCGTAGCGTTGGACATCAAAAAGGAAAATTTTACTGACATGGTGCAGAATCCCAAATCAGCCTTGCTGGGTATTTTTTCTCAGATTGTGCTGCTTCCGGTGCTGACCTTCTTATTGGTCATTATGCTCAATCCGCCGCCATCCATAGCCATGGGAATGATTCTGATTGCTGCCTGCCCCGGTGGTAATATTTCGAACTTCATTTCATCGCTGGCAAAAGCCAATGTTGCCTTATCAGTCAGCCTTACTGCATTTTCCACGCTTTCAGCTACACTGGTTACACCTATCAACTTTGCTTTCTGGGGAGGGATGTATGTTGACTTTTACGAAAAGGCCAAACATCTCAATATTCCTATCCAAATTGACTTTCTTCAGATGGCACAGACGGTGTTTATCCTGCTTGGGATTCCACTCATATTGGGTATGTGGGTTGGTCATAAATTCCCTGCCTTCGTTGATAAATACCGCAAAAAAATAAAAGTGGCTTCGATTTTGCTATACATGACGTTTATCATCGGCGCTCTGGCCGCCAATGCCAGTTTTATCGACAGCATCATCATTCCATTGGGTATAGTGGTTATGCTCCTCAATGTGCAAACCCTGTTCACAGGCTATTTTACCGGTACACTATTTAAAGTTTCGCGCGCCGACCGGCGCACCCTGGCCATCGAAACGGGCATTCAGAACTCGGGACTGGCTTTGGTGCTTATCTTTAATCCCAAGCTATTTAATGCCAACGGAGGCATGGCTTTCATGGCAGCCTGGTGGGGCATCTGGCAAATGGTTACAGGTATTGGGCTGGCGCTGATTCTGGCCAAGGTCAGGCTCCCGGTATTGCAGGAGGAAAAGGTGAAAACAGAATAGGCATCGTCTTCGAGACAGCAAGGTGCCATCAACATCAGCTATTTTAACTGCCAGGCCTGTTGTACGGCTAAATCCTTCAAAAAGCTTGTTAACCCTGTTGAAATCTGCAAACATTTTAACAGAAGCTTTCATGATCCTGGCTTTTAGAAAATCAATCGCTCCAAAAAGCAGTTCAATGAATTACGATCGTTTTGTTAATTTAAAGTGCTTTCTCAGGATTTCCAGTAGCTTTTCCTTGCTTGCCGGCTTGCTCAGGTAATCATCGCAGCCTGCCTCAAGGGCTTTTTCCCTGTCGCCGTGCAGTGCATAGGCAGTTTGTGCAATGATGATCACCTCGGAATTGAATTGTCGGATGGTGCGGGTTGCTTCAAGGCCATTCATTACAGGTAGTCGCAAGTCCATCAGGATTAAGTCGATGTTCGGGTTTTCCCGGGCAAGCTTAACGGCTTCAGCTCCTGTTCTTGCTATCAGCATCTTGCTGCTCAGAGGCTTAATATTTTTGTTGAGCAATAGCTCCGATACCTCGTCATCTTCTACCACTAAAATATTCAATTTCGGTAAATCATTATACGAAAAAGGTTCAGGTATCCGTGTCGTAATTGATTGACGCTCTGTGGTTTGGTTACAAGGATGCGAAAACCAGAAAGTTGAGCCTTTGCCTTCTTCGCTTTCGACCCATATTTTTCC
>DAOKYW010000009.1:0-106386 GCA_035325985.1 Bacteroidales bacterium
CAATTCTTTTGAGCAATTGTGGATTAAAACCTTCAGTGTGCCACAGGAATTACGCTTTCCAGCAATAAAGTCCAGGATAGACAACGGCGCAGGATATTTGATATTTGGCGAAATATATCTTCCTGACAACAGATTCACGCCATTTATTGCACAGTTTGATACAAACTTTTTGATGACAAACTGGAAACTTCCAAGCCCCAACATGTTTGGCACCTATAGAGATGTTAAGAAATTAAACGACAGCACTTTTTGGGCTTTAAGGTTGGCTCCATGGCGCTTCGAAAGACTTGATCCAGCTTTCAACATCTTAACATATTATTATTTACCCACGTATGGTTATGGAGATATCAGCGTCAAATGGCTTAATAACAGCACCTTTATTTACCTAACAAAATATGTTCATCAACAAACGTCAGGGACGAGTATCCTGCATAATCTCGGGCTTGTGAGGCAAAATGACCCTTTTGATACCACGGGAAGCCTTTTTGTACCCTGGCGTGTCAGCGACACCGTTGATCATCAGGCTGCTTTTAGGGGGATTGACTTCATACATCCTGATACCATTTTTGCCGGAGGAACACGCAACCTAAATGTTCAAAATCCATATTTTGCATCCCAGCCCACATGGTTTATTGTCTATCAAACCGACAGTTTGTTCAATTTGCGATGGGAACGGTTTTATGGTGGCGATGCCTGCTATGTAATGACTAATTTACTGGCCACGAGCGACGGAGGATGTCTGATAGGTGGTTCGCGATATGATTACCTTAATGCAAGTGAGCAAAAACGCGATATCGTCATTCTGAAACTTGACAAACATGGGCTAATTACCAATCTTCCCGAACGGGCAACAAACCTTCAAATACGCGAATCTTTGGTCTATCCCAATCCCGGTGGGGATGTGATGCACATTCGCATAGCGGTGCAACATGCTGTTGCAAGGCTCATGCTTTTTGATACGAATGGCAGGCAGGTACTCGAGCAGGCACTACAGGGCACTGAGCATACGATAAACACATCCATGTTGCAAAACGGCACCTATCTCTACAAGCTCACTTCCCCCACCGGCCTGAACGAATCGGGTAAATGGATCAAACATTAATTTAGACCCAATCTAAACTATGCCTACCACTTGCTTTTTTTATTTTCCGTTTTACATTTACTGCTTCAAACGAGCAAGTACCATGACAAATAGGAATAGTATCCCCCCCCCCCCCCGCAAAAAGCAAGCGTTTGCTGCATGGGCAGCAGGGTCAGGCCATAGGCTATTGTCATGAAAACGCTTTTACACAGCTGTATTGTACGCAATATGTGCCCTTTTGCACCACTAAGCATATCTTCTGGCTGGGCAAGAATAAGTTCGACTGAGGCGGGCCGCTTTGCTCAGGGGCGGCCTTACAGTTATGAAACTACCATATTATCACTTATAAATCAAATCACCATGAAAAGAAACCATAACAATCAAATATTTTGTATTGCTATTATTGTTTCGCTGTTCATTTTTCAGAGCTGCGACAAAGAAATCACAAGTGTCCGGCCAGCCCAAAGCAACGAAACAAAAACAAAATCCGTCTATCAGAAAAAACTTAAGAACCCCTACACGGTCGAAAATATGCAGGAAGCGCTCAACAACCTTTTAGACGGCCAGGGTGCTTATGAAATCACTCCTTCGCACTACTATGTGAAGTTTGTCCCATACGATGACGACGAACTGTCGTTGCTCAAAAACGACACATCAATATACCTGTATCAATATCCGCTTGATGTGGAGCTCGAAGAAGGCTCGCTTACTTACCAGGATCCTGAAGTGCCGATTGGTCAGCCCACCTACCAATATACTTCTGTGCCTGTTGACTATGCGTTTCCTGATGTGGCATTCGAAATACTGGCAGAACTTTTTATTCCTGAATCAAGCGAAGAGGTGAAAGAGGAATTGCCGGTGCCTGTTGAAAAACTTGTTTATGAGGCTTTACGAATTACTGATAACCTCGGCGATGATAAGACGGCCAAATCAGGCCCATGGACACCGGCCGGAACCATGCGGGTTTGGGATGACACACTCAATACCTTTGTCCCGATCGTAGGCCTCGAAGTTAGGGCCAGAAGGTGGTTTACAACCTATAAAGGAACCACTAACGAAAACGGCTATTATATCTGCAATGGCACTTTTGACAGGGAAGCCAATTATAGCCTGCAATTTGAGCGGTACGATTTTGAAATACGTGATGGATGGCTAAGCACGGCAAACATCAATGGCCCAAAGAAAAAGGGGCAGTGGAGTTTAGATATGGGCTCTGGAAAAGAAAAGTTCTGGGCCACTATTTTCCGGGCCACCCATCATTATTACTACCAAAACATCCAGGGTTTGCGACGGCCTCCTCAAAACAGCTTCTGGAACACACAACTCAAACTAAGGGCGGTGTATGAAACAAACTCCAGCAATGGCACCCACTGTGCATCATGCAGGTTTCTGGGGTTGGGTAGTGCCATAAAAATTTATAACCCGCAAAACTCCTCAATGCAAATTTATGGCACAACCATTCATGAAATTGCCCATGCCAGCCATTGGAAAATGGACCCTGCTACCTACAATTGTCAATACGACAGCGATTGCTGGATTAATTGCTGCACCGGCGACCTCAAAGTTTCCGAATCGTGGGCCAGGGGGGTGCAATGGGTTCTGACCGGTATGGTTTACCCGCCAAATAGCATGGGTAATTATCCTACATACAACTTTGGGAATTACACAGGAGTAGTTCAAGATATGATAGACGGGATTGAAGGATACGATCAGGTAACCGGCTACACCATCAGGCAAATCGAGGATGCCCTTATAGGCCAACTCACATGGAACGCATGGCGTGATAACATTAAAAACCTTTACAACAATGCAACAGAAAACAATTTGGACGCTCTTTTTGCTTATTGGAATTAGTTTGTTTGTTAACTCCTGCGGAAAGCATGTTGATTATCTGCATACGATAACTTACGTTTACAAAAACGGAACGTCACACCATCTTGTGTTGGAGGTATATGACAGGAACGGTGTCAATTTTAAAAATTTTCAAATTGCACCTAATGAAGCCGTTGAGACCGGCACTACTATAGAAGAGGCTGCTGTTCCATTTAAGTTTTATAACCCTGCAAATTATGGTGATTCTGTTGTTATTCGATTCAGCAATAACCGTTGTTTAAGCTATAAAAGGCTAAGTAATGGGTTTGGCCCAAAAATTTTTGATTACCGGAAATATGACAATTACACCCCTGGTCTGTTTGAACAAAACAAACCAATCACATACACCTTGTATTATACCATTACAGTGGCAGACTACAATGAATCGGTGGTTTGCCCATAAACTTTTTACCCTGTTGCCGCGTGTTTTAACGCACGGCAACAGGCTTTTTGCCAATCCGGCAAATCGAGGATGCCCTTATAGGCCAAACAAGTTGGAATGGGTGGAGAGATCAAATAATTAATATACACAACAATGCAACAGAAACTTTTGTTCCGGACACTTTTGCTCATTGGATTTTGCAGTAGTTTGTCCGCATGTAAGAAAAACGTTGATGAGGTACAGTACCATCACCATCAATTTGTGAACAGTTCCGGCAAGGGCATTTCTATTGTGAAATACCAACAAGGCAGCAGCCGGGTTTTCGATTTGGCTGATGGCAATATGCTTTCACAATGGATTGAATTGAACGGCGGTGCGAAAAGTGGTGATATCTTAATTGTATTTGGTGATTCGGCCAGAATAGAATTTGATGATGGGAGGTTTGCCCGGTATTCAATTTTTGATACTTCAAGGTTTAATTTCTTGTTGGAGAGCAATTTTAGATTGGATTCCGTAAACAAAAAAGAGCACCGAAGCTACTATGTTTATGAGTTTACACTGGATGATTACCATCAGTGTGTAAATCCATAAAATGCACGTTGGCCGCGCGACACTTTGCGCGGCCAACGTGTTTCTTCCATCAATAACAAAAAGATGCCCTAATAGGCCAACTCACATGGAACGCATGGCGTGATAACATTAAAAACCTTTACAACAATGCAACAGAAAACAATTTGGATGCTCTTTTTGATTATTGGAATTAGTGTTTTGGCTAATTCCTGCGGAAAGCGTATTCATCCTTTGTACACGGTAACCTATGTGTATAAAAACGGGACGGCCTTCGACCTTGTAATTAAGGTGTATGATAAGGATAGTGTTAATTTTTAGAATTTTAGCATAGCACCCAATCAATCAGTTGAAATTAGCACAATTTCGTCAGAAACCCCTCTTCCTTTTTTATTTTTTGAACCTACAATAAAATTTGGTCAAATTGTTGTTATCCAATTCAATAATAACCGTTGTTTAAGCTACTCGAGACAAAGTGGCGTTGGCCCATATGGCGACAAAATTTTTGATTACCGGAAATACGACAATTACACCCCTGGTCTGTTTGAACAAAACAAACCAATCACATACACCTTGTATTATACCATTACAGTGGCAGACAACAATGAATCTGTGGTTTGCGAATAAACAATTGCCCTGTTGCCATGCGCTTTTTGTGTGGCAACAGGGTTATATAAAATCAGTCAAATAGAAGATGCCCTGCATGGAGAGATAAATTGGAATACCTGGAAAAATAAAATACATAATTCTTACAGCAATGAAACGAAGGTCAACTTATCTGATAGTTTTGATTTCTGGAATTCTTATTAGTTTGATTTCTTGCAAAAAAACGATTGATAAAGCCCAATACGAAGAGTATGTTTATTTAAACCATACAAGCCATTTGTTAACCATAAAGGTTTACAACCGAAAAAATGATGGGTTTTTAGAACAAACCTATAATATTGCTTTAAATCAATTGCTTAAGCAAGAAATAGAACTAATGGCAGGTAGCATTACAGGCATCATACCTCTTTCTGATTCGGTGATTGTAATATTCGGTAATGAAAGGATTTCACGATTTACTCACTTCTCCTCCTCACCATTTAATATCATGAACCTAAATAATTATGTCAGAGAGAAAAAAGGAAGTAATCGCAATTCCTATACCTATACTTTCACCCAAGAAGATTTTATTAACGCAGTCGAACCATAAATTTATAAAGACAGGCGGATAACCTTCAGTGTGTAAATCCATAAAACGCTGGAGGCTGCCTCCAATGAGCCAGCCTCCTTGTTGATTGATTTTTTTTCGTGCAATGTTTTATTCGGCCGCAGTGCCGCTGCTGACAGGCGCAGCCGAAAGGGCTTCGAGTTCCTTATCGATATGGAACATTCCGGCTTTATCGTCGCCCACGAGCTTAATTTTGTCAAGGATTTTCGACATGGTGCTTTCCTCTTCGATTTGTTCGTTGATATACCACTGCAGGAAATTGCCGGTGGTATAGTCTTTTTCGTTGAGGGTTACTTCGTAAATATCGTTAATGGAGCTGGTTATATAGCGCTCATGCTCCATCACCTGCTCAAATACTTCTTTCAGGTTGTGGTATCCCACTTCGGGAGCCGGAAGTGGCATCAGGGTGGCATATCCGCCACGGTCGTTGATATAGTGAACTATTTTGAGCTGGTGCATGCGTTCTTCGTCGCTCTGACGATACAGGAAAGAGGCTGCACCCGGATAGCCGTTGGCTTCGCACCAACTGGCCATGGCAAGGTAGAGACGCGATGAGAATTCTTCGCGCTTCACCTGTTCGTTGAGGGCTGTTTCGACTGTTTTCTTAATCATAGCTGTATGATATTTTGTGTGTTTACCCAATAACAACTAACTAAAGTCAAGGTTTCTGTACACCATCAAAATTAGTGTTAAAATTATTGTAAGGCGTTGGCACCGGCCACAATCTCGAGGATTTCCTTGGTGATGGCAGCCTGTCGGGCCTTGTTGTAGCTGAGCCTGAGGTGGCGCAACATTTCGGTGGCATTATCAGTGGCCTTGTGCATGGCAATCATGCGGGCGCCGTTTTCCGAAGCCAGGCTATCGAGCATCACCTTAAATACCTGGGTGCGCAGTGTTTTGGGTACAAGTTCACCCAGTATTTGTGCTCCATCGGGCTCAAACAGGTATTCAACCGTGGACTTTTGCTTGCTTTCGTCAACAACAGGCAGCTGTATGGGCAGGAATTGCTCGGTCACCACGGTCTGGCTGCCTGCGCTTCGAAACTGACTGTAAACAAAAACAATTTTGTTGTATTCACCACTCAGGAAGCTTTCCATGAGCTGATCGGCCAGCTTTACCACAGCATCGAAGCTTAGCTTATCGAGCAGGGCGTTATGTGTGCCCGAGACCTGATATTTGCGGCTTTTGAAAAACTCGTCGCCCTTACGGCCAATGCAAAGCAGCTCGAGTTCGTTTTGTTGCTGTTGCGCGCTAAACTCTTCAGCGATGAGTTTGACCGCAGTTCGGATGACGGTGGTGTTGAAAGTGCCGCACAGCCCCCTATTGGAGGTTACAGGAATCACAAGCACTTTGCCGCCTTCGCGTTGTTCGGCCTGAGGCAGTGAAAATCCGGCAGGCAGGCCTGCCACAATCTGCTGCATCATTTCCCTGAGCTTGGTGGCATAAGGGCGCATAGTGCCTATGGCCTGCTGCGATTTGCGCAGCTTGGCTGCAGCCACCATTTTCATGGCACTGGTAATCTGCTTGGTACTGTTGACCGATTCGATGCGCGTCCTGACTTCCTTCAGACTGGGCATAGGCGGGGATTATTTTTCGTAACGGGCTGCAATTTTTTTTGCGGCCTCGGTGAGGGTATTTGCAATTTCGTCGGTGTATTTACCAGCTTTGATCTGGCTTAGCAGATCGGCATGGTTGTTGTCCAGGAAGTGCAAAAACTCATCCTGAAATGCGCTGATGGCGTTGGCAGGCACACGCCGCAGCAGGTTGTTTGTTCCACAGAAGATGATGGCAATCTGATGCTCCACCTTCATGGGGCTGTATTGCGGCTGCTTCAGAATCTCGAGATTACGTTTACCTTTTTCGAGCACTGCAGTGGTGGCGGCGTCGAGGTCGGAGCTGAATTTGCTGAAAGCTTCCAGCTCGCGGTACTGGGCCTGGTCGAGCTTGAGCGTACCGGCCACTTTTTTCATCGATTTGATCTGTGCGTTACCGCCCACACGCGATACTGATATACCCACATTGATGGCCGGACGAATACCGGCATTGAACAGGTTGGTTTCGAGGAATATCTGTCCGTCGGTGATGGAGATCACATTGGTGGGGATATACGCTGAAACGTCGCCGGCCTGGGTTTCGATAACAGGCAGTGCCGTAAGCGATCCGCCGCCTTTCACCATTGGTCTGATGCTTTCGGGCAGGTCGTTCATTTTGCGGGCAATCTCGTCGGAGTTGATGATTTTTGCAGCACGTTCGAGCAGTCGCGAGTGCAGGTAAAACACGTCGCCGGGATAAGCTTCGCGTCCGGGTGGGCGCCGCAGCAGCAGCGACACTTCGCGGTAGGCAACGGCCTGCTTGCTAAGGTCGTCGTAGATGACGAGTGCCGGGCGGCCTGTGTCGCGGAAAAACTCGCCTATGGCTGCGCCTGCAAAGGGCGCATAGAACTGCATGGCGGCCGGGTCGGAAGCAGTAGCCGAAACAATTACGGTATATGGCATGGCGCCTTTGTCCTCGAGGGTTTTCTGGATGTTGGCCACCGTGCTGCCCTTTTGTCCAACAGCTACATAGATGCAGTAAACAGGTTCGCCGCGCTCGTAATATTCGCGCTGGTTGATGATGGTATCTATGGCAATGGCTGTCTTTCCGGTCTGGCGGTCGCCGATGATCAACTCGCGCTGTCCGCGGCCGATGGGAATCATGGCGTCGATGGGCTTGATACCGGTTTGCAGGGGTTCGTTAACCGGCTGACGGTAGATTACGCCGGGCGCCTTGCGCTCGAGAGGCATCTCGTAGGTGGTTCCTTTAATCTCGCCTTTACCGTCGATGGGTTGACCCAGGGTATTGATGACGCGTCCGAGCATACCTTCGCCAACCTGGATGGAGGCAATGCGTCCGGTACGCTTCACCACGTCGCCTTCGTTGAGTCCGGTTCCCGATCCAAGAAGCACAATGCCCACATTGTCCTCTTCGAGGTTGAGCACGATACCCATCATGCCGGTCTTTTCGAAAGTGACCAATTCGCCTGACTCGGCATTGCCCATGCCGTAAACACGCGCGATACCGTCGCCAACCTGTAGCACGGTGCCCACTTCCTCGAGCTGGGCGGCGGTTTCAAAGCCTGATAATTCTTTACGAAGTATTGCGGTAACTTCAGCGGGTTTAATAATTCCCATAGGTTATGCTTTATGCTATGTTTAAAATTCTCTTACATACAGGTTCTTTTCGAATTTTGCCTTCAGGCGCTTCAGCATGGTGTCGATGCTGGCATCGTAGAGGTAGTCGTCGAGTCTGATCTTGAAACCGCCAATCATCGTGGGGTCGGTCTGCTCTTCGAGGAGTATGGTTTTAGTGGTTTTTTGCCTGGCCAAAGCGACAATCTTCTGCTTGGTTGTTTCGTCCACCGGCATGGCAGTAGTAAGGAATGCCCTGACCTGATTATGGTGTTCGAGATAAACATCGGCAAACCGGGCTGCGATTCCGGGAATTTCTTTTTCGCGGCCCTTCCGGAAAAGGATATCGAAGTAGGTAAGCGTTACGGCATGAATATGCTGCCCGAATATCTCGCGGAAAATCCGGCGCTTTTTAGCCGGTGTGATGGTAGGATTGATCATCGGGAGCCTTAGCTCAACGTGATTTTCTTCCATCACCTTGTTGATGAGCTTCACATCCTCGAACACTCTTTCAAGCTGATTATGCTCAACGGCTATGTCGTAGAGGGCTATGGCGTAACGTTTGTGCAGTATGCCTGATTTCATTTTGTATTCTGGTTAGGCCATTACGAAAGGTGCTGCTTTTCCTTAAGCACCTTGTCGATAAACGTTTCGTGATCTTTGGGCGTCTGGATCTTTTCGCGAAGTATTTTCTCAGCAACCTCAATGGATATTTCGGCGATCTGATTCTTCATCTCGGTGATGGCAGCCATACGCTCGTTTTCCATTCGTTCGCGTGCCGATGCCACAATACGGTCGGCCTCTTCATTGCCTTTCTGACGGGCTTCATCGAGCAGCTTGTCGCGCACTTTTTTGGCGTCGGCCATCATCTGGTCACGCTCTTCCTTGGCCTGACGAAGCAGTTCCTCGTTATCGAGTTTCAGCTTTCTCATCTCCTCTCTGGCGATGTCGGCCGCGTGTAAGGCTTCTTCAATATGCTGCTCACGCTCCTTCAGGGCCTGCATGATGGCCGGCCAGGCAAACTTGCGCAGCACAAACAGCACCACGCCGAATGCAAGAAGCATCCAAAACACTAGTCCAATTCCCGGATTTACTAATTCCATAATTCAGGCTGATGTTTGCTGATATATTTTTTTTGGTTTGATCAACATAGGCATCCGGCCTCAACCAACCGTTGACGACCGGATGCTTGTGGCTTTTACATGAAAACGATAAGCAGACACACTACGATGGCGAAGAATGCTACACCTTCGATGAATGCGGCTGTTACGATCATGCTCGAACGGATATCGCCTGCTGCTTCGGGCTGGCGGGCAATCGACTCAACCGAACCACGGCCGATCTGGCTGATGCCCATTCCGGCACCAATTACGGCGATGCTGGCTGCAATGGCTGCGGCTGCCTTGGCAATAGGGGCAAGATCCGTTGCTGCTTCGAGTAAAATGCTTAATAACTGCATGTTAAATAGGTATTTAGGGTTATAAAAGTTGCATTAATGATGTTCTGATGCATGGGCATGTTCTTCGTGGTGATGTTCTTCCACAGCCGAGCCAATGTACATGGCCGAAAGCAGAGTGAAAACAAAGGCCTGGATGAAAGCCACCAATAGTTCCACAAAATTCATAAAAATGGCCAGCGCCACCGAGAGAACTGAAATACCTAAGCCGGCGAATACATTGCTTTGGCCAAAAACAAAGATAAGGCTGATGAAGCCAAGAATGATGATATGTCCGGCAGTAATGTTGGCAAAAAGACGCACCATCAGTACAAAAGGCTTAATGAACATTCCCACCAGCTCGATGATGGGCATGAGCGGTAACGGAAACTTGAGCCACCATGGCACGCCGGGCGTATTAAAAATATGCGCCCAGTAGTTCTTGTTGGCACGGATGACAATGGTCATGAAAGTGAAAAGCGCAAGGATACCCGTTACGGCAAGGTTGCCCGTGAGGTTGGCTCCAAAGGGGAAAATGGGAATGAGACCCATCAGGTTGTTGAAAAAGATAAAGAAAAAGAGCGTGAGCAAATAGGGCGCAAAACGCTCGTAATATTTTTCGCCTATGGAGGATTTGATCACTTCGTCGCGGATAAAAATGATGAGCGGCTCGAGAATGGCCTGAAAACCTCGCGGAGCATGGCGCCTTGTGCGGCGGTACATGCGTGCTACGTAAAGAAAGGTTAAGATCACCAGCGCTGATGCAATGAAAAGCCCCAGCACATTTTTGGTGATGGAAAAGTCGTACGGCCGGATATAGGAACCATCGGCAGCCTTACGCACAATCTTTCCTTTCAAAGCGCCTTCGGTGGCCAGCTCGTATCCTTTGTAGCTCTCGGTGCCGTGATGAAATTTTGCACTGCTGAAAACATGCCATTGGCCTTCGTCGTATAGAATAACGGGCAACGGTATGCTGACATGGGTGTGCCCGATGGACAGGATGTGCCATTCGTAGGCATCCACGATGTGCGAAACAATCATCTCGCCGGCATTAAAACCTTCCTCGCTATTGCCGCCACCTGCATAAACGCGCTGACTTAAACTTACAACTGAAGCAAAGGTTACAAGCAAATAAATTCCAAAACGCTTAAAATCAATTACTTTCATCGTGCACAGGAGGCTTTTCAACTTACTGGTTTGAAGTTGCAATTTTACGGAAGAATTTGCAAATAGGAAAGCTAAAAATCCCAAAATGTTTGAATAACAGTCAGTTTTATTTAACAAACTTATCAGTATGTGTTTTGGTAGAATGATTCTAAATAAGCTTGCCGACTTGATAGTCAGGGCTAAAATTTTGTATCTTAAGCGCTTAAAGCTAAAACCGTGTGATTATGAGAAAACTGTTTATACTTCTGTTGTTTACCGTCGTTTGCGTTGCCCTGTCGTGCAGCCGCAATTCCGGTAACGAACATATTAGCCAACCCAACCTGAATCTGGAACGGGAGAAGGTGGAGAATATTCTTGAAAAATACATGATTGCCATCGAGAATCAGGATTTTCACACCATTGAAAACATATGGGAAAGTGGCGACAGTGCCATGCTGCTGGGCACCGACAGCGACGAGCGTCTGATGGGCTGGCACAGCATCCGGAATGCCTACCGAAAGCAGTTTGGTCTGTTATCCGACACCTATATCGCCGTCAGCGACCAATTTATCAGACTCAACGACAATGGCAGCATGGCCTGGTTCTCGCAGCGCATGAACTATAGCTTCCTTTATCAGGACAAGGCCATGACCTTAAACGGTGTACGATTCACTGGTATTCTGGCCAAGAATCCTGAGGGTCAGTGGAAAATGGTGCAAGGTCATCTTTCGGTGCCGGCGCAGATCAACATTGGTAAATAAGCTGATCGCGCTGTATTTGGGCGGGGCAATGGCATAAGGACCTCATGGCCTGATTTAACCAGTAGTGATTGGGCATGAAGGCTTTGGCTGCAATTAATTTTTTAATCCAAAACATTGGAGTGCGGGCAGGGCATTTCCGCTGAAGTCCCACAAGGCCTGATTTTCCCAGCTCGAACCATCGGTGGCCGTTGGTCCCTTGTAGCTCACCCATTCAGCGCCCCAATAACAAAAACCTGATGCGCCGGCATCGTTTACCAGCTGCCTCATCCTGCACACGAAGTCACGCTGCCCGGCGGATGAGGCAGGATAGCCCGGCAAGAGCTGATCAGGCCGGCCAATCACATTGTGCGTCTGATCGTTCCATGCCAGGCTGAACGGGTAGGCCAGCTCAACGATCATGGTTTCGCGTCCGGTGTTGTTCCTTAGGTTGATAAGGGTTTGTTGCACAGCCGCAAGGTCAGTTCCATGCCAGTAGGGATAGTAACTCAGTCCGGCCACATCGTAGTCCATCTGGCCAAGCGAAGAAAAAAAGGCTTCCGCACCCTGGATTCCGGCATAGTGAAGCACTATTTTGGTTTGGGGATGAGCACTTCTGGCTGCCTGAATCCCGGCTTGCAGGAGTTGCCGGAAAGCACCGGCATTCGAAATCGATCCGTCGGGCCAGAGCAGACCACCGTTGATTTCGTTTCCGATCTGGATGTAATCGGGCTTGATGGCTTTCGTAATACGATAGGTGAAGTCGTACACGCTGTCGCGGAGCGCATCAAATCCCAGATTTTGCCATGCAGCGGGCTTTAATTGGCTGCCCGGATCGGCCCAGGTATCCGAATAGTGCATACTGATCATCACCCTGAACCCGGCTTTTCGGCACTGGCTTGCCATGGATGCCACCACAGCCGGCGATGAAACCGGATGGTTGGCACGGTGCCAGATTCTCAGGCGGATGGTGTTCACTCCGGCCTTTTTGAGCGTAAGCAACGGGTCTTCGGCTTTGCCTTCGGTATCTTTAAGCACATAGCCCGACGTCCTGAGCTCGGGCAAAAACGACATATCGGCACCGCGCACAACATGGTCGGGAGGATGGGTTTCCTTGCTGCACGAAAAAATCAGCATCAAAATCAGCACACAGAACAGAACCCTTCTCATACATATCAGGCCTTAAGAGCGCAGTAATATTTCGTCAATGCAGTGGTTGGTTGAGTGTTTCGATGGTTTGCTTCAAGGCTTCAAGGTGTGTGATGGGCTGAAAATCAAATCGTTTCTCAAACTTACTGCTATCGAAAAAGTAAGGCCTTTCGAACTGAGCACGCACATCGTAAAGCTCCTTCAGTATGGGAACAAAAGTGCCCAGCAGGCGCATCATTCGGGTTGATAGCACACTGACTTTTGCGGGTTTATCCAACAAACCTGCTATCATTTCAATCCACTGTTGTCCGGTAGGGCACTGGCTATGGGTCGGCAGATTCCATATCTGATGGTAAGCATCAGGCGTGTTGCCGAGCAGAGCTGTTGCTTTGGCAAGCTCAGGCACATAGCCCATATTATGAGGCACTCCGGCATCACAGAGCCACTGAGCGGGCTTGCCTTTCATCAGGTTGTCGTACACCATGGTCATCAGCATGCTCGATTGCTTCATCGGTCCAAAGAAATCAGGCGATCGGACAATCATCGCTACAAGGCTTTGCTTTTCCATTAAACCATGCAGGTAAAGATCAACAAAAGCCCTTACTTCACCCTTTTTGCTGGCCGGCCTGATTGGTGTATCTTCCGTAATTTGCCCGTAGTGGTCAGGGTCGAGGGCATAAACATTGTCGAAAAATACCAGCTTACAATGGTGCATGATGCAAGCCTCGGCAACGTTGCGAATGATCACCGGCCATTGTCGCTGCCATTGCTTAGTGTTGTACCGTATGCCAACCGTGAGATAGCAAATACTGCTGCCTTCAACAGCCCGTCTGACATCATCGGCATTTGTCAGGTCGGCCTTAAAAAGCGTATCACTGTCATTTACTTTTCGGGGATTGCGGCTCACCAATCTGATGTTTGAGGTATAGTGAGCAAGGTACATGGCCAACGAAGTACCGATTGCGCCTCCGGAACCGAGGATGGTTTGTGTCATGTTAAACGTGTTTTTGGCAAAATGTGATTACTTATTGGAGATTATAAAGTCGGGTAAAAGGCGTCCTCGATATGATGCACTGATTTTCCCTGCGGGCTGATAATTACCGATATGATATCGAACCGGGTATCCATATTGATGTTGTTCTTCAATATATATGCTTCGGCCGCCCTGACGAGTGTACGCTGCTTGGACTTGTTCACGGCAAATTCGGGCTCGCCAAACCAGCTTGTTGCTCTGGTTTTTACCTCCACAATAACCAGTGTATCTTTATCGCGGGCAATGATGTCAACTTCATCGCGGCCGAACCTCCAGTTGGTTTCAAGAATTTCATAATTCAATGACCTGAGGTGTTTCAGGGCCATTTCTTCACCGGTTTTCCCGAGGTCGTTGTGCTCGGCCATAAGCTTGATTAATGATAACCTGTTTTGATTAATTGGCATTGTAAAGCTAATGCCTATTACAAAGATAACAAAAAAGCGGGCGCGTATTTTTTAGGTGTAAACCAAAGAGGCCCCGTCATTGCGCACTTGTATCTGTATTTTGCCGCCTAAGAGCAATGGCTGCTGATTGTCAATATGTCCGGCCGGAAAACCGAAACATACCGGAAAACCAAATTCTTTGGTGTGCGCTGAAATAATTTGTTCAGCAGTTTGGCCAAAAGGGATGGTGTTATCCTTCATCTGTGTGAAAGCACCAACAATGAGGCCGGCCAGCGACCCAAAAACTCCTGCCCGTTTCAGACTGAGCATCATACGGTCGATATGGTACAGGTATTCGTCCACATCTTCTAAAAACAAAATCATGTCTTTCATATTGGGCAGCGATGGCGAGCCTTTCAGGGCATAGAGCATGGAAAGGTTGCCTCCGGTAAGCACTCCTGTGGCACTGCCAGGGATATTGTATTCGTGAGGTGGCAGGTTAGTATGTACAGGTTGACCTTCGAGGAATTGTGCGACAAGATGAAAAAGTGCTTTGTCATTTGCACCAAAATTAAAAGGCATAGGGGCATGCAGGCTGCCTACGCCATGAGCCTGAAGGTGAGCGTGAAACACTGTGATATCCGAAAATCCCACCAGCCATTTGGGGTTTGCCAAAAATCGTTCGAAACTGATGCTGTCCACGATGCGCAGGCTGCCATAGCCGCCGCGGCAACAAAATATCGCCTTCACTTCCGGGTCGTCGAGCAGCGTCTGCATATGGCCGGCACGCAACGGATCGGGGCCGCCAAACTGATTGTGCCTGGCAAAGCATACCTCGTCAATCCTCACTCTCCATCCATGCTCACGGGCATAACGGACAAAATATTCCACCTCATCCGGACCGACAGCTCTTGCGGGTGATGCCAGGGCGATCAGGTCGCCCGATTGAAGTGGTGGCGGTATTCGCATTCGGTGCTAATCTCTACCTTTGCACAAAATTTACCATAACCTCATTCATCGTTGAATGGAAACCAAAAGTAAGCAATTCGGGCGCTATACCGTCACCTCGGCCCTGCCTTATGCCAATGGCCCTATCCATATCGGACATCTGGCCGGAGTTTATGTGCCGGCCGATATATACGTACGTTATCTCAGGCTCATGGGCAAAGATGTGCTGTTTATCGGCGGCAGCGATGAGCATGGCGTTCCCATCACCATCAAAGCCCGTCAGCAGGGTGTTCATCCACAGGAAGTGGTTGACAAATACCATCGGATGATCAAGGAATCGTTCGAGGCATTCGGCATTTCGTTCGATGTTTATTCGCGCACCTCAGCACCAATACATCACCAGACGGCGTCCGAATTCTTCAGCAAGCTTTACGAAAAAGGCATTTTTATCGAACAGTCGTCGCAGCAATATTTTGACGAAGAAGCGCGGCAGTTTCTGGCCGATCGCTACATCACCGGCACCTGCCCGCACTGCAGTTTCGAAAAAGCTTATGGCGACCAGTGCGAGCGCTGTGGCACCTCGCTAAGCCCTCTCGACCTCATCAACCCGCGTTCGGCATTGAGCGGCAATGCTCCGGTGCTGCGCGAAACAAAACATTGGTATCTGCCTCTGGATCAAGCAGAACCATGGCTGCGGGAATGGATACTGGAAGGCCATAAAGACGACTGGAAGACCAATGTTTACGGGCAGTGCAAGAGCTGGATCGATCAGGGATTGCAGCCCAGAGCTGTAACCCGTGACCTCGACTGGGGTGTAAAAGTACCTCTGGAAGGCACCGAGGGAAAGGTGCTCTATGTATGGTTCGATGCACCCATCGGCTACATTTCGGCCACCCGCGAATGGGCCGAAACAAAAAATGTTGACTGGGAACCCTGGTGGAAAAGTCATGATACCAAGCTGGTGCATTTTATAGGCAAGGACAATATCGTGTTTCATTGCATCATCTTTCCCTTTATGCTGCACAGCGAAGGCAGCTACATATTACCGGACAATGTGCCCGCAAACGAGTTTCTGAATCTCGAAAACGATAAGATATCCACCTCGCGCAACTGGGCCGTATGGCTCCACGAGTACCTGCATGACTTTCCCGGCAAGCAGGATGTGCTGCGCTATGTGCTCACTGCAAATGCCCCCGAAACCAAGGACAGCGACTTTACCTGGAAAGACTTTCAGGCCCGCAACAACAGCGAGCTGCTGGCCATTTACGGGAACTTTGTAAATCGCACGCTGGTGCTCACCCAGAAATATTTCGGCGGGGTGGTACCGCAGCCCGGCGCCTTCAACGAAGCGGACAAAGAGCTGCTGGAATCGATGAAAATGTTTGCCGAACGCATCGGACAAAGCATCGAAAACTATCGTTTCCGTGAAGCGCTGGCCGAGCTGATGAACCTTTCGAGAGCCGGCAATAAATACCTGACCGAAAACGAGCCGTGGAAACTTTTTAAAACTGATCCCGAAAGGGTTAAGACCATCCTGTATGTATCCTTGCAGGTGGTAGCCCGCCTTATGCTGCTTGGCGAGCCTTTCCTGCCCTTTAGTTCAGCAAAGCTATCGGACATGATCAGGCTGAAATTAAACACATGGCAGGATGCTCAGCGCGACGATCTGCTTCCGGCCGGACATCAGCTGGGCGAGCCGGGCTATCTGTTCGAAAAAATTGAAGATGCAGCCATCGAGGCGCAGGTTAACAAGCTGCTCGAAACACGCCGCGCCAACGAAACGCAGACCAGTCCGGCAGTAAAGGCTCAAAAAGACCTGATCAGCTACGACGAATTTGCCCGTATGGACATCCGCACAGCCATCATCGAAGCTGCCGAAGCGGTGAATAAAGCCAAAAAACTGCTCAAACTCACCGTGAACACAGGCATCGACCGCCGTACCATTGTCAGCGGTATTGCCGAACACTACAAGCCCGAAGATATCATCGGAAAAAAGGTGGTCATGCTGGTCAACCTTGCCCCGCGCGAGATACGCGGCATCATGTCGCAGGGCATGATACTGATGGCCGAAAACCACGAAGGAAAACTCTGCTTTGTTTCGCCAACCGAGGACTTTCATCCGGGCAGCGAAGTCAAATAATAAATATTCAGCACATGGAAAACGCCCTCGAACAACTCAGAAGATACACCCGTGTGGTGGCCGACACCGGCGACTTCGAAAGCATGCATCACTACAAGCCGGAAGACGCAACCACCAACCCTTCGCTCATCCTGCAGTCGGCATCCGACAGCCGTTATGCCCATTTGCTCGACGAAGCCATTGCCTATGCGCGAAATGGCAGGTTCGGACCATCGGAACGCATGTCGGCATGCCTGGATAAGCTGGCCGTAAATTTCGGGTTGGAGATACTGAAAATAGTGCCCGGCCGGGTTTCGACCGAGGTGGATGCAAGACTGTCGTTCGACACGCAGGCAACCATAAACAAAGCCCGGCAACTTATCGGGCTTTATGAAAGTGCCGGCATTGGTCGCGAAAGGATACTCATCAAGATTGCCTCCACCTGGGAAGGCATCAAAGCTGCCGAAGTGCTTGAGAAAGAAGGCATACGCACGAACCTTACCCTGTTGTTTTCCAAAATTCAGGCTATAGCCTGTGCCCAGGCCGGTGTGCAGCTCATTTCGCCCTTTGTGGGTCGCATTTTGGATTGGCATAAGGCCCAGCGTAAAGTGGACCATATACCTGCCAGCGAAGATCCCGGGGTGATATCCGTAACCGAAATATTCAACTATTTTAAACACTTTGGCTACAAGACTGAAGTAATGGGCGCAAGCTTCCGCAACAGCGACGAGATTATTGCCCTTGCAGGCTGCGACCTGCTTACCATTGCCCCTTCGCTGCTGGCCGAACTCCAGCAAATGCACATTCACCTCGAGGCTCAACTGAGCATCGATAAGGCCAAAGCCTTGCAGATAGAACCCCTTGAAGCCGACGAAAAGACCTTCCGTTGGCTGCTCAACGAGGACGCCATGGCCACCGAAAAACTGGCCGAAGGCATTCGCCGCTTTGCCGCCGACACCCTAAAACTCGAACAGCTCATTGCTGTAAGGCTGTTTGCCTGAGCAGTTTTGAAGCTGTTTGCAAATTTGCTTACCTTTGCACACCCAATGGCCCCATAGTTCAAGGGATAGAACGGAAGTTTCCTAAACTTTAAATCCAGGTTCGAGTCCTGGTGGGGCTACAGAAAAACGCCGCATAGCCGCGGCTTTTTTTTCGGTTGACTGATTTGTAAAGGGCATGAAGTCAGCCTTTGCTATCATTCTTTAACCATTGCAGCTTGCCATAGCATGCCTGCCGAAATTTTATACTCATCGAAAAAATATACTTTTGCCCCCGATTTATCCCCTGATTTCAACCTATGCCCAAGAATTTAGTTATTGTAGAATCGCCTGCCAAGGCCAAAACCATCGAAGGATATCTTGGCAAGGATTACAAGGTGATGTCGAGCTATGGCCATGTGATGGACCTGAATAAGACTCAATTGAGCGTTGACATCAACAATGGGTTTGAGCCACAATATGAGATTGCACCCGACAAAAACAAGCTTGTAACCGAATTGCGCAAGGCCGCCCGCGAGGCCGAAATGGTTTGGCTTGCATCGGATGAAGACCGTGAGGGAGAAGCCATTTCGTACCACCTTTTCAAGGCGCTTGGGTTGAAACAGGAAAAGACAAAGCGTATTGTTTTTCACGAGATAACAAAGGACGCCATTCTCAAAGCCATCGAAACACCGCGTGATATCAACCTGAACCTTGTGGCAGCGCAGCAGGCCCGCAGGGTACTCGACCGCTTGGTAGGCTATGAGCTTTCGCCCCTGTTGTGGAAAAAAGTCAAGCCTTCGCTCTCGGCCGGCAGGGTACAGTCGGTGGCTGTGAGGTTGATTGTTGAACGAGAGGAGGAGATCAAACAATTCACGACCAGTTCTTTCTTCAGGATTACGGCTCAGTTTACAGCTACTATGGCCGATGGTCAGCAACACACACTGGAGGCTGAATTGCCGGATCGTTTTGATACCGAAGAAGAGGCTGTGACATTCCTCAACCAGCTTATTGGGGCTGCTTACCACATTGCCGATGTCGAAAAAAAGCCCTCGAAGAAATCGCCGGCGCCTCCATTCACTACCTCCACACTGCAGCAGGAAGCCAGCCGTAAGCTCGGTTTTTCGGTGGCCAACACCATGCGCGTTGCGCAATCGCTTTACGAATCGGGAAAAATAACCTATATGCGTACCGACTCGGTAAACCTTTCGGATCTCGCTTTGAATATGGCCGCCAAAGTAATCACCGAAAATTACGGCCAGGAATACCTTAAAACCCGTCGATACGCCACAAAAACCAAAGGTGCGCAGGAGGCTCACGAAGCCATCAGACCTACCTATATGCAAAACCAATCAATAAACGGTTCGGCAGACGAAAAACGACTTTATGACCTGATCTGGAAACGAACCGTTGCCTCGCAGATGGCTGATGCCAGGCTGGAACGAACTGTAGTAACGATCAACATCAGCACCAGCCCCAGGCACTTTGTGGCTACGGGCGAGGTTGTGCTGTTTGATGGGTTTTTGAAGCTCTATCTCGAAAGTGCTGATGACGACGGGCAAGAATCGGCAGCAGGAATTTTACCTCCTCTTAAAAAGGGACAACAGCTGGTACCGGTTCACATAACAGCAAATCAGCGTTTTACACGCCAGCCTGCACGGTATAACGAAGCCAGCCTTGTAAAGAAACTCGAAGAGCTTGGCATTGGTCGTCCATCGACTTACGCGCCCACCATCTCCACTATTCAAAAACGCGAATATGTAAAAAAGGAAGACCGGCCCGGCGAAAAAAGACCCTACCGGCAAATCATCCTTCAGGGAAGCAAACTGAAAGAAAAAACCCTCACCGAGCTGGTCGGACAGGAAAAGGGCAAGTTATTCCCGACCGACATAGGCACGCTGGTCAACAGGTTCCTGATGGAATACTTCGAAAGCATTATCGATTATCAGTTTACGGCCAATGTAGAGAAGGAGTTTGACGAAATAGCCCTTGGCAAGAAAAAGTGGAACAAGATGATCGGCGACTTTTATAAACCGTTTCATCAAAATGTGTCGAACACCTCTGCCAATGCCGGAAAGTTCTCGGGAGAGCGCCTTTTAGGTGTAGATCCTGTTTCGGGAAAAAATGTTTTCGTAAAAGTTGGGCGCTTTGGCCCGATGATTCAGATCGGTGATACCGAATCGGAAGAAAAGCCTCGCTTTGCCGGCATACGCAAAGACCAGAGCATGGAAACCATCACCCTGGCCGAGGCCCTCAAACTATTTGATTTTCCGCGCTATATCGGTGATTTTGAAGACAAGGAAGTAGTGGTTTCGGTGGGCCGCTTTGGCCCTTATGTGCGACATGATGGCCAGTTCTACAGCCTCGCCAAAACCGATGACCCTGCTTCGGTAAGCATCGACAGGGCCATCGAGCTGATTACAGAAAAGCGTCAGAAAAAAGAAGAGGCTGTAATCAAGGCTTTTGCCGAAGAACCCGAATTACGCATCCTTAATGGCAGGTTCGGGCCATATATCACTTTCAAGGGCAAGAATTTTAAAATTCCCAAAGGCACTGATCCCAAAGCCCTCAGCCTGCAGGATTGCCGCAGCATCATTGCTGACCCTGAAAATACCCCCAAGAAGCGCTTTGTACGGAAAAAAAGCTAAAACTTTATCACTCATAGCATTAGCCACATAATCCCTTAACCCTGATGGACTTCAATATCTTCATCGAACCTGTGGATTACAGCTTGTTCAGGACGAAAATCTGGCCGGGTCATAAGGCTCTGGGACAGACCATGCTGCTGCACAACGAAACGCTGCCATCGCTCGAGCAGGTTAAGATTGCCCTGATTGGGGTGAAAGAAGAAAGAGGCTCGGAAGATAATGAGGGTTGCAGCCTTGCCCCTGATGCGGTAAGGTCGTCGCTTTATGGTCTTTTCGGACACTGGTCCACGCTGGGTATTGCTGATCTGGGCAACATCAGGGCAGGTTTCTCAATAGATGACACCTATTTCGCGCTCAGTCAGGTGGTAGCGGAGTTGTTGAGACAGAACATTATACCGGTGGTTATAGGAGGAAGCCAGGACCTCAGCTGGGCTATCTATCAGGCTTACCAGCAGTTGTCAAAACTGGTTAACATCACCGCCATTGATCCGATTTTTGACCTTGGCACCGAAAACAGCAGCCTAAGCAGTCATTCATGGCTGTCGCACATTATCATGTCGCAGCCAAATTTCCTCTTCAACTACACCAATATTGGATATCAGAGCTACCTCATTGATCAGCAAAGTCTTGATCTGATGTCGAATCTGCTGTTCGACACCTACCGCCTCGGCAATATGCGTGCGGCCATCGAAGAGTCGGAGCCGGTGCTTCGAAATGCAGATATGGTCAGTTTCGATCTCACGGCTGTGAGGGCAGCTGATGCTCCCGGCAACGGGAAGGCCATACCCAATGGTTTTGCCGGCGAAGAAGCCTGTCGCATCGCCCGCTATGCCGGCATGAGCGACAAGCTGAGTGCAATAGGTTTTTTCGAGCTCAACCCCATGCACGATTCCCGTGGCGTGAGCGCCGACCTTGTAGCCCAAATGATATGGTACTTTATCGATGGCGTAGCCCATCGCTTCAGCGAGCTGCCCGGACAGCACACCGAAGGGTTCACGCGCTATCTGGTAAAGATTGACGGACAGTCGGAAGAGCTTGTCTTTCTGAGAAGCAAAAAATCGGGCCGCTGGTGGATCGATCTTAGCATGGGCCGGTTGCCGGGAAGCAAATACGAAAAGCATCACTATGTGCCATGCTCCGAGGCTGATTATCAGCAGGCTATGCGGGACGAGCTGCCTGACCGCTGGTGGCAGTTTTACCAAAAGCTCATGTAAGCAAACAGGCCGCAGAGTTAAGCTGCAGCCTGTTTACCATTTCGTGAGCCAATTAAGTCTATTTCAAATATTCTTCCACTTTCATTCTTAGCTCATCGCTTCTAAGGTTTTTAGCAATGATAATGCCGTTGCGGTCGATGAGCAGGCTGTGCGGAATCGCCTGAACTCCGTAAAGCTTTCCGGCTTCGTTGGCCCAGCCTTTGAGGTCGGAAACATGTGTCCACGTGAGCTGATCTTTTTCAATGGCTTCCAACCATTTGCCCTTATCTGTATCGAGCGAAACCCCAAACACATCGAACCCCTTGGTGTGAAAATCGTTGTAAATTGCCACGATGTTTGGATTTTCTGCGCGGCAGGGTCCACACCACGAGGCCCAAAAATCAACCAACAGCAATCCCTTTCCGGCCACCGATGACAGCGCAATCAAGCTGTCGTTGGGATCGGCCTGACTAAAATCCTTGAAAGGCATACCTACAGCAACGCTCCTGAGCACCAGCACACGGTCCATCAGCGCATCGAGGTAAACCGAACCGGGCTCAGGCTCAAAGTTAACCACAAGACTCTCGAGATCATCGAGTTCAAACTGATAGGCATTCTGATAGAGAATAAAGTGCGAAACGATGTCCGCATTGTTTTTGCGCAGATAGTCCACCATAAATTTTTTCTGAGCAGCTTCGGTTTGGGAATACTTTCGGTTAGCATCCGAAATGGCTGCCGTATCACCTGCTTCTTCAGCGGCACGAAAAGCCTGATAATGCTGATAAAGCTCTTCACTAAAATTCTCGAATTCTTCGTTAAAGGCCAGATATCTGTCATGCGTTGCCGAGCCTGTTATGCTGGCATCGCTTAAATCAACGGCATTCAGGCTGATGCTGATCTCGGCAGGCTCGGCAAAAAAGGGTACCCGGCCCCTTATACCGTCGAGACTAATGTAGAACATTTCGGGGGCGACAAGCTCGCCCTTAAATTTAACCACTCCCTGAACAACACGGGCCGAGTCAAGGGTTACCCATTTATCATCGAGCCGGCGTTGCAGTCGGATTAGCCCGTCGTCGAAGTTGGAAATGCTCACGATGACATCAAAGCGCTGAGGTTTCTTTTTTCCGGGATTGCAGGCAAACACCATCATGCCGGCAAGCATTAGAAGGAATATTCTGATTTTCATTTGAAAAAGGATTTTCGATTGAACTGACAACGGCAAAATTAATTAAAAACTGTTATCAGGGTTTTCCGGTCATTGGCTGCGCTTACTAATCATTTTTGCCGTGCCGGCGAGAAAAACAGGCTAAGCATCATAATTACCAGACCCGAAAAAATCAGGCTCAGGATGATGCGCAGCAGGGTGTAAAATAAACCTGAAAAGCTGAACGACTCCAGGATAAAAAGGGCACTGTGGTGCATCAGCAACATGGTAAAAACGTATCCGGTCCATGCCCGAATACCCAGGCTGTGTGCCGAAGGTGTAAGTTGCAAATCAGGCTCAATGGTGCCGGCTGCCATATTCAGCAGTGTAGGCCGGGCAAATGCAGCAAACACAGTGGCGGCGGCATGCAAGCCCAAAGTGGACATAAAAAGGTCGATCACGGTTCCGGTGAAGAATCCAAGCAATAAAAGTGCCCAGCCGGGAATACCGGCCGGCAACATCATGATAAATAAGGGGTAAATGAACGGGTTGACATAGCTGCCAATACGCATATTGTTGAGCACCCAAACCTGCAGGAGTACCAATCCGGCAAACCGAAGAATGTTTTTCAGCAGATCAGTCATGCGTTTTCACTTTGGTAAGCATATCGATCTCGTTGCGGTGGTTGTTTTTAATAACGTAAACATCCTTAAGCTTATTAAAATCAACGGCATAACGGATTCGTGCCGAGTTAAGGCTACCTGTAACCGACTGGGTAAGCTCATCGATAGTGCCTACCATTACGCCGGCAGGAAACACAAGGCTATGTCCGCTGGTGAGCAAGGTGTCGCCGGGATGCATCTCGATGTGTGTGGGGATATCCACAACATCGCCATATTGATAGCTTCCGCCGTTCCATTGCAGTATGGCCAGCTGATCGTTGTTTTTGAACCGCACGCTGATCGAGCCAAATTTATGCAGCAGCGACATCACGCTGGCATAATTTTCCGAAACACCGATAACAATGCCGGCAGCACCTTCCGGGGCAATGACACCCATATCCTTACGTACTCCGTCCCTGAAACCCTTGTCGATGATGAAAATATTGTTTCTCAGGTGCACCGTATTGCTAATAACTCTGGCCGGAATGAAATCAAAAACCAAAGTGGTATCGCGCAGAGGTGGTAATGGGGCATTGGTTTTTAATAGAGTAAGTTCCGAAAGCAAGGCTGCGTTTTGCTGCAACAATTTCCGGTTAGCATCGCGTAAAGAAAGATAGTTGCTGAGGTCTGACCTGACTTCATAAATTTTACCGACTAAACCGCTGTTCACGGTGTTTAGTGCTGCACGCTGATAGCTATGGCTGCGTGTGAGCAAAATCAACGCAACAACCTCGAGCAGCACAAACAACAAAAAAAAGTTGTGACGCTGCAAAAAGCGGAGGATGTTGATCATGGCCCCTTATTCAGGTTTCGATTGAAACTATTTGATCAGGAAGGGGAACTTATCGAAATTCTTTAGCGCAATGCCTGTGCCACGGGCCACTGCACGCAGAGGGTCTTCGGCCACATGCACGGGCAGCTTTGTTTTTTGCGACAGGCGTTTGTCAAGTCCTCTCAGCAGCGACCCGCCGCCGGCGAGATAGATACCTGTGCGGAAAATGTCTGCCGAAAGTTCCGGCGGGGTCATTTCGAGTGCATTAAGCACGGCAGCTTCAATCTTCGAGATGCTTTTGTCGAGGCAATGGGAGATTTCGCTGTAATTGACCATGATTTCTTTTGGAATACCTGTGAGCATATCGCGGCCATGCACCGGAAATTCGTCCGGCGGATTATCGAGATGGGGAAGCGCCGATCCAACTTCGATTTTGATGCGCTCGGCGGTGCGCTCTCCAATGTTGATGTTGTGCTGCTTGCGCATGTATTCCTCAATATCTGCATTAAAATCGTCGCCTGCAATGCGGATGGACTTATTGTTCACGATACCGCCCAATGCAATAACGGCAATTTCGCTGGTGCCTCCTCCAATATCGATGATCATATTACCCGTAGGTTCGAGAACATCGATACCGATGCCTATTGCGGCAGCCATGGGCTCGTGAATGAGACGCACCTCTTTTGCTCCGGCCTGCTCTGCAGAGTCCTTCACGGCGCGCTCTTCCACCTCGGTGATACCGCTCGGAATACAAATTACCATTTTCAGGGCCGGAGGGAAAAAGCGGTTTTTAATACCAATCATTTTGATCATTTCACGAATCATGTGCTCAGCTGCCTGAAAATCAGCAATCACACCATCGCGAAGTGGTCGGATAGTCTTGATGTTTTCGTGCGTTTTGCCATGCATCATCATGGCTTTTTTTCCGACGGCAATAATTTTGTTCGTGTTGCGCTCAATAGCTACAATCGAAGGCTCGTCGACTACCACCTTATCATTGTATATGATGATGGTATTGGCTGTGCCAAGGTCGATAGCTATTTCTTTGTTTAAGAAGGAAAACAGTCCCATATGTTACTCGCGTTTTTTCAATGTTTAAAATGCCTCAGCCCGGTAAATACCATACTGATTCCATTCTGGTTGCACGCGTCGATCGAGTCCTGATCGCGTAGCGAGCCCCCAGGCTGCACAACAGCGCTGATGCCATATTGTGCTGCCAGTTCAATGGAATCGGAAAACGGAAAGAAGGCATCGGAGGCTAATACAGCTCCATGGAGTTCGAATCCGTTTTCGACTGCCTTGCTTATGGCATGACGTAAGGCATCCACACGCGAAGTATGTCCGGCTCCGGAGCCCAGAAGCTGACCATCACGGGCCAGCACGATGGCGTTGGAGCGAGCATGCTTAACGGCTTTTGCTGCAAACACCAAGTCGCTGGTTTCTCTTTCGTCAGGTGCTTTTTGTGTCACAACATTGAACTGCGCTGCGGATGCGCTGCGATTATCGCGGTCCTGCTCAAGCAGTCCGTTCAATGCTGACCTGTACACCTTAGTGGGAAAAACAGCGGCCCGATATTGCAAAATTATCCGATTTTTCTTTTGCTTCAGAATCGACAGCGCATTTTCGCTAAAGTCTGGAGCAGCAAGCACTTCAAAGAATAATTCGTGCATTGCCTGCGCAGCATCGGCATCGATGGAACGGTTGGCCACCAGCACACCGCCAAAAGCAGAAAGCGGATCGCAGGCCAGAGCAGCCTGATAAGCTTCGGCCATGGTGGGCCTGCAAGCCAGTCCGCAAGCGTTGTTATGTTTGAGAATAGCCAGAGCCGGCTCATCGAATTCTGCAATGAGGCCCAGACCCGCATCGAGGTCAAGAATGTTATTGTAGGAAACAGCCTTGCCCGACAACTGCTCAAAAACCTGATCGAGACGTCCGTGAAATGCGCCCTGCTGGTGCGGGTTTTCGCCATAACGCAGAGGCGTTCGGCCTTGTGTGACAAGGCGCAGATTGCCGGAGTTTTCGCTCATCCAGCCGTAGATGGCAGCATCATAGCGCGAACTGACTTCGAAGGCATATGAGGCAAAACGCTTTCGGTCAGCAAGCGTGGTAGTGCCATTTTCCTCGCTGAGCAATGCTTCGAACTCACTGTAATAACCGGCAGCCGGCACTACCAGCACATCCTTATAGTTTTTGGCAGCTGCCCTGATGAGCGATATTCCTCCAATATCGATTTTCTCAATGATATCGCTCTCTTCTGTGGTGTTTTGCAGTGTTTCTTCGAATGGGTAAAGATCAACCAATACCAGATCGATTGGGTTGATGCCGTGTCTGTTGATTTCGTTCTGATCCTGAGGGTTATCCGACCGGGCAAGGATGCCGCCAAAAACTGCAGGATGCAGTGTTTTAACTCTTCCGCCAAGGATGGCAGGATAATCGGTCAGCGATTCAACCGTTAGTGCAGGAAGTCCCAGGCTCCTGATATAATCGTAAGTTCCGCCGGTCGATATGAGCTGAACACCCAGATCGTGAAGCTTCAGCAGCAGACTTTCCAGACCCTGTTTATGATAAACCGAGATGAGTGCACTACGGATTTTTTTGTTCATAATGAGAAGGTTCGGGTTTGAAATCGCTCTGATGATTAAGGCGATGCAAATTTCCAAAATAAAAGCCATAAAGCTCTGAACACCGGGATAATTATTTGCGTTGATGTGCGATAGCGATAGCTGCTTTACTGCGACCGAATTTAGTTATCGCTACCTTTACACCCTAAACAGTTAGCTGATGAGCCGATTTCCGTTGTTGCGCCTGCTGAGCGAGAGTTTACGTTTTGCTGTGGTGGCACTGATGGTCAACAAGGTGCGCACTGTATTGTCGCTGCTTGGTATCACCATTGGTATTTTTTCCATCATTGCTGTTTTTTCGGTTTTCGATAGTCTCGAAAACACTATACGCACCGAAATCAACTCATTGGGTGATAATGTGTTATTCATACAAAAATGGCCGTGGATGGCGGGTGGTGGCGATTATCCCTGGTGGAAATACTGGCAGCGTCCTGAGCCAAGCCTGAGGGAAATGGCCGAGCTGGAAGATCGGGTCACTTCGGCCAAAGCCTTTGCATTCATGGTAGGCACTTCCAGAAGCCTTAGCGCCGGTTCCTCAACCGTGGAAGGTGTTAGCATCAATGCCGTATCCCATGATTATGCCGAGATAATGCCATTCGATCTGGAGTCGGGTCGCTATTTTACGCCTTTGGAATCGCAGACCGGCCGCAATGTGATCATCATAGGCGCTCAGGTGCGCGAGGCTATTTTTCCCGATTCCGACCCGATCGGGCAGCAGGTAAAAGTGTTTGGAAGACGCATGGAGGTAATTGGCTTGCTGAAGAAGCAGGGCGAGAACCTTTTTGGCAACTCGAACGATAAATCGGCCATTATTCCTTTAAATTTTGCACGCAATGTGATGGATATCCGTGAGCGAGGCACCAACATCGTTGTCAAGGCCAAACCTGGTGTCAGCAATAGTGAGCTGCGCCATGAGCTCACCGGCATCATGCGATCAATACGAAAGCTCAAGCCTGCTGCCGAAGACAACTTTGCTATCAACGAAATGGATCTGATCAACAAATCCTTTGACCAGCTTTTCGGTGTGATAGCCATCGTCGGGTGGATTATCGGCGGCTTCTCGCTGCTGGTGGGAGGTTTTGGCATTGCCAACATTATGTTTGTTTCGGTTAAAGAGCGTACTAACCAGATAGGCATACAGAAAGCTTTGGGTGCCAAGAACTTTTTCATTCTGATACAATTCCTGCTCGAGGCAGTATTCCTTGCCGTCATGGGTGGTTTGGTTGGCCTGCTGATTGTGTTGCTGCTGGCTGTTGTAGTTACTTCTTCCACCACTTTTACCCTCACACTTTCGATTCAGAACATTTTGCTCGGGTTGACCGTTTCAGGATTTATCGGTCTGGTTTCAGGTTTCCTGCCGGCATGGTCAGCTTCGCGCCTTGACCCTGTAGAAGCTATGCGATCGAACTTTTAGTGTGCTTTTCGTGTTGAAATCCTTGTTCTGGCCAGCACACCTTATGCCGTGTCTTACCAAATGCTGCAGTCAGCCATCGAGGCCGGTTAAAATAGTGTTGTGCATGGAACGTTTCTCCTTATATTTACAACATCATAAGCGCGAGGCATGGACAACCGGTGGGTACTGAAGCAACAAGGTGATAGTGAGGTCGTAAGAAGGCTTGCAGAGGTATTGTCCGTAGACAGGAATATTGCCAATTTGCTGGCACAACGGGAGATTACCTCGTACGATGAGGCCAAGTATTTCTTCCGTCCCGACTTTGACCAGCTCCATGACCCATTCCTGATGAAGGATATGGATAAAGCCGTGGAACGTATCGTCAGTGCCATCCAAAAGAATGAAAAGGTGCTTATTTACGGGGATTACGATGTGGATGGAACTACTTCGGTTGCCTTGATGTATTCCTACCTCAAGAAATTCTTTAAAAAGCGCATCGAATTCTACATCCCCGACAGGTACAACGAGGGTTACGGCATCTCATACAAAGGTATTGATTACGCGGCCGAAAACGGCTTCAATCTCGTGATAGCGCTCGATTGCGGCATCAAGGCAGTGGAAAAGATCAAATACGCAAGCGAAAGAAAGGTGGATTTTATCATCTGCGACCATCATCGCCCCGGTGATGAATTGCCGGATGCTGTGGCCGTGCTCGATACCAAACGGCCTGATTGCCCCTACCCTTTCAAAGAGCTTAGCGGGTGTGGTGTTGGCTTCAAGTTGCTCTCAGCACTATCGTCCAGACTGGGTGAGCCTTTTGAGGCTATCACCGGACTGCTCGATCTGGTAGCCATCAGCATAGCTGCCGATATTGTTCCCATTACAGGCGAAAATCGTGTGCTGGCCTATTACGGACTCAAGCAGATCAACTCCAATCCGCGGCCAGGCATTGAGGCCGTATTGCGTTTTGCTCAGGTGAACAAGCGCGAAGACGAAAATGCCATCAACGGCCTGTTTTTTAATCGTGAACTGTCCATCAGCGACCTGGTTTTCCTCATCGGGCCTCGTATTAACGCTGCAGGCCGTATCGAAAGAGCCTCCGATTCGGTGCGCTTATTGCTGGCCGACAAGATGAGCCATGCTGAAAAACTGGCTTCGGCCATCAACGAACTCAACAATGAGCGCCGCAGCCTCGACAATCTGATCACAGAAGAAGCCCTGAATATGATCAGCAATAACCCTGAGTTTCAAACCTCCAAAACTACGGTGCTGTTCAACGAAAACTGGCATAAGGGCGTTATCGGTATCGTTGCCTCGAGGCTCACCGACACCTACTACCGGCCCACCATAATCCTTACTCGCTCAAATAATCTGGTTACAGGATCTGCTCGTTCTATCAAACATTTCGATGTTTACGATGCCATCGATCACTGCTCCGACCTGCTCGAACATTTTGGCGGACACAAATATGCCGCCGGTCTGTCGCTCAAGCCCGAAAATCTGGAAAAGTTCAGAGAACGCTTCAATGCCTATGTAAGCAGCGTAATCGAAGACCATATGCTGGTGCCGGAAATCGAGATTGATATCGAGCTCAACCTGAGCGATATCAGCCCCAAATTTATGCGTATTCTCAAGCAGTTTGCACCTTTTGGGCCGGGCAATATGTCGCCTATATTTCGCACCGATGGTGTGGCCGACACCGGCCGCTCCCGTATCGTAGGGAAAAACCACCTCAAGCTGGAGGTGTTTCAGCCTTCAACACGCTCCGAGGTGTTTTCGGGCATCGCATTTCAACAGGGGCATCATTTCGATATGATCCGCAAAGGCCAGCCGTTCAGCATCTGTTACCACCTGGAGGAAAATGAGTGGATGGGCAAATCGTATTTGCAGCTGAATGTAAAGGACATCAAGCCTCTTGATCAATAAGTGCTTCGGCCTTGCTGATACGTCTCAGCTGCCAGCCGAACCATATGAGTAAAATACCGGCCAGCAGCGACACTATACCGCTGAGCACAACCACGGCATGGGCAAAAGCAAACGGGTTGATCAGCAGCAACAAACCAAAAAGTATGGTGAGCAGGGCATTGGCAAGTCCAAGATTTTTACCCAGGAAACGATTGCCCAGATTGACAAGCACAATGAGCTGAAAAATACCTGCAGCAATGGCCAGCAAGCCGATTACGGCAATAAAAAGGCTCAGGGTTTCGCGGGTGTAAACCATTATCGTTGTGCCGGCAGCCATAAAGATTACCGACTGAAGCAACAACATTCCCCAGGCCAATTTTGCCCGATAACGGTTGATGGTAACAACCAGTACAATTAGCCCAAAAAGCAGGATAGCAAGGCCGGCGTACCAGGCAATGGCCTTGGCAGTGGATGCCGTCATAAAAAGCGCCATAAAACTATACAAGAGGGCAATTATCCCATTGAGGAGATAAATCCACCAGTTACGAATCAGCATATGCATGGTAGTGTGGGTTAATGGCTTGATTTCTCAAAGATATGAATAATCGTTCAAGTAACATAACCTGCAAAGTCTTTCATCATCAAGAGGCTTCTTATCAATAATAGTCGATCATCACCCGCGTAATTACAAAAAGGCCAAATCCGATCAAACCTACTCCTGCAATGCGATTGAGCATGTGGATCTTTGCCGGGGTAAGAAAGCGCTTGATATTGTAGGCCCCGTACGATTTAAGCAAATCGGTAATTAATACGGTGAGCAAAGTGCCTGAAAAAAACCATCGCAGCTCCTTTTCCTGGCCGCCATAACGGGCTGAGATACCCACCACCACCCCAATCCAGAATATCCAGATAAAAGGGTTAATGATATTCATCACAAAGCCTTTGGCAAAATAGGTGAACAAGCGTGGTTGGCTGACAAGTATCAGCGCCTCATCATTTTCACCTGCAGGTTGAGCAGGTTTGCGGTTGAAAGTGACCAGTCCAAAGATGATGAGAATAAGACCGCTGGCAAGGCCAAACCAAAGCTGGTTGCCAGGTTCGGTAATAATCTGTGCAGCTCCTACGAGACAAAGGAAAACCATGAGCGCATCGCAGAAAAAAATGCCAAAGGCCAAAATACTGGCTGGCAAAAGTCCGCGGTGAATACTCGTTTGAACAAGGGCAAAAAACGCAGGTCCCATACCAAAAAAAGTGGCCAGCGTAAGCCCAAGCAAAATACCCTCGCCTATGATTGCGGTCATACCTTACATTACCAGTTTTTGGGATTATGTGACGGGGTATCCGATTTCGTTCAGGTATTCAACCCATTGTTCGTGACGCTGGCCCTTGAGCACCCTCGGAAATTTGACTGCGCTGCCTTCCTTGCCTATCTTTTTGAGGTAGTCGTAAAAAACCTGAGCAGGTAACACCTGGCAAAATACATCGGTGATGGCCTCAGTGCGCTCAACCATATAATCGTCGTTAAGCTTACAGAGATATTCGTCAATTTTTCGCGCAGCCAACGATGGGTCAATCGGGTGATCGGTGCCCAGATACCAGCGATGAGCAAACATTGAACCGTGCCTGAAACCGGAAACGGTAAACTCTTTAACCACTACATTTAGCTCATCCTGAAGCATTTCGATGGCGCGCGTCATATTTTCGACCGAGAGATGCTCGCCGGCAAGGCTCAAAAACTGCTTGGTGCGTCCGGTGATAATGATTTCGCAGGCCCGGGCATCGGTAAACTTTATGATATCCCCAATCAGGTAACGCCATGCTCCGGCATTGGTTGAAAGCAGCAGGGCATATTCCACATCGTTCTCCACTTCGCCAAGGTGCAGTGTTTCGGGATTTTCGCGCAAGTTGCCTTCGACGTCAAAATTTCTTTCGTTGAAGGGAATAAACTCAAAGAAGATGCCATTGTCCACGATCAGCTGCATGATACGTCTGTCGAGACGTGTCTGATAGGCAATGTAACCTTCGGAAGCCAGATAGCTTTCGGAGTAAATAACAGGTTTGCCAAACAATTTTTCGAAGCTTTTCTCGTAGGGGGCAAACGAAACACCGCTATGTACATAAACGGTAAGGTTTGGCCAGATATCGTGAATGTTGTTGAGCTTATACTCTTCGATAATACGCTCGATCAAAATCTGAACCCAGGCCGGCACACCCACTATTACGCCAATATCCCAGCTTGGTGCTTTACGAACTATTTCGTTGAGCTTGGTGCTCCAGTCGGTTGCGCGCGAAATGCGACGGCCGGGCTTGTAAAAATGCTCGAACCAAAAGGGAATGTTGGCAGCGGTAATACCCGAAAGATCGCCGGCAAAATATGTACCATTATACTGTAAGTGGGTGCTGCCGCCAATCATCAGCATGCCCTTTTCGTAAAAATGGGTAGGGAAGTTATACTTGGCTGACGAGACAAGTTGTCTTATACTCGCCTTTTTAATACTGTTGAGCATTTCCTGCGTGATAGGAATATGCTTGCTGGATGCTTCAGAAGTGCCTGAGCTGAGGGCGAAATACTTTACCCTTCCTGGCCAGCTCACATACGATTCGCCATTCAGCGCCCTGTACCACCATTGCTTGTACATGCTGTTGTAGTCAAACACAGGCACCGCTTTTCTGAAAGCCGAAATAATATCGTCGCTTTCCAGAATAGCCTCAAAACCATAGGCCTCGCCAAAGGCCGTGAACTGTGCCTTGTGAAGCAATTTACGCAGTTCCTTTCGCTGCGCATCGACTGGCTTGAGCTGGCTGATTTTCATCTCGACCGGCATATGACGCAGCTCGTAAGCCTTCTTTATTAAAGCACCAAGTATTGGCATGTTGTTTTGGTTTTCGTCTAGCCGTGCAAAAATATAAAAAAGTAAAAGGCTTGATCGCGCCGGGCATCAGTGGGTAATATCATAGCGCAGGGTTTAGGACGGCCATGGAAATTCTTCAAAACATGAACCGGTATTGTAGTTATGCTATTCAAAAATCAATGCCGACTAACAGAAAGCAGATTTTTGTTTCGATTGCAAAAATAATTTGCCTCCTTATATTTGCCTGACAAAAACAATTTTTATGAAACTGAAAACCAATCTTATTGCCTTCGGCCTTTTGCTTTCGGTGCAACTGGGCATGGCTCAGGAAGCCACTGAAACTACCAAGGAATCTTCTGCGAAAATCAAAACAGGCTGGACCTTCGGAGCACTACCTGCGGTTTCGTACAATACCGACCTTGGTTTTCAATATGGTGCGCTGGTCAATCTGTTTTATTTCGGCGATGGCAGCACCTACCCAAAGTATATACATTCGGTTTATGCTGAGGTGTCGCGCTACACCAAAGGCAGCGGTATCAACCGCTTTTTTGTCGATTCTGAACACCTGATCCCAAATATCCGCACCACTGTTGATATAAGCTATCTGACTGAAAAAGCATTAGACTTTTATGGGTTTAATGGATACGAATCAGTATTCAACTCAGCGTGGCAAACAACGGATGATCCTGCCTACATCAGCAGGATGTTTTATCGCCATGAGCGAAACACTTTTAAAGCCACGGCTGACTTTCAGGGCAAATTAGGCGAAAGCGATTTCAGGTGGGTAGCTGGTGCCGGACTCATCAACCACAAAATTGGCCCGGTTGATATCGAGCGGCTCAACAAAGGCAAAGACGATGACGACAAACTGCCTGACGTTCCGGGCCTTTATCAGAAATATGTTGACTGGGGTGTGATTGATGCCGACGAGAAAGACGGCGGCTGGGCCAATCACCTTAAAGTCGGACTGGTTTATGACACCCGCGACTTTGAGCCTAACCCGATGAAGGGCATGTGGTCGGAGGTGGTGCTTTTTACTTCGCCGGCATTTCTGGGCAATGGCGACTTTGGCTTTACCAAGTTGTCGGCCACACACCGGCAGTATTTTACACTGGTAAAAGATAAATTATCGTTTGCTTACCGCATCAACTATCAGGGCACCATAGCAGGTAAAGCGCCTTTCTTTATGCAGCCTTATGTGATCAACTCGTTCAACAACAGCTCCAACATCGACGGGTTGGGTGGTTCAAAATCCATGCGTGGTGTGGTGCGCAACCGTGTGGTGGGCGATGGAACAGTGTTTGCCAACACCGAATTCCGGTGGAAAGTGTTTCGTGCACATATACTTAATCAGAACTTCTATCTTGGCTTCAACGCTTTTGCAGATGCAGGACGCGTGGTGCAGAAAATGGACCTCGATCTGAGTGGTGTAGACGAAACCATTGTTATTGGTAGTAATACCTACCATAAATCTGAGTTTTTCAGTAATGAAGACGAAGACATTCACGCCACAGCCGGAGCCGGTTTGCGCTTTGTGCTCAACGAAAACTTCATCGTGGCTGTTGACTATGGCCGTGCATTCGACAAACGCGATGGCAAAGGAGGCCTTTATATCGGTCTTAACTACCTGTTTTAAAATAACTATCGCTTCAAAATCAGAAGAGGCTGCCCCGACTGGGGCAGCCTCTTTGTTTATTTCAGCTCCATAGAATCAGATCAGGCGCAAACGCAATCCTGACAAACGAAATAATGCTGTTAATTTTTGATGTGCTTGCTCAGGAACTTTTCCATAGCCCTGTAGAAGTCGAAGCGGTTTTCCTCGTTGCGGAATCCGTGGCCTTCATTATCCTTTACCATATATTCCACTTCGACACCCCTACGGCGCAAAGCTTCAACAATCTGGTCCGATTCGGCAATATTGACACGTGGGTCTTTGGCTCCCTGAGCCACAAAAAGCGGAGCGATAATACGGTCAGCATTCAAAGCGGGCGAAGTGGCCTCAAATTGCGCCTTGTCCTTTTCGGGATTTCCCACCATCTCGTACATCATTTCGAGCATTGGTTTCCAGTAGGGAGGAATGGTATTCAAAAAGGTGAAGAGGTTCGAAACCCCAACATAATCCACACCGGCAGCATAGAGCAAGGGGTCGGCTACCATGCCCTGAAGCGTGGCATAGCCTCCGTAGCTTGCGCCATAAATGGCAATGCGTTTGGGATCGGCAATGCCCTGAAGGATAAGCCAGTAAACACCATCGGTGATGTCGTTTTGCATGCTCAGTCCCCATTGGCGGAAGCCGGCTTCCCAAAAAGCACGACCATAGCCTGTTGAGCCGCGGAAGTTCATCTGAAGCACGGCATAACCCCTGTTGGCCAGAAACTGTACCTCCGGATTGAATCCCCAGTTGTCGCGCGCCCAAGGCCCTCCGTGCGGGTTGACCACCACCGGCAGATTTCGGGGCTCAACACCTTTTGGCAAGGTGAGATAACCATGAATGGTAAGTCCATCGCGCGAACGGTAACTTATGGGCTTAATTTCAGCCATATGGTCTTCGTTGAGCCAGGGGCTGACTTCCTGAATCTTGCTCAGTTTATCCTTGTTGCTGTCGTAGATGAAGTACGACCCGAGGGAGCGGTCGCTGTAGGTGCGCACAATGTAAACGGTTTCGCTTTTATCGCTGGCCGAAAGCGAAAGCTCGTATCTCGGCAGCAGCTGTTCAAGCCGCTGAAAGAGCTCTTGTGTTGGCTTGTCGAAAAAATGACGCTCGCGCTTCCACGATGTAAAGCTGGCAGCGGTGAGCACCTTGCGCTTGCGCGAATAACTGATGCCACTGAGGTCGTAAGTGTCGTTTTCGTAAAGGATTTCTTTCTCTGTGGCTGTTTCGGGATCAAAAACCACGGCAACCGACTTGTCACGACCCAGATTTGAGATGGCATACAGCATTTTGTTGTCGAAAGTGAAAAAGGCAGGACTTACCGACTCCTTGAAGCTGGTAGTAAGAACAGGTCTGAAGGGCTGCGACTCGTCGTTGCGGTAGAGCAATTGGGTATTTACACCATCAACGATGGCCATGGCCACCCTGAGCTTGCCATCATGGTCTGTCATCCAGCCCTGGATATTGCCCGGATTTTCGGCCAACATGGTCATTTCGCCGGTAACGATATTGAGCCTGTAAGGATCAAATACCATAGGGTTGCGCTTATTGAGTCCAACAATGACAATATCGGGTTGGTCTTCCAGATCGTCAATTATCTGGGTACGCACGTTTTCGAAACAGGTCAGGCAGCGCAGGTTTTTGCCATTGAGGTCAACGCCAAATAGGGCAAAGTTTTCGTCGCCGCCATTATCCTTCAGGTAAAGCAGCCTTTTGTTGTTGGCCCAGTAGTATCCGGCAATGTCGCGATCGGTTTCGGAAGTCAGCCGCATAACCTTATTGCTGCCAACAGCCTGAACATGAATATTCATGCGGCTTTCGTAGGGCGCAAGAAACGAAATGTACTTGCCATCGGGGCTGATATTAAACGAAGTACGCTCGGGGTTGCGGAAGAAGTCTTCGAGCGGAATGATTTGAGGTTGGGTTGAAGGAGGCTGATTGGCCATCATTTTGAAAGGATTTGTGGCCAGCAACAGCAGGCCGGTAATGCATAGATAACGAAATTTCATAACGGAAGTTATTGGTGTTAATAATAAATGATTCGGGTTGAAAAGCGACAAAGTTATCGCTTAATATAGACCACCGAAATTGGCATAAGTTGCAATAGCGCCGGAATGAATAATTTTACATCGTTTTATATGGCAAAACAGATTCCTTTGAACCTATACAACCGCAAAAAACGTTGGAAAATTGTGTTGGCGCTGGTGGCCCTGCTCATCATCGGGGGATCAGTGTATTATACCAATAATCTGGTAAACCAGTTTGCCAATCAGGAGCGGCAACAGGTGCGCATGTGGGCCGATGCCGTGGAGCGGAGAGCGAGCCTGATGCGCTATACAGAACAGTTTTTCAGCGAGCTGAGGCTGCAGGAAAAAAGCCGGGTCGAATTGCTGGCTAAAGCTTACCGCAGGCTGCTTGACGGATCAATGAGCGAAGATCTCAATTTCTACCTCGAAATGATCAGCCAGAACACGAGCATCCCTGTCGTTGTGGCTGACGCTGAGGGCAATATCCTGCTTTCGAAAAACCTTGAAGGCGAGTATGCCACTTACCAACGCATTGAGGGGCGACTTGCTGAGGCATTTTCGGTTTACGAAGCCATACCTATCAGGATACCACCTGACCGGATTGACTACCTGTATTACAAAGAATCGCTCATTTTCAGCGAGTTGAAGCGTGTGCTCGACGATCTCGTCAGTTCTTTCCTCACCGATGTGGCTTCCAACTCTTCGAGTGTTCCGGTAATCATCACCGACAGCACAGGCCTGAACATACTTCAGCACGGCAATATTGAAGTGCCTTTACTGGCCGACTCTGCCTTCTGGGCTGCCCAAATATCGGCCATGAGGGCCGAAAACAATCCTATAGAGATTACTTTTCTCGACCACGGCAAAACCTACATTTTTTACCGTAGTTCGCCGCTGCTGCTCAAGATGCAGTATTTTCCGCTGCTGCAGATTCTCATCATTGCTCTTTTCCTGCTCATTGCCTATCTGATGTTTTCGTATGCGCGCAAGGCCGAACAGAACCAGGTATGGGCCGGAATGGCCAAAGAAACCGCCCACCAGATTGGCACACCGCTCTCCTCGCTCATGGCCTGGATCGAATTGTTGCGGATGCAACATGACGATTTTGAAGGCACAGCCGAAATGGAAAAGGATATACACCGGCTCGAAATCATCACCGAGCGATTCTCAAAAATTGGCTCCGATGCCGTGCTTCAACCCACCGATCTTTTGCCGACCATTGAAGAAACCATCAACTACCTGAAAGTCAGAACGTCAAAAAAAATATCCTACAAATTCATTGCGCCACCTCATCCGATTAACCTGCCGCTCAACGAAACGCTTTTTCAATGGGTGATCGAAAACCTGTGTAAAAATGCTGTTGATGCCATCGACGGGCAAGGTGTGATCAGCATCGAAGTGACAGATGAGCCTTCTAGAGTGTTGATCGATGTGAGCGATACAGGCAAGGGCATTCCAAAATCAGCTTTCAACAGCATATTCCAGCCCGGTTATACCAGCAAAAAAAGGGGTTGGGGACTCGGGCTTTCGCTTGCCAGGCGCATTATCAACGGCTATCATAAAGGGAAAATCTTCGTAAAATCATCGGTCATCAACGAGGGTACCACATTCAGGATTGTGCTGCGCAAATAGCCAATCTATCCATCCATTACCGCAACTGCATTCGTCCTTCTTCCGTAAATCAGCTGACCAAGAGCTTTGTGGAGTCAGCTTTTGCTGTGGAGAGTCGTCGGATAAGTTTTACAGGCAGCACTTCGTGGGGCTGTGGTGCAGTAGTGGTTGACGAAATTTGGGCAATGAGCAGGGCAAAGGCCCTTTCGGCTATGAGCTCGATGGGCTGGTCGATTGCCGTAATTGTCGGGCGCGTGAATGAAAACCATGTGGCATCATCGAAACCGATGAGGCGCACCTGCCCTGGCACATCATAACCCAGACGCTGAAGGTGTTTCAGACAAAAAGTGGTAATGTTGTTGTTCAAGGCAAACAGGGCATCGGGCATGCTGTGGTTATGATGGTAATCTTCGAGACGGGCAGCAATGGCTTCTTCAAGTGCATGAAAAGGCGCTTTGAAATGATAGTAAGGTTCGAGAATCAGGCCCGAATTGCGTAATTCGCTGCAAAAGCCCTCCGAGCGCTGCACCAGAGAGGAAATATGACCGGGCTCCACGCCGAATAGTGCCGGACGCATTGCGCCCTGAGCCACCAGATGGGCAGCCGCCATTACCCCGCCACCATAATTGTCCACCGAAACGGCAGCCGATTGCATGCTATCGAATACACGGTCGATGAGCACATGTGCCCTTCCCTGCTCAAGCATATTGTTGAACATAGTTGCCGTTTGTTGCGACGATGAAATGATGAGTCCGTCCACCTTGCGATCGAGCAGCAGCTCAATCTGTCGGACCTCTTTCTTCACTTTCTCGTCGGTGCTGCAGGTAACTAAGGTGTAGCCCATCTTCCAGGCAAGATCTTCAATATACCGGGCAAGCTGGGCATAGAAGCGGTTGGAAATATCAGACACAATAAGGCCAATGGTTTGGGTGCGTCCGGTACGAAAGCCCCGGGCCAGCTGGTTTGGAGTATAGCTGAGCTCGGCAATTCTTTCCCTCACCCTTCGCTGTGTTTCCTTGCTGATGCCATGCTGGTCGCCTTTGCCATTGATGACCAGCGATACTACGGTTTTCGAAATACCAAGGCTCTTTGCCACATCGGCCAGCGTAATTTTTTTGTCCATCATACCTTCAGGCCTTATTCGATTTTTATTTCATCAATGAAAATATAGGCCTGACCACCTGCTCCCAGATGCCATTCAGGCAATTTGCCATAGTTGGTTGCCCTCACCTTCACATATCTTGCACTCACATTGGCCCTGCCACCCATTTCAGTAAAGACCATTCCGTACTCATCATCAGGAATGTTGTGCGTTGCGTCAATCACCTTGCGATAATTCATGCCATCGTCGGACACCTCGAAAACGACTTTCGAAGGCATGAGTATCCACGATCGGGTATCCTGCGCAAAACTGGCGGACATGCGCCTTATGTACTGTCTTTTCCCCAGATCTATAACCGCTTCGAAATCCGTATCCTGATATCCCTGCCATCCGCCGAGGCGCCAGTTGGCTGCACCCTTCAGTCCATCAATGAGGATTTCGGCACCTCCGCCTTCATAGTTGGGATGTGGCGGGTAAGTGAGGGTAATCTGACGCATATTGCTAACCTTGATAAACTGTCGCTGGGCCGGAGCGCTGAAGCCAACACCATCCAGCCAGGCAACTGCCGTAATCAGCGCCGACTTATCAAGGTTGAAAGGTCCGTTGTAAGTCAGGCTTGAAGCGTCGGGGAGACTACCATCCAGGGTATAGAAAACCGATGCTCCGGAAGGTGCACCAAGAATATTTACAGTGGTCTCGACCGTAAAACGCGAAGGGGTGTTTTCGAACCAGGGCGCGGGAAGCACCTGCGTTTGCGTTATGGCGGTGACTGGGCGGTCGTTGGATTGGGTAGCCCAGTTATGATGTGGCCTACTGTCCATAGCAAATTCGAGCACACCGCCCGCAGCTACTTCTTCGTGCCACAACCAGCTGCGCATCAGTGGCCGTCCATTGAGCCAGGCTTGCTTGATATACGGTTTTGAAGGCGAAGCGCCTTTGGCAAGCACACGAAAGCTTTTGCCGCTGCCAAGGTCAAGTTCAAGCTCAGGAAACCATGGTGTGCCGATGATGTACTGATTGCTGCCCGGTGCAACAGGGTAAAATCCCATGGCGCTGAATATCAGCCAGGCCGACATCTGTCCGCAATCCTCATTCCCAATCAGGCCATCAGGACGGGCAGTATAAAAGTTGTCCATAATATACCGCACTTTTTCCTGAGTCTTCCATGGCTGACCCACAAAATTGTACAGGTAAGCCATGTGGTGGCTGGGTTCGTTGCCATGGGCATATTGCCCGATAAGGCCTGTGATATCTTTCATATCACGTCCGCCAATGCCTTCGTTATTCGAAAAAAGGGCATCGAGCCTGGCGGCCAGTGAGTCGTAACCGCCATGTGCATTGGCCAGACCGTCAATATCGTGAGGCACATAAAAGCTGTACTGCCACGAGTTGGCTTCGGTAAAATGCCAATCCACCACTGCAGGATTGAAAGGTTCGAGCCATGCACCGTTTAATCGGGGGCGAATAAACCGCGTCTGGGGATCGAAAAGATGTTTCCATGCCTGAGCACGTTGGCTGTATTCCCGAAAAATATCCTCACGGCCCATTTCGGCTGCCATAACCGCAACACACCAGTCGTTATAAGCATATTCCAGTGTTTTGCTCACCGATTCATGTTCCTTTTCGCCGGGCAGATAGCCGAACCGCCGGTAATCGTCGAGGCCGAAATGGTCGCGTGTGGAGCTGTGGAGCATGGCTTCGAGTGCCTTGTTGCCATCAAAACTCCTGATGTCCTTCATCCAGGCATCAACAATAACAGGAATGCTGTGATTACCTATCATGCAATATGTTTCATTGGCTGCCAGCTCCCATATGGGCAGCAGCCCGCCCTTTTCATACATATTGAGCATAGTGCGCACAAAATGCGCGGAGCGTTCGGGCTCCAGAATGGTCATCAGAGGATGCCATGCCCGGTAGGTGTCCCACAGCGAAAAAACAGTGTAGTTGTCAAAATCCTCTGCCTCATGCACCTGATGATCCATGCCGCGGTACCGTCTGTCGGCATCCATAAAGGTATTGGGCTGTAAATAGGCATGATAGACTGCTGTATAGAAGGCTGTGAGCTGATCTGGTTTTCCACCGCCTACTTTGAAACGATTCAAGGCACTCTGCCATTGGTCTTTTGCCAGAGCAAGGGCCAAATCAAACCCAAGAGTTTCGGCCTCTGCCTTCAGGTTGTTTGTGGCGCCATCCATATCAACAGCCGAAAGCGCAACTTTAATCTCAACGGCTTCTCCCTGTGTGGTGGCAAAGCCCAGCCACGCTTTAAGGTTGGTGCCTTCGGCCGATCTCAGCCCGGCCTGGGCCATATCATCAACCGCAATCAATATCTGACTAAACGGCTTTGAGCTCTTCAGGTGAAAATACCACACCATATCCTTCGCCCAATTGGTGCTCCTGCGCATGCCACGCAGCTCGGTATCGCTGATGATTTCGATGCTGGATTCGAGCACACGGTCGCGGTGCTGCAGATCGAGGAGCAGACCGGCATCAACCGATTCAGGAAAGGTGTACCGGTGAACGCCCACCCTGGTTGTTGATGTGAGCTCAGCCAATATGTCGTACTTGTCGAGCTTTACAGCATAATAGCCGGCCGAGGCTCTTTCGTTTTTCTTTTGAAAAGGCGAACTGTAAAGCTTGTTTTGCCAGGCAGGGCCACCTGTCATAGGCATCAGCAGGATATCGCCATAGTCGCTAACGCCTGTTCCGCTCAAGGCAGTGTGTGCAAATCCGTAAATGACACTGTCCGTGTAATGATAGCCCGAGCAGCCATCCCAGCCGTCAAGACGCGTTTGCGGACTCAGCTGCACCATTCCAAAAGGCACTGTGGCGCCCGGATAAGTGTGGCCGTGGGCGTCGGTTCCAATGAAAGGGTTAACATACTGAATGGGCGATTTTTCGGGCTGACATGCCTGCAGCACCGCTATCATCAGGCCTGCGGCACAAGCAATCAGGGTAATTCCCCTTAAAGTAAAAAGGTTTTGTATCATGGTTTTGGGCAGTTAAGAGCGGTCAGACCGATTGCCTTACTGACAAAGATAAAGGCCTAAATCGATTAATCCAATTATTCGGGAATGATTTCGCTGAAAAACATCCAAACCTTCTTCCCAAACCCGGGATGGGCTGTTGGCACAGCAACCGTGCGTCCGGCCTGAATACGAATGGCTTTGTAGCGACCCGGCTTTACAGGCAGGCTGAAATATTTTTCGGATGCGCTGTAATCGGTGGTGCCTGAGTTAATATGGTAATTGCCGGCCTGCTTGAATGTTCTGCCGTTTCTGCTCGCTTCCAGGGTGAAACTATCCGGTAAAAAAATCCACGAAGCCGGGTCATATAGCGCAATTAAGCCAACCTGACCAATACGCAACTTTTCCGGAAAATGAACCTCAGCCTCCCATTTGTCGTCGAGGATACCTACCCACCGTCCATCGTTAAACCATCGGGTTCCTGCAATGCCGTCGGTGAGTGTAAATGGGTTGCCTGCGTATCTTGACGAAGGCACAGGGCGCTGATTCACAGGCAATCCGAATGCCTTATGCAGGGTGTAGGATCGATTAATCTCAGCAGTGTGTTTACCTTCAACCACAGCGAAAGCGCTCAACACTGCGCTTTTGTTCAGGTAAACAGGCCCGGTATAGTACTCCCGGCGGGATGCATGGCTTTCACCCTGTATCTTGTAGATGATGCTGTCAACCGGCAGCAGGCTGCTTAGGGTAAGTTTCAGGTTTCGGCTTGGGGCATCCACTTCCTCCAGCACCTTTACATTCCAGGCTGCTTGTGAGTAGTTGATCTGCAATTTGTTGTAATGCCTTATGGTTTGGGGCAACCGGAAGACGAAGCTATCCCAGTTTCGGCTGCTTTTTGGCGACCATAACACTTCTGCCAGCGCCGCCATCCGCGGTAAGGCCATATACTCCACATGATCCGGGTTCGGGATGTATTCAGTCCATACATTAGCCTGAGCTCCAAGGATATAGCCAGCTTCTTCAGGGCTGAGCACCGCCGGAACCGGTTCGAAGGCATACACCTTGTCGAGTGGGGTAAAGCCTCCGATGGCAAGAGGTTCGGTTGCCGGATCGCCCTGATAATGATCAAAATAGCAATGCGAGCCGGGTGTCATAACCGCCTGATGCCCCATACGGGCTGCCTGTATTGCGCCTTCTTCGCCCCGCCACGACATGACGATGGCATTCTCGGCCAGACCTCCTTCGAGAATCTCGTCCCAGCCCATCAGCCGGCGTCCGTGTCTCTCGATAAAACGGCCGATATGCTGAATAAAGTAGCTCTGCAAAGCATGGACATCAGACAAGTTTTCGTCGGCCATGCGTTGGCGACAGAGCGGGCAGGTTTGCCATTCCGTTTTATCGGCCTCGTCACCCCCAATGTGGATGATGGGTGAAGGAAACAGCTCCATCACTTCAAGGAGTACATTTTCGAGAAATTCGAAGGTTTCTTCCTTGCCGGCGCAATAGATGTGTGTGATGGGCCAAACGCCGCCCGGAGGAACGCCAAGGTTTTGGCCGGAACACGATAATTCGGGATACGCGGCCAGTGCCGACATCACATGTGCAGGCATCTCGATTTCGGGAATGACAGTAATATTGCGCTCAGCGGCATAAGCTACAATCTGACGTACCTGCGCTTTGGCGTAATATCCGCCATAAGATTTGGGGGCGTCAGGCTTGCTGAGCGGACGAAGATTCCAATGCTCATGGCTGCGGTCTTCGCGCCAGGCACCAATTTCGGTCAGCAAGGGATAGCGATCGATTTGCAGTCTCCAGCCCTGATCGTCAACCAAATGCCAATGGAAATAATTCATGCGGTGCATGGCCAGCAGGTCGATATAGCGAAATATGAACTCTACAGGCATGAAATGGCGCGAAACATCGAGGTGCATGCCGCGATAGGAAAATCGCGGATAGTCAGTAATCTGCCAGGCGGGCAAACACCTGTCTTTTGCAGAGCGCAACAACTGGCCGAGTGTGTTCAGTCCATATTGAATGCCTGCTTCAGTGTTGGCCTTCAACATAATCTGTGTGGCGCCGATATGCAAATGATAGCCTTCGTCGCTAATGGAGGTGTCGTAGGATTCTGTCAACTGAATCAACAGGGTTTGGCCAGCCAATATGCGGCCATCGCCGGCAAAGGCATCGTAGCCGGCTTCATTCAGGCAGCTGATGGCCAGAGCAGTAAGCTTGCTGTCGGCACTTGCCGGGGCAATCACCCCAACGGGCATTTCTAACCGAAAACATCCATCAAGGAGTTTGTAGTGCGCAGGCAACGGGATCACCGGTGGCTGTGCCGAAAGTGAATTAAAGGTATTCAAGACCAGCAACCAACTGAGGGCAATCAACCTTAGCGCCCGCCAACCATTTTTTTTCATCATATTTTCGTTTTACTCAACAGGGCTGTCATCGACCGAGAATCGCTGAAGGTATTTCGAATAGTCTTTCTTAAAGGGCTTATAATCTGTGTCTTCGTATAGCGAAGAAGTGATAAGGTAGTCGGCGGTTGACCGGTTGCAGGCGGTAGGCACGTTATAGAGTACTGTCATGCGGAGCAGGGCTTTCACGTCCACATCGTGTGGCTGGCTTGTCATGGGGTCCCAGAAAAAAATCATGAAGTCGATCTTTTCCTCTGCTATAAGCGCTCCCAGCTGCTGGTCACCACCCAAAGGGCCCGATTTTAGTGCGGTTACATCGGGCAAAAAGCGCGCCACCATGCTGCCGGTGGTGCCGGTGGCATATATATGGTGGGGCTCGAGCATTTTGCGGTTATGTTCTACCCATTCCACCAGATCCGCTTTTCTGGCGTCGTGGGCCACGAGGGCTATGTTTCTGATTTTCATGGTTTGATTTATTTGGCCAGCCACAATGCCGGGTCAACCTGAGTGCGGTTTTGCCACAGTTCGAAGTGAAGCTCGGTTTTTCCTTCGGTCTTATCGGTATGGATAAGGCCAAGCAGGTCTTTATGGTTCACCCGATCGCCACGCTTCACGTACACCTGTTCGAGGTTGCTGTAAACGGTGAAAAATTCGCCATGTCGGAGGATGACAGCATTATTGGTTGCGGTTATTCTGTTGGTACTCACCACCACCCCTTCGAAAACAGCGCGGGCTTCGGCTCCTCTGGTGGTAGCGATATCGATGCCATTATTCTTAATCGTCACTTTGCGCAATACAGGATGAGGCTGTTCGCCAAAGCGCGATGAGATGATGCCGCGTTCCACCGGCCAGGGCAGCCTACCCCGGTTCTGGGCAAATTGATTAGAGAGCAGCTGCTCTTCCGGGGTGAGGTTCATCAGTCGGTCGCGAGAGGCAGGTTTGCCGCTGGCATCACTTGTCCGGCGAATCTCTTCGGCAATAATGCGTTCCAGTTCCTGCTGCAGCTGTCGTGCTTCCTGTTGCTTCCGCCGTATTTGCTGCTGCAGTTCCCGCTCCTGACGCGAAATTTTCTGCACGGTCAATTCTACATTCATTCTTTCGTTGTTGAGCAACACCTGTTGGCGACGTTCGTCGTCGAGCAGGCGGGCCTTTTCGTCGCGCTCAGCTGCCAGCTTTTGTTTCTGCGCTTCAAGCCGGATATGTGTTTCGCTGATACGCTCAATCTGTACCTTGCGCATGGCCGCATACTGCTGGAGATATTTCATCCGCCGGTAGGCTTGGTTGTAACTGTCGGCCGAAAAAAGAAACATGAGTTTGTTGAGTCCGTCGCGGTTGCGATAGGCAAAAGTGATCATGGCCGCATACTCGCTCTTAAGGCCATCGAGTTCATGTTGAAGCCTGACAAGCTCACGCTGTGTCTGAGTGAGTTGTGCTTCGAGCCGGATAATCTGGGTGCGTAGTGTGGCTATCAGGTTTTCGCGCTGACGCAGCCTTGTTTGCAATAAATTGAGTTCGGAAAGGGTATTGGATTTCGATTGTCGGGTTTCGTCGAGCAGACGGCTCACAAGAGCCATTTCTTCTTCAATTTTCTTTTTACTGGCCTCCAATTCTGTTTTGCGGTCTGTATTTTGGGCAGACAGACTTTCGCCTGCCATAACCAGAACGAAAATTACCGCCATACTCAAGAGTTTCCGCAACATGCGGGTAAAGTTACTTGATTTTACTGAAGTTGTCAGGTATTCTGAATGGCATGGGCTGTGCAACATCCAGTTCGGGACGCTGGTAGCGGATGTTAAGTACCATTTTACGTGCAGCATTCACCTCGAATTTGAGCTGCGTTGGTACAATACGACTGCCAATTGTCTCAAATGCCGAATATTCAACCTGCAGTTTGTGGGTATCGTCCCCTAATTCTTTGAGGTTGACACGACTAATCTTAAAGTTATCAGGGCTAAGCCAGATGTTTTGCACCAATATCTGCGGCTGAGCATTCTTTCGTATGAAACGCTTCTTTTTGGAGCGGCCGGTGCTGCTCAAACGATATTCGCGGCTATCGATGGCAGCCTTGAAGTTTTCGATCTCATAGTCCACCAGATCATTGCCGGTGAGCAGCGATTGCAGCATAAAATAATCAACTGTAGATGAGAACATCTCGTAAATCAGGCTGAAATCATCGTTAAAGTAGGTTTTATCGAGCCTGTTGATCATCTTAACCGAATCGGTGGTGATAAGCAGGCGTGCAGCCTCAATGTTGAGCAAAGGCGTAAGTGTAATCCAGATGGCGCTGTCGCGGCGGATGCGCAGCTGACCGCGCAGTTCTGTTGAGTTTCTTCGATCGTCGGTCAGGGTGATAATCACTTTGCTCGAAAACCACTCGTAGTCGAGCTCGGCGTCTTTCATTTGCTCAAGCAGGTAGCTTTCGCCATGTTCCTTAAGCGGCGACTTCAGCAAACCTCGTGTGCTAGTGCACGATGAGGTAACGAAAAGCAGTACGGATGCCATCAGCAGCAGCCGGAAGCAGTTGTTATTCATATAGCTTTCCCTCCTTAGCTTTCCTTTCAAGGAGTTTTGAGCCTTCTCCGGCTGCCTTGGCTTCTTTCCATTGCTTCCAGGCTTCATCCTTTCGGCCAAGTTTGTACAAAATATCGCCATAATGCTCAATGAGCGTGGGGTTGGGCTTGTCGGAGGCCTTCAGAGCTTTCAGAATGTATTCGAGTGCCTGATCATACTGTTCAAGTTTATAAAGTACCCAGGCATAAGTATCAAGAAATGAGGGATTTTCTGGCTGAAACTCGAGCGAACGGGCCGACATCTCTTTGGCTTTATCGAGCTTGTGGCGGCGAAGCGCCAGATAATAAGCATAGTTGTTGAGCACTGTGGCATTGGCGGGGTTGATAGCCAGCGCCTTCTCGTAGGCTGCGTCAGAAGCCTCATGATTGTTGAGCTTATGCTGGGTGTCGCCAATGCTGCTGAAAAACTCGCCCAGCAGCCTGTCGTTGTTCACAACAAGGCGTCGTCCCGTTTCAAAGGCTTTGAGTGCAGCTTCATACCGGGCACTCTGGTATTTGGCATAGCCATCAAAGAGGTAGAGTAAGGGCTGTTCGGGAAAGTAAGTCAGGGCCTCGGTGGCATGTTTGCCCAGCATATCGTAGTCGCCGAGCTGAATATCGGTGAACAGCAGCGTTTCCCAAACAGGATAATTATTGGGTTCCATGGTGGCGGCCAACACAAACTGCTCACGGGCTTTTTCATAATCGCTGCGCCTCAGGAAAATATCGCCAAGCAATTGATGGCCTCTGGGACTATCGGGGTGAGTGGCAAGCAGCGTATTGGCAATACGTTCACTCTTCTGATCGATTTCCTCCGAGAAGGTGGCTCCCTGAAACCATAAAACCATAACCTGCACCTTGGTTTCCACATCGAGTGCCGGATTGGCAAAGGCTTCGAGCAGCAGGTCGAAGGCTTTATCCTCTTCACCCAGATCCTTGTAGAACTCGGCCAGCGACATGACCACATTAGGGTCAGCAGGGTCGGTTTCGCGCATGAGTTCATACTGGCGCAAAGCCTTGGCTGTATCGCCGTTTTTCATGTACAGTTCGGCCAGCATGGCCTGATAGCGCATTTCGAATGGAAATGCAGCAGCCAGCTTCTCAACCTGCGCAATAGCAGATGTTGCATCGTTGTTGAGCAGGTGTAGGTTAAACTTCTGCATGCTGAGTTCCTCGCTCAGACCCGTAATTTGTTCGAGGCTGTCGAGGGTTGAAAGGGCTTCCGGTAGCCGGCCAAGTGCCACATAAGCCTGTGCCAGTTCGCTGTAATACTCCGGCCTCTGGGGCTTGAGGCGTATAAGTTTTTGCCATGTTTCGAGCATTTCGTCGTAGCGGGCACCCATTTTAGTGATCTGAGCCAACCTGAGCAGATACCATTCGTTGGCGGGATTAAGCTCAACAGCCTGCCTGGCCATCAGCAGGGCATCGTCCAATCGGCCTTTCCGAACATAAAGTTCCGACAGCTCAAACATGCTGGCGTGATCGGTCGGATATACCTTAATTGCTTGCTCGAAACGGGCAATGGCCCTGTCGGGCTGTCCTACAATTTTTTCGCGCAGCCCATCGGAAAACAGCATGGCATTTTGCCTGCTGCGGACAAAGTCAACACTGTCTGCAGTGTTTTTTGCCGTTGTACTTCGCGCTGTTTTTTGCGTGGATGTGCAGGAAACCATCAGCGCAAGCGCCAAAGGCAAAAGGGGTAAGCTGAGTTTATTCAAAGTTAACCAGATTTGATGGGAAACGTTTAGTCGAGCAGTTCATTGTAATCGCCAAGGCTATACATGTCGAAACGGCCGGATAACACGGCATGATTGCCTATCATGCTATTTTCGAAATGTTTGTTTTCGATGTGGGCGTGGCATTGGATGATGCTGTTGCGCACTATCGAGTTGATGATGGTGGTTCCTTCGCCCACCGAAACATAAGGGCCGACAACGCTGTTGGTGATCACCGCACCCTTGCCGATAAAGCAGGGCTCTATGATGATGGCCTCATCCAGGTCAGCTTCGTCCGAAATCAGGTCTTCAGCATCTTTGAGATGATGAAGCACCTCGCGGTTGGTATCCACTGTGGCATCTTTGTTGCCGCAGTCGAGCCATGCGTCAACGCTTTCGGTGCTGAAGCGGGTGCCCTTCTTCATCATATTCTGCAAGGCATCGGTAATGCCATATTCGCCTCCGGTGGTAATCTTTTTGTCGAGCAGAAACTGCAGTTCGCTGCGCAGGTATTCGCCATCGCGGAAATAATAGATGCCGATGATGGCCAAATCGGAAACAAAATCTTTTGGCTTTTCATAAAACCCTTCGATGGTGCGGTTTTCGGTCAGTTTCACAACACCAAATTGCTGCGGGTTGTCCACCTGTTTCACCCAGATGGCACCTTCCTTGCTATCGTCAAGCACAAAGTCAGCCCTGAAAAGGGTGTCGGCATAAGCTACCATCACTTTGTCCTTCAGCAGGGGTTCGGCACAAAGAATCGCATGGGCGGTGCCAAGCGGCTCATCCTGGTAATAAATATGGCCTTTAGCGCCCACCGAAGCGGCAATTTGCAGGAGTTTTTCTTCGGTTTCGCGTCCAAAACGACCAACCACAAAGCCGATATGGTCAATCGGCTCAGGCAGCACTTTGGCGATGTCTTCAACCAAACGTTGCACAATTGGCTTGCCGGCCACAGGCAAAAGCGGCTTGGGTGTGGTGAGGGTGTGCGGGCGCAGGCGCTTGCCCATGCCTGCCATTGGTATGATGATATTCATAATGTTAATGAACTTTTTATGGTTATTTGCCCGTATGACCAAAACCACCCTTGCCTCGTGCAGTATGGCTCAACTCGTCGGTTTGCTGCCAGATCACTTTTTCGTGCCTCGAAACAATCATCTGGGCAATACGGTCGCCATGACGGATTTCGAAAGGCTGGCTGCCGAGGTTGATAAGGATTACATTGACCTCACCGCGATAATCGGCATCGATGGTGCCAGGACTGTTGAGCACCGTAACACCGTGCTTAATGGCCAATCCGCTGCGCGGGCGCACCTGGGCTTCAAAGCCCTCGGGTATTTCGATGAAAAGACCGGTGGGTACCATAGCACGTTCGCCTGGTTGCATTAGCATTGGCGCATCAAGGTTTGCCCTGAGGTCCATGCCTGCAGCGTGAGCCGTTTCATAAGCAGGAAGTGTGTTGGAAGAATGGTTGACAATCCTGATAATCATCCTTTGCAGTGGTTTTATGCGCACAAAAGTACGCAAAAGGCTATAAGTATGGCTTAAAGCCAATGGAGCGCTTCCGGTGAAACATGTTTGGCCGGAGCTCACTCCAACAGGTATTGATTTTTCCGAATGTTTGACCTTATATTTGTCGTCCATCAACAAAAACACTATGAAACGAAACCTGCTTTTTATGGCCATTGTAACTATGCTGGCATTGGCTGCCTCTTGCGACAAAAACAACGATGATGATCGTTTTGAAATGATTACCGGTCAAATCTGGCAAACCGACAGCCTGCTGGTGGATGGTCAGGATGCCAGTCAGCCGGGGCAGATATTGCATAATTTCAAAGGTGAAGCACGTTTCAACCGCGATGCTACCGGCACCTTCGGGCAGTACACCGGCACCTGGCGCTTCACCAATAACCGCACTGCACTCGAAATAAAAACCGATTCGCTGCCCATTCCGTTGCTGGCCAATATTGTCCAACTCAACCCTCAGTCGCTCAAAATCACGACTGCCTTTCCCAGTCCTACTGACCCCAATGTGGACATGAAGATCCGCATGACATTCAAGCCCAAATAGTTGTGATCAGGTTGATTGTGCTGTTGTTGCTGCCAATGGCCACTTTGGGGCAACAAACCGGAATCATATCCGGCCGGATAACCGATAAAGCCACAGGAGAAAGCCTGCCGGGGGTGAACATTGTGAGCAAGACCACAGGAACGGTGAGCGATACCGAAGGCAGCTACACCCTCAGGCTCGATCCGGGCAACCACACGCTGTATTTCCGCATGGTGGGCTACAAGAGCCTGACACGGAATGTTGTGCTCAAAGCCGGCGAGAGCCTGAAGATCAATGTGTTGCTCGAACAGGATATCATCGAAATGGAGCAGGTGGTGGTCACCGCCAGCCGTATCGAACAAAAAGCTGCCGAACTGACCGTTTCGATGAGTGTCATCAAACCCTCGGGTGTGGGCAGCCGGCATATCAGCAATGCCAAAGAGCTGTTGGATAAGGCTCCGGGTTTCGAGATCCTTGACGGACAAGCCTCGCTTCGTGGTGGCAGCGGCTTTGCCTACGGTGCCGGAAGCCGTGTGCTGGCCCTCATTGACGGATTGCCCATCATTTCGGCCGATGCCGGCAACATACGATGGCAGTTTTTGCCTATGGACAACATCAGCCAGGTAGAAATCATCAAAGGCGCATCGAGTGTGGCTTACGGATCAGCCGCACTCAACGGTGTCATCAACTTCCGCACCGCTGATGCTACCACCATACCTCAAACCTCGGCCTATACCGAAGTCGGCCTTTACGACAGCCCTCAACGAAAATCGTGGAAGTGGTGGGACAGCCCGCGCATGACATCAACAGCGGGCTTCAACCATCTGCGCAAAAATGGCAATACTGACATAGGCTTCGGGCTGAACGGGCTGACCGATGCCGGCTATCGCAAGCGCAACGACGACAATGCCCTGCGAATGAACTTCAAGCTGAAACATTTCGATCAAAAAATTGCAGGATTGCGCTATGGCCTTGCCCTAAACGGAGGTTTCACGCAAAAAACCGACTTTGTGCTTTGGGAAAACGCCACCACAGGCGCACTTATTCAGGACAGCAGTACGGCCATCAGGCTGCAAAGCTCCTTCTTTGCCCTCGACCCTTTTGTATCGTACAACGTGGGCGAAAATACCCGTCATGACCTTCGTGCCCGTATTCAGCGAAGCGACAACCGCTTCCCCAACTCCACACAAAACGACAGCGAGGCCTGGGTGATCTATTCCGAATATCAATACTGGCGGCAAATGCTCCGAAGGCTTGAGCTATCGGCAGGAGTTTCAGTAAATTCCGGTCTTGTAAAGTCGAATTTTTATGGCGACCACAACAGCCTCAATGCCGGATTATACGCCCAGGTTCAGGGTGCACCTACCGATAAGCTGAAACTTGTGGCCGGAATGCGCCTCGAGCACAACCGCATGGACGGTGAGCCCGACAGCAATGCCTACGTTGTTCCGCTCTTCAGGGCAGGATTGAACATCAGGCTAAAAGAGTTTACTTATCTGCGGGCCTCATTTGGTCAGGGCTACCGCTTCCCTTCCATTGCCGAAAAGTATGCCTCAACCACCCTCGGTTCAGTCAAGATTTTTCCTAATCCATTCATTCAGAGCGAGAAAGGCTGGAATGCCGAATTGGGCATCCTGCAGGGTATCGTAGCCGGACCTTACCAGGGGCAGGCCGATTTGGCTGCTTTCGTTACGCGAAACCGCAATATGGTGGAATTCATGTTCGGCATTTACCCCGATCCCTTAACAGGGATTTACGGTATCGGATTCAGGGCTGATAACCTTGAGGCCTCGCGCGTGGCCGGTATAGAGGCCGACATTGTGCTGGCGGATAACCAAAGCCGCATCAGTCATGCATTTACCTTGAACTATGTGCTCCTGAACCCTCAGGAACTGAATCCCGAAACCGGAGAGCCTAATGGGCTCAAATTGAAGTACAGACGCACACACGCCCTGAAGGTGGGCCTTGAGGGCAAACTTGGCAAGTGGAGCGCCGGAACGGACATTATCGTGCGTTCTAAAATGCTCAGGGTGGACGAAGTTTTTCTGCAATCGCTTGAAGGCAGATACATCCTGCCCGGATTTCCAGACTATTGGGCAAAGCACAACACCGGCTATCTGGTGGCCGACCTGAGGCTGGCCTATGCGCTTTCGGAAATTGTCAGCATTTCGGCAGCCGTAAAAAACCTCACCAACCGCGAATATATGGGTAGGCCGGGCGATGTGCAGCCTCCGCGCTGGTTCAGTCTGAGGTTGAGCGCAAAACTTTAGCTGCCTTACGCCCTGGGGCATGCACCGTGTAGTGCCGGCCTGTCGGGCGAAGGATATGGCGGAACAAACCATGCGTCCTTTCGGCCTTGCTCCTGTTTCATCTCGCGGCGTTTGCGGTTATTTTCCTTAAACTCCATCAAACGCTGCCACTGGGCATCGTTAAGGTAAGGTTTCACCAGGCTGTCCATCTCGTCGAAGAGAATTTTCTGGTTATCCCAGTGTTTTTTCATGAGTTCCCAATGTAGGTTGCCAAACGAATCAAGCAGTGGCCCAATTTTTTCCTGTTGCTCAGCATCCGCTTCGATGATGTGGAAAAAGTGCTGACGGAATCCCTCGCGGGTGTTCCACGACTTAATTTTTTCCACTTTGCTGCGGGTGATACGACCGGTGCCAAGCACACCAATCACAATGCCTGCAGCAAAAGTGAGGATGAGAATGATGATATATCTGGTCTGCATCTTTTATCAGGTATTTCTATGTCAATAATATGCCAGAAGGTTTGCAAAGTCGTCGGTCTTAAGGCCGGCTAGTCCCAGCAGGTGCTCCAGACTGAGCGACTGCTCCTGAAAATAAACCCAAACGATAAGCAGGATTACTGCAGCGGCTGCCGAGATACTGAAGCGTATCATGGTGCGCCATACCAGGCGTTCCTGAATCAATTGACGGCTTTGCAAGGCAATACGCTGCAAAACCCTCTGCTCAAAACCGCTCGAAAAATCAGGCTGATAGCTTGCCAGATCAGCCATAATGCCTTGCCACTTCATCTGCTTCTGCTGCAACTGAGGATCGTCGGCCAGCCTTGCATCCAGTGCTTTCCGGCGAGCCGCGGGCAGTTCGTTCAGCAATTGCCTCAAAAGCATGTTGTTCCAGTTACTTTTCATATTTCATCCAGTTTTTTAAGGTTCAGGCGCAGTTTGTCAAGCGCACGCGACAGGCGGGAGAGTACCGTTCCCAGTGGGATATGGAGCATCTCGGCTGTTTCCTTGGTGGAATATCCCTGCAACAGACGCAACACCACCACCGCTCGCTGCTGCTCGTCGAGCTGCTGCAGCGCCGCTTCGATATGCTCCATATTGTAGCGTTCGTTAAGTGTTTCGTCAACGACTTGACGTCCTGCTTCGCTTTTTGCATTACTGAACCACTCCTGTTTTCGTTTTCTTTTGCGTATTTCGTTGATAGATAAGTTTATAGCAATTCTTGTCAAGTACGTCGAAATCCTGGCATCCAGGGTATATGCTTCCATATTGTTCCAGAAGCGGATAAAGGTTTCCTGTCCCACATCGTCCGCCTCGGGAGTATTGCCCAACATGCCAATGATCACGCGAGCCACCTGCTGTCGATGACGCCTCATCACCTCGCCCAGCGCTTCTTGACGGCCTTGTTTCATCAGGCCAACCAGCGCCCCGTCGTCTAATGTCCGCAAATCCTCCAACCGTATGGGCTATGTTTTAGTTTATCAGCTTTTGTGACTCAATGGATTAAACAAGCTATCATACAAATTTATTCCGTCCGTTGCCACAGCCCAAGGTCAATCGCACTTTGCAGGTGAATTCTGCGGGCCGGGCTTCGGTAAAACAATGTTCTCTGCCGGCTAAAGCGGTAATTTTCAATCCCTAACCCAGAAATAGGACATGCCCTTTTCGTTGTCATCGTAGGTAACCACTTCCTTTTCGGGCCTTAGCTGCATATAATTGATCATGACAAAATCGCCCAGACAGGAAATGGTATGCAATAGCAGCGTAGTGGCCATTGCCAGCTGCCAGAAAGGATTTGTACAAACCAACAAGGCGATGAACAGCAATGACGAGATAATGACAAAGGGCGCAAGGGCAATCGCATAAAATGGTTTTCTGCTGATCACAAACCTGTCGGCCAGTGCTGCCACATAGAGCTTTTTCCAGTTGATGATATAACTCACTTTTTTCGATCCGGCACATCTGTATGCGAGTGCATGCAGCCATTCGTGAAGCGGTATAAGCAGCAGCAGCAAGAGCAAGGCCGGCAGCACCGACTCTGCAAGTGTGCCGAAACCAGCCTTGCCTCTCAGCATAAGCATTGTGACAAGTGAGGTCAACAACAGTACGTTGATGGCTGTAGCAACCAGCCAAACCTTGATGAACCTTCCTCTAAGCTTTAAATATTTCATCAGGAATGGTGTAAGATCGGCATGCGACAATTCATCCACCAGTCTGAATCCCTGACCGGGCAGGTCGTCGGGATGATAAGAAACGTTTTTTGGCCAGATGAGATTTTTCATACAGGATAATCCATTGAAAACATCAAAGATCGAAAATGCTCACGGGCAATCTGCGATAGAGGCTCACCATCCGGGCCGGATCCTGATAAATCAATGCATACAAGCCTTTGAAATACTGCTGATTGGCTAATATTCCAGCTTGTGAAGGTTCGGCTTGTCCTTCGGTAATCACCAGCACATAATCGGCCTGCCTGTTGAGCAGTCCGCCGGCCACAGGCCAGCTTTTGACGGGTTTTGACATTTCTCCCAGATGCAAAACCGGAAGGTTGCGCAGATTCCAGCTAACAGGAAAATAGGGCAATGCGGCCTGATAGTTATCGCTTATGACCAATCCCCTGGTTGCGCCAAGATAATTGGAAACATGGGTATGCAACATACGTCCCGAAGCATTTTCCACATACACCACAGCCCCGGCGGGCACTTGGCGTGCAGCAACAGCCACCGAGCGGGCAACCGGCTGATCGTTGCTCAGCGCTTGTGCGTAAAGCAGAAGTAACGAAACGCTTACGGCCACAACAACAACCCTTCCGAGCCATTTTATCCATGGCCGGAGACTTATACCGGCCAGAAAGACCAGCAAAGCCAGAAACCACATCAGCCCGTTGCGCTGACTCACCACACCGGCCAGTGCATTACCATCGGGCAAAACAATCAAGGCCAGCGTGAGCAGCACGAGTGACACAGCAGCACCTTTTGCTGCAATGCCGGTATTTCTCTTTGATAATTCATATACTGTCAGAAAAAACCTCAGCGTCAGCAACCAGAATATCCACTGCGTGTAAATGTTGGCCTTTCCATATTCCAGACCCTTGGCCGGCTGAACCTCGTAGATGATGCGCCAAAGCGATGCCAGAGAAAGCCTGTGGCTCTCGCCGCCGGAAAACTGTCCGGTAACCACAAAATATAAGGCGGGCAAAAGTGGAAGCACCCAGATCAGGACGCTTGAACGGATGAAGTGTGCGGGCATACCTGTCCTTTTCAGGCTGATGATGCGGCCAAAAACCACCAGCCCCGAAAACATCATATACCAGGCAAATGCATATAAGTGCGCAAACAAGGTGAGCAGCCCAACCACAACAATCAAAGCCGGCATCAGCCGATGAGTCCTGCCCTCAGCATATCTGATCCACAACACCAGTCCGTAAAGCCCCAGCACCACACCCAGCAGGAAATTGTAGAATCCCATGAAGAACAAAAACCCATAAACAAAGGGAAAGACAAACAGTACCATATCGCCGGCATCGCGGGTGCAGGCGTGGACCAAACGGCGAAATGCCAGTGGAAAAACAGCCACAATCAAGGTAAGCAGGAGCTTTTCGGCCATCAGGGCCGGTATGCCGGTCAGCATCATAATGGCCAACATGAAATGGGAAAGCACATTGGGCTGCACAAACGGATTTACAGCATAGAATTCCGTCATAAAGGCATTGCCCCGCCATAGTTCGAGAAGGATGCGGGCATTATACAGGTGGGCAGGACCATCGACGGTTGGGAAAGGTGTAAACAGCCAGATGGGAAGAAGGTGAATAACCCACAGCAGCCAGAACAATGCCTCGTCAGACTGATGCAACAGCATACGGAGTTTATTTTTCAGGGCCATGCAGCTTGGGGTTTTCCGGCAAAGATAGGGCTATGTATGGCTTGATGGGGTAAAACGTATTAGGTCAAATAGCCGGCAAATCGTGCGACACTTATCAGATAGAAGGGCTAACTTAGCACAAAAAATGATGGATTTCGTTTCGTTTAGTGCATCGCGTTTTAGTGTGCGCAGCTACGACCCTGCAAGGCCTGTTGACGATGATACCTTGCGGCGTGTGCTGGAGGCCGGACGTATGGCTCCTTCGGCGGCCAACCGGCAGCCATGGAAGATATTGGTGGTGCGCCAGAAAGAACTCCTGAAACACCTGCACAAGGCCTACGAAGCACCCTGGTTTGCCGATGCGCCCGTGGTGCTGGTTGTAAAAGGCTTTCGCGATCAGGCCTGGACGAGGCGCTATGACGGATGGAACAGCCTCGAAACCGACCTTGCCATCCTGATGGACCATCTGATTTTGGCTGCACATGCCGAAGGACTCGCTACGTGCTGGATTTCGGCTTTCGAGCCTGAAAAGCTTTCGCAGACGCCTGGGCTGCAGGCCGGGGAAGAAGTATTTGCCATCACGCCCCTGGGTTATCCCAAAGCAGGCGTTATCGCTACAAGGCCCAAGCAACGCAAACCCATTGACGAAATAGTGGAATGGCTGTAAACGTAAATCCAGACCAAATATCCGAGCCGTTTGCCCAGCCATTTGGCAAAGCAGAACAAAAGGCTATGGCTGCGGCATTTGTTCAGAAACCTGACCTGATTTCGGCCTTGTTCGATGCCTTGCGCTCCGCACCGCCACGTATGGCAGCCCGCATGGCATGGGTGGTGGACGAAATATCCTGTATAGGGCCGGAATTAATGGATGAGCACAAAAACGACATTATCGCTTTAGTCATAAACTCGGACCAACAGGCCGTGCTGCGCAATTTGCTCAAGGTAATGTTATTGTTCAGTACCAGTGAGGCAGAGGCCACAGCCCTGTTCGACCGCTGTATGCATCTGGCAGCCAATCCTATAAACGAGATTACCGTTCGCTGCAATGCCCTCAGCCTGGCATACCATATTGCCCTCCAATACCCCGGACTGGAACAGGAAGTGTATGCTTTGGCCGAAAGTCTCAGGCACAGCAACAGCGCGGGTCTCCGTAGTCGAATAGACAAATTGCTTCAAGTAAAATGTCTGAATTCTAATGAGGTGATGATAGCGTAACGTCTGTTGCTCTTCTGCAGCTTTAAATGGTTTTTCTGTCAGCAGAGGGAAAATTTCATCTGCAATAAACCGGAATATTCCATACTGGTAAAATGGAATATGTTAAAAGCATCAAGCCGAACCCCTCAGGTCCGGCTTGATGATAAAAGTTACCTTGCAAGCACCGGTTCTAAGGCCTTATCTCACGGCCATCCCTGATGATCTGCAATTCGTTCATGATGTGACGGGCGCCGGCAAATTTGTCCACAATCAGCAGCACATAGCGGATATCCACGCTGATGGTGCGTTGCAGTTCGGGCTCGTAGGCGATGTCGCCGCTCATGGCTTCCCAATTGCCATCGAAGGCGAGGCCGATCAGCCTGCCCTGAGCATCGAGTACCGGACTGCCCGAATTGCCGCCGGTGATGTCGTGGTTGGTAAGGAAGTTGACCGTCATACTGCCGTCGGGATTGCCGTACATACCATAATCCTGGTTGAGGATCATGTTTTTGAGTTTTTCGGGCACTTCAAATTCCCAGGTGGTGGGATCTTCCTTTTCGAGTATGCCTTGGGTGGTTGTGATATAGTTGTAGTGCACCGCATCGGCGGGATAGTAGTCCTGTACCGTGCCATAGGTGAGCCTTAAAGTGCGGTTGGCATTGGGATAGAAAGTGCGCTCGGGATACATGGTTTTAAGTCCGGCCACAAACAGCCGGTTTCCGGTGCGGAGTGCTTCGTTGGGTTCGGCCATGGCTTTCTGCAGGTTTTGGTTCACCTCGCCAAAGGCCTTTGCCAGAGCAAAAGCAGGGTCGGCAGCAATAGCTTTGGCTGTGGGTTTGGCCAGCAGAGCCTGCGCTTTTTCGATGCTGGCAAATGCCGAACGTGCAAAAACATCCTCGGCCAACGCGGCAAAGTTGTTTTTATGTTTGGCGGCCATGGTCTTTAGCAGGGCCGGGTGAAAGGCTTCGGGCACATCGTTATAGTACATCTCGAGCATACGGGCCAGCATATTTTTTTCCACCTGCAGGTCGTAGTTCTTGTAGGCTGCTTCAAGTCCGGCCTTCAGGCGGTCGGTTTCCTTTTTCACGGCCTCGGCATCCACCGGTTTTGCGCTGAGGAGCTCATGCAGCCTGTTGTATCGATTAGCCAGATTTAGGATGTCGGAGCCCGACATAATGGCTTCGACCATATACCAGCGGGCCAGATTGTATTGTGCCAGCTGTCCGTAAGCCTGCTCAATCATGGGCAGAGCCTGACCAAACTGCGCTGTCCAATCGGGGTTGGTGGCCATCTGTGCCTTGAAATCGGCTTCGATGTCCTGTTTTTTGTCAATCACATTGAGCCTTTTGAGTCCGCGCGTCTGACCGATAAAGTACTTCCAGTAGTTCGAAACGCCTGCATATTTGCTGGCGTATTGCAGTCTTACCTTTGGCGAGGCTTCCATGCCTTCGTCCATGATGCGCAGTTTTTCCTGCCTGATTTTCACACGGGTGGGATTGGATTCATCGATGGCCATGCGCACGCCCCAGGAGGTGAGAAAGCGATCGGTGCTGCCCGGATTGCCCATGATCATGGCAAAATCGTCCTTTTTAATTCCATCGAGGGAGATGGGCAGGAAATGTCTTGGTTTGAAAGGCTTGTTGTCCTTGCTGTAGGCGGCAGGCTTGTTGTCGGGCCCGGCATACACCCTGAAAATGGAAAAATCGCCGGTGTGTCGTGGCCACATCCAGTTGTCGGTATCGGCACCGAACTTTCCGATCGATTCGGGAGGGGTTCCCACCAGCCTAACATCGCGAAACACTTCATAAACAATCAGATAATACGCGTTGCCCTCGAAATATTCGCTTACCGATGCGGTATAGTGCGTGCCTTCGGTGGCAGCCTTTTCGATGGCGGTGCTGTTTTTACGAATCAGGTCGGCGCGTTCTTTGCCACCGGAGCCGGGACTCAGGCCTGCAAGCACTTTTTCGGTTACCTCTTCCATGCGAATGACAAAGGTCACGGTAAGGCCGTTGATTGGAATTTCCTCTTCGATGGAGGTAGCCCAGAAACCATTACGGAGATAGTCGTTTTGCACCGTGCTCACGCTTTGTATGGCACCATAGCCGCAGTGGTGGTTGGTGAGGATAAGGCCCTGATTGGAAATGATTTCGCCGGTGCAGCCACGTCCGAAGATGACAATGGCGTCTTTCAGGCTGGCGTTGGATTCGCTGTAGATCTGATCTGCAGTAAGCTTCAGGCCAAGCCGCTGCATATCGGCCATATTCAGCTTTTCGGCCAGTTTGGGAATCCACATGCCCTCGTCGGCCCTGGCGGGCATTGCCAGCAGGCCCGCCGATAGTAAAAAGAAAATGATAAAACGTTTCATGCCGTTGTGTTTGGTGTTGAATGACGACAAAACTATACAAAAGCCCGACACATGGCTACTCAGGTCAGCCAACGGCCGTGACGGACAGCTTTGCGGGAGGCAAAACAGGTCTGAAGGTCAGTAAAACGTCGAAAAAAACAGACGAGATCAGTTTAACGGCTACACCTCAGTGACTCACCATCCCAGAATCCACGCGAAAATCAACGGAGCCACGATGGTGGCATCGGATTCGATGATGAATTTCGGGGTGTTGATGTCGAGCTTGCCCCAGGTAATCTTTTCGTTGGGCACGGCACCCGAATAGGAGCCGTAGCTGGTAGTGGAGTCGGAGATCTGGCAGAAATAGGCCCAGAAAGGCACATCTGTCCACTCCAGATCCTGATACATCATAGGCACCACACATATAGGAAAATCCCCGGCTATGCCTCCTCCAATCTGGAAGAAACCCACGCCTTTGCCCGACGAGTTGTGCCGGTACCAGTCAGCAAGCCACACCATATAATCAATACCACTTTTCATGGTGGTCGATTTCAGCTCACCTTTGATGACATAGGAAGCGAAAATATTGCCCATTGTCGAGTCTTCCCAGCCCGGAACAACAATCGGGATGTTCTTTTGGGCAGCAGCGAGCATCCAGCTGTTTTGGGGGTCGATTTCGTAATACGGTTCGAGCACGCCCGAAAGCAGCATTTTGTACATGTATTCGTGCGGGAAATAGCGTTCGCCTTTGTTATCTGCTTCTTTCCAAAGTTTGAAGATGTGTTTTTGAAGCCGGCGAAATGCTTCCTCTTCGGGTATGCAGGTATCCGTAACCCGGTTGAAGCCTTTTTCAAGCAGGTCCCATTCGTCCTGAGGGCTAAGGTCGCGGTAGTTGGGCACGCGTTTGTAGTGGTTGTTGGCCACCAGATTCATCAGGTCTTCCTCGAGGTTGGCACCGGTGCACGAGATAATCTGCACCTTGTCCTGACGGATCATTTCGGCCAGCGAGATGCCCAACTCAGCCGTGCTCATGGCTCCGGCAAGTGTGATCATCATTTTCCCGCCGGCATCCATATGGGCTTCGTAGGCTTTGGCAGCGTCCATGAGTGCTGCAGCGTTGAAGTGCCGATAGTGATGCTGTATGAATTGCGAAACAGGGCCTTTGTTTTTCATGGCATTGATTTTCAGAGGGGTGGATTCGGCTGCAAAGATACGACTTTAGGCGTTTTTGTGCACACCTCAACACTGCATTAAATCCGCGATGATGCAGGTTTTAGTTGTAAGTAAAAAGTCAGGTGCTCTGTTAGCCGGCCTGATACGATTGCTCGTGAACGCCTGCCACGGCACGCCCCGAGGGGTCGATCATGTTTTTGAAGGCAGGGTCCCAGGCCAGCGCTTCCGGAGTGCTGCAAGCCACCGAAGGCACCGAAGGCACGGTGAGGGCAGCCGTTTCGGATGGGAAATGCTCGCTGTAAATGCTGCGGTAAAAGTATTCCTCCTTGCTTTGGGGCGTATTCACCGGAAACCTGAATCGGGCACTGGCCATCTGTTCGTCGCTCACCTGCTCGTTCACCAGTCGTTTCAGGCTGTCGATCCAGTTGTAGCCTACTCCGTCGGAAAATTGCTCTTTCTGTCGCCAGGCCACTTCGGCCGGAAGAATGTCTTCGAAGGCCTTGCGCAGCACCCATTTTTCGATTCTTCCGTTGCCGGGTTTTTTGTCGGCCGGATTGAGGCGCATAGCCACATCGAGGAATTCCTTGTCGAGAAAAGGCACACGACCTTCTACGCCCCAGGCTGCCAGCGATTTGTTGGCCCTCAGGCAGTCGTAAAGGTGCAATTTGCTGAGCTTGCGCACCGTTTCTTCGTGAAAGGCTTCGGGGTTCGGGGCTTTATGAAAATAGAGATAACCCCCGAATACCTCATCGGCACCCTCGCCCGACAACACCATTTTAATTCCCATCGATTTTATCACCCTGGCCATGAGATACATAGGCGTGGAAGCGCGGACAGTGGTCACATCGTAAGTTTCGATGTGGTAGATCACATCGCGTATGGCATCAAGGCCTTCCTGAACGGTGTAGTGGATTTCGTGGTGCACAGTACCCAGATGGTCGGCTACCTTACGGGCCGCGGCCAGATCGGGCGAGCCTTCGAGACCAATGGCAAAGCTGTGCAGGCGTGGCCACCATGCCGTTTGCTGGTCACCGCTTTCGATGCGTTTGGGGGCAAAGCGGCTTGCAATGGCTGAGATAATAGACGAATCCAGACCGCCCGATAACAACACGCCATAAGGCACATCGGACATGAGCTGACGGTGAACGGCCGCTTCGAGTGCCTGGCGCAAAACCTCAAGGTCAGTAGCATTATCCTTCACAGCTTCATAGGCTGTCCATTCTCTCTCGTACCAAGGCTGGAAACGTCCTGTGGAGCTATGATAAAAATGACCCGGAGGGAAATTCTCGATGCGGTTGCAAACACCCTCAAGGGCTTTGAGTTCGGAGGCTGTGTAAAAATTGCCGAATTTATCCCAGCCGATGTAAAGCGGAATGATGCCAATGTGATCGCGGGCAATGAGATAGGTATTGTTGCGGCTGTCGTAAAGCGCAAAGGCGAAAATACCGTTGAGCTTATCAAGAAAACCAACGCCTTCTTCCTCGTACAGTGCGAGAATAACCTCGCAGTCGGACTGGGTGCGAAACCTGTAGGGCCTGGTGAGTTGGCTGCGCAGTTCAATATGGTTGTATATCTCGCCGTTTACGGCTAAAACTACAGTTTTGTCTTCATTATATAAGGGCTGGCCCCCGGAAATGGGATCGACAATGGCTAAACGCTCGTGAGCCATCAGCACCTTGTCGCCGGCATAGATGCCCGACCAGTCGGGGCCACGGTGACGCACTTTTTTCGACATATCGAGGATCTGCGGCCTGAATGCCTGAGCATCGCCTTTCAGATCAAAAACACAAACTATTCCACACATAAGCAATCGGGTTGTTTTTTGAAGGCGCAAAAATAACATTTCAGGGGTTGGCACAATAAGGCCGTTTGGGCTTTTCGAGCGAAAGAGATGCTTTCAGAATCAGACCAAGACTATGCTGTGCAAATCTTACATAGTGTAAGTGTTATAATCCCGTAAACAATCAATCTATTCTTATGTGCTTAATTATTATGTATTTAAGTGATTTTATAGCTGGTTTCTTCGTAAAAAAGGTCAATGGCTGAAGGCATATCAGCGGTGACGATTATGATGGCCATGATGGTAAATGGAATCATTGACCGAAGAAAAAAACACATTGTGTCGGTTTTTACGACTGGAGTGCAGACGATTGAAAAAAACCAGCTGTTCGATCAGCGCAGTTTCATCAAGGAGCTGGCGAATTATTGAGCGGGTCGCGTTTTAGGATTTATTAACAGTTCTAACGTTTTTTAACAAAACCGGCCTCTATATCGAATTTAGACCGATAATTTTATCTCGTTGTATTTGTGCACTTTACAAATTTTTATTGATATATGTCATTTTTTTATGCGTGATAAATCGACTCTAGAGCGAAAAAACTTCATTTTTTTGAGGGTCGGTGGTTTGGACAGTCGTACTAACATTGCGTTGGGAATTTTAGCAGATAGTTAGTTCCTAAGAAATAGCTAAGAATCGTAACCAAAATAACTATTTATGAAAAAACAGATTTTTAAACTGGGTGCGCTGCTTCTGGTTGGAGCTTTGGCTTTGAGTGCCTGCACCAAGGAAGGTCCGATGGGTCTTGCTGGCAAAGACGGTAAGGACGGTAAGGATGGCCGTGATGGTGTTGACGGTACAGCAGGTTGTATCACATGCCATGACAACAGTCAGGTAAATTTTGCAATTACTGCACAGTGGGAGCGATCATTGCACGCCACCGGCGGTTTGTTTGTGCGCAACACCAATGCCTGCGCCGGTTGCCACACCAGTCAGGGTTTCCGGGAAATCATACAGACCGGGCAACCGAATACTGCTGCTACCATCAACAATCCTGTTCCGCCCAACTGCTACACCTGCCACAACGTTCACACCACTTACACTCAGGCTGACTGGGCATTAAGCACAACAGCCAACATTACTTTCAGGCTATTCCCCGACCGCAACCACGATTTTGGCAAGGGCAACCTTTGCGCGACCTGCCATCAGCCGCGCTTACCCAGCCCAATGCCCACTCTTGGTGGTCCTGATATTAACATCACCAGCGCTACCTGGGGACCTCATTACGGAACGAGTGCTGCCATTGCTTCCGGCAAAGGTGGATTTGAGTTTGGAACCGGTTATACCAACTCGGCCCACGTGAACATGATCGGTCAGAGCTGCGTAGCTTGCCACATCACTACAGCAAGCGGTGTTGATGGCGGAGGTCATATGATGAATCTGGGTTACACAACCAGCACCGGGGCAGCTGCAGTTATCACAACATCGTGCACCACCTGCCACTCCGATGTTGCTGCACTCAATACCCTCATCACATCCAAGAAAAATGAGATTGCAGCGCTTAAAACCCAACTCGGCGATCGTCTGGTTCAGATTGGTATGCTGAATCCTACTACTCAGCGTATTGTTCCAGGCACATGGTCATCGGCTCAGGCCGGCGCTTTCATCAACTACATGCTGGTGAAGAACGATAAGGGTGCTGCCACGCACAACTTCCCTTATGCTAAGAAACTTCTTGAAAATTCGCTTGCTGCTATCCAATAGCAGGATAAATACCTGAATGGAATTGAGCAGGGGCCAACCGTCTCTGCTCAATTTTGTGTAAGGGGGCGCCCCGATATTTGAAAAAAAGTAAATTAGTCCAAAATACATCAACACAGAATGAAATCAACAAATCTTAACCGTTTCAGGGCAGTGTTCATGGCACTGACCTTGATTGTTGCCGCGCTGATCAGCTCGTGCCAATACGAGTTTATCGAGCCTGAAAGGATCATTATCGACCCCACTGTTGAGATCAAGTTTGCACAGGAGATTGCGCCAATTTTCAGCAATAACAATGCCTGTACAGCTTGTCACCGCACAGGTGCCACACCTCCGGATCTTACTGCCGAAAGGGCTTACAATGCCATTGTGCCGGCTTATGTGAACACGGCCAATCCCGAACAAAGCAGCATCTATTGGTTCGCTCATCCGAATTCGACTACGCACAACTGGAAAAAGCTCACCCTGTCCGAAGCGGCTCTCATTCTGGAATGGATCAAACAAGGTGCTAAAAACAATTAAACATGCCTGCTATGAAACGACTGATATTAATTGCTACATTCATTGGCCTTGCTGCCTGGAACATCAACGCACAGGAAGAATCGAAGGCCAAGCCAAAAGACCGTCCGGTGCGCTCTCCATTCGAAAGCGGCTATCTAATTGATAACCAGACCACCGTAATCCCTTCGCCAAAAACTTTGGAATACATCATTCAGCATAAGTTTGGTGCGATTAACAACGGACTTTCCGACCTTTTTGGCATCTATGCACCCGGTGCCAACATCCGCATGGGCCTGAATTATGTGCCTTACAAAAACCTTCAGGTGGGTTATGGTCTTACCCGGCTCAATATGTATAGCGACTTTTCGGTGAAATATACCATTCTGGAGCAAACCCGCAACAATACCGTTCCGGTAGCCGTTGGCGTTTTTGCCACAATGGCTATTGACGGACGCAACGAAAAAGTATATGGTAAGAACTATGATTTCGGTAATCGCTTGTCCTACTTCAGTCAGTTGATTGTTGGGCGTCGTTTCAATGATTGGCTTTCTGTGCAGGGCAATGCCAGTTTCACGCATTACAATGCTACCGACTCGCTCATCGATCATGATAAAATTGCGGTCGGGTTTAACGGACGCGTAAAATTTTCGCCACAGTCGAGCATTTTATTTCAGTATGATCAACCGCTGAAAATCAAGGCGATAAGCGAACACAGAGAGTTTACTAAACCTTCAAAGCCGAATTTGGGTGTTGGTTGGGAAATAAGAACCAGCACTCATGCGTTTCATATCTACGTATCTTCAGCCGATGGACTGGTTCCTCAGCACAATGCCATGTATAACCAAAACGATTTTACAAAAGGCGATTTGATGTTTGGCTTTTCCATTACGCGACTTTGGAGTTTTTAACCTAAGTAATGTTTAACCTAATAAACTACACAAAATGAGAAAACTAGTAATTGCACTTGCTGCATTGTTCACCCTGGGCCTATTGGCATTTGCCATGCCCCAGGAACAGAAAAAGGGAGATGCCTGGAAAATTCCGGCAGAATACAAAAACAAGAAAAACACCTTCACGGTGAATGCCGATCTGCTTAAAATTGGTAAGGACGTATATGCCAAGCATTGCCGTTCGTGCCATGGAAATGTCGGCAAAGGCGATGGCCCAAAGGCTCGCAACCTGAAAACCCACCCCGGTGATTTCTCGGATGCCAAATGGCAGGCTTCGGTAACCGACGGTGAAGTGTACTATATGTCGATCATTGGCCGGGATGAAATGCCTAATTACGAAACCAAAATTACTGACGAGGAAGAGCGCTGGGCAGTAGTGGCCTACATTCGCAGCCTCAAACAATAGCAAATCCTGATCAGCTTCACAAGGGTGCCTGCGCAAAGACACTCTTGTGAAGTTTTTCTTTGATCAACAGAAAAGCTCAATGTGATGGCTTTTCGTTGTCGTGATATACGAATCCAGAACCAATCCAAATACTTATGACTAAACATGTTGCCTGGCTGACTATGCTCATGCTGTTTCACATCAATCAGCTAGTTGCTCAGCTGACAGTGGATATGGATGGCGAGCCGGCCGGAATGGCCGACAATCAAACTTGTTTCGACTGCCACGGAAAAAAAATCTATTCCTTCGAGAACCCGGTAACAGGCCGTATTGAGCGCAAAGCCATGAACCCAAACTTTGTGTTCGAGCCGGAGGAATTTTACGGTGGCGTTCACAGGCATTTTCGTTGCACCGATTGTCACTCCCCCGACTATGAAACTTTTCCACACAAGGCCGAACTTCGGTTAGAACCTATTTATGGCTGTCTCGACTGTCATGGTGGCGACCCCACCTATGCCCAGTTTCATTTCGATGAGATTGGGGTTGAGTTTGAAAAAAGCGTGCATTTCGAGCGTCAGTCCGAACACTTTAATTGCTGGAGCTGTCACAATCCACACTCATACAAAGCTATGACGCGCAGTGGGTTCAGGATATCGGAAATTGTGCAGTATCACAACAATATGTGTGCAAGCTGCCACGATAATCCCGACCGTTTTCAAACTGTCAGCGACAGCCTCAAGCTGCCTCTCGAACGCATTCATGCCTTCCTGCCTAATTTCAAGCTGCACTTTAATGCCGTTCGTTGCATCGAATGCCATACCACCGTTGAAGACACCATGTGGGTGGCCCACAATATTGTTCCAAAGGATATGGCGGTAAAGCGCTGCGTTGAGTGCCATTCGGCCAACTCACTGCTCATGTCGTCATTGTATAAATATCAGAATATTGAATCGCGCAGAAGTCGGGGCACACTCAACGCCATCATCCTGAACGAAGCTTATGTGATTGGCGCCAACCGAAATATTTACTTGAATATCATTAGCATTGTGCTGTTCGGCATGACTCTGCTGGGCGTGTTCATCCACATTATCTTCCGTATCAAAAAACACTGACATGGCCGAAAGATTATACCTATATCCCTTATGGCTTCGCCTCTGGCATGCCATCAACGCATTAATGTTTCTGGTGCTCATTGCCACCGGCATCAGCATGCAATATTCAAACCCCGATGCACCACTTATCCGTTTTGATCTGGCAGTCAGCTATCACAACATTGCAGGGGTCATTGTATCGATTAACTACCTGATCTTCCTGGCAGGCAACCTGGCTACCGGAAACGGGCGCCACTACCGCATCATGTTCGAGGGCTTTTTCAAACGTCTTATACAGCAAATGGATTATTACCTTCGCGGACATTTTAAAAAAGAGAAAGCTCCGTTTCCGGTAACATCCGAGCGCAAATTCAATCCGTTGCAGCAGGCCACCTATGTGGGAACCATGTATCTGCTGGTGCCCCTGATTATCATCACCGGTCTGGCTCTTCTTTTTCCCGAAACCATTGCCAACCGCATAGGCAACTTCAGTGGTATTTATCTGACTGCATTGTTGCACGCGACTGTCGGGTTTCTCCTTTCGCTGTTTTTGGTCATCCATTTATATTTCTGCACCATGGGGGCTACTCCCTTGAGCAATTTCAAGGGCATGGCCAGCGGATGGCACGAACCTCACTGATTTTGAGCTTATTCAAATATTTTCGACAAATCCTTAAACCGCATAATACCCATATCAAATCACATGAACAGACTCATCTTACTCATTGTTGCTATTATTCTTTTTTCGTGCAGTAACAGGCAACCCAAGGTGGAATATGCCATCGACCCCAATAACACGGCCATTACCGTTAAAGAGGTCAAACAAACACCCATGTATTCGTATATTCTTGGAAAGATTAACGGGAAGGAAACCTGGATAGCTGTAACGGCAGACGATGTTGAAACCGGGAAGACTTATTATTTCAGCGAGATGATGGAGATGACGGATTTCCATAGCAAAGAGCTCGACCAAACGTTTGAATCCATACTCTTTGTAGGCAATCTGAGTAGCATGCCTATTCCGGCTACGGCCGTTATGCGTCAGGAGCAGGAGACACAACAACCTCAAAGCATGGGATCGCCACAACCGGTTCGTCAGGATGTCATGATCAAGCCGGTTGAAGGCAGCATCAGCCTGCAGGAACTGTGGGAAAAGCGTGAAAGTCTGGCCGGCAAGGTGGTTAAAGTCACCGGACAAGTGGCCAAATTCAATCCGGCCATTATGGGACGCAATTGGGTTCACATTCAGGATGGCACCGGCAGCGAAGAGTTTTTCGACCTCACCGTGACAACGCTCGACATGGTCGCTGCGGGCGAAGTGGTGGTGGTTGAAGGCACCGTCGTGCTGAACAAGGATCTGGGATCGGGATATTTCTATGACATCCTGCTTGAGGATGCTAAGGTTATACGCATGAGCATCCAATAAGCCTATTTGCGGCCAAAATCGGCCGGTATTTCACCCCATCGGGCGGTGTCCCACTTGAGCAGCGGCACTTCGATGGGGTTTTCTTTTAGCCACTTTTCTGCCCGTTGAATCACCGCAAAAAGGTCGTTGGTCTTTTCGTTCAATGGCAGCTTGCTGTTGGCTACGCCTTTGCGCACCCATTTGATGGCCAGCGCCGAATCGGTGTAAACGGGCAGTTTGAGCTTCTTCTGCTTTTGCCATGCCAGGGCGTGTACAATGGCCAGAAATTCGCCTATGTTGTTGGTGGCCATTTCCCATACCGGACTGCGAAACAATTCTGTGCCTGTTTCGATAAAAACTCCTCTGTATTCCATTCTGCCGGGATTGCCCGAGCAGGCGGCATCCACAGCAATGGCATTGCCCAGCGGCTTTTCGACAGCATCGGTTCCTGCATGCATCGGCTGAACCGAAGATGCGAGCTTTGCCCCTTCGACCGGTCCGGCAGCGTAGGCCTGACGGGCAAGCTCAAGCGAAGGAAAAGCCTTGTGTTTGGCACCGACATAGCCATGCACCTGCTGCCGACAGGCTTCCCAGGTTTTATAAACACCTGGCTGAAAGCCTACCCAAACGACATAGAACTTTGGCTTACTATCCTTCTTCGACATATTGCAAAGATAAGCATGAGCCGTGCAAAACGCATAACTAACACTACAGCAGGAAAAAAAGGGAACGATGGCGGAACGGGTTACAAAGAATTCAGGAATAATTTCCCAAAAGCCGCCAATAGGTGAAAATCTATTGCGCCTGTGGGCTGCCAGGCCTGATAAGCATATTGGACATCTCCGGCATCAATGCGAAAGAAGTTGGCTTTCCAGGGCAGCCCCGACACTTCATGGATTTCTTTGGTAAGGGAAGTCAGAGGTATAAAAAGCTCCGCAGACCAATCATTGCATTTACCCGGCCTGTTGATCTGGCCGTTCACCGCCACCCTCGTCTCAAGTCCGTAGCACCGCCAGGAGCTGTCGCCCACATAGACACGTTGTTCACCGGATGCACCATTGTTTTTGATTGACAGCTGGGTGATTGTGTTCAACGGGTTAAGATCAATTTCGAAATAGGTATCGGTGGAGTTCGGAGGCATTAAAAACACCTCTACGGCCTCTTCGTTCCACACCGGCGAACCGGGCCTTGTAAGCTGCGCCTTAAGGGTATGGGCCATGCAGCGAAAGCGTATGCAAAGCATCATTCCATACAAGCCCAGCATGACCATAGTGCTGTTTTTCGGTATGTCACCGTTCGTAACATCGCAAAGCGAAATGTTACATGCATCGTTCCACAAATGGCTGTTCTGCCCTATGGGCAAGCTCAACGGATTGGTGGCCAATCGCGGAATAGTCACTGCGCTGTGGTTCATTCCGAAAAAAGAATTAAAGAAACTGCCGGCGGTAAAGCCGGCAGTTCTGAATCAAAGTATGAGAATCAATTATCTGTTTATTAATAGCTTACGGGTTGAAACCTCGCTGTTGGCATACACGCGTACCATGTAGATGCCCGGGCTGAGCGCTGCAGTGCTGATGCGTACTTCGCTGGACGAGGGTTGCTGTTGCCAATGAAGGCGGCCGGCCAAATCCAGAATCTGAATATTATCGATGACTTTGTCGCTCGAAATGGTCAGGTTTTGGTTTGCAGGATTCGGAAACATGCTGAAGTTGAGCGACGAAGGCTTGTTTTCGGAAATGCCGACGGGGAAGTTGCCTACCTTCTGCACAATGAATCCATTGGCTGCTGCGTAGGCCATTATCCAGATGTTTCCACCGTCATCGGCAAGCACATCGAGGCCTGTCGAAGCGTTGCCGTTGGCGTTATCGCCAAGGTCAGCCACATGCACCACGCGATCAGCAAAAGGCACAGTCATCATGGTTTGGATGGCCTGAAGGGTTGTAGGCTCCTGACTGATGTCGAGCACATATAGCTTGTTTTCGGCTGGGGCATCCTTCACATGGATATAGGCCAGATAACGTTTGCCATTGTAATAAAAGATATGAGGATACAAACTCCAGTAGGGAAAATAGCCCGCCTGAACTGAAGCCAGGGTGTCCATCTGCATATCAAGGAGTTGCAAACCAAATTGCGAACCACTGGCCAAATAATAATCTTCGTTCATTACCTTGGTCAGCCTGCCGAAATTAGCTCCAGGGATGTTAGGAAAATTATTCACTACAGGGTCGGGATTGCTGATGGTGCCACCGGCGATGTTCCATGTATAGAAGTTTTTAGTGCCGTGACCACTGGCAATAAGTTTGGCCGACTGAGCTGGATTACCAATAACAGTAAAAGCATCACCAAGACGGGCCGGAGCATTAGTCAAACTGAGCACGGTTGTAGGTGGTGCGCTCAGGTTATCCCATTTGTACACTTTAAAATCGCCACCCGAAAAAGCCATATTGGAAACAAACAGGCTATTGCCGGCCCATGCAGCATCAGATAGCGTAAATGTACCTCCGGCAACACCTGTCAGGTCAAGTTCGCCCGGGTTGGCAGATGGGTTGCTGATATCCCAGTGATAAACATGATTACCATCCTGCCTTGATGCAACAAACACTTTCTGTCCGTTAAACGTTGCTCCGCGGTTGTTGCCGGCATTGTTGATGAGGGCAGGAAGATTGCCACCGGCTTTGGTTTTGTCCATAATAGTGGTAACCGGGCCAAATGATGGGCCTGACGCATTTCCGGCTTGCAGTGCCACAAAGCCGTTAGCTGCAGCATAAGCCATCATCAGGATGTTGCCATTGGCATCGGGAAACACATCAAGACCCACTGATGCATTACCGTTGGCAAAACTTCCAAGACTGAGTTCGTACACCACCCTGTTGGCAAAAGGCACAGTCATCATGGTTTGAATTGCCTGAAGGGTTGTAGGTTCCTGGCTGATATCGAGCACATACAGCTTATTTTCGGCCGGGGCATCTTTCACATGGATATAGGCCAGATAACGTTTGGAATCGTGATAAAAAATATAGGGATACATGCTCCAATAAGGAAAGTAACCGGCTTGAACCGAAGCCAGGGTGTCCATCTGCATATTGAGAAGCTGCAAACCAAATTGCGAACCACTGGCCAGATAATAATCTTCGTTCATCACCTTGGTGATGCGGCCAAAGTTGGCACCCGCAATGTTTGGAAAGTTATATACTGTTGGCTCAATATTGGGGATAGTGCCTCCTACGATGTTCCAGACGTAGAAGTTTTTGGTTCCGTGACCACTGGCTATAAGCAAAGCATTGGTTTCAGGATTGCCAATCACCGAGATAGCATCGCCCAGACGAGCCGGAGCGTTGGGGTAGCTTAGCAGCACACTGGGCTGTGCGGTGAGGCTATTCCAATGATACACCTTAAACTCACCGCCGGCAAAAGTCATGTTCGAAACCAGCACATGATTGCCTACAACGGTGAGGTCGGAAAGGGTGAATGTTCCACCCGAAACCCCGGTGAGGTCGAGTTCTGAAGGTGTTGCCGGATTGTTGACGTCCCAGTAATATACGTGGTCGCCATCCTGTCGCGAAGCCACAAATACATACTGTCCATTGAATCCGGCACCTCGGTTGTTCGCATTGTTATTGATCATGGGTGGCAGATTGCCGGTTTGTGCCGACTTGTCAATGAGAATGCTCACCGGCCCGAATCCGGTCTGGGCATAAGCCATGGCGCTCAGCAGAATAGTGAGCAACCCAATAGAAACCATTCGGAGCGTAAAATTTTTCATTTTATTACAATGTTTATTGGTTAAAATAATTATAAATTATATTTCGAATGAACATCAATATTATTAAATAATTTAATTTATAAATTGAAGATTTGCATTTTTTTCACTTTTCGGCCAGCAAAATCCTTAGTAAACACGCCCAGTTGCGGTAGGCTTCGTCCGTAAGGTGGAGACCATCGTGTGTAAAGTAGTGATTGAGTCGGCCATCGGGGCCGGAAAAAAAGGGAAAGAGATGCCAGTAATCCACATTCAGATCAATAGCGAGGCTGTGGAGCAGTTGATTGTATTGACGGATGACGTGATTGGGTCTGGGTGGATTATTTCGGGTGGGAAAAAGTGACATCAGGAAAATACGTGCCTGCGGAAGGTGTTTACGAATGCGATGAATCATCTGCATGGTGTGGTCGAGCATGCTGCTCAGGGGAATGTTGCGTGCGATATCGTTGGTTCCGATACACAGGAACACATGGGTAGGATGGGATGAAAACCATTCGTCGCGCATGGCATCGAGCAGTTCGGCGGTGCTGAGGCCCGACACACCGTGATTCACTGCGAATATGCCCGGAAGATGCGCCTTGAGGTCGAAACCTTCGGTAATGGAATCGCCCAAAAAGAGCAGTCGAAGTTCTTTGTCGCTGTTCAGGTTCATGATTGCCTCTCAACCAAGGGTTACTTCTACTTCGATTTGCCGGACATCGAATTCCTGAGGATTGATCCAGCTGCCCGGTTCAACATGAAGGCCGTTAACTTTCATGGTTTTTACACCACGCATCTGTCCTTCCGGATTTGCTATCCTGATGTTCAGCGTTTTGCCCTGATACTTGCGGCTCACTTGCAGCTCTTTCCAATCGGCAGGGATATTAGGGTCGATGGTAATGCCGCGGAGCGAGGTGCGCAAGCCGATGATGCGGTCGAGACCGATACGATACATCCAGACCGATGTGCCTGTGAGCCAGGAGTGTGATGCCTGACCTTCGGTTTCGTGTTCTTTACTGGTCACGTATTCCGAAAAAACATAGGGTTCTGTTTCGTAGCGATCCAGGCCAACTGCGGCAGAGGAGTTTACCGGAAGCATTTTCCTGTAGATGCGGAGGGCGTCGTCGGTTTTTCCATGCATCAGGCACGACAGCACAAACCATGACGATGCGTGATTGAACACTGCGCCGTTTTCCTTTTTGCCCGGTACGCAGCGCGAAATAAGCCCAATATCATCTTCCACCTCGCGATAGGCAGGCCAGACGAGCTGCATTCCGGTTTTGTTTTCCAGGTGAGCGAGGCAGCTGTTGAGCGCTTTTTCTGCGCGTTCGTGTGGTGCCACACCCGACATTACTGCCCACGACTGGCTGTTGAGGAATAGTTTGCCTTGTTTCATGACAGAAGACCCGACTACTTTGCCGTTGTCGCGAAAGGCGCGCACATACCATTCTCCATCCCAGGCAATCTGGTTGACAACCCCGGCAATGCGTGTGTAAGCAGCCTTCCAGCGATGCTGTACATCACTCAGCCCAAGGTGATTCAACAATTCAAAGGTTTTATCAATTACGTAGCAAAGGAAAAATGCGCCCCAAATGGTTTCGCCCTTACCTTGCGGGCCGATGTGGTCGAGGGTGTCGTTCCAGTCGCCTTTACGAATCTTTGGCAAACCGCGTTCGGTGCATTCACTGATGGCAAAATCAAGCGAGCGTATCATGTGTTCGAGCACGGTAGCTTCGCCTTCATCGTAAAAGGGCACTACTTCGTCGAGAATACTGAAGTCGTGGGTTTCGTTGAGGTATTCCACCAGGCCAAATGAAATCCACAGAGGAGTATCGCTATGGTGAGTGCGTTCGCCGTGGTTAGTGAGCTTAAAGAAGTTATGCAGGGTTGAGCCATCGCTGAACTGGAATTGTAAAGCATTGATCATGCGCCGGCGAACTCTTTGAGGTTCCACGATGACCATTCCCAGAATGTCCTGAAACTGGTCGCGAATGCCGGTTCCAAAGAGCAGGCCTCCATGATAATAACCTGAATTGCGGGCCATGTCGAAGGTAACGGCACTTTGGTACTGGTTCCATACATTGAGCATCAGGTTGATGCTCTCGTCGGGAGTGTTTACGTGCACATGACCAAGGTAGTTGTCCCAATAAAGCTTTAGTGCAGAAAATTGATTATCAACAAACTGCATATCCCTGTATTGTTCAATCATCAGGCTGTCGTAAGGTTGAGGATCATCCTTGGATGCTACACCAAGCATCACGGCAAATGATGATTGCCGGTCGGGCATGAGGCTGATTTCGGATTGAAGCGCAACCACCGGGTCACCGGCGGTAATTTCGGTATTGAAACAAGCACCACGTTCAACCGCAATCGGGTTGGCCTCGGAGCGCCAGCGGCCGGTGAAGGTGTCGAGGCTTCCGTCGAAACCTTTTACCGGGAGACTCATACTGAAATAAACCTTATATCGCCAGTCGATATTGGGTTGCTCCACTGTGGCAGCCTTTTTATTGAGCACCCAGTAGCGTCGGGTTGCTTCAAGGGTTTGCTTCTCGTGGTTGAAGTGTATATCGGTAAAATGCTTGTCGTTGGGCTGATTAATGATATCGTTAAGCGCGTTACCCATCATGAGTTCCTGAAAAGCAAACACCTGAAGGTGGCGTTCGCGGCCGCTGCGGTTTTGCACCTTGACCTGCCAAACTTCGGCCAGGGTGTCGCGTGGCACAAAATAGGTGATTTCGGAGCGGATACCAAGATATTCGGTAATGATGCGGGTGTAACCCTGACCAACCCGGGCCTCATAGAAGTCGTATTTCAGTGAGGTGGTCGGCGCCCAGCTAAGCGACCAATATTGTCCGGTGTCGCTGTCGCGCAGCATCACATACCGACCCGGCCTGTCCCAGGGCTGGCAGTTGTAGCGCATACGGCTGATGCGGTTGTCGCGCGGAGTGTCCACAAACGAAAAACCACCTCCGCCATGAGAAACGAGTCCGGCATAGCGTTCGTTCCACATGTAGTTGAACCACGGGCGGGGTGTTTCAGGGTTTGTGATCACAAATTCTCTGAAGTCGTCAGTAAAATATCCGTAATCGCTTTTGAATTTCATGGTGTATGGTTTTGTTGATTATATCGGTTTGAAATTAATTTTCCAGCTCAGGATTTTTCCGGCGCCGGCTTCAAAGCTGAAGCTGTTGTTTTCGATTGGGTATTCAGCGCTTTGAGGAATCTCTTCGAGATTCACAGGCACCACGCTGCTGACGGGCGCCGCAAAGCACACCTTGCCTTGCACGGGCTGTCCGGTTGGGTTGTAAAGACGCAGTATGGCTGTGTTTACCTCGTATTGTTCGGGCTTTTTGAGCGCACCAAACACCAGCCCTTCGCCTTCGAGCTGCAGCAGACTGCAATCGGTTTCAAATGTTCCGTGCAATGGCCCGGTTTGCACCAGGCGATAGGGATAGTTGAAGCTAAAGGCCTGTTGGTAAAGCTTTGCCTGATGCCACTGGAATGCGTGCGGAAAGATAGCGAGCCGATATGCTGAGCGGCCCGGCATCTGAGCACCTTTTTCGTAGCTGTAGTCCTGTGGTGCCGATGGGTTGATCTTGTATTCGAAAGTGCGTAACAAGGTGATGGCCAAAGTCTTAGCCTGATCGTCAAGTACTTCGTACTCTTTCAGTCCGTCCACGAGCACGGCAAGGCCGTTTTTACCATCGCTGACATCCACAAAGTGATGCATCGGAAAATCGTACATGGGCTGTTCAATCCAATCGGAGGTGTCAGGGCGATCCAGACTGCGTTGTGGTACGTCGAACTGTCCCTCGCCCCAGGAATATCGTGCATCAATGAGGCCGGTGGGCAACATGAGGCGTAAACGATGGCTCTCGCTCTGGTTGTCCACCTCGATATTTACGTGCAGATAGGCTTCACCTGCGGCAAGGCCAAATCGGACGACAACCGTATTCTCTTTGTATTCAGGGTTTTGTGCGCTGCGATCAGCAAGTTTTGAAGGCAAAAGGAGCTTGTGGGTTATCTTCACCTCCTGCCATACCGGACCATTGTGCAGAAGATCAATATCAGCTTTTCTGCCACGGGTGGTGACAATCGGACCAACAGGTTTATGCACCCAGGCATGACCGGCTTCGCCTTCGCTTTCGAGCCAGGCGATATTTCGGTACACCGTTGCTGTGGGCTTGTGCATCATGCTGATGCTGCCATCCTCTTCAATATCCACTCTGAGGTATTCGTTTTCGAGGCATCTGTGCCAGGGCGTTTGAGCAGTTTCGGGCGCTTCAACTGAAGGGACAACGGCAAAAGCCTTCATGCCAAAAGTGGGTATATGACTAAGCTTCAGCTTTAGTTCGTAACGGATCATATCGAAAAACATAGGCCGGTTGATCATCTGTTCAAGCACGGGCTGGTGATGTCTCCGGGCTACAAGCTGATGGGCGACAGCGTTTCCGTTTTCATCCAGAATGCTGATCCCGCCTTTGTCGTGACTAAGCGGTATATCCACAAAAGCATCCACAACCTGAGTGCTGTCGTATGCCGTAGGGTTTATGGCCGTCAGGAAAATTGTGCTGCCCGTGGCATCAGCAAGTTTACGGGTGTTGAGTCTGGTTGTCAGGTGTTTAACTGCACGTTCGAACACGCCTTTGGCGATCTCGACGACTTGTTTATACCGGCACATCATGTCGGCGTGAATGGCATCGAGCGAACAGCCTCCGATGCTGTCGTGTGCCGAGTTTTGCACCAGCATTTCCCAGGCTGTTTCGGGGTATAGGTCGTTGATGTCGCGACCAAACATGCCCGAAAACACATTGAAAGGTTCTGCATAATATTGCAGCCAACGCTCGGCGTCGAAGTTGGCCTGCTTCAGATACATACGCGCCGAAGTGGTATAGCCGAAAAGGTTTCCGCAGCGGTTGTTGTTCTGGCTGCTGCGCCTTTCGCCGGTCACAAGCTTAAGCTCGTCGGTATTTACGGATTCAAAAACCATTTTGGCGTACTCCTCGAGTGTGGAATGGCGCACATCAATCCAGGGCATGCTCGCTTTTATATCGCGGATAATATCCACAGTTAGCCGGTTAGGGCCTGATGAGTCGTGGCCTTCCATCCAGATCTTGTGCGGTGTGGTAAAATCAGCTGCCTGATCAGCGATGATTTTCTCCACCTGAGGCACCAAATTCTCAGGATAATATTCGTTGTGGGGCGAGATGATAAAATAATCTTCGGCTTGTTGCTGGCGGTCGGCAAAATGGAAGGGCGTAGTGCCTTTGTCCCAGTGATATTCTACATCGTAAAAGCCTTCGTTGTGAACGGCCGGGCGGTAGATATAGAAATAAAAGTTGTAGCGGGGCATGGTGCTGAAACGCGACGAGATCATCCTTGTCCCGTCGGCACCTTCCCACAAAAATTCGGCCCTGGGGCTGTCGAGGCTATTGATGCCCCGGTAAAACATGATAAGATTGATATTGAACTGCTTATATATTTGCGGGAGCTGCGATATTTGTCCCCACGAGAAAGGTGAATAACCGATTTTCGAAACGCCGCCATTTTGGTTGCTTACCTTATGTCCGATCAGAAGGTTACGGATAAGGTTTTCGCCTCCCACCTGAAATTCTTCGGGCAGGATATACCAGGGGCCATGAAGGAGGCGGTTTTCGCGGGTGAGTTTTTCGATGAGCGGCCGACGGTGTGGTTTGATTTCGAGATAGTCGCGAAGCACAATGCTTTGGCTGTCGAGATGGAATGCACGATACTCGGGTTCTGTTTCGAGGATATGGAGCACGGCATCTATCATGTCCACCAGCATCTGCCGGTTGCGCTGGAACGGGAATCGCCATTCACGGTCCCAATGGGTGTTCGAAATGACGTGAAATACGGAATCTTTTGCTGTCATATATCTGGCAGTGAATTATTTAGGTTTGGATAAACAGGTTATGGTCGAGTATCGCTTCCGGAATACCTCCATGAACAATGTGGGTGGCTGCGGCAAAATCGTGACCCTTGGTCTGTGCAAAGGGCAAGGCCACGCAGCATCCTATGCCGGCTGCCCTTATGGCTACCGTGCCGCTCTGGCTGTCCTCGAAACCCATTACATATCCGAAGTCGGCCGGAAGCAAGCCGGCTTTGTGCAGGGCAATGCTATAAAGGTCGCGGTGAGGTTTTAAGCGTATTTCGTTCGAGTCAGAGGCGGTAACAAAGGCATCATACCAACGATGGTAGTCGTTGCAGGCCTGAAGAATATGCTGCTTGCGGGCCTGACTGAGCGGACTTGCTTCGATGGATTGGGCCAGCACCTGCATCACCTGGCGTATGACGATATCGGCCTCGTAGAAGATGGACGATGTAACCAGACCGAGTTTGACCGGCTGTTTCTCAAAAGCAATTCCCAGGCTGTTGAGGCGGTGGATATGTGCTTCCTTTTGTTCTTCAGGAATCTGTCTTCCGGTGGAAAGGTGATATTCTTCGAACAATGCAGGAGCAAACAATCCGGCTTCATTTCCCAGCCAGCCTTTTAGCAGCGGCAGCAAAAAGTTGATGCCCGGCATGGGCGATATCAGATGACCGGAGGCATGGCTGCTGCCAAACACCATGCTGCGCACTTCGGCCGTCCTGCCCTGACTGAGTAAGGCGAGAATGCGGTGGTAGGTTTCGTAATATATGTCGATTCCCAAACTTACCTGAAGGCTGAAGTCGGCCTTTTGAAGTTGCGGAATCAGTTGCTTTATCAAATCTCCTGATTCATCGGATTGGGTTATCGTGGCTATGTAATCGTCCAGACCCGTCTTCCTTAGGTTTTGGATCACCTCGGCCTTGCGCTGTTCATCGCGACCGTGCCTGAGTGTCCATGCGGCTGCCTCGGAAAAGGCCTGAGCAGTGCTTTGGTGATTGATGAGGTGTTGATATTTTCCCACCAGATACTCCACATGCTTGGTGGTGCTGTTGCCAATGATAAACGGCAGATCGGCATGATGATCAATGCCTTTCCAATCCGATTTGTCGTGCAGGCCGCTCATGCGCCTTACCATATTCTCCAGCGAGTAAATACAGAGCACCTCGGTAGTGGTAGTGGTGCCATCCATATCCATCATGGCAGCCTTAAGTGTAGCCATCCGGTGAATTCGTGGCGCCAGGGGATAATACTCCACCGGTGGATAGATATAGCCGGGGTTTTTCACCTCAGCAAATTCATACGGGTGATCCGCAATGTACTGCATCACCTTTTTAGCGTCAACAATCATAGTGGTGTTTTTTCTTTCTGCATGGTTTCGAAAAGCATCTTTCCTGCTTCCAGCAGCTTATTTACTTCTTCTTTGTTTTGTCCTTCGGCGTAAATACGCACCATGGGTTCGGTTTCCGATACCCTGAGCAGCAACCATCGCTCCGGCCCTTCCAACCTGATTTTCAACCCATTGATAATATTATGACTATTATAAAACTCTTTCAGTGCGGCTACGGAGAATCCCGCCACACTTGCCGGTGGCCGGTTGACCAGCCTCGTCAGCACAGTATGCCTGTTTTCATCGTTGTTGTGCCAGTCGATTCTGTCATAGCAGATGGCTCCTAGTTTTAGCCGCTGATCATCAAGCATTTCCGAGAGTTTCACATAAGCGCTTGCGGCCATCATTTCGAGCATCATCAGTCCTGAGAAAATGCCATCGCGCTCCGGAAGGTGACAGCCAAAGCCAAAACCACCAGATTCTTCTGCTCCAAAAGATGCCTTGTGTTGCATCATGGCTTCGGCCACATATTTGAAACCCACCTGCACATCGATGATTTGTCCGGGAGGAGCCAATTTGAGCAGCTTATCGGTTACGGAAGCCGTTTTGACCAACGGGCCTTGCCCATTCCGGTGGTGTTGGGTGTAAGCGGCCAGGGCAAGGATAATCTCCTGAATGTTGACATAGTTGCCATGGTTGTCCACCACACCCAGCCGGTCGGCATCGCCATCAGTGGCCAGCCCGATGCTGAAGTTGTTACCGCTAACAAATTGGGTGAGCGGGGTTAGATTGGCAGCAATAGGTTCGGCCAGCCGGCCACCAAAGTCGGGCAAGGGTTCAGCGGCAATGGTTTCGGCCTCAATACCATGTTTTTGCAATAGCTTCTCGATCAGCCGAGTGCCTGCGCCATGCATGGAATCGACAGCCACTTTTAACCCCGAGCTTCGAATCTTCGAAAAATCGAACATGGTTTCCAGATGACTCAGATAAGGCAGCAGGAGGTCGGTTGTTTCGTGCCTGAGGTTGGTTGTTCTGACCTGGTTCAGCCCTAAAAGTGCCTCAATTCTGGCCGTTTCCTCCGTGTAAAAAGGACTGCCTGCCGTCGATTTGAACTTGATGCCATTATACTCCGCCGGGTTGTGCGAAGCAGTGATCATTACCCCGGCAGCTCCGAGTCGGGCACAATGAAACGAAACCACGGGAGTGGGCACGATGCAATGGCTCAACAACACTTTTATTTGATTGGCATGCAGCACATCGGCAAAAAGAGCGGCGAAATCCGCAGATTTAAGGCGGCCATCGTATCCGATCACCACTTTACTGATGGCATTCTGCTGGCAATAATCTGCAAAAGCCTGAGCCACGATGGCTACAGATTGCCTGTTGATGCCGGCCTGACCGAGTTTTGCACGCCAGCCATCGGTGCCGAAAATAATGTTTTGCTGATTACTCATTTAGTCGAGATTGTGGGCAAGGTGTTCGCGTATAAGGATATAAGGTACCTCATCGGGCAGCGTTTTGTATCGCACGGCCAATGCTGCTGCCACACCACAGGCTTCTCCGGTGGCTGATGCAGTGGGTTGAATACGCAGTGCAGCATGTCCTTCGCGGGTCGATCCGATGCAGCGTCCAGCCACAAAGAGGTTGTCCGACTCAAGCACGCGCAGCGATCGCAAAGGCACTTCGTAATAATCCCCTTCCTGCAGCTCGTCCATGCGGCTCTCTTCGCCTTTCTGGCCATGAATGTCGATGCCGTAACAGGCCCGCGCAACAGCATCGTTAAACTTTGCTCCCGAAAGGATGTCGTTGCCATTGACCATATACTGAGCCTGTGCCCTGCGGGTTTCGCGAACGCCCACCTGCACGGCGGTATCAATGAGGTAAGCCATTTCAAAGCCGGGCACATCGCGGTTCAGAAAATCCACAATTTGCGCCACCTGCCTGTGTCCTTCCTGTTCGGCCTGTGTGAGGGTAAAGCTGGTTGTGGGGTCAATGCCGAGAATATTGGTGGTATTGAATGATCCTTCGCCGGAAGAGGGTAAAGTAGTGAAGAACACATAATCCACATCGGAAGGAAAACGTCCCTCGTCTTTGGCTTTCCTGATGAGCCCTTTATAACCTGCTATGCTTACAATACGCGAAAAGTCGAAGTTAAAATCCATCCACGGCAGGAAGTCGCCGGGGTGTTTTGCACTATAATCTGCAGTACGTTTAACGTCGATACCGCCCATTCGGAAAAAGAGCGTGAGGGCTTGCAGCTTGCCGGTGTTTTCGTCGCCTTTGAGCCAGGGGAATCCACCCAAAAACACGAGCTGTGCATCGCCTGTGGTGTCGATAAACTGAGTGGCCTGCACTGTGCGATAGCCCGCCGGGGTAAGGAGTTTCACGCCGGTTATCCGGCTTTCATGGCGAAAAACTTCGGTTACATCGGCATTATAGGCCATATGTACTCCGGCATCGTTGAGCATTTGGTTGGCTACGGCCCGAAAAGCCCATGAATAAAACCCATTGTCAATCATGCCGCCGTGTTCGCGCATACGGTTTTCAATCTCGAGGTAAATCCCCTTCACCAGATTTTTTCCGCCGGTCATCGATTTCATGAAAGGCGAAACCATGCCGGCCGACGACATGCCACCGGGAAAAGGATAATGCTCCACCAGCAGCACCGATGCCCCAAGCCTTCCTGCGGCCACGGCAGCGGAAATACCGGCTATACCGGCACCGGCTACCAGGATGTCATATTTGTCGTATTGCATCGCTGAACCATTTTGTGATTGTTTGCGGGCGGGTGATGGCCGTTCCTACTACCACGGCCCAGGCCCCGCGCTTTATGGCCTGTGCCGCAAGATCGGGTGTGTTGAAACGACCTTCAGCAATTACAGGCAATTGATTTCCAAATGTTTGCACTAATTGTCTGAGCAAATCCCAGTCAGGGCTCGTGTGTGGGAGATGCTGAGTTTCCGGGGTATAGCCACTCAGGGTAGTTGACAGGCAGTGAGCGCCGGCTTTCACACAGGCTTCGGCTTCGGATAAAGTGGCAATATCAGCCATCACCAGAACATCATATTGCTGCACGATATGCCGGATAAAATCAGGTCCACTCCTGCCTTCCCGCTCTCTGAACGTTCCGTCGATGGCCACTATGTCGCAGCCGGCCTGTATAAGCGCTTCCACATCGGCCGTGCTGCCGGTGATGCGCACAAAGCCGTCAGGGAAAAAGGATTTGACGAGGCCAATGACGGGCAGATCAACCACTTTGCGGATGGCCTTAGCCTTTTCCACACCCTCGGTGCGTATGCCTGCCGCTCCGCCTTGCCATGCCGTCAGGGCAAACTTGGCCACATCTTCGGGATTGTTGAAAGGCGAATCGCCCTCGGCCTGACACGAAACCACCAGTCCATGATGGATACGGCTGAAAATCTGATTTGTTTTAACCTTCATGACTTACATTCAGAATTATGCAGGGCTTATTTCTGGATATACAGGTATCATGCGAATGCGTGAGCGATACTTGCTCCAACCCTCAATTGACAACCTGTTGAGCTCCCGGTTAAATGTAGTATCCAGTTCTGATCCGGCAACTCTGCGCACCGAGAGGCTGACAAAAGGGCCAATACTTGTGTTGATGTTTCTAACGAGGTTGAATCCGGAAACGGAGAGTGGTAAGGGATTGCTGAAAAAGGCATGGATAATCATATTGTAGTGCCTGTTGGGTTCGATGCCCGGGAGCGGGATGTTATCGGAATAGTCTTCGATTGACTCTGCTGTGAGGCTGAAATAACCTTCTCTTCCAAAAAACTTTACCGTCAGCTCCCGGCCATTGCGCACTGTTCCGGCCGGCAAAACGTGAAACAGCACTGGAATCCCGGCCTCGTTAATCCATTGCCAACAGATGCGCTTGATGGTTTCAGGATGCAGCAGCAAGCCTGTTGTGCTATGGTGCAGGATGCCAAAATGCATACCGGCGGCCTGGCTTACCAATTTTTGCTCAAGGCTGTCTTCGTGCGATGGTATCAACCCAAAAAATGCCGCCAGCGATTCTGTATGTTTTCCACCGGGAAACCCGAAGCGAGAGGCCAGCAGCACTTTTTTGCCGCAATTTTTCAGCGCAATAGCCCGGGCAATACCACGCGGGCTGCTGCCCCAGACAATAGTATCATATCTGTTTTCCATCGTTTATTTTTTTCTTACGGCAAGCACTATGGCTGGCTCCTGAGGGGCAATACCTTTGAGGTCGTATTCTACCAGCGAAAGAATCTGACTCAGTTCGAGCAGCCCCGACATATCCACGATCTTCCCCGAAACCACCACAAACACATCAGGCATCAATTCTCCGCCATCGCCGTAGGAGCGCAGCTCGGAAATGAGTTCGGACACCACGCCTTTTACGCCTTCCACTGTACTATTGCGCAGAACGACATTATCAAACTTGCGTCGCACCACACCATCGCGGGTGATGATCAATGCAGGCCTGATGGTTTCGGCCACCAATCCGAAGAAATGCTTGCGGATACGTTCGTGACCAACAACGGCCAACAAGTTCGTCTGGCCGTAGTGTTGCAATTGTTCCGGCTTTACTTTGAGAGCTTCGGCCGATGCCCGAAGGAGCTCTTCATCAGAGAGTAAAACGCCTTTGCGGTCGGTGCCCAGATCGCTCGAACCGGTAGCAATGGCTACCACCTTTTTGTTGGCATTATCGATCTCCACCTGTACCTCCACCGAATCGGGCCGGGCTCCCATACTTATTACAGACTCGTAAGCCTGCTGACGTATCCGGATGATATCGCTTTCGCTGGGATTGATGATACTGCGTTCAACGGTGTCGCGTATCATGCCCATTGCGGCTCCGATGGCCGAGATAACTTCGGCGTTTTCGGCTATTTCGTGTTTCAGTTTCATGTGTGCGGCTGCATGGGGTACGATAGCGCTCGCGCCGCCGCCGCCACCATACATGACCACAAAACCGGGGTCAAGCTTGTATTCGCGGATGAGGCCGCGTACCACTTTCTCCACCTTGCGCGAAGTGATGTTCAGGATGCTCTCTGCCAGTTCCCGGGCATCCATTCCGATGCGTTGGGCCACATTTTCCACGGCACTCTTCACGGCCTTGAGGTTAGCCTGACCATGACCAACCGCATTAACAAGTCCCAGATAATATGATGCTGCCGTGGGTGTGATGGTATAGCTGCCATCGCTTCGACAGATCTTGAGGTAGTCGGACGGGTCGCCCTTTTTGGGGCAGATGGTCTCAAGCTCAATCTCGTCAAAGTCAGGGTTATCGGCATAGGCCGAATACGACAGGTTGGCAATGTGTGCACTACGTGGGCCTACATCATGCACTTTATTTTTATGAATTCGGGGCACCGATCCACCCGCAACGCCTATGGTGCGAACATCAATCGTTTTCACACTCAGGCGGTTGTTGCCTATCTGGGCTGTTTTCACCTGAGGCATCCCGTTCTTTATCACCGAAATATCACTCGATGTTCCACCCACCTCGACAAAGATGCCTTCGGAGATGCGGGCATACATGAGTGCGGCAGCAACACCGGCGGCCGGACCTGACAGCATGGTTAGTATAGGTCTTTTGCGCATTTCGTTTACGTCCATGATACCGCCATCGGAGCGCATCACCATCAAAGGTGCGTTAATACCGCTTTCGCGCACGGCTTGTTCGGTCATGTCAGCCGTTTCGATCATTTTGGGCATCATGCTGGCGTTCACGATAGCTGTTCGTGTGCGCACACGCATGCCATAAAGCTGGCTGAGGTCGCAGGCGGCGGTGGCCATCACACCAAGGCGTTCAGCCACACTGAGCACAAGCTTCTCGTGTTGGTTGTTATCGGGACCAAAGGCTTCGCTGGCCACAAAAACGCGCGCGCCTTCGGCCTGCATGCGGCGCATGGCAGTTTCTATTGCGCTTTCGGTGATTTCCTGATTGGTATTGAAAAATGTGAACGAAACCGGAAGAAATTTTCCCGGAGCCAGTTCGATGTCGTCCAGCATCGACTGTTGTCGCGCCAGCCTGCCTTCCAGACCACGCCCAAAGGCAAGCACTCCCACATGAGCCACATCGCCTTCGAGTAAAGCGTTGGTAGCCTGAGTGGTGCTGTGTGCAATGAGGATGATTTCTTCGGGACGGATACCGGTTTTATCGATGAGTTTCTTCATGCTTTCCACAACACCTTTGGCAACGCCCTGTTGGGCTGTATGGGTTGTGGGCACACAGGCCTTGCCGATCACACTGAACGATTCAACATCAATGGCCACGGCATGGGTAAAAGTGCCGCCTACATCAATTCCTATCTTGATTTTCTTCATGGTTCAAAGCGTTTCAGAAATACATGACAGCAGCAATGATTAACCCAAGGAATGCAAACACCCAGGAAAACGGCAAGGTGTTGTAAAGAATTTTTTGGACGTCAACCTTCATTTCGTTGGCTATCCACACGTTTTGAATGTTGGTGGGATCGCTTATGCCCTGAAGCTGACCAACTGACCACAACATTCCGAGAATTGCTCCCGAGGGCATTCCGGCAGCCATCATTACCGAGGCTATACCGAAGCCCATGCCCCACACATTGAGCGGACCACGGTAAAGCGCCAGTGGCGCAAGCAGGGTAAAGGTGATCACATACATCAGTCCGTTGGACGGGATGATGGTCTTAACCAGCGGTATCATCAGGGTTCGCACCGGCCATTCGGTGGTGTTGTAGTGCAGCATAAGGTATTCGGACGAAATATCTTTTGGGCCGAGCACTGCCACCAGCAGCCAACCAATACCAAACATGAGGATAACCGCAGGCATGACAATGGAAGAACCCTCGATGAGCGATTTGATGAGCACCGTCTTATGATCGCGGCGGTAAGTGATCAGGAAGGCGTAAATAATGGCCAGAATAAAGGCTGCCAGAAAGTTGACGTGGAAGAACAGGATGAGCACCAGCGGAATGATAGGAGTGAATACTGCTGTCCAGTGTATGGTGATTTGTGCGCTGCTGCGGTGCAGGAATGCGCGGTACAGGGCATTTACATAAAGCAAAACAATCACCGATAGAAAGGCGTAATAAATTACCTGGCCGGCAGCTTTGAGTAACGGCTGGTATTCGGGCATGGTGTTCAGTTGCTGAATACCCCAGATAACAAAACCGATAGCGCTGGCCGAAAGCGCCATCATGCCCAGATTGCGGGCAATATTGCGTGCTGTGAGCGAAAAGCCATCGCGATAGAGCTGCACCACGATGTAAACCAGCGAGCCACCGAATACCACCCCGAACAACGAAAGAATGAACCGCACCACTTCCCACTGGGTGAGGCCAAGCGAGTTCATATAGAGCGACCAGTTGCCCACATTGAACATGCCCCCGATATTGACGCCCATGAGCATGATTACACCTGCCGTGAGGCGCCCTATGCCCACCGAAGTAAGGATGGGCAGCACGATGGCACCCACCATAATCATGGCACCCAGGCCGCCTAAGGTGGTGAACAGCAAAATGATAAACAGAAACATGACCAGGGCAATGACCAAAGGATTATCGCCCGACAGTTCAGCGCCTTTTTTGATAAAACCTTCGGCTATGCCTGTTTTCTGCATCATAATGCTGAGTACACCACCAAACATCGAGATGATGATGGGTTCGGTGAGGCGAAACGAACCTTCGCCTATCACGTAAGTAAAAATGTCGTTGGCCGATAGTCCCGACACCAGCGCGATCAGTATCGCCAGCACCGGCATAGCCAGCAATGCGGGCCATATGCGCTTTGACATCATGCCTGTGATAAACAGGAAGACGACCAGCAAAGCAATCCCTTGCACAAGTTCCATGGGGTTTTTATTTCAGGGTTTGTAAATCGTTTTGAGATAACCGGCATATTTATCCAGGCCTTCATAGAAGAAAAACACCTCGCCATCAAGGCCAAGACGCCGGTTTTCTTCAATCATATACCGGAAATACTCTTCAGACGGCTGCCAGTCGCCAACGCGAATGAGTACGCCGGGCACAAGCATGTGACGCTTTTCGGGCAGGATATACTGATAGGTAGCTTCGAGGGTTCGCGTATAAAAAGCGCTGTCTTTGCGGTACACCTGAGGTACCACCATATCTGTCCAGCCAAAATTGACCCAGGTTGGCCAATCCTGCAAATATTCCTCTTTCGACCAGGGGAAAATGCTGGGCGACATGCTAACGATGCAGTCAGGCTTAATGGCTTTGACTTCGGTGTATAGTCTTTTCGCAAAATTGTTGAGCTTCTCGGCCCTCCATTGCACCCAGTTAAAATCTTTGTGATATGTTGGGGGCGCTTGTCCGAAATTATCGGCTTTGTAGGCTTCGATCACTGCAGGGTTGTATCCTCCTTCGCTTGGCATGGCAGGCAGGCGGTCATCGCCCTGCACACCATCAACCTGATAGTTGCGCACCACTTCGAGCACCAGCGAGAGCATAAAATCCTGCACTTCGGGATCAAGCGCATTCATCCACTCGAATCCGTTTTTGGTGGTCAGGCGTCCCTCGGCATCCAATGATGCCCAGTGAGGATTTTTCTGCAAAAGGATGCCACCGTTTTCGTTGTAGCTCGACGAAAATCCGAACTCGAACCAGGCAATCACCTTGATGCCATATTTGCGGGCTTCGTCGATCACCTCCTGCAGAGGATCGCGTCCGGTATTATCCGGGTCAAGAGCCGGGTCGAGCTCATATCCGGTGAGTTCTTTCATCACCTGCGAGCGGTACATGGTCATGGCTTTGTTCCATGTCACCACAAATATGGTATTCAGGCCAAGTTCGTGGCATTTTTGCACGGCCTTTCGCACATTATCCGGCGTGTACAGGGCATCGCTGGCCACATTGGTGAGCCATACCCCTCGCACAGGCTCATTATATCCCATCACAAATTTCTTAGCGGTATCGGATGGCGTTTTCTGGGCAGCCGGCTGACATGCGGTAACCAAAACGAACAACAGAAGAGCGAATGCGTTGAATTTCATGTTTTCCAGTATATTTTTCTATTGGTAAACCATTGTGTGGCAAATAGCATCAGTAGGGTGAGCAGCAATCCGCGAAGCACCCCGAGCCATGGATGAGTCAGATGCCAGCTGTCCATCCACGGAAGTATGCGGGCAAAATGAAGCAGAGGAGCAATGGCATAGCTCACCACAACATAGCCTATCATGGGATTCATGCCTGTTTTTTCAATCCCTGCAAAGACTTTTGTCCAACATGCTGAAGTGCTGCATTGCCTGAATGTGAGCAAGGCAAAACCCGAAAGTCCGGCAGTTAACAGGAGATAACTGTAGGTGGATGGATCCTTTTTAATCCCACCTTCCCATGCCTCGAACACGGTGCCCAGCAGCAGCAAGGCATAACTCCAGCGGGCAATGGCAGCATCCTTGCCCCGCAACCCGGGTATTAACCTTTTGCCCCACAATAACATCAGGCCAAACGCCAGATTGATTATCCAGACAAGTTGCAGATGGCGGGCGTGCAAAAACCAGGTGTTCAGCACCACAATGGCCGCAAATGCAATAGCCCAGATATTGCCGATAGCTGTCCCGGATTTGTTATCGCGCAGCAGATCGCCAACAATGGTGGCGGGAATCAGGATGAGGAGGTATTTCAGAAACTCCGGATTGTAAAAAACAGTACGCTTAAGATCGCCGAGCGGCAACAACAAGGTGTGCAGTGCCGGAAACCATTCGGCCAGGGATTTGGCAGGTGTAAATGCCCATAATAGCTGATTGACGGAGCCGTCAATGCCATGTGTCAGACGCAAGGCAAAGACCATCGCCACTATTGCAACTCTTGTCAGGGGTTTCTGGCGGGTGAGCAACCATATCAATCCGCCGAAAAGGGCAAGATTAGCCAGCACAAGGATGATAATATCGTTTTTGTTGAAAGAGAAAGGAAGCCCAAGCCCCAAATGCTTCGTTACAAGGAGGCCTGTAAGTATGAGATAACCTCCTGCTTCGGCAATTCGCTGCCATACAGGGTTGAGAGGCAGTTTACCAAAGGCCAGAAAAAATGCTATAAAGGCCATAAGGGCTGCCATCCACGGATAGAATCCTTCAACGTTGGTATAATGCCAGGGCGAAAGCTGTCCGAGTACGAGGGCGAACACAAATAAACGCAAGGCCCTGATGACAATCTTTTTGCAAATCAGACCCATTGAAGTGCCCCGTTCAAGCAGGTTTCCAAGCGAATAGGGTATCGACACTCCCATGGCAAAAATGAAAAAAGGAAATACCAGATCAACCCATGTGATTCCGGGCAGATTAGGGTTGAATTGAAAATCAGGCGGAGCAATCTGTGCATGAAACAGCCAGGCAGGCAATGCAGCATTGCGCGAAATGGTACCCGAAAGCACCATGCCCACAATGGCAAGCCCCCTCAACATGTCCACACTGCGCTCCCTCATCCCTGAATGCTGTCAGAAATTGGGGAAGATAGCCGGCGCCGGATACATAGCCTTTATTACCTTTTGGATCCGGGCATCGCCCAAAGGTGTATTGTAGAAGAAAGATTCGCCGGGAATACCCACTTGCCGGTTATACTTGATTTGCTCGGCTATCAGATCAGGGTCGGTAAGGCCGGCTGATCCATAGAGTATAAGTCCGGGTGCAAGGCGCTGTTTATTGCCATCGCTGTTGGCCATAAAATGGTTGAGCATCTCGTCAACTGTTGATCGGTAAGCCTGAATGGTGTAGCGGTAGCATTGCACCATCATCGCCTGAACATTGTTCTGGCTAAGCCACACAGGCCATTCCTGCATAAGGTTTTCGAAAGCCCACGGATAGGGATTGGGCGATGAAGCAACCAACACATGAGGCTTGGCTGCCTTCACGGTTTGGTAAAGGGTGCCGGCAAAGGCGTTAAGGATATTGGCTCTCCAGCGCACCCACGACCAGGCGTTGGGGTCGCTGGGCGGATTGGCGCCATTGTGCTCGGCCTTGTATCGGTTTACGGTGTATTCATCGTAGCCTGCATTGCGCGGCATGGCCGGCAGACGGTCGTCGCCTTGCACACCGTCAATGTCATAATTATTCACGGCTTCCATTATAAGATCGAGCATAAACTGCTGCACTTCAGGATTATATCCGTTATAATAGTAGTCGGTGTTATTGTAGTTGCAGGCTTGTCCGGCATTGTTGATGCCCAGCCAATGTGGCCGCACCGCCAGAATGCGGTCGTTTTGCGGTGTGGGCGCCGAACCCCACCGAGCCATAAAACCATATTCGAACCAGAGAATGACCTTGAGGCCTTCGGCATGGGCAACCGTAATCAGGTCGGCCAGCGGATCGTTGGTGAGTCCGCTGTAGTTGGGTGTAAACATGCCATCGCGTGGTGTGGCATAGGTGGAATTGGCCGCCAGAGTGGCGCTGGGATAGAGTGTCTGTGTCTTGGCCCATGCGCACACATAAAGGGCGTTGAAGTTAAGTTCCTTGGCCATGGCAACTCCTGCCTGAATATTTGGCAAGCTGGTAAGAAAAGGCGTGTGGGTAGGATCGGGAATCCAAAAGCCTCTGATGCCTGTTTCCTGAGGCAGCACAGTAGTGTTGATGGTATATTGTCGGGTTGTGCCATCTTCGGCTGTAACCACTACGTTTAATGGCTGACTCAGGTTGACAGTGCTTCCGCTGGCAGGCTGCACGGTGGCAAAGGGCGACACATCGAGCTGCACCACCACCTCGTTAAGGTTTGTACCGAATGGCACCTCAAGGCTAACATTGTTGCCGCTGATCTGCCCGGAGCGAAACAGGTCGGGGAAACGAACGGCCAGCAGCTGGTTCTGATTGCTTGCCTGATAGCTTACTGTGGCGGTGTACCGGACGACCTCGACACCCTTGCGGAGCGAAAACTCAAGCGGATTGCTAAAGTCGTAGCTGAAGCCCGATGGCGGATTCAGCGTTGCACCATCAGTATAGCTTACCGTTACCAACAGGCTTTTGATGTTGGCACTGCGCGGAATGGCTGCTGTGATGGTCTTGCTTTGCTGATTGATGGTAGCCGCAACAGCAGGATTCAGTCCGCTGAAAACAAAGCTTTTTATCATCAGTGTATCCACCGGATCGGGATCAGGGTCCGGCTTCGGAGAATCGTTCTTCTTGCAGGCCACAGCGCTGAACAGGCCAAAAACCAGAAACAGGTATAGCAGGCTACGTTTCATGATGATTGTTGTTAAAGTCCGGAGGGCATTTAAACCCTCCGGACTGATGATTATTTCAATTTATTCTATCGCTAATTCGAAAACTGATGAATAATAAAGCCGTTGTTGAGTCCGAAACTCATCGCGCGAGGTTTACCATCGGCACCAAAGCCCACCTGATGAGTGGCACCCACCCATACAGCTGCTGCAGCACCAAAGTTGTGCCTGAAGACGCGCTTCTGGGCAATGTTGTTGTTGTTGAGGCTGCTGAGCTTTTGCACAATACCTGTGCCTTCGGTGATATTGATGATGTCGTAATAGATTCCCTTGTCTTCTGCGGTCGAGCCTTCCCACTCGCGATTCACCACATAGGAAAGATAAAGACCGCCATTGTATTCCCAAACGCGGAAGTCGTACGAACGCGACTGAATCATGGGTTCTGACGACTCATAGAGGAAGGTTCCGTCAAATTTTATTACAGCCACACCCATTTCGGCGCCGGTAACCAGCAGTTTATCGGGTTCACCGGGCACGGGGCTCACACGGCCATATTGTCCCATACGCAGGGCCACTGTGGGTGTGATGGGAAGAACTGTAGGCCCGCTAACCTGACCGGCGTTGAAGCTCCATACGTAAAACTCGCTGGCATTGTTGGGCCATGCAAAGTTGGAAGCGAAAATATAGCCGTCCTGTGGTGGATTGCCAATGACCGAAATGGCATCACCAAGACGGATACCGGAAGCCGGCAGCGTATAGCTGAGAACAAGCTCCGGAGCGGTAGCATCGCGACTGTTCCACTTATACACTTTGAATACCTGCTCGGGGTTCATCACCATATTCGACAGGAATATTCTGCCATCAACCACGCGCACATCCGAGAGCAACCATGTGCCTCCTGATACCACATCGGTAAGCGGCATGGTTGCAGGGTCAGCCGTTGGAGTGTTCATATCCCACACATAAAGGAAATTACCATCCTTTCTTGAGGCAGCATATGCATAGCGGCCATCAAAGGCCATACCCCGCGTGTTTTCGTTGTTGATGATTGATGGTACCAGGCCCGACTTTCCGCTGCGGTCGAGCAACACGGTGGTCTTGGTTGGGTCGAAACCCGCCTGAATGATGTTTGGCACAACATTGTAAACGGTTGTGGTTCCAGCAAAAGCAACAGTGATTGTTTTGGCAGAACTCAAATCGAGGGTGTCGCCTTGTCCCGAGGTGGTATAAGTGGCTCCTGCAGGCATAAGGCTGATTTGGTTGATAACCGCCTTGACATTTTGCAGCACGTTGATGGTCACAGTGATGCGCTTTTCAGCCTGATTGATTTCGGAGGGGTAAATCTCGCCCGAACTGTAAGATTTGAAGCTGATACTGGATATCACACCCGAAGTGGGCGCGGCTTTTTCGACGGTAACGCGATAAGTGTTCGACTCGGTGCCATTGGTGACAACAAAGTTGCGCGGTTCGGTAAAGTTCTGAGGTGTTCCCGAAGCAGGCACTACCTGAGCTCCTTCTGATAGTTTGATATCGGTTACCAGTGCTGTGAGGTTGGTTTCGAAAGGTACGACAACCAGAATGTTGAGGTTTTCGATAACGCCTTCGACACGTTGATTGCCGGCCTGACCGGCATTGGTTATGGCAAATGAAGTAATCTTAGCCTCTTTGGGATCGGGCTTTGGATCATCCTTTTTACAGCCTACCACAGTGATGGCGGCAATGAGCAGCATCACCATCCAATTGACGAAACGGTTCTTTTTCATGGGTTTATTCTTTGATGTTAGTGAAAAGTATTATTTGAATTATCGGCCATTATCCCACCACATGCGGGTATATTGGCTGTCGCCGCCCATACGGGCAACGGCAGCATTGTAGTTATCGGCATTGCTTTGTCGTTCATAGTCGGGGAATGGCTTACGCCTTGGCATTTGCTCGTTGCCCGGAAAAGTGTACACCGGCTGCCGCATCTGCGGGAAACCGCTCTGACGCACCACCGACCAGGCCTCATGGCCATTGGGGAATAAGGCAATCCACCGCTGGGTGAAAATTTGTTCGAGGGCTTTGGAGGGATCGAACCTGGCCGGGCCATTCAGATAGGCATTGATAGTATCGTTGCCAAAGATGCCAAATTGATTGAAAGAGGCCACGATACCTTCGTTGTAATAGCTTTCGGCGCTACCGGCAATATAGCCCTTTTGTGCAGCTTCGGCCCGCAGGAAACAGCTTTCGGCATAGCTCAGCAGCACATGGGGTGAGCGCTCCTGCAGGAAAAATGGCCCAATGTCGCAATAATCAGGCTTGAAGTGGCTGTCGCGTTGCTCGCTCAGCAAGGAGTGGGGCTGTCCGTTGGCCAATCCTACATACTGTCCGGCGGCATTGGGAGCAGCAAAAACATAGAGCCTTGGATCGTTTAGCCCGTTCAGGATATCGAACATGGTCTTGCTCAGGCGCACCTCGTCCCAGCCGGCTACAAAAGTCAGCGGGTTTTTCACATGATAGGTGGGTCCGGCTGCATCGGGGATGATCTGAGCAGACTGCTGCAAACTGACAATGGTTTGAGCAGGACTGATCTGCTGCAAGTCGGGCAATATCTGCGAGGCAAACTCACTGGTGTTTGATGCCCTGAGAGCAATGCGCAAGTAAAGGGTATTGGCAAAGCGCTTCCAGTTGTCGAGGTTGCCCTGATAAAGCACGTCGGCTGCGCCATAGCCCTGATAGCCAAAGCCTTGATATTTTTCAATGTTGGCCACCGCTTCCCGAAGTTCTTTCAAGAGGTCGAGATAAATGTCTTTTTGACTGTCAAATGGAGGCTTGATTTCTTTGAAAGCCCTGAAATAAGGCAGGTCGCCATACATATCAGTCACCTGCTGAAAAAGGTAAACATTCCAGATGCGGGCCACATTCTCCTTTATCGGGTTTTCAATTTCCCGCGAAAGATTCATCACGTGATAGTTGTAGTGCATAGGAGCAAAATTGGCCCGGGAATAGTACCATTCCCACACATCATTCCATGCCCGGGGCTCATAGTTATCAGAGGTAAAGTTGGCCCCTACCTGTATGTTGGCAAAATGCTGAGCATAAACCGATCCGCTGATCTGGTGCATCCACTGCCAGATACCCACGCTAAGACCTGAGCCTGTGACCAGCGAACGGGTGAATAGTGGCGAAGGGTCGATGCGTGTGCTGGTGGTTTTCGGCCGGTCGAGTTCTTCAAAATCCTTAGTGCAGGCTGCCATCAGCAGTCCTGCAATGGCGATCAATATTATCTGTTTTTTCATGGCTAAACATTGTTGAGGTTAAAACGACAGTTTGAGGCTCATGCCCACATTGCGCATTTCGGGATAGGCGTATAACTCGTAGCCCGGATTATTGCCGGTACCAAAGGTTGACTCGGGTGAGATATTTTTTGTTTTGCGCATCAGGTAGGCCAGATTATTGGCAAACATGGACAGCGTGAGCTCGCTGAACGGCGTGTTTTTAAGCTGCTGGTTGCTGAAATTGTAGCCCAGGCTGACCGAACGCAAACGGATGTAAGAAGCGTCGTACACAAAGGCTTCGTGAATGCGCGAAACACGGTCCCAATATTTCTGAGGGTCAACGGCAAAGCTGCCTTCAACACCATTCTTCACACCGGTAACCCTCAGGCCCAAATTAAAGTCTTCGGGTCTGATGTTGGGATCGTTGGCATCCTGGGCAAGCTTTACAGCCCTGTACCAATCATCGCGTCCTTCGACGGTGAAGCCCAACGTGCCGTACTCAGCGCCTACCATATTGGTAACCGAAAAGAGCTGATGTCCCAGCTTGCTGTCGAACTGCACACCGGCAAACCATCGTTTGTATTCGAACTGGGTGTTGAGTCCCATTAAAAACTTGGGTGTAGCATTGCCGATTACGTTATCATCGAGAATAGCACCTGAAGGGGCCGTTTTAATTCTGGGCAGGTTTTCTGAGTCGAGAATAATACGACCCTGGTCATCGCGATCGAAGGCAGTGCCCAGCATTACCCCGGCGGGTTCGCCAAGCCTTGCCACCACACGCATACCTGAAACGCCGCCTTGTGTGATAAGGTCGATCTGATCGCTCAGCTCTTCCACCTTGCTCCACTGACGTGTGAAGTTGAAGCCGGCGCCCCAGCGCATTGTGGGTTTATAGATGATTTTGTAGTTAGCAGCAAGCTCCACACCGGTGTTGTTCACAAATCCGGAGTTGATAAAGCCTGAGTTGAAGCCTGATGAAGGAGGCAGAGGATTATTAAAAATCTGATTACGTGTGCCTGTCTGATACAACGCAAGATCGGCACTAAGGCGATTTTTCCACATGGCCAGCTGTGCGCCAACTTCTTTGCTCACCGTGTATTCGCTGCGCAGGTTGGCTTCGGGTCTGTCGGCATTGAAGAACCCATAGGGCAAACCGTTGAACTGGTTAGGCGTGGTGCCGTATTGGAAATAGCGCTGCCCAGCAATATTGCCTCCCGAACCTACACCGGCCCACGAGGCACGGAGCTTCAACAGGTCGATGGTTTCGGGAAGGGAAAAAGTTTCGTTGATGAGCCAGCTGAAGCTTACCGAAGGGTATTGATACGACCAGTATTTTGGTGAAAGCACTGAGGTCCAGTCGTTGCGGAAGGTGATATCGAGAAAAAACGTGCGGCGATAATCGGTGCTGAGCACGGCGTAGAGCGAGTGTATGCGAATGTCGGTGATGCCATTGGAAACCACAGGGTTCACAAAGTTTTGTATCACATAGGGTCCAAACTCATTGATAAGCCCGCTCTCCGACGAAGCCGACAGGCTGCGGTAACTACGCTCCATGATGTTGCCTCCGCCCGACAGGCTGAAAAAGAACTTGTCGAGCTGCTTGCTGCCACTGAGCAGAAAGTCGTAGTTGGCTTCCATCACCTGAAGGCGCTGAAAGCTGCCTGTGGCCTTGCCTTCGGCTTTGAAATAGGTTTTGTCGGCCGTAATACGCTGGCGCTCGTCATTATAAAAGTCAAGACCGGCTTTGGTATTCAGCCTGAGGTCGAAGCCAAGGTCGAAAAGCTTTTTCAAGTCGAGGTTCAGGCTGGCAAAACCCATCATGCGGTCGCGACGGTCGGCATTAGTGTTCCTATGCACGGCCCAGTAGGGGTTGTTGAGCAATGGCGATGAGGCATACACCGGATCCTGATCCAGGCTCAGGCTGCCATCGTTGTTGCGTCGGTAGCGGCTGGTCCAAACCACAGGAAACCCGTTAACCGTGCGATAGGGGTCAAGCTGGTCGAGCCCGACCGAAACAGGCTTCAGCGTGAAAAGGTATATGGGGTTGTCGGGCGAGCCTGCCAGGTTGGGCCTGTTGCGTGTGGATTGCGTGATATAATTGGCACGTGCATCGAAGGTGATAAAATCCGACAGCTTTGATTCATAACGGAGGTTGAACGATTTCTTGTCGAAGCGGTTGGTCGGAATTATTCCGTTGTTACGGTTCCATGAGGTTGAAAAGAAAATGGCATTGGTTTCGCCACGCTTATCGATACTCAGCGAGTGGTCCATGCTGAAATCGTAACGGAAAAAATCGTCGTAAGGGTGCTTCGCGACAGGCTCCAACGCTTGAGCTTCGCCCAAAAAATTGATCACGTTTTGACCGTTCATTCTCGGTCCCCAGCTGCGTGGGTTGAGCTGTCCGAAATTGCCCCCCGAGCCTTGCGAGTAGAGGTTCTGAAAGTCGGGCTTCAACAGCGGCTGCTGTGCGCTGAACATGGTTTGGTAACTGATGCCGATGCCCTCTTTGCGCGATCCGCTTTTTGTGGTGATGATGATTACGCCATTCTGACCACGTGCGCCGTAGAGGGCAGAGGCCGCTCCGCCCTTGAGTACCGAGATCGACTCAACATCATCGAAATTGATGTTATTGATGGCGCTGCCATAGTCGAATCCACCGAATAGACCGCCCGAGCTGCCGCCCGAGTTGTCCACCGGCACACCATCGATCACAAAGAGCGGATCGTTGCTGCCGGTGAGCGAGTTGGCGCCCCTGATGAGGATTTTCTGCGAGCCGCCCGCTCCGCTGCCCGATTCGCTGATCTGAAGCCCTGCCACCTGCCCTGCCAGGCCAGTGAGGGGCGAGATGCGGCTCGTAGTTTGAAGATTGGCTGCATCCACCTGCTGCACCGAATAGCCCAGGGCTTTCGATTCGCGCTTGATGCCAAGGGCAGTAACCACCATTTCCTGCAGCTGCTGGGCTGCCATCGAGAGCACTACCTCGATCTGACTTCGCCCCTGCACATTGATTTTACGAGGTGTGTAACCCACATAACTTACCTCGATTTCTTCACGACCTGCCGGAAGCAGAATCGTAAACTTACCATCGAGGTCGGTGGTTACTCCTGTAAGCGTTCCCGTGACTACAATATTAGCTCCGGGTAAGGTCTGACCCTCAGTATCGCGCACCACTCCTGTCAGCTGTCGCTGGCCAAAAGCCTCTGCGCCACATAACATCAGGGCCATGAGCACAAACATGTTTAGTAACTTTTTCATTCCGTGTATGGTTTATTGATCCGGTTATACTTGATCCTGATTTGCATTAGAAATACACCGGGTTTTCGACCACCCGGTTTTGAAGGAGCTCGAAGTGCTCGAATACCAGCGCCCCGACACCTTTCAGCAAAGCCATATCGCCCAATTCTGAAACTTCTATCCTGCACATTTTCAGCGGATTGATAAGAGCCGACTCGGCCATTCCCGAGCGCATCGGATCGAGCATCATATTGCCAAGCCTGGCAAACTTGCCACCCAAAACCACCAGTTCAGGATTGAGCAGGTTGATAATATTACCGAGGGCATAGCCAAGAGTCCGCCCCATTTGCTGTATCAGCCTGATCGAAAGCTGGTCGCCCTTGAGGGCTGCATCGAGAATCTGATCGTAACGGATTCCCTCATGGCTTTCGGCCGAAAGCAGCGAAGGCTGGCTTTCGGCGATATGCTGCAAAAACTGTTCTTCAAGCACATGACCGCCAACCACTGTACCCAGGCAACCCACTTTGCCGCAAAGACAAATCTTTTCCTGACTGCCAAAGTGCATGTGTCCAAACTCGCCTGCGTAGCCTGCCGAGCCGCTTACCAGATTGCCATTCACAATCAGCGAAGTTCCCAGCCCCCGGCTAAGATTGATAACCACAGCATTGGAGGCATTCATGGCATGTCCGAGATTTTTTTCGGCCATGCCCAGACAACGGGTATCGTTTTCGATGAATACGGGCGTGTTGAAGCGGTCGGATAACCATTCGGCCAGCGGCTTGTCCATAAAATTAAAGTAGGTGATGGAGCTGCCTGTTTCGGTGTTGACGCGGCCGGTAATACCAAGACCCATTCCGAGCACCGTTTCTTCCTTCACTTCGCAACCCTCGAGACATTGCTGAATAAACTGCTCTACCTGGTCGAGACATTCCTGTGTGTTTTCCAGTTTAAAGTCAATCTTCTGTCTGTATTTAAGTATGTTAAGACCAGGATCAACCAGTGCTACAGAGATGCGTTTCATCGAAACCTCTACGGCAATGGCAAAGAAATTAGGGTCGTTCAGGGCATAGAGCAATGGCTTTCGACCGTTTTGATTTTCTTTCTTGCCCACTACCTTCAAAAAACCTTCTTCCTGAAGTTCATTAACCAGTTTGATTCCGGTAGGGATGCTGACATCAAGTTTCCTGCATATTTCGGGAATAGTGATGGCTTCGCCCTGCTGCGAAATGACCTGAATTATTTTCAGTTTGCGCTGCGAGTTGCGGTTTTTTGTTGCCGCATCATCCTGTTGTTTGTTGAAAATTGTCTTCATATCTAGTATGTCAGAGGGATAACATCTTGAAATACTGAATTCCGCCTTCACCGCTGATCAGGCCCAGAAAAAGACCTTTGCCGAGTCCGTCAAGGTTAATGGTATGGCTAAAATTTCCGTTTAGCAGGGCTTTCTGCACCAGTCGTCCATCGGCACTAAAAATGCTCAGCTGAAGTGTTTGGTTTGTTTGGCCGGCCACCACATAGCGACCAGGCCCTGCGCCGTTAAACACCCTGATACCTGATATGGCCTGTGCCGACACAGCAGAAGGTTGCTGTACGACAACAGGTGCCGACACCTGCAGCAGCATGGGCGGATTGCTTTGCAGCACACCCTCCGGCAGTTCGAAAGTGCCGGTTGCCGCGTAGGTTCCTGGAACGTTGCCATTGTAATCGGGGGCATCCCATTGCAAATCCACAGTAAATGTCTGATTCAGGTTGGTGATAATCTGCGTTTGCTGACTGAGTTGTGCCAGCGCCTGCGGTTTATTTGTTCCCAATGGTACACTTATACCGGCAACAGGTACTATCGAATCAATGATATTGATGAGTAAGCTGGGATCGTACGAAACAATGCGAATAGCGTCGGCCACGACAAATGAGCCCGTTGTGGCTGCAGCCGTAATAGTAAGGTGCTCATCGGGTGTGGCGTTGAATTGCCATGTGCCAATATGTGCCCAGGTGCTGCCCTGTTGGGTTTGATTCATGGGAACGGTGGTGGTGCCTCCGGCATGTTTTACCACAAAAGGTGTATTGGTAGCCCGGTTAGCGGCCGATACCCACCAGCCGTACAACTCATATTGTCCGGGGGCGGGCAGGTTGAGCGGGAAGCGGTAATATTGGCTGCTGTTGCCCAGGGCATGAAGCAACGAAGGTGTTTGCCATGACCCTGGATTGGCTGTCGGAAACCAATTGCCTTCAAAGCTGACACCTTCATCGCCTGTGTCGATGATTTTTGTGAAGGTTGGGGTGGGAGGGATATTGAGCGAGTCGGCATGCACAATGGCAAGCACTGTTGGCACAGCCCTGTTCTGATCGTAAAGGCTCTGGTTGCCGACGGCCATGGCTGTGGAGCCACCACCATCGAGGTTGATGGCCTCGGTGCAGCCCAGCGAGAGCATCAGCTCAGCCACATCAGGAATTCTTAAGCTGTTGGAAATAAATAGTATAGCCTTATTATCGGCTGTACGGCCAACGGCTGTTCGCGGACGGAAGTCGGTGAGCAGCACTCCGCTTCCCCAGAAAATCTCCTCGCAATAGGTGATGTTGACTTGTCCGTTTTTTATGAGCTGAGGACCACCGCCAAGGCCAAACAGGATATTGCCATAGGCTGTTCCTTCGGCCTTTGTGGGCACAGGAAGTGGGCTTGCCGCATTACAGGCGTAGGGTAGTGGCTGAGCATAGTAATAGATATCATCGAAGTTGTAGGAGTGATGATATACCCATCGTGTGGTCAGCTGACGGCCCTGTTCCATAGCAAAAACCGGTCGCATCAGGGGGAAATTCTGTCCGTTTCGTACTACCGAAGTTACGTTTATAGCCTTCACCTGGCCGGGATAGATGACCGACGACACAGAAGTGCCTCCGGAAAAGTACCCGCCGTTGATGGCGCCATAAGCGCCCTTAAGCCCCGAAATCTGATGCACCTGAGCCGGATTTGCCACCAGATAAGGCCTTACTCCAACCGTGGGCACCGACATATCCACCTTATAATAATAGGCCAGAAAATCAGGATCGGACGGATTGGTTCCCTTGAAGAGCTGCACACCGGCCGGCAGCCCATAAAGCGCTGTCTGCTCCTGCCAGACCAATGTCTGGGATGTTGTACCAAGTGACAACCAGAGAAGAGGAAACATGAACCAAACACTTCGCAGATTTTTCATCAGACAGATTGTTTAATAAATCTTCCATCCAAAATTAAATTTTTTAAAAACTATACCCATCTAAAGCAAATATTTTTTTTACTTCGCATAGTTTTTTCAACCGGACAAGTTTTGCCGGGTGTAAGACATAAGATCATTGGTTATGCTATCCTTATCATTATCAGCGCTTTATGAAAATTGTGCCAAGCCGGGTCAAAATCTGGTCTTTTCTTTTGCGTTGAGACTTCCGCAACTTTTTCCGCAACAATTGCAACAAAAACATGAATTCTCCTTTAAAAAATTGAACATCTCTGCCATATGAGCCAAATATTTTCAGTTCCGGATAGTTTCAGTCCGGTGGAACGTAAAGTTTGCTGCCAAATGCCGCGCAAATACCCTGTGAACATCCCATACATCACAGTGGAAAACTTTCCTAAACTGGGTCTGCTCACCGCAATGCGGTTTATTGAGTGGGTATCCGACCATCCTGAGGGGGTGATTAGCCTGCCCACAGGCAAAACCCCGGAATATTTCATTAAATGGACGCAACACATCCTTAATACATGGAACACCTCCGCAGGCGAAAAGCTGCGCAAGGACAACGGCCTGCTCATTGACCGGAAACCCTTGCTGAACAAGCTGCGTTTTGTGCAAATCGACGAGTTTTATCCCATTAGTTCATCGCAGCACAACAGCTTTTTTTATTACGTCAAAAACTTCTATATCAAAGGCTTCGGACTTGATCCAAAACGCAGCCTGCTCATCAACTGCGATGAAATACCCCTGTTCGAAGGCAGGCATTTCAGTAAGGTGTTCCCCGATGCCATTGTTGACCTGGGATTGCGCTACCGCGAGCCCAAAAACCGCCTTGAGGAGATACAACAGAAATCGATCTTTATGATCGACGACTGGTGTACACTGTATGAACAAAAAATCCGCGATATGGGCGGTATTGGATTTTTTCTCGGAGGCATAGGGCCCGACGGTCATATCGCCTTCAACACCCGTGGTTCGGACCACCACAGCACCACAAGACTAACAGCCACCAATTTCGAAACTCAGGCTGTGGCCGCCGGAGATCTGGGAGGCATTGAGGTTTCGCGCAACAGGCTGGTAATCACCATAGGGCTGCAAACTATTACCTATAATCCTGATGCTGTGGCCATCATTTTTGCAGCCGGCGAGGCCAAGGCTCCAATGGTGCGCGATGCTCTGGAAGAAAACCCCTCGAACCGTTATCCTGCAACAGCACTCACCCGCCTGCCCAATGCACGCTTTTACCTTACAACAGGCGCCGCCAGCATGCTTAGCGATGCCGTGGAACATTACTACACAGGAAGCGCATGGACCGAGGAGAAAACCGAAAGGGCAGTGCTTGACCTGTGCAGGCGAATCAACAAGTTTGGCGACCGCCTTACGATTGACGATCTGAAGCAGGATCCTTATTGCCGGCTGATTCCGGGACTGGGTGCCGACACTGTAAGCAGCGTAATGGAAAGCATCAGGAAAAAGATTGACCGGGGCACTGCTTCGCTGGGCAATCAGATGTTTTATCATACCGGTCCGCACCACGATGATATCATGCTGGGTATTCTGCCTCACATTCACAGGCTATCGCGCAACGAAACCAATAAAAGCCATTTTAGCGTACTCACCTCGGGATTCACGGCTGTCACCAACCGCTTTCTCATCCAAAAACTCGAAGATGTGCTGTATTTTCTCGATCGCGATGAAATACAGATGGTGAAATACCCTGACTTTTTTGAACGAGGATATAAGCACAAGTACGACAAGGATGTTTATCATTACCTCATCAAGGTGGCCTCGGGCCAGGAGATTGAGCGCAGACGTGGTTTTGCGCATCGTATGGTGCGCAACCTCATTGAGGTTTTCGGGGTGAAAAACGAGAATCAGTTGCGCGATGTCATCCACGACGTGCTTTCGGTGACACGCAACAGCTACGATGGCGCCAAGATGCCGCCTAATATTCAGAAGCTTAAGGGAATGATTCGCGAATACGAAGAAGAACTGGTGTGGGCATGCTTTGGAATGACCAAAGATAATGTGCGCCACCTGCGGCTTGGATTCTACACCGGCGATATCTTTACCGAGAAACCCGAGCGCCAGCGCGACGTATTACCAATTCTGGAAGAACTGCGGCGCATTCAGCCCACTATCATCAGCCTGGCCTTCGACCCCGAAGGCAGCGGACCCGACACGCATTACAAAGTGCTGCAGGCCATTGCCGATGCCATACGCCTCTGGCAGCAGGAAAAAGACCTCAGCCAGCTGCGCATCTGGGGATACCGCAATGTCTGGTACCAGTTTCATGCTGCCGATGCCACACACATTGTGCCCGTTTCGCTCAACGCAATGGGCATTATGGACTACACTTTCACCAACTGTTACCTCAGTCAGGTGGAAGCCTCTTTCCCCAGTTATCGCCACGATGGCAAATTCTCCGACCTCTCGAAGCGGATTTGGGTGGATCAGCTCCGTCAGATTCAACTCTTGCTTGGTAAGCCGTTTTTCTATCAGAACGAAAGTCCCCGCCTCCGCACCACGCATGGGCTGCTCTATTTCAAGGAAATGACTGTGGATGAGTTTCTGCTTTCGGCACGCGAGCTCGAAAAGTCGATGGAAGGCGTCTGATCACGCCACTAGCAGGTTACCTTCCAATCAAGGCATAGTACAGGCAGTCATTGATTTCGCCCTTGGGCATGGCCGAGGATCATGCTGTCAGGTCATCCATTCAAATATTCTATACACGGGTAAAGGCCTTTTCTAACCAATTAATGTTCGAAAACGGCTTGGCCAGAAATGCGTTATCCGAATTTTCGTTGCAGCCACCGACCACCATCCCGTTTCGTTGCTGCGGGTTTTATACCTGTATTCGTCGTAAGCAAAACCTGTATTCTTTACCTGAAGGAAGTGAGCTGAGCCTTTATCGATATCTTCGGGATGCAGGACGTCAGGAATCCGCATAGTCAGCAGATCATTCTCTTCATAGCCCGGCAGTTTGGCCGTTTCAGGATTGCAGGCAATAAACCTGCCCTCGCCATCAGATATCAGGATGGCGTATGGTGCCTTGTCGAAAGCATCGATTTTCATGGCTTTCAATGCCATCATATCTGGATAGTCCCCTCCGCTTTCCGACTTGCCCGTGTTACTGTTCATTTGGTTCGGGTGTATTACAGTTATTTATTTGGTTCAGTTTTAATGCTTATGTCTGGCGTCGGCTTCCGGGATAAGTGGTTTTTTGGCAGATCCTATCGCAATTGTTTTCCAGAAATTAGCTTCACGAATGAAGACAGTAGCTGTCTTCGGATGCATTGCGATATGGCTTTTCAATAAATATACAATTTCAATTTATGACAATCAACCCTTTTATACTCAGGGATTATACTGAAAAGCGACCTCATTTATCGCGTATGGCATCCTGCCGGCT
>DAOKYW010000010.1:0-65857 GCA_035325985.1 Bacteroidales bacterium
TTTTAATCGTCCTGCTAAATTTTGGTTGAATCGCTTATGGGCTTTTCGCAGTTTTTCTGGTCTTCAATTGATTAAGCATACCTTGTTGAAAGCTGTTGCTGCAAGTCCGGAGTTCAACTCCTTGCGCTCACTCAAAGTACGGGGTTTTCTGCCGCTTTTTCCGGCCATTGGACTTAGAAACCGTCGGATAACAGTGCGATCGGACGCAAACCAGATGGTTGTAGCAATCATACAGCTGAGATTAATGCACTCAGGTTTAGCATCATAGAGAAGCGGATTATCGAATTGTGCTTGAAACACAACTGCTTGCCTCAGTTAACAGCTTAGGGCAGCTTGCAGGCTCTATCGAAAAAATTGTTGACAACGTATTAAAGGTATTATAAACCCTCGCAGCAGAAAAGCCTGATTAATTCAGCACAGGACTAAAATCAGGTTCCGGAATATCTCGTTCTGTAAACTACCAACCTGAGGCCAGAATATCCACTACATGTATCACTTTAATCGGCAGCTCTTGCTTGCGGATATAGGCATCCATCTGCATCAGGCAGGAGGTGTCGGTGGATACAATATATTCGGCGCCGGTGCTGATGGCATTTTGCACCTTCTGTTCCGTCATGGCCACCGAGATAGGTTCGAAGCGGGCAGCAAAGGTGCCGCCAAAACCACAGCATACGTGCCTATCGGGCATTTCGATCAGCTCGAGGCCTTTTACCTGGGCAAGGAGCATACGTGCTTCACCGCTGAGTCCATATTCACGCAGCGCGGCACAGCTGTCGTGGTAGGTGACCTTGTGACCGAAACTGGCGCCAAAATCCAGAAAGCCCAACTTATTTACAAGAAAATCAGTGATTTCGAAAACGTTGCGCACCACTCTCTTATACTCGATATGGCTGCCGGTGTTATGAAACAGCTCAGAATAATAGTTTTGTATAAAGCCTGTGCACGAAGCTGAGGGTGCAACAATTGGACGGTCGTCCGGAAAATCACGCATAAACTTTTCGCCCAGCTTTTTGGCTTCGTCCCAGAAACCTGCATTGAAAGCCAGCTGCCCGCAACAGGTTTGCGCCGGGTTGTAATGCACATCAACACCTGCCTTTTTTAACAGCTTAACGGCATTCATCCCCGTTTCGGGAAACATCTGGTCGATGAAGCAGGGGATGAAAAGATCAATGGTCATGGCGCACGATTCTGCAGCAAATATAGTGGATTTGGAAAAATTATAAGATTTGTGTTTTCTCCTCACCGGCGGAATCCCTGAGCAAGGCCTCCCATGGCATTTGCTGCGGTGGCGGCGCTTCGATATAGAGCGCTGTTTTGCTTACAGGATGAACGAAACGCAGGCTGCGCGCATGGAGGGCGATAGCACCCTTGCTGATCGAACGTGTATCGCCGTATTTCAGGTCGCCGGCTATCGGGCAGCCCATAGCAGCCAATTGGGCGCGTATCTGGTGGTGCCTTCCCGTGAGCAGTTTAACCGACAGCAAGTGAAGTGTTTTACCTTGCTTCAGGATGCTGTATTCCAGCACCGCCTGCTTTGCACCCGGACGGTCGGCGTCAACTGTAAAAGATTTATTCAGTTTCTCGTTTTTCAGGAGGTAATGCTGCAGTGTTCCTGAAGGATGAGGAGGAAGGTTGCGCACAACAGCCCAATAAGTTTTGTCCACTTCGCGCGATTTTACCATCTGTGTCAGCCGGCTCAGGGCTTTGCTCGTGGTGGCATAGAGCACACAACCGCTTACCGGCCTGTCGATGCGGTGCACCAGTCCGGCATAGGCATCGCCCGGCTTGTGTCTGCTGATGCGCAGGTATTCCTTCACTTCATCGAGTAGGCTGGGGTCGCCGGTTTTATCGCCCTGCACTATTTCGGAAGGCAGTTTGTTGACTACAATCAGATGATTGTCCTGATAAAGAATTCGGTCGATCAGGGGTTTATGCACCTCAATATTGCTCGCGCTCGTTGGGAAAATCAACGGTTTTCACATCATGGATATAGCTGCCAACGGCACCGCGTATCTCTTCATAGAGGTTGTGATAGCGCCTGAGGAAACGGGGCGAAAACTGCTGGTTGATGCCCAGCATATCATGAAGCACCAGCACCTGTCCATCCACGCCGCTTCCCGCTCCAATGCCAATGGTAGGTATTCGCAGGGCGGACGTTACCTCGGCAGCTAAGGCTGCAGGAATTTTTTCGAGCACAACGCCAAAACAACCTGATTCCTGTAATAAAAGTGCATCGCTGCGCAGCTTTTCGGCTTCACGTTCTTCGCGTGCCCTGACCACGTAAGTACCAAACTTGTTGATGCTCTGGGGCGTCAGACCCAAATGACCCAAAACCGGAATACCCGCACTGAGGATACGCTCGATTGACTCCACTATTTCGGCTCCGCCTTCGAGCTTTACAGCATTGGCTCCCGACTCTTTCATGATGCGGATGGCCGATTGCAGCGCCTCCTTCGAATTGCCCTGATAAGTGCCAAAAGGCATATCCACCACCACCAGCGAACGCTTAACCGCCCGCATTACCGATGAAGCATGGTAAATCATCTCGTTAAGGGTGATAGGCAAAGTTGTTTTATGGCCAGCCATAACATTGGAAGCACTGTCGCCCACCAGTATGACATCGATGCCCGATTCGTCAAGAATTTTTGCCATCGAATAGTCATAAGCAGTAAGCATGGCTATCTTTTCGCCCTTCAACTTCATTTCCTGAAGCACATGGGTGGTGATTTTCGGAATATCTCTGGACAGGTACATGTTTAATATGCGTTAAATCAGGCACGCAAAGGTAATTCAAATACCATCCGTTTTGATTTGACTTTCGAGCCGGATAATGATTTCCGGCAACATTTCATCATGATAAACGTTACTTTTGCACCCGCTCAAAGACCTAATTGAATGATGTTTCAACGATTAATCACCATTTGCGCACTGATGGCCCTCATCATGCTCAACTCATGCAGCACCGATGTGGACAACTTTGCTGACTATAAGGATATTACAATTGTTTATGGCATGCTCGAAACCGGGGTGGATACCACTTTCGTGAAGATCACCAAAGCCTTTTTAGGTCCGGGAAATGCCCTGCTCATTGCCCGTATTCCGGATTCGAGCAACTACCCCGGCAAGTTAGAGGTTCAGCTTTTGGGAAAGGTTGGCAGCAACAATCTTCCACCCATCACCCTCGACACCATCACTATCCACAACAAGCTGGCCGGCGACTCAGTATTTTATTTTCCCAACCAGAAAGTTTATTATACACGTGCTGCGCTCAACCCTAATGCTACTTATACGCTGACCATAAACCGGCCCGGCGGGCAAGTGACCTCATCTACTAATATGGTAAACAACTTTGCTATTCTGCAGCCAACCAACCGCATCAACTTTGCCGCCACTGCACCTTCGCTGATCCGATGGAACTCGGCTGTCAACGGAAAGCGCTATGAGGTGAAAATGGTGTTCCACTACGAGGAACTGGTACCCGGCATTGCTGACACTCTTAAGAAGACGTTGACATGGAACCTGGGTATGCGCAAGTCGGAAAGCCTCAACGGAGGCGAAACCCTCGAAATCAGTTATCTGGGCGAAGAGTTTTACAACAGGCTGGGCGGACAAATGACCAATCAACTTAATGTCAGGCGATTTGCCGGCCCTGTTGATGTGATTATCGCCTGTGCAGGTGACGAACTTAGTACATACATCGATGTGAATAGTCCAAACAACAGCGTGGTACAGGAAAGACCACAGTTTACCAATATTGTTAACGGCACAGGCATTTTTTCCTCGCGCCGAACCGTAGTTCGAACCTACAGGCTATCGGTACAAAGCGAGGTTAAGCTTGTAGAAGATTACAACTGGGGATTCGAAATCAAACCTTCACCCTGACAATCCCTTAATGCTTCACCCTGACAGCTGCCAATTCATTTAGTCAGCAATATATGCGGGATATTAAGGCATTCTGCCTTTTTGTCAGACTTTCAGGCAGATATTCACAGAAATTATATTCTCGATTAACTGATTGATTTAAAGTCGTTTATCGGAAAAATGATAAGGTGAATAAAGATTTTTCCTAAAAACCCTGATTTACAAGCTAATTAATTTCCTGCTTGGCATAATGCTTGAGAAACGATAAGGAAATCGAAAATCAGGAGGAAAAAATAATGGGAAAAATTATCGGAATAGACCTGGGCACAACAAACTCGTGCGTGGCTGTAATGGAAGCTAACGAGCCGGTTGTTATCCCCAACAGTGAAGGACGTCGCACAACACCATCAATCGTTGCATTTGCTGACAATGGCGAGCGCAAGGTTGGCGATCCGGCCAAAAGACAGGCCATTACCAATCCGTTGCGAACCATTTATTCGATCAAGCGGTTTATGGGCGAAACTTTTGACCGGGTAAAAACCGAGGTTGATCGTGTACCCTATAAAGTGGTGAGGGGCGATAATAATACCCCGCGCATTCAAATCGACGACAGGATGTACACCCCTCAGGAAATTTCGGCTATGGTTCTCCAAAAAATGAAGAAGACAGCCGAAGATTATCTGGGGCAAACCGTCACAGAAGCTGTAATTACCGTACCGGCCTATTTCAGCGATTCGCAGCGTCAGGCTACCAAGGAAGCCGGCGAGATTGCCGGGCTGAAAGTGCGCCGTATCATCAATGAGCCCACCGCAGCAGCGCTGGCCTATGGTCTGGACAAAAAGAAAAACGACATCAAGGTGGCCGTTTACGACCTGGGAGGCGGCACCTTCGATATCTCCATACTCGAGCTGGGCGAAGGCGTGTTCGAAGTTAAGTCCACCAACGGAAACACCCATCTCGGTGGTGATGATTTCGACCAGAACATCATCAACTGGCTGGCAGAAGAATTTAAAAACGATGAAGGTGTAGATCTCCGGAAGGACCCCATGGCACTCCAGCGCCTGAAGGAAGCTGCCGAGAAAGCCAAGATTGAGCTCTCCAGCTCCACCGAAACCGAGATCAACCTGCCCTATATCATGCCGGTTGACGGTGTGCCGAAGCACCTGGTGCGCAAACTCACCCGCGCAAAATTTGAACAGCTTAACGACCACCTTATCCGCGCCACTATTGAGCCATGTCGTCAGGCACTTAAGGATGCCGGACTTTCAGCTTCCGACATCGACGAGGTGATACTCGTTGGCGGTTCAACACGAATCCCGGCCATCCAGCAGATTGTGCGCGACTTTTTTGGCAAAGAACCCTCGAAAGGTGTAAACCCGGATGAAGTGGTTGCCGTTGGCGCTGCCATTCAGGGCGGTGTACTCACCGGCGAGGTCAAGGATGTGCTGCTGCTCGATGTAACTCCGCTCTCGCTGGGCATCGAAACACTGGGCGGTGTTATGACAAGGCTTATTGAAGCAAACACCACCATACCTACCCGTAAATCGGAAGTGTTCTCTACGGCATCGGACAATCAGCCATCGGTTGAAATCCATATCCTGCAAGGGGAACGTCCCATGGCCAACCAAAACAAGAGCATTGGCCGGTTCCACCTCGATGGCATTCCGCCAGCACCACGCGGTGTGCCGCAAATCGAAGTAACCTTCGACATCGATGCCAACGGTATCCTGCATGTTTCGGCCAAGGACAAGGCCACGGGCAAGTCGCAGAGCATCCGCATCGAAGCCTCTTCGGGGCTCACCGAACAGGAAATCAAGCGAATGAAAGACGAAGCTGCTGCCAATGCCGAAGCCGATCGCCGCGAAAAGGAAAGAGTGGATAAGCTTAACGCTGCAGATGCACTCATCTTCCAGACAGAAAAACAACTGAAAGAGTATGGCGATAAACTACCGGCCGATAAGAAGGCAGAAATCGAAAGCGGCCTCGAGCAGTTGCGCAATGCCCACAAGAGTCAGGACCTTGGCGCCATCGACAGTGCCATGAATAAGCTCAACGCTGTATGGCAAAGCGCCAGTGAAGAAATGTACCGCAATACCCAGCAGCAACAAAGCCAAAACTCTCAGGAACGCGGTCAGACCGGCAGCAGCCAGAGTGGTGGCGATGATGAGGTGACCGATGTGGACTTTGAGGAAGTGGACAAAAAGTAAGGCAGTAAATCGTCCTTGATACAAAAAGCTGCCCTCTTAACGAGGGCAGCTTTTTTTTATGCTTTTAAAATCGCTGGTTTCCGGCTGTTGCCGAGCAATTTACCTCGGTAGAGCCCGCAGCATTCATCTGGAAGGTGAAACTCGAAATGACGCCGTTTCTGCAAATCAGAGGCAGGGACATTTTCTCCGAAAAGCATACCGAGATGAACATCAGGGCCAATGGCCTGGTGGATATCGTAAAGGCAGATGGACCAAAAACTGTTGAGGGCAGCCTGATACGCTACCTTGGCGAGATGGTGTGGTATCCTTCGGCTGCCATGGGTAGCGCTGTGCAATGGAAAGCGGTGGATAGTTTCAATGCCATTGCCATGATCCACGTTGGTGATAAAAGTGCCGAAGCGCTTTTTACATTTGACGAACCTGGACGTTTCAAGTCACTCTCCGCCATGCGATTCATGAGCGAAGGCGACACGCTTCGCACCTTATGGATTACCGAAGCCAACGAATGGCAGACGTTTGATGGCGTTGAAGTGCCTTCGTCCATCGAAGTGAGCTGGATGCTGCCGGATGGAAAATGGACCTGGCTTAAGGTGCGGGTAACCGATATGCAGTGGAATCCTGCGTCAATCCGCAAAGGAATCTTCTGATTGCGCAAAGCAGGCCGGCCAATTTGAAAAAATGCTTAAAAGCCATTGACGCGGGCACAGGCCATTTGGCAGTCAGCAGCGAATTGGCTACTTTAGCGCCAAACGCAATTTATATACAATGGACAAAATCAAACCTTACATCGAAGCAAACAAGGACCGTTTTCTGGAAGAGCTTTTCGGGCTTATCCGAATCCCATCCATCAGCTCGCAGAGCAGTAATAAACCCGATATGTTGCGGGCAGCAGAATATTGGCGCGACAGCCTGCTCAAAGCCGGAGCCGACAAGGCCGAGGTGATGCCCAGCGAAGGAAATCCTGTGGTATATGGCGAGAAAATCATTGATCCTGCCCTGCCCACCGTGCTGGTTTACGGTCATTATGACGTTATGCCGGTCGATCCACTCGAGCTGTGGAAAAGTCCGCCATTTGAACCGGAAGTACGCGACGGAAAAATTTATGCGCGTGGTGCTGACGACGATAAAGGACAAGCCTTTATGCACGCCAAGGCCTTCGAAACCATGGTTTCCACCGGCAACTTGCCTTGCAACGTAAAGTTTATGATCGAGGGCGAAGAAGAAATTGGTTCGCCAAATCTGGGTAAGTGGTGCACCGAGCACAAAGAAATGCTGAAAGCCGACATTATCCTGGTTTCTGACACCAGTATGATTGGCCCCGATATACCCTCCATTACCACAGGGCTGCGCGGTCTTTCGTATTGGCAGGTGGAAGTCACCGGTCCCAACCGCGATCTTCACTCCGGGCTTTTTGGCGGTGCCGTAGCCAATCCAATCAACACCCTGGCCGAGATGATTGCCTCGATGCTCGATAAGGATAATCGTATTACCATTCCCGGATTTTATGACGATGTACTCGAGGCCAGTGCTGCTGAGCGCGAGCTGCTCAACAAGGCGCCTTTCAGCCTCAACGCCTACAAAAACGCACTGGAATTGGACGAAGTGCGGGGCGAAACCGGATACACGACCATTGAGCGCGTTGGCATCAGGCCCACATTCGATGTATGCGGCATCTGGGGAGGTTATACCGGCGAAGGCGCCAAAACCGTGCTGCCTTCAAAGGCCTACGCGAAAATATCGTGCCGTCTGGTACCTAATCAGCATCACGAAAAAATCGGGAAGCTCTTTGCCGACTATTTTGTCAGCATTGCGCCAAAATCCGTTAAAGTGAAAGTGGAATACCTGCATGGTGGTCAGGCCTATGTGTGTCCTATCGATCTTCCGGCATACAAAGCCGCCGAGCAAGCCTATATGCAAACCTATGGCAAACAGCCCGTGCCCATGCGCAGCGGCGGAAGCATTCCCATCATTTCGACCTTTGAGCAAATCCTCGGCCTCAAAACCATACTGATGGGCTTTGGGCTCGAATCGGATGCTATCCACTCACCCAACGAAAACTACCCTCTCGACAACTTTTACAAAGGGATCGAAACCATTACCTGGTTTTATCATCACTTTGCCAGACAGCAAGCCTGAAAATAGTTGTTGAACAAATAAGGGGCTGAACCAGTTGGGTTCAGCCCCTTACTTTTTATGGAATCAGCATTCCGCTTTAGCCCGGTATCCTAAACACAGATTGCCCTTCCCTGAAACTTTTCAATCCATCCTGCAGGAATTTTACAAAGGCATCGCGGTTCAGGTCGTATGCCCTGGGCTGCACCAGCACCTCGCCATTGTGCCCCATGATCACATAGAAAGGCTGCGCATTGACATTGAACTTGCTGATCTGAAAGTCGGCCCACTTCCGGCCAATGGTCTTTTTCACCTTGCCATCGTAAGTCGAAGTTACCCACTCCGACTCCGGCAGGCTGGTTTTATCGTCAACATACAGCGCGATAATCACAAATTCATCCTGCAGCAGTTGAATCACGCGGGGATCGCTCCAAACGTTGGCTTCCATTTCGCGGCAATTCACACAGCCATGCCCCGTGAAATCGATGAAAACGGGCTTATTGAGCGCTTTGGCACAAGCCACACCCTGCTCATAATCAAAGTAGCCTTCGAGGCCGTGCGGCAGATGCAGCTTATCGGCATATTTGGGTGGTTCACATTGTTCAAGCTGGCTTTTCCACTGTGCTGTTCCGCCGGCAGCTCTGGCGTTTTCGCGGATAATGCGGTTCAGGTCGAAATCGTGCGTGGCCATTGGAGGCATATAGCCCGAAAGGGCCTTGAGCGGAGCGCCAAACATGCCGGGAACAAGGTAAACAACAAACGAGAACGTGATGATTGCCAGAAAAAGCCTAGGAACGCCCACATAAGGCAACTCATCATCGTGCGCAAATCTCAGTTTACCAAGCAGATACATACCCATCAGGAAGAAAATCACAATCCAGAGAGCGATATAAACTTCCCGGTCGAGGATGCCCCAGTGGTATGTTTGGTCGGCAACACTCAGGAACTTCAGCCCGAGGGCAAGCTCGATAAAACCAAGCACCACCTTGACCGAATTGAGCCAGCCGCCCGACTTGGGCAGATTGCTGAGCCACGAAGGGAAAAAGGCAAAAAGGGTGAAAGGCAGGGCAAAAGCAAGCGAAAAACCAAACATACCGATGATGGGTTTAAGCACTTGTCCGCCGGCTGATTCCACCAGAATAGCGCCAACTATCGGGCCGGTGCACGAAAATGACACCAATACGAGTGTAACCGCCATGAAGACGCTGCCCAAATATCCGCCTCTGTCAGCTTGCGAGTCGGCCTTGTTTATCAACCAGTGCGGCAGGGTGAGTTCGAACATACCAAAAAACGAGGCCGCAAAAATGATGAAGATCAGGAAAAATAAAATATTGGGTAACCAGTGCGTGCTCAACCAGTTGGCGATATCAGGACCGGCAACTACGGCCAATATCGAGCCAATAAGTGTGTAAATGGCTATGATAGAAAAACCGTAAACCAATGCCTGCATCTTTCCTTGCAGCTTATGTTCCTTATCCTTCATGAAGAAAGAGACCGTCATGGGAATCATCGGAAACACACATGGTGTGAGTATGGCTGCAAGTCCGGCCAGGAATGCCACAAAGAAGAAAACCCATAAATTGGAATTGGCACCCAGAATGTCTGCTCGCCCGGCCTCATTCAATGTTTGTGCCTGTTCCTCTCCTGCCTTTATTAGCTGGTCGCCGTCATACACCAGGTCAAAATCTTCGTACAAGGCAACACATCCCTTGTCGTCGCAAACCATGTATGCTATTTCGCCCTTGATTATCAAGGGCATACCATTGGTTGGTTTGATGCGCTGCCTGAATTGTGCCTTGCCTTCGAAAGTTCCGATTTCCATTTCGAAAACCTCGTCGTACTTGATCCTGGGTTTGATACCCTCAACAATACTTCCGACAAGCTCAAAACGTGAAGCACCGTCAAAGGTGAATTCCGTTGGCAGTGGTCCGTTTTCAGGTATGTTGATGGAATACAGGTGAAATCCGTCCTCAATGGATGCATCAAACACCAGCTCAAGCTCGCCGGTTGGCAACGTTTCCGCTGAATAAGTCCATTTAACAGGATTGAGGGGGCCATTTGTCACATCTGACAGTGGTGAAACAGGTGTGGTGGAGGCATTGCTCCCCTGAAGTGTGAACTGAAAATCCTGCTCGGTTGGCGGGGAGCAACGTGTATCATCGCAGGCCATGAATTCGATCGAGCCTTTCACAATTGCTGTCCCCTCGCTGTTTAGCCTGACCCGTTGCCTGAAAGTGACCTGTTTATCATACCATTTCAGCTTCATCTCGAAATTGGGATCATACTGCTCGGTGGCCTTTGGCTCCATCACCTTGCCTAAAAGTGTAAAGGCATCAGATGGCTCGAAGCTGAATACCGTGGCCGGTGGACTCATCGGGATGTCCTGAGCATACAAGTGCCATTTTGGCTCAATATCGGCAATGAACAGAAGGTCGTATTCCTTTTCGCCGACCTTTTCGGTGCTGAAACGCCACTTAACCGGCTCCAGAATCTGAGCCTTTAAGGGCATCAACCACCCGATAAACATGATGGCTATGATAGCCGCTATGCGTTTATTCATGGGCAAATATTTCCTGAAATAAGCTGCAAAAATACGGATTAAGCCCTATAAACAGTGATACCAATGCGATTTAAAACGATTTAATATTGTACGGATTAATTCATTAGACAAACGGTCGCAATTTGACCACAAGCACCTTGCGTGTGCGCGAAGTAATGCGGTTCGGATGAGCAATGCGGTGCCCGCAAATCCAGACAATATTTCCGGCAGCATCAGCAAGCAGCAGGGTCTTTTGCTTTTTGTGATGGCTGAAATGATTGTTTATCAGATAGTCGCTGAGTTTCTGAGAGCCACTCATACCCAAAGGAAAAAAGCGATCGCCTGTTTTCGGGCTACGCAGGCTAAGTGGCAGCGTCAGGGTTTCGGCATCGAGCCAGGCTTGCGAGGGATCGCGCGGAAACTGATTTTCCGGCTGCCAGTCAATCTGGCTGAATTCAAGCAAGCCATGTGGCGGGGCATCGGGGAAAACCTGATGATCCGTAATGCTTTCCTCGCTTATTCTGTTGATCTCGATAGTTTTGCTTCCCAGATAGGCTTCGTATTCAGACGAGTAAAACACCTTGCCCGGCTGTCCTTTCAAGGCCTTATTGATTTGCAGGATCTGAGAGGCATTAAAGCCGAAGGGCGAAAGCAGCTCGTATAAGATCGCCGTGGAATGGCCGGAATCCGTGAGTTTACCCAGCTGAATCTGTGCAACATCCTGCCCGATTTCCTCAAGCAATTCCTTTCGGAGATTTTCGGCCGTCGATGCATAGAGTGCAGCCTGAGCCGAGATAAGCTGCATGCTCGATGTCAGTCCGCCATGTGCTTCTCTTGCCAGCGCTTTGATGAATGGAACTAAATGATGTCTGATTTTGTTGCGCAGGTAATCGTCTTTCTGGTTCGAGCTGTCGATGCGCCAAACAAGTTGATTATCCTTTGCATAACGCTCAATTTCTTCACTTTGGGCAAACAGCAAGGGGCGGATGACCTTGCCGTTTACAGGCCGGATGCCTGCAAGGCCTTTGATACCTGTTCCCCGAATCATGTTAATCAGCATGGTTTCAATGCTGTCGTCCATATGATGTGCCACAGCTACGGCAGCTGCGCCCGTTTCGGACAGTAGAGTTTCGAACCATGCATATCGTTGAATGCGGGCAGCTTCCTGTAAACTGAGGCCTTCGGCTTCCATAAATGCTCTCGCATCAACCTTGTTCACATGACAGCGGAAGTTGCAGCGATCTGACAACTGCCTGACAAACAGCTCATCTTCATCACTTTCTGCGCCACGGAGACCATAATTCATATGGGCTACTTCCAAGGTATAGCCCGCTTCGGCAAGCAGATGCAAAAGCACTACCGAATCGCGTCCGCCACTCACGGCGACAATAAGCCGGCTGCCGGGCTGAGGCATGAGGTGCAGGCGCATGAAATTGAGCATCCGGCTTTTCATCGGGTAAATTTAACATAAAAAAACCGCCTCATTGACGAAGGCGGTTCATTATGGTTTTGGTTCATTATCAGTCGATTGTCCAGGTAGGACCGCTTTGCAGCAGATCATCAGCGGTTTTGATGCGCGAAGTGGCCTGTTCATGTTCAATAACATCCATCATACTTTGATCGAAGGTTACGGCACCTACCGAGCGAATGATGCCCAGTGCAACAGGAAACTCCGGAGGCATCATCCTTGCAATCATCATATGAATTCCGGGATCTTTCTCGTATTGGTCATGCACGAGCAAATCGGACTCAGTTATGCCATGTTCGCCAATGGTCACCACCTCAAGACGAGTACCCCTGAGCACTATGCCTTTGTTTTTATTCTTTCCGAAAATGAGTGGTTTACCATGTTCGAGCCAGAGTTGGTTGTCATCACGGGTTTCTTTGTTCGTGATCAGCTCATGAGCCTTGTTGAAAAAGATTACGCAATTCTGAAGAATTTCAACAACAGAAGTTCCTTTGTGTTTGGCAGCTTCCAGAAACACTGTTGTCATGGCTTTGGGATTGGTATCCAATGCTCTGGCAAAGAAATTTCCCTGTGAGCCGATGACCAGTTCGCCGGGGTTGAAAGGCCTCTCAAAGGTTCCCTGAGGGCTTGTCTTGGTTTTCGAACCCTGTGGTGTAGTGGGCGAAAATTGTCCTTTTGTCAGGCCATAGATTTTGTTGTTGAAGAGCAGGATGTTGATATCGATATTGCGTCGAATGGTATGAATAAAATGGTTTCCGCCAATGGCCATGCAGTCGCCGTCGCCGGTAATCATCCAAACGCTCAGTTTTGGGTTGGCCAGTTTAACACCGGTGGCCAATGCGGCAGCACGGCCATGAATGCCATGCACACCGTAGGTGTTCATATAATAAGGAAAGCGCGATGAACATCCGATACCCGATACCACAACAAAATCTTCTTTGGCAATCCCCAGATTCGGAAACACATTCTCCACCGCATGCAGTATGGCATGGTCGCCGCAGCCCGGACACCATTTAACCATCTGATCGCTGGCAAAATCATCTTTGGTAAGCTGCAGGGCTTGGGCTTCTAATGGCATGTTTTCCATGTGTTTAGGCTTTTAAAAGGTTTTCGAATTGTTCCTTTAATTCGGCCACCAGAAATGGCAGACCCTGTATTTTGTTATATTGATGATACTTGAACTGAGGGAAGTTGATTTTGAGGTACTTAACGAATTGACCGTTGTTGATTTCGCAAACGATAATTTTTTTGTAACGGCTGAATACCTCTTCTGTATTTTTCGGCAGCGGCATGATATGCTTAAAGTGGGCCAGGGCGATGGATTGTCCTGCTTCCTGCATTTGTTCCACTACTGTCCGCATCACGCCATAGGTGCCACCCCAGCTCACCACGAGCAAGTCAGCCTGATCTGGTCCAAACACCTTTTGTTCGGGTATATAGTTAGCCACCCGCATCACTTTCTCTTCACGCAGGAGGGTCATTTTCTGGTGGTTGAGCGGGTCGTGCGACACGTTGCCGCTTCCATCTTCTTTTTCCAGCCCGCCTACCCTGTGCCTGAGGCCCGGTGTTCCGGGAATCGCCCATTTCCGATTGAGTTTCACCGGGTCACGCCGGTATGGCTTGTATTCGGTATCGTTGGCTTCGGCCAGCGGAGGGTGAATTTCGGGAAGATCCGACACTGATGGAATCTTGAATACTTCGGAGCCGTTAGCCAGTGAGCCATCGGTCAGCAGAATGGCAGGCGTCATATGTTCGAGGCTGAGCTTAGCGGCTTCGAAGGCACTGTAGAAGCAGTCGGCAGGGCTTTGGGCAGCAAGTATAATCACCGGAGCTTCACCATTGCGGCCGTAAAGTGCCTGAAGCAGGTCGCTCTGCTCCGATTTGGTTGGAAGCCCTGTGGAAGGCCCGCCACGCTGCACATCGACGATGACCAGCGGAAGCTCAGTCATTACTGCAAGGCCAATGGCTTCTGATTTCAGCGAAAGTCCGGGGCCGCTGGTGGTAGTAATGGCCAGCGAACCGGTAAAACTGGCACCAATGGCACTTACGATGCCGGCAATTTCGTCTTCGGCCTGAAAGGCTTTCACGCCCAGGCTTTTGTGATAGCTGAGTTCCTGTAGAATCTCGGTGGCCGGGGTAATGGGATAGGAACCCAGAAACAGAGGCCTGCCCGCACGCTCAGCTGCAACAATAAATCCCCATGCGGTGGCCACATTACCAGTGAGGTTACGATATTTTCCCTTTTCGAGCGGAGCCGGATTCACCTTATACACATATCCGACAATCTCCATGGTATCGGCATAGTTGTATCCGGCTGCAAGCACAGCCTTATTGGCCTCAACAACAAGCGGATTGGAAGCAAATTTCTTTTCGAAGTATTGGTTAATCACATCGAGCTCGCGGCTAAACATGAACATTACCATGCCCAGCGCAAACATATTTTTTGTTTTCAGCGTCGTCTTGGGGTCGAGGTTCAGGTGAGTGACGGCCTCCTTGGTGAGGCTTGAAATGGGTGTGCGTATGATTCGGTAGCCATCGAGGCTGCCATCGGTGGTCGGATCGGTGCTGTAACCTGCCTTTTCGAGCCATTTGTCCGAAAAGTTGTCGCTATCGATAATGATGAGACCCTGCTTTTTTATCCAGCGCATATTGGCTTTCAGCGAAGCAGGATTCATAGCCACCAGCACATCAGCCAGGTCGCCGGAGGTGTAAACACTTTTCTGCCCGAAATGAATCTGAAATCCGGAAACGCCCGATACCGTGCCCTGAGGCGCCCTGATTTCGGCCGGATAATCAGGAAATGTAGCAAAGTCGTTGCCGGCAAATGCTGTGGAATCCGAAAATAATGCGCCAGTCAGCTGCATTCCGTCGCCGGAGTCGCCGGCAAAACGAACCACTACCTGTTCCAGTTCAACAACTTTGTTATTGTTGTTTGCCATACCCTTGTGATTGATTTTCAGGCAAAGGTAAAACTTATTTAAAAGGCTGAAAAGGCAGCCGAAGGCCGGTCGTCAACACCCATTATTCCGCTAAAAATCAATAAATATTATATGATTGTAAAACAACATTTTACGATTGACGAGACAGTTGCCGTTTCCATCAACCCCATCGTAAATTAAAATCAGTCTAAATTCGCTTCATGCTTCATCAATTCATTTTCAGCAGGATTGCAGCTTAGTTTAGATTTGCTATAAATTATTCAATACCTGTTTTGGGGTATTGACAGTTCTCTATCTTTGCAGCGGTAAACGTTCACAATAAACCAAAATTATAGCATTATGGCTTACAAAATTACCGATGACTGCACAGCTTGCGGCACCTGTATCGACGAATGCCCGGTTGATGCCATTTCCGAAGGCGATATCTATGTAATCGACCCCGATATCTGCACCGACTGCGGTTCATGCGCTGACGTGTGCCCTGTTGAGGCCATTATTCCGGAATAACTAAAAGGATCTTAGCCCAGGCGGCATCATTGATAGTTATTTCTAAAGTTAAGGAACAGCATCCGAACCAGCTGTTCCTTTTTTTGTTTTACCTGGTGCGCCCCTAACAATCAGGCGCAAAGTGTTTTCTTTCTATTTTTGCAAGCCAAACACTAGCCCAGGCTTCATGGACGTTTACAACTATCTGAACAGCAGCGACCCTTCGGTTATCGAAGATCTTTATCAACGCTACCTCGAAAATCCACTACATGTTGAAGAGGGCTGGCGCAAGTTTTTCGAAGGCTTCGATTTTGCCAGCAGGCATTATGCCAGCAGGCCAAAGGCAGAGGGTGCATCAGTCAAAACAGTCAATGAGTTTAAGGTTCTCGAACTGATCAACGACTATCGCAAGCGTGGTCACCTGTTTACGCAGACCAATCCTGTGCGCAAGCGCCGTCAATATCAGCCCACACTTGACATTCAACACTATGGGCTGAGCGAAAAAGATCTCAATACCACCTTTGAGGCCGGGCGTGAGATTGGTCTTGGTGCCGCCAGCCTCGGCAAAATTATCGATGCACTTAAAGAAACTTATTGCCGGAGCTTCGGTGCCGAATTCATGTTTATCCGCAATGTGGAAATTGTGCAGTGGCTTCTCAAACGCATGGAACCCATCCGCAACAAGCCCGCTTTCACAACGGAGGATAAAAACTGGATTTACATCAAACTCGACAGGGCCGTCAACTTCGAGAAATTCATTCACAAGAAGTTTCCCGGTCAAAAACGTTTCTCGCTCGAAGGAGCCGAATCACTTATTCCTGCGCTGGAGTCCATTCTTGAAAAAGGAGCCGAGCTGGGCACCGAAGAACTCGTAATCGGTATGGCCCACCGCGGAAGGCTCAACGTGCTGACCAATGTGCTTCGCAAGCCATACATGGATGTGTTCAGCGAATTTGAAGGAAAAGCCTATGAAGACGAGACACTTCTTGGCGACGTCAAATACCACCTTGGTTACACTTCGGTCCGTAAGGCAACCAATGGAAAATCCGTAAAACTGACGCTGGCTCCCAATCCTTCGCACCTCGAAGCCGTTGATCCTGTTGTTCAGGGTATTGCACGTGCCAAAGTGGATCAGTTCTATCAGGGCAACCACAAGAAAGTAGTGCCTATCCTCATCCATGGTGATGCTTCCATCGCCGGCCAGGGTGTGGTTTACGAGGTGGCTCAGATGTCGGAGCTCAAGGGTTACAAAACAGGCGGAACCATTCATCTGGTTATCAACAATCAGATTGGTTTCACCACCGACTACCTCGATGCGCGGTCGAGCACCTATTGTACTGATGTAGCCAAAATTACCCATTCGCCTGTGTTTCATGTCAATGGCGACGACCCCGAGGCAGTTGTTTATGCCGTGCAGCTTGCCATGGAGTTCAGGGAAAAATTCCATAAAGACGTTTATGTCGATCTGTTATGCTACAGGAAGTACGGACACAACGAGGGTGACGAGCCGCGTTTCACCCAACCCCTGCTGTATAAAGTTATCGAAAAACATCCCAATCCACGCGACATTTATGCGCAGCGCCTGATTCAGGAAGGCATACTTACCGATGAAAGATCGAAGAAAATCGAGGAGCATCACCTTAAGGTACTGGAAGACAGCCTGAGCGGTGCACGCGCCAAAGAAAAAACACAGATAACCAATTTCCTGCAAGAGGCATGGACGGGTATTGTTAAAGCAAAGGAAAGCGATTTCGTCCGCTCGCCCGAAACCGGCGTGGACAAGGCTCAGCTGCTCCACATTGCCGATAAACTTACCCTACTTCCCGATAACAAGGCCTTTTTCCGAAAAACGGTCAAGCTGCAGGAACAGCGGCGCGATATGGTGCTTAAAGATGGCATCGTCGACTGGGCTATGGCAGAGTTATTAGCTTATGGAAGTCTGCTCGTTGAAAACCATCGTGTACGATTGAGCGGGCAAGATGTGGCCCGTGGAACTTTTTCGCACCGCCACGCCACACTTCGTGTGGAAGACAGCGATGAAGAATACACTCCGCTCAACCATATCTCGGACACGCAGGCAAGTTTCGAAGTTTACAACTCGCTGCTAAGCGAATATGGTGTACTGGGTTTCGATTACGGTTATGCCCTTGCATCTCCGTATGCCCTCACCATTTGGGAAGCTCAGTTTGGTGACTTCAACAACGGGGCCCAGATCATCTTTGACCAATTTGTCAGCAGCGCCGAAGAAAAATGGAATGTGATGAACGGCCTTGTCATGTTGATGCCACACGGTTTCGAAGGACAGGGACCTGAACACTCAAGCGGACGTATAGAGAGATTCCTGACTTTATGCGCTGAAAACAATATGCAGGTGGCCAATTGCACCACACCGGCCAACTTCTTCCACATTTTACGCAGGCAACTGAAAAGGCCGTTCCGCAAGCCTCTGGTAATATTCACCCCAAAAAGCCTGTTGCGTCACCCATTATGTGTTTCGGACGTCGATCAGCTTGCATCGGGAAGCTTTAAGGAAGTAATTGACGATCAGAGTGCTATACCTGATAAAGTGACTAAGGTGGTGTTCTGCAGCGGAAAAATTTATTACGACCTGCTCGAAGAAAAGCAGAAACGCAACAACGAAACCATAGCCATCATTCGCCTTGAACAGCTATACCCGCTTCCTGTGCAACAAATGCGTGAGATTGTCAGGAAATACGACAAGGCAAGCACGCATCTTTGGGTGCAGGAAGAACCTCTTAACATGGGCGCATGGCGCTTTATCCATCACGAATTCAAGGATGTACGCCTCAAACTTATAGCACGACCCCAAAGCGGAAGCCCGGCTACAGGCTCTCCGAAATTCCATGTTATCAGTCAGCAGAAACTCATCGACAAAACATTTGAAACCTGCGAATGTCCCCTGCTCGAAAAGGAATGCGGCATGCTCTGCATTGGCAACAGGTGGCGATCGTTTGAGCAGGAACTGAAAGACCTGAATGTTGACATGCTCGACAGCAAATACCACTCCGCCACCAAAAAACTGGAATAATCCACCAAAACCATGACTATAGAGATTAAAGTTCCCAGCCCGGGCGAATCAATCAGCGAGGTCGTACTCTCGAACTGGCTTGTGGAAGACGGAGCCTATGTGGAAAAGGATCAAGACATTGCCGAGGTTGACTCGGATAAAGCTACCCTGAGCCTGGCTGCTGAAGCCGCCGGCATCATTCGCCTTATGACCAAAGCAGGCGAAACGGTGGAAGTCGGTGCTGTGGTAGCACTGATCGAAATATCAGGAGAGAAGCCCGAAATCATTGCCAAAGCTGACTCAGCAGCAGCAGCCGCTGCAATACCATCAGCACAAACCCAAAATATTGAGGGAAAGCCTGCACAACCCGCCTCAGCACCAGAAAAACTACTGAACATCAGCCCGCTGGCCCGAAAGCTCATGGAATCTGTAAACCTGAGCGATGCCGAAATTTTGGAGCAAATCAGGCATATACGCCTTGGAAAAAAAGATATCGCATTTATTGCCGAACAAAAGGATAAGGCTATAAGCGAAATACCAAAGTCAACTCCTGCAGCAGGCAGCGCTGCCCTTTCGTCGTGGCCCGGCGGCCGTGAGGAGGTGCGAAAACGGATGACACCATTGCGTAAAAAACTGTCGGAACGATTGGTCTCGGTAAAAAACGAGACGGCCATGCTTACCACATTCAACGAGGTAAACATGACACCCGTGATGGAGCTGCGCAATAAGTACAAGGATGTTTTCAAAGAAAGACATGGTGTGAGCCTTGGCTTTATGTCGTTTTTTACCAAAGCCGTCACCGAGGCGCTCCGCCTGTTTCCACAAGTGAATGCTCAGATCGATGGCGACGATATCCTCACATTTGAATATGTGGATGTGAGCATAGCCGTATCAGGGCCAAAAGGTCTTGTGGTGCCGGTAATTCGCAATGCCGAATCGCTGAGTCTGGCCGGAATAGAATTAGCCATCAAGGACTTAGCTACCAAGGCGCGGGATAATAAACTGTCGCTGGAAGAAATGAGCGGAGGCACATTTACCATCACCAATGGAGGAGTTTTTGGCTCTATGCTCTCAACACCCATCATCAACCCGCCGCAATCGGCCATTCTGGGCATGCATAATATTATTGAACGTCCGGTTGCAGTTAAGGGAAAAGTGGAGATACACCCGATGATGTATGTCGCCCTGAGTTATGATCACCGGATTATTGACGGGCGCGAGTCGGTCGGATTCCTCGTAAAAGTGAAGGAAATGCTCGAAAACCCGCTTAAAATGCTCTATGGAGCCAAAGACCCGGCTGAAATTTTACTCGACCTTTAGATCATGAGGCTTCAAACAGATTTTCTTGTCATTGGAAGTGGCATTGCAGGTTTAAGCTTTGCCATCAGGGCTGCCGAACATGGCAAGGTGTTGATTGTGAGCAAGTCGGAACTCGACGAAACGACAACAGGATATGCGCAGGGCGGTATAGCAGCAGTGATGTACAACCCCGACACCTACGAAAAACACATCGCCGATACCTTAAAAGCAGGCAGTTATCTGAACGATGAGGAAATTGTGCGAATCACCATAACCGAATCCACCGAAAGGATAAAAGAGCTCGTCGAATGGGGTGCGCAGTTCGATAAGGAAGACTCCGGACGCTTTGCTCTGGCACGCGAGGGAGGCCATTCCGAATTCAGGGTGCTGCACCATCAGGATAAAACCGGGGCCGAAATACAACGCGCCCTCACCAACAAGGTAAAAACGCACCCGAACATCACCATTCTTGAAAAGCATTTTACCATAGACATCATCACCCAACACCATCTGGGTCAGATTGTCCGACGCTCTCGCAACGATATCACTTGCTACGGGGCTTACGTGCTCGACCCGGCTTCAGGCGATGTACATACCGTGCTGGCTAAAATTACCATGTTAGCCACCGGCGGTGCAGGTAATGTTTACCAAACCACTACCAATCCTGTCATTGCTACAGGCGATGGTATTGCCATGGTTTACAGGGCAAAAGGTGTTGTGGATAATATGGAATTTGTGCAGTTTCACCCGACAAGCCTTTACAATCCCAAAGAGAAACCCTCGTTTCTGATTACCGAAGCCATGCGTGGTGCCGGAGCTGTGCTGAAAAACATCAACGGGAATGAATTCATGCACCGATACGATGCCCGGGGCAGCCTCGCGCCCCGCGATATTGTGGCACGCGCTATCGACAACGAGATGAAACTTTCGGGCAGCGACCACGTTTTTCTTGACGCACGGCACTTGAAGGAAAAAGAAATTCTCGACCATTTTCCGGCCATTCATGCCAAATGCCTTAGCCTGGGCATCGATATCCGGAAAGAAATGATTCCCGTGGTTCCAGCGGCACACTATATCTGCGGCGGTGTGAAAACCGACGCCAACGGACGTACCACCATTCTGAACCTGTATGCCTCGGGCGAAGTGAGCTCGACCGGTTTACACGGCGCTAACCGATTAGCATCCAATTCATTACTTGAAGCTCTGGTGTTTTCGCACCGTGCCAGTATCGATGCCGCGAAGAAAATTGAGCAGATCGGGTTTTGTGAAGGAATCCCTGACTGGAATGCCGAAGGCACAGTGCTTAACGAGGAAATGGTGCTCATTACACAATCACGAAAAGAGTTGCAGTCCATCATGAGCAGCTATGTTGGCATAGTGCGCTCCAATCTCAGGCTCAAACGTGCCCTCGACAGGCTGGAAATATTATATAAGGAAACCGAAGACCTTTATGACAAATCCATCCTCACTGTCGAACTATGTGAGCTGCGCAATATGATCAATGTGGCTTATCTGATTACCAAATTTGCGTCGCAGCGGCGCGAAAGCATTGGGCTGCATTACACAATCGACTATCCTCCATCCGTTGAATTCGACCAAAAAAACTAAACAATGGCGCTAATCAGAGCTGTCAAAGGTATTCACCCAAAATTCGGCAACAATTGCTTTGTGGCCGAAAATGCAACCATAGTGGGCGATGTAACAATGGGCGACAACTGCAGTATATGGTTCAACGCCGTGGTGCGTGGCGATGTGCATTATATCCGCATCGGCAACAACGTCAATATTCAGGATGGGGTGATCATCCATTGCACCTATAAAAAAGCACCTGTCGAAATTGGGAATAATGTCAGCATTGCCCACAATGCCATTGTGCATGGCTGTACCATACACGACAATGTGCTGGTGGGCATGGGTGCCATCATCATGGACGGAGCGGTTGTCGAAAGCAACTCTATCATCGCTGCAGGAGCACTTATTTCCAAGGATACTATTGTGGAATCCGGTTCGGTTTATGCCGGAGTTCCTGCAAAAAAAATCAAAAGCATCGACCAGTCGCTGCTCGAAGGCGAAGTGCTGCGAATCGCCAGATCCTATACTACCTATGCCAGCTGGCATGATCCGTCGATAAAACCGATTGCCGACATTTAATATTATGTGCCGGCACCTGCCCGGGCTGCCCGAAATGGTTGAATGCTGATGGGATGGTAAGCCCCATCTTCATTTCTTCGCCTGCGATTATCACAGGATCTTACTGTTTTCATCTTTGGTGAGTAATGCATATAACTGATCTGCTGACCTCATCATGATATGCCGAAAGCTTGGGAAATAAAAAACCAGCTTTAAAATAAAAGCTGGTCATTTGTACCCGAGGCCGGGCTCGAACCGGCACAGCCGCAATGGCCAAAGGATTTTAAGTCCTTCGTGTCTACCTATTCCACCACTCGGGCACGCTGTTATAAAAAAATCCCGACGGGCGGCATCGGGATATTATACTGGAGCGGAAAACGAGACTCGAACTCGCGACCCCGACCTTGGCAAGGTCGTGCTCTACCAACTGAGCTATTTCCGCAGAACTGTTTTGAGGTTGCAAAGGTAATATCATTTCTTTTTACCCGTCAAGCATCAATATGTTTTTTTTTCACTTTCCCAGTAACCTTTTTATTTCATGAAGTTTGATCAGGGCTTCCACCGGGGTAAGTGTATCGATATTGGTGTTGAGGATTTCGTCCTTAATCTGCAACAGCAGCGGATCATCAAGCTGTATAAACGACAGCTGAATGCCATCCTTTTCCTTCTGACTGCCAACTTGTTGAAAGGCTTCCTGCGAGTGCGATTTTTCCAGAACAGCCAGCAGTTTGCTTGCCCTTTCGATGACCTTGGGCGGAATACCGGCCATTGCAGCCACATGAATGCCAAAGGAGTGGGCACTACCGCCTTTCTTCAGTTTGCGAAGGAAAATAACCTTATTGCCTGCCTCCTTAACCGATACATGATAATTTTTTATGCGGGGAAAACTGGCAGCCATTTCGTTTAGCTCATGGTAATGCGTAGCAAACATCACTTTTGGCCTGAAAAGCGGATGATCGTGCAAGAACTCAGTGATAGACCAGGCAATGCTGATGCCATCGTAGGTGCTTGTGCCACGGCCAATTTCATCGAGAATTACTAAGCTCCGGGTGGAGACGTTGTTCAGGATGCTGGCTGTTTCGTTCATTTCGACCATAAAGGTGGACTCGCCTGACGAGATATTGTCGCTGGCCCCAACGCGGGTAAAAACCTTGTCCACAATACCCAGCCGGGCTTCTTCGGCTGGCACAAAGCTGCCCATCTGAGCCATCAGCACAATCAGCGCGGTTTGGCGCAGCAGAGCCGATTTCCCCGACATGTTAGGTCCGGTAATCATCATGATCTGCTGTCGCTCGCTGTCGAGAAACACATCATTAGCCACGTAGGTGTTGCCGGGCTGCATCTGCTGTTCGACTACCGGATGCCTGCCTTGCCGGATATCGATGGCAAAACCATCGTTCATGGCCGGGCGCACATAGTTATAGCGCAAGGCAACCCGTGCAAAAGAACCAAGACAGTCGATGCGCGCCATCACGGCAGCATTTTGCTGAACAGGCCCTATGTGCGCTGCCACTTTCGAGAGCAATTCGGTATAAACCTGAAGCTCAATGGCCAACATGCGTTCTTCGGCGCCCAGTATCTTTTGTTCGTAAGTTTTCAGTTCTTCGGTGATGTAACGTTCTGCCCCGGTGAGTGTTTGCTTTCTGATCCAATCAGCCGGCACCTTGGCTTTGTGAGCGTTTGTAACTTCGAGGTAGTAACCGAAAACGTTGTTGAATCCAATTTTAAGGCTCTGAATACCGGTTCTGGCCGTTTCACGCTCCAGCAGGCCCGAGAGATAATCCTTGCCTGAGCGCGCAATCTGACGCAACTCGTCGAGCTCGGGATGCACGCCATTAGCTATGACATTGCCCTTGGCCGGATTTGATGAAGGATCGGCCAACAAACTGGAAGTAATCAGGTCGGTCACCTGTGTGCAATCGTTAAGTTCGTCAGCCAGAGCCTTTAGGCATGTCGCATCCGTCGAAGCACAGAGATCCTTTATTCGCATGGATTGAACGAGCGCTGTCGCCACCTGCTGCAGCTCACGCGGATTGGCTTTCATCAGCGCCACCTTCGAAATAAGGCGCTCCAGATCTCCGGCAAGTTTCAGGGCATTGGCCAGTTCCTGCAGTATTTCGGGCCTCCTGACCAGCGATTCAACCATATCATGGCGTTCTTCGATGGCGCGGCGGTTTTTGAGCGGAAGAGCCGTCCACCTGCGCAGCAGCCTTGCACCCATGGGCGAAACAGTCTGGTCAAGCACATCAAGAAGTGTTTTGGCCTCAGGATGTGGCGACGACCACAATTCGAGGTTGCGTATCGTGAAGCGGTCGAGCCAGACAAATTCACTCTCGTCAATCCGCGACATCCCTGTTATGTGGTCAATTTTGTCGTGATGCGTCTCGTCGAGGTAGTGAAAAGCTGCTCCTGCGGCAATGATGGCCCTGTGAAGTTCTTCAACACCAAAACCTTTGAGCGAGCTGGTACGAAAGTGCCTGCATAACTTTTCATAGCTGTAGTCGAAACTGAAAACCCAGTCGTCGAACACATTAACATAAAAGCGCTCGCCAAATTTCTCGGTAAACTGACGACGGCGGTTTCGCTGAACAACAATTTCGCTGGGCGCGAAACTTTGCAACAGCTTATCGATGTATTCATCGTTTCCTTCGGCCACATAGCACTCGCCGGTGGAAATATCCAGGAAAGCAACACCGCTCAGACCTTCCTGCAGGTGCACTGCTGCCAGAAAATTGTTTTCCTTCTGTGACAATACGTTGTCGTTGTAGGAAACACCCGGTGTAACAAGTTCCGTAACACCACGCTTGACAACAGTTTTCGCCATTTTCGGATCTTCGAGCTGATCGCAGATGGCTACCCTGTAGCCGGCTTTCACAAGTTTGGGCAGATAAGTGTCCAGCGCATGATGCGGAAAGCCGGCCAATTCCACATAGGCTGCGGCACCATTGGCCCGCCTTGTGAGCACAATACCAAGCGTTTCGGAGGTTCTGATGGCGTCCTGACCAAATGTTTCATAAAAATCGCCAACACGGAACAAAAGCAAGGCATCCGGATAGCGGGCCTTGATCTGGTTGTATTGCTTCATCAGCGGGGTTTCGGCAATATCGGCCGGTTTGCTCATCAGTACCTCAGAATTTCAGCGATTGCACAAAGATAGGACAATGCACCAGATTGCACCGGGCTTTGTACATTTGCAGGACAAGTGCATTTTTATGCGAAAACTGAGCATGGATGAATTGGGAAGACCAGATGCCGAAAGTTTCAGACAATCGAAAAAGCTGCCTGTTGTTGCCGTACTGGATAATATTCGCTCCTTGCATAATGTAGGTTCGGTGTTTCGTTCGGCCGATGCCTTTTCTATTGAAGCTATTTATCTCTGCGGCATTACGGCTTGTCCGCCACATCGCGAGATTAGCAAATCAGCCCTGGGTGCAACAGAAACTGTGCAGTGGCACTATTTCAGACATACCGCCGATTGCCTTCATATGCTGGCCGACAAAGGATACGCCCTTGTTGGCATAGAACAAACCGATGAGAGTATTGATTTGCAGGACTTTGTACCATCTGGTCATGTGGCCCTGATCTTCGGCAACGAAATGGACGGCCTATCGGATGATGCGCTGAGGCTGAGCAATATGGCTATAGAGATACCGCAAACCGGAACCAAACACAGCCTCAATGTATCGGTTTGTGCAGGCATTGTTTTTTGGCATTGCTTTAATAGTTATCAAAAGTTTAGTAAAACCTCCGAATAAATAATAAGCAAACGCACGTGATTTTTATTAGGCATTTATGACAATGTACGAGATTGCATAATTTTAATGTTATTCATCAAGTCTCTAAAAAAATCATAAACTACTTGTATAACAGTCGTTTTTGCCTATTTTTGTGTTCGAATTAGAATAAAACGTAAGTGTCTAGGAAAGAATTTCGTAACAAATAACAAATCAAATCAACAACTATGAACAAGAATCAGTTACGCTCAGGTTTTGTGATGGTTCTGTTGCTTGCACTTTTTCCTATGTTGATCTTTGCGCAGCAAGAAAAAACCCGCAAAGGCACCGGAAACCCTGCATTCGACAAGCACCTCTTCCTTATTGGCGATGCCGGGTTGAGCCTCTTTCACGGCGACCTTAACCAGTATGGCTTTGCACCAGATCCCCGTTACTACAAGCTAAACGGAAATCTTGGAGTTGGTTACCAATTCACCCCAGTTTTCGGTGCTTTTGGGCGCATAGGCGCCGGCCGATATGGCGGTGAGAAGGATTGGCGTAATGCCAAAATCTCTGAAGGTGATCAAATTCAGGGAAATATCAACCTATCGTTTAACCTGGTCAATGCTATCTGGGGCTACAACCCCGACAGGGTGTTCACTTTTGCACCCCACATTGGGTTTGGCCAAACCAATTTCAGGGCCAGGGCTATCGACCTGACCACCGGCGCTTTCCTGCAGGAAGTAGGCTACACTTCCAATACACCCGAAAAAGGCTGGATGGGTAATCGTGCTTCCGCCTACACTTTTCCTATTGGCGCTGACCTGAATTTTAAGATATCTGAAAAAGCCGATATCTACGCAAACTACACTTTCAACTTTGTTGACAGCGACCGAATGGATGCCTTTCAGGATAAAGATTTTGGACAAAGCCGTGAAGGTACCGTCGAAAATGACATGTTTGCTCACCTGAACATCGGTTTGCGCTACAAATTCATCAGCAACAGTGTCAAGAGCATGGTGACCAACTTTGGACAAGTTACCCTCGAGACTATTCCCAATCCGCTTGAAGAGCGTGGCGATTCTGTTGAAGTAACCATCAGAGGAACATTCCCTCCCAAATACTTCCGCAAAAATGCCGTGATGAACTTCACCCCCGTGCTTACTTATGACGGCGGTTCGGTTGCCCTAAAGCCCATCAATTTTAAAGGCGAATCGGTGAGTGGAGATGGTCAGCTGGTAAGCTGGACAAACGGCGGCAGCTTCACTTATAAGGAAAAGATACCATACAATCCCAAGATGAACGTTAGCGAGCTGGTTGTTGCTCCGCTTATTTATCCTGCAAAAACCATCACCAACACTACCCGTGAACAGGTGATGCAGAATGAAAAATATTTAGCTGCCGAACAGCGCAAACTGGCCGATGGTGTCATCTACACCTCCAAGCGCATTGAAGATAAGCCGCGCACCATGGTGGCCAAGGATCGTTACGAAAAAGTGACTATCGTTCCTGCCGTTGCACATATTTACTATCAGGTTAATCTGTTCAACCTCAACTGGAATCTGCCACTTAACAAGAAAGAGGAAAACCGTAAGGCTTTGAGGGAAGTTACCCAGCACATGCAAAAAGGCTGGGAAGTAAAAGACATCAATATTGCCGGTTGGGCATCGCCCGAAGGTGAAGAAACCTTCAACAACAATCTCTCAGGTAACCGTGCCCGTACAGCCAAAGGATACATGGAAGATGAAATTCGCAAGCTTCTCCGCAACAAGAATCATGGTATGGCTTTCAACAACCTCAACCAGCTTAAGTTTGAGACCAGCGCTAATGGTCCGGACTGGAATGGTTTCATGGCAGCTGTTGAAGCTTCGAACCTCAGGGATAAGAACTCGATTCTCAACGTGATCCGTTCGGCCGCTCCTGAGCAGCGCGAACAGGAAATCCGCAATATGATCCTCATCTATCCCGAAATTGAAAATGAAATTCTGCAGCCATTACGTCGCAGCATTATCACCATCAATGCTTTCGAGCCCAAGAAAACCGATGAGGAAATTGCCAGGTTATCCACTGCCGATCCCGGACAGCTAACACTCGAAGAACTGCTCTACGCTGCTACCCTCACCAACGACCTGAAGACCAAAAAGATGATCTATACCAGCGGCATGCAGCTCCATCCATCCTGCACCCGTTTTGTGATCAACGCTTCAGAAACTGAGTTCCAGCTCGGCAATATTGCCGAATCGAAGCGGCTCCTTGAGAAAGCCCTTGGCATGACCGATAAATCGCCTATGGTATATAACAACCTTGGTGTAATTAACATCATTGAGCGCAACTTTACCGAAGCTTCCAAGAACCTGAAAAAGGCTAAAGACCTCGGTGGCGATGTGGATTACAACATGGGAATCGTTAACATCTACAAAGGCGATTATGCAAAAGCCATCAGCCTCATGAGCGGCAACAAATGTGACTACAACCTTGGACTCGCCCAGTTGCTCAACAAGGACTATGCAGCAGCAAAAGCCACACTCGATTGCGCTCCTGAAACCGCAAGTACTGCTTATCTGAAGGCTGTGATCGGTGCCCGCAACAACGACAGCGCTTATCTCTACAGCAATCTGATGAAGGCCATCCAGATGGACGGCAGCTACAAGAACACCGCCAAGTGGGATCGCGAATTCATTAAGTTCTTCAACGAACCTGATTTCCAGGCCATCGTGAAGTAATCCATCTCATAGCAATGTAAAAGCCGGCCCTCAAAGCCGGCTTTTCTTTTTTTAATCCTAAAGTCAGGTAAATGTGTACCGGTGAATTCCGGGCGGGTGCGGTTTGCTGATGATATCCATTATGGCTTTGAAGTCAACATCGTTGGCAACAAAATCAAGATTGTTGGTATCAAGCAGCAATATTCGCATATCCCGCTGCTGTCGGATAAAATCGAAATAACCCTTCTGAATGCCATCAAGGTATTCATCTTTGATGTGCTGCTCATACGATCTTCCCCTTTTACGAATATTCTGTTGCAGCTTTTCCACATCAAGGTACAAATAAACAAGCAGGTCGGGACGAGGCAAGGAGGGGTTTATCAGGTTAAAGAAACGCTTAAAAAGATCAAACTCGTCCGGCTGAAGCGTATTCTGGGCAAAAATGAGCGATTTGACGATGTAATAATCAGCGATGATGAAATTGCTGAACAAATCGGGATTACTCAGTTGGTCTTTTAGCTGCTGAAATCTGGAAGCCATAAACGACATTTCGAGCGGAAATGCATACTTTTCGGGCTCAGCATAAAACTTTGGCAGAAAAGCATTCTCTTCGAACTGCTCGAGAATGAGTTTGCCGTTAAAACCTGAAGCAATCTTTGAAGCGAGCGAAGTTTTGCCCGCTCCGATGGTGCCCTCGATGGCAATAAAATTGTAAGGGATTGCGTCCATCAGCGATTGAAGTTGATTTCTGTGGGACGGAGCGTAACACGGCAGTTGTCCTCAAGTTCGGACAATATTTGCTGATGTGTTTTATTCAACACAGGGTGAACCATTTGAGGAGCAAGCTCAACAAGAGGCAAAAGCGTGAAGCGGCGCAGATGAAGCCTTGGGTGAGGCAAGATCAGTTCGGGGCTCTCGTGCACTATATTGCCCAGATAAAGCAAATCAATATCGATGATACGATCAACATAACCTGAGGCAGTATGTCGGCTGCGCCCGAGGAGTTGTTCAATTTCCAGCAATTGCCGCAGAAGATTTACAGGATGTTCGGTGGTAGAAAAAACGACAAGTTGATTGAGAAATTCCTGCCCATGGAAGCCCCAGCTCTCCGAAGCGTAGATATGCGAAAGCATTTCGGGTGCTCCAAACAATGCTGAAATCTGTTTGATAGCCTTACTCAGATGTTGTTCGCGAAGCCCGATATTCGACCCCAATAAAACAAATGCTTCCATTCCAATCTTTACGCACAAAATTAAGGCTTGATTCCGACAGCGAGCAAGGCAGTGGCTGACGAGTTACAAACAGTCAGCTAAAAACTGTAAAGCTGATTAATCGAAAAGGACCGATGTCTTCCTTTTTACCGGCTCAGGCGTTGCCCCATCATAAATACGGGAAAGCAGCATGTCAATTTTTTTGCCGTATTGCGGATCTGTAGCCCACCGTCCGGTGAGTTGATAATAATCTGTTGCAGTTCCTCTTTTCACCATGCCGATTCGGCTTGCTACCGGTGGATTGGCGAGCGGTTCGGTTGTGGCATAGGCTTTAAGGTGTTGGATATGAGCTCTTACCCCATCTTCGAGCGTGGGGAAACTCATGCCGGGTTCGCCATTACCTGTGGCGCCAAGTCCACAAAAATTGTTCTGGGTGGCCCTCACGTCGCCGTTAAAACGCAGGAAACCCGTTTCGAGACACATTTGCACAAAGGCTATATCATAGTTTACACCTTCGATTGTGGCCTCGCGCACGTAAACATCAGCAAGACGCTGCACCAACTCAAGGCTAACCTTGGGGTTGTGCATCCAGACAAAACTGACCAGCCTGTTTTTGGGCAATTGACCCTTGGTCATGATGTCTTTGGGTTTTTCAAAACTTTTGGGATGCGGAAAAACTTTGTTGTGGTCAATAAAATAGGTAACCACAGGATCCGGCTCAGGCAATTCGAAACCCGAGGGTAAGGCAAGACCATGGCTAACCATGCGGGCACGACTGTCGGAAGGAGGATTATTTAATCCGGCTCCCATATCCACAGGTATCAGGATTAAGAGCAAAATGGCCGGAAATACGCGTAGAATTATGTTGATCATAGGAGTTAACAAAGATGCATAATCCTGCCCAAAGATGAAAATCTTTACAGCATTAATTCAGTAAGCCTGAAACTTTTTTCCACAAAATCATGTTTATATCAGCTTTGAACGAGTACGTAACTGAACACCAACTGTTTGTTTTCGGACAGTTTGTTATTGCGATTCATCGGACAAAAAATTTCAATGGACTGAATATCAGTTTTGTTTGAAATATTGCACTATTTTTGATTCAAGTTCACAACTTAAATAATCAATCTCATGAAACAGTTTTTCAAATTTCTTTTGGCCTCATTTACAGGCACAATATTATCGTTTCTCTTTCTTCTTTTCGTTTTTGCCGGAATGCTCTCAGCGCTGATTTCCTCGGCCGAGAAGCAAGCCGTAAAAGTGAAAGAAAATTCAGTGCTGTATATCAGCTTCGAGGCTCCTATACCTGACCGAACATCGAAAGATCCATTTCAAAACATCGATTTCATGACGTTTAAGCCCAGCCAAAGCATTGGCATGAACGATATTTTGAAGAATCTTGACAAAGCCGCTGCTGACCCGAATATTGCCGGTATCTATATGGAATTGAGCAATGTGGATGCAGGCATGGCCAATCTTGAAGAAATTCGTGAAAAGCTGTTGCAATTCAAGGAATCAGGTAAGTTTATCGTAAGCTATGGCGAAACCTATAGCCAGTCGGCTTATTTCCTTGCCAGCGTAGCCGACGAGATTTACATGAATCCGGATGGTGGATTGATGTTCAAGGGTATGATTGCGCAGCTCACTTTCCTCAAAAATATGCTGGGAAAGCTTGAGGTAGAACCACAGATTGTGCGCGGACCTAACAATAAATACAAGAGTGCCGTTGAACCGCTTATACTCGAGAAGATGAGTGAAGCCAACCGCGAGCAGATGGAAAAAATCTTGGGTACCACCTGGGCAAACTACCTTGAAAAGATCAGCCAAAGCCGCAACATCAGCATTACAAACCTTAACCAGTACGCTGATGATCTGGCAACAGCTTCTAACGAAAAATCTGTTGAGCTTGGGTTTGTCGATGGGCTCAAATACAAAGATGAGGTACTTGCCCTGCTGCGCGAGAAAACCGGCAAAGGTGCCAAAGACAAAATTGAAAGTGTGACCCTGGCCAAATATACCAATGCCACTGTCGAAAAGCCTAAATCGTCGAAAAACAAAGTGGCTGTTGTGTATGCCGTAGGTGAAATTTCGGATGGCGAAGGTTCGGAAACTGCTATAGGCTCGGAAGATCTCTCGAAGCTGATCAGAAAACTGCGCGAGGACGATAAGGTAAAAGCTATTGTCATGCGCGTGAATTCGCCCGGCGGCAGTGCACTGGCTTCGGAAGTAATACGTCGCGAAGTAGAGCTTGCCCGTAAGGAAAAGCCGTTTATTGTTTCGATGGGTAATGTTGCGGCCTCTGGCGGCTATTGGATTTCGACCAATTCCGACTTCATCTTTGCCGATCCGGCCACCATTACCGGAAGCATTGGCGTATTTGGTGTTATTCCTAACCTTCAAAAACTGTTTAACAACAAGTTAGGTATCACTTTTGATAAAGTTATGACCAACAAAAATGCTGACCTTATGGATGTGATGGAACCCATCAAACCTTACCATATGGAAGTGATCAACAGGGAGATTACCCGCATTTACGATGATTTTATCACTTTGGTGGCTGACACACGCGGACTCCGGAAGACCTACGTGGACAGTATTGCGCAAGGCAGGGTGTGGACCGGTCAGGATGCACTGGGCATTGGTCTTGTTGACTCGATTGGCGGATTGCAGCATGCCATTGCCTATGCTGCACAAAAGGCCAACCTTGGCGACGACTACCGTGTGGTAGAACAGCCCGAGCAGATAGATCCTATCCGTAAGCTGATACAGGACATGGGTGGCGTGAACAGCGGCAAACGTGCCCTCAAAGCGCAGCTTGGTGACTATTATCAATATGTGGAATATATCGAACAAATGAGCCGGATGAAAGGTGTGCAGGCCAGACTGCCCTTCATGATGACGATTAATTAAAACATCGGATAAACGAAAAAAAACAGGCCTGCGGAGGTATCCGGCAGGCCTGTTTTTGTTTTAGTGCACACTTATCAGAAAGGCATAAGGCCTCTGAGGAGCGAGTCGGACAACGCCTCCGTGCTTAAGTTTCGATCGTAGCCTGGTAAAACATTCACCCAGCTCCCATAGCTGGCATTAGGCAGCACGATGAACCTGCGGCCAAAAGCATTTTTATTGAGGTCGGCTTGCAGCATTCGTTCTCCTGCATCATTCACCTCAAATACCTCTGAAAAATCGTCCAGATTATCGCCCAGGAGCATTACGACTTCGAAACTTTCGTCAATTTTTTTCCTACGCGTTTCCTTCTCGTTGCCCTCGCCCTCCTGACGAAGCAAAAGGTATTGGTCGGATGCATTGGGGAAACCTAATTTTTCCAGATTCCTGAGGGTTGGAGCGCGGAATTCTTCTTTACGGTTGCTCACATAAAAAATCGTAATTCCTGCAGCAGAAACCTTATTCAGAAATTCTAAGGCTCCCGGTATCGCCCATGCATCGGCTGATTGCATCCAGTCGGCCCAGCGGACAGGATACCCAAAGCCTCCAAGAATTGCTGCTGCCTGATAAGGGCTGTTGTCGAGAACAGTTTCATCAATATCCGTAATAATTGCCAGGGGTTTGGATGTTGATTGCCTGAGTACTGCTTCAAGTTGTATTTCGGCAAGGTTGAAGGCCTGATAGCACAATGCCCGATACTCTGCGGCCTGTTGCTGATACAGTGTGGCGTACAAGGCCGGATGCATGCCTTTGTGCTCGTGTTGATGGCTGTGATTGCAGGCCGAAGCAAGGCCGGCAAAAGCCAGAACGATAAATAGTTTTGCGATTGATTTCATCGATTTCAACAATTTGTTTTCAAATATGAAAAAAAACCGGGCTTGTGGCCCGGTCTTAGGATTATTTAGCGTATTCCATGGCTTCGAGACGCTTGTAGTAGTTGTAGCGCCATTCGGCATTTTCCTGTGCAATCTTGCTCAGGCGTGCAGCTTCCTGCGGGAAGGTTTTCCGCAACGATGAAAAACGCACCTCATTGTTAATAAAGGCCTGGAATTTGCTCCAATCAGGAGCTTTTGAGTCGAGTTGGAACGGATTCTTGCCTTCGGCCTCCAGCAATGGATTGTAGCGGAAAAGTTGCCAATACCCTGCATTTACTGCCAGCTCAGCTTCGGTTTGGGCTGTACCCATACCCGTGCGGATTCCGTGGTTGATACAGGGCGAGTAAGCAATAATCACAGATGGCCCGGGATATGCTTCGGCTTCCTTCAGGGCTTTCAAGAACTGATTCTGGCTAGCTCCCATGGCCACCTGAGCCACATAAATGTAGCCATACGTCATCAACATGGCACCAAGGTCTTTTTTCTTAACCTTCTTACCTGAGGTGGCAAACTTAGCCACGGCACCCACCGGTGTTGATTTGGATGACTGTCCGCCGGTGTTGGAGTACACTTCGGTGTCCAATACAAGGACGTTGACATCTTCGCCCATGGCCAGTACGTGGTCGAGGCCGCCAAATCCAATGTCGTAGGCCCAGCCGTCGCCACCAAATATCCAGACAGATTTCTTGATAAAATACTGACGCAGTGCCATAAGTTCCTTGGCCAGATCGTCAGTGGCACCACTCAGTACTTCGATGAGCTTTGCAGAGGCGATTTCCGATTTTTCGGCATTATCCATGCCCTCGAGCCATGCATTGAAAGCTTCGCGACGGGCTTCGGGCATTTCGCCTTTCAGGGCTTCCATCATCCGTTCGGCAATGCGACGACGCAGTTTGTTGACCCCAAGTGCCATACCAAAACCGTATTCGGCATTATCCTCGAAAAGTGAATTGGCCCAGGCCGGACCTTTGCCCTCTTCGTTGGTGCAATAAGGTGTGCTGGGCGCTGAGCCGCCATAAATGGACGAACAGCCGGTGGCGTTGGCCACCATCATGCGATCGCCATAAAGCTGAGTGATGGTTTTGATGTAAGGCGTTTCGCCGCAGCCCGCGCATGCGCCTGAGAATTCGAACAGCGGCCGGGCAAACTGGCTGTTTTTTACCGACTGGAACTTGTCCACGATGGTATCCTTGTAGGTCACCTTGTTGGCAAAGTAGTCCCAGCGACCAATTTCGGCATGCTGCGATTCGAGCGGTTTCATCACCAGTGCTTTTTCCTTCGAAGGGCAGATATCAGCGCAATTGCCACAGCCGGTGCAATCGAGCGGACTCACCTGAATACGGTACTTATGCGGGGCAAACCTTCCTTTGGTTTCGAGCAATACAGTTTCATCTGGAGCATTGGCTTCCTCTTCGGCTGTGAGCAGGAACGGCCTGATGGCAGCGTGCGGACAAACATAGGAGCACTGGTTGCATTGGGTGCAATTTTCGGCCACCCACTCGGGGATGTTCACAGCAATGCCACGCTTTTCGTACACTGTTGTGCCGGCCGGCAAGGTGCCGTCTTCGCGGTTGAGGAAAGCACTAACAGGCAGGTCATCGCCTTTCATGCTGTTGATGGGCATCACCACATCGCGGATAAATTCGGGGATATGTTGCTTATTGTCTTCAACATGGCTGCTGCCCAGCTTCGACCATTCAGCCGGAACCTCAATCTTCTCAACCTCTCCTCCCCGATCCACGGCAGCATAGTTCATCTTTACGATTACCTCGCCCTTGTTGCCATACGATTTCAGGATGAAGTCCTTCATCTTTTCAACGGCCTTTTCGTAGGGAATAATCTCGGCCACCTTGAAGAACGCCGACTGCATGATGGAGTTGGTTCTTCCACCCAGACCAATCTCTTCGGCAATGCGTGTTGCATTAATGATGTAGAACTGGATCTGGTTGTCGGCCAGATATTTCTTCACCTCATTGGGCAGCTTGGTTTTGGTTTCTTCTGCGTCCCAGATACTGTTGAGCAGGAAAATGCCGCCTTTTTTAAGGCCTTTCAGCATATCATATTTGCCCAGATAGGACGGAACGTGACAAGCCACAAAATCGGGTGTGCCTACAAGATAAGTGGCCCGTATGGGCTGATCGCCAAATCGCAGGTGAGATGTGGTTACACCACCCGACTTTTTGGAGTCGTAGGCAAAATAGGCCTGTGCATATTTATCGGTGGTTTCACCGATAATCTTGATGCTGTTTTTATTGGCACCAACAGTACCATCTGCGCCTATACCATAGAATTTGGCTTCGTAGGTACCTTTAGGGCTGATGCTGATTTCGGGCAGCATCGGGAGCGACAGGAATTTTACATCGTCAACGATGCCGACGGTAAATCCTGTTTTTGGCTCGTTAAGTTTCAGGTTGTTATAAACCGAGATGATCATGGCCGGAGTAGTGTCCTTGCTGCTGAGGCCATAACGTCCGCCAACAACCAGTGGGGCATGCTCGCGCCCGTAGAATACATCCTTAACGTCGAGCAGCAGAGGTTCGCCATTGGCGCCCGGCTCCTTGGTACGGTCAAGCACCGCAATGCGTTTAACAGTTTTGGGGATAGCCTTGAGGAAATACTTGGCTGAAAAAGGACGATAGAGGTGAACGGCCACAAGCCCTACCTTCTCGCCATTATTGCGCAAATAGTCGATGGTTTCGCGAATCGTTTCGGTGACCGATCCCATGGCAATGATGATATGCTCAGCTTCCGGATCTCCGTAATAGGTAAAGGGATGATATTCCCTGCCGGTCATGGCTGTGATTTTCTGCATAAAATCTTCCACCATATCAGGGATCACATCGTAAAACCTGTTGGCAGCTTCGCGTGCCTGGAAATAAATATCGGGGTTTTGAGCTGTGCCGCGGGTTACGGGATGCTCAGGGTTGAGGGCATTATCACGAAAACGCTGCAAAGCTTCGGTATCCAACAACGGACGAAGCTCATCGGTATCGAAATATTCAACCTTCTGAATTTCGTGCGAAGTACGGAAACCATCGAAGAAATGCAGGAATGGCACGCGTGATTTTATGGCTGCCAGATGGGCAATAGGTGCCAGATCCATAATTTCCTGTACACTTCCGGTAGCCAGCAGGGCAAAACCTGTCTGACGCGCACTCATCACATCGCTGTGATCGCCAAAAATTGAAAGGGCCTGTGCAGCAAGGCTGCGGGCACTAACATGGAAAACACCGGGCAAAAGCTCGCCGGCTATTTTGTACATATTGGGTATCATCAGGAGTAAACCCTGAGAAGCCGTGAAAGTGGTGGTGAGTGCTCCGGCCTGCAATGAGCCGTGCACGGCACCTGCTGCGCCGCCTTCGCTTTGCATCTCCACCACGTGAACCGTTTCGCCAAACATGTTCTTTCTTCCGTGCGAAGCCCACTCGTCCACATACTCGGCCATAGTGCTCGAAGGGGTTATAGGATAAATGGCTGCAACTTCGCTGAACATGTAAGCTACATGCGAGGCAGCATAGTTGCCATCGCATGTAATGAACTTTTTCTTCTTGCTCATATTTATATAGGTAAGTTTGTGTATATGACTGTTAAAGAATGAACAATTGCCCCGCGAAATTACTCAATAAACGAAAAATAAATGAGCTCTTTCCGTCTCAACTCTCTTGTAATGAAGTAATTTATAATGATTTTAGATTAGCGCCAACGCTATGACCCTTACAAAAAAACCGTACTTTTATGAGCTGAAATAGTCAGCATTTTCGCGATAGTAAATCATTAATATCTAAGCTTATGAATATCAGCACAAACTACCTCGGACTTAAGTTGAAAAACCCTATTGTGGTGGGCGCATGCAACCTGACATCGGATGTGGAAATGTTAAAGAAACTGGAGGATGCCGGTGCCGGCGCAATCGTTTACAAATCCTTGTTCGAGGAACAGATTCAACTGGAAAACCTTGAGCTTCATCAACATATGACGGATTATGATCATCGTAATGCCGAGATGACGGATTTGTTTCAGGAAGACCTTTATGAAGCCGGTCCGGAAGAGTTTCTGATGCATTTTGCCGAAGCCAGAAAAGCCCTCAGCATTCCGCTGATTGCCAGTCTCAACTGCGTTTACGACGACACCTGGTACACCTACGCCAAAAAACTGGAAGAGGCCGGTGCCGATGCCCTGGAAGTAAACTTTTACGCTGTACCTACCGATTTTGATGTCGATGGCAGAGGAATCCTGAATGAAGAACTTGACGTTATCGAAGGAATTAAGAAAGTGGTCAGCATTCCTGTTTCGGTTAAGCTTAGTCCTTTCTATACCAACCCACTCTTTACCATCGCCGAGATGGATCGTCGTGGTGCAGCCGGATTCGTGATCTTCAACAGGCTTTTCCAGCCCGATATTAACATTGAAAGCGAAAAACACCATTTTCCGTATAACCTGAGCAACGAAATCGACAATCGCCTGGCATTGCGTTTTGCCGGTTTGCTTCATGGCAATGTGAAGGGCACTATTATTGCCAGTCAGGGAATTTTCAACGGAGCCGATGTCATCAAAATGCTGCTGGCCGGTGCCGATGCCGTGCAGGTAGTGAGCACCCTGTACAAGAATGGCCCCAAACAAATCAGCAAGATGTTGCAGGAACTGGAAGCCTGGATGGAAACCAAGGGTTACCAGTCGATCGACGACTTCAAAGGCAAGCTGTCCAACAAAAACAGCAAAGATCCGTTTGCTTACCGCCGCGCACAATACGTGGATATTCTCATGAAATCCGGTGAAATTTTTAAGCTTTACCCGATGATTTGATCCATTTTGACCATTTTTCATACCAACAGGCTGCCTGAAAAGGCGGCCTGTTTCAGTATCCGTAGGCCCGTGCTTCGATGGACTGAGGCTGCAGGCGGAAAACACAAACATTTTCCAGCGACGGAAGGCTGTATTCGAAGGTGCCCTCGGTATATTGCTGCATGATAATATTCAGCGCCTCTTTTTTCTGGTCGAGGTCATGCATAAATTCCACCGAACCACGAACCGTAACCGAGCGGTATTTCATGCCATAGCTGCAAGCCACCTGTTCGTTTTGCCAGCGCAGATGATGATCGGTACTCAAGGCAATACAGACCTCCGGGAACTCACGCAATACATTGATTTTCATCCCTTCGGGCGATGAATGAAAGTAGAAAACCCCATCCTTGTAGCCGAAATTCATGATCACCACATAGGGTCTGCCATCAGGCATACTCATTGCCAGGCTGCAAACTTCGCATCGCTTAATGATGGCATCAATCTCTGGTCGGAAGTCGAGTATTCGTCTTTTCATGGCTTAGGTAAATTGAATTTGTTAATAAACGGCATTCCAGTCGATGCCAAACACCATTTCCGGCACTATCTTGTCACCGGGTGAATTGTAACTCAAGCGAAAACCAATGCCCACCGGGGCCTGCATCCTGAGCAAATGTGCATCAGCCCAGATTTCGAAACCCGTTGACTGATATGTTTGGGAGGAAGCCAATGCGATATCGTGAAAAACATTGGCTCTTAAACGTTTGACGTAAATAATGGGCCCCAGAGGATAATCGGGATAAGCCAGCGGAAAAGCATAATCCAGCTTGTAGGATTCTATATTTCTTGCAAAGATGCCCGATTGCCCTCTGGGGACCGAGACATAGCTTCCGAAATTGTAAAATCCGGAGTTTTGGCGCTGTCGCGCCAGATAAGCGCGAATGCCATGATGCGCTGCCAAACCCGGCAGATAGGCTATAAAAGAAGTAAAAAGCTGGTCACCGGGTGATTCATCGAACGGCGAGTGCCTGAAAATTACCCTTAACACCTGTCCTGTCCGGGGATAAATATCCCTCATGCTCCGTCGGTCAAGGTTGTAGGCTAACAGGTTATAATTGATGGCCGTAGTGTATTCCTGCTTAAAGTTGAGGCCCACATCCTCATCCATCCTCCGTTGTATGAAATCAAATCCCGAGCTCAGGTTGAGCCCGCGTTGCCATCTGTTTCGGGTGAAATTGAGCGGAACACTAAACTGCAGTCCGGCCTGGGTTTCGTTCCAGCGAAGGTTGTAAAGGGTATCATTCAAGTGTGCAGTTCCTTTGCGGCGACCATGACTGATTGAGGCATCAATCACCGGAAACAGGCCGTAGTAGCTCAGATTGAACACCGATTTACCGGCGCCCTCATTGCTGTCGTAGTCGTAGCCGGCTGTGGCTACCATGGTGCTCAGGCTGTTTTGCGACATCAGGCTCAAGCCGGGGCGGATTTGCTGCGTTGCAGCGTCCACGTAAAAGGGTGCCCAGCTGTGCAGATTGAAGAGCTTCGCAGCTCGTCTATAAGGTCTTACAGGAAAGATGGTATCAGCTACCTCAAGCTTTTCAACGGCAAAGCGATCAGCAGGAAGGCCTATGCCCAACAGGGTATCTGAGGTTGAATTGGCGAATTTAACAGGTTTCTCTGATGCATTGTCTATGGTTGCTTCAACAAGCATCCAGCCGTCAGCGGTGTAATTGGCGTAAACCAGCTTTTGCCCGTCGGGCCGAATGGCAGGGTCGGCCGCAGCATGGTTGCTTCGGGTGCAAGGTCGTAAAACCTGTGTAGCAAATTCGAAAACATAGGCTTCCTGCTTTCCGTTCCATGCGCCATGCAGATAAACCAGCCCATCGCCGGCGGAGGAAAGATGGAAATCAGTATAGACAAATGGGGTGTATTGCACGGCGTGCATGCTGCGCAGATTGAGCAGCCAGAGCGATTTTCCTGAATTACCGGTGGCCAGAAAAGCAATATGTTCATCATCTGTCAGCCATTTGGGCTGGTGAATGAAGTACTTTTCGGAGGAATAACGGCTCAACTCCTGCCCTGAGGCGGCATCGAGTACCACTATGGCCGAACTGCCATCAGGCATAACTTCTGAAACCGCGATACTGCTTCCCGAATGGTTGAGGTCAGGTGCGTAATAATAGCTGCGGTGGCTCAACTGCCACACCTTTTTCCGGCTGATGCTCCCCAGTTTGATGACAGAGTATGCCCTGTTGCTCCAGCGTAAATCGGGCTGATACTCGTTCCAAACTACCAGATCGTTGCGTGCCGACAGACCTTCCGGAAAAACATAATGGGGAGTAAAGAGTACCTGCTCGCCAAGGCTGTCGATCAGCACAATCCGGCTCAGGTCGTCCAGCGATTGGCGCAAGGCCACAATACCATACGGTGTGATTTGAGGATATCTATAGTTCGTAAAGGTATTGCGTTGATTTGAAACACGTTGAAAAGGGGTCAGTGAGCTGTCGGCTTCTGCAAGCCAATAGGATTTCAGGCTGTCGAGTGTAGCCTGGTAGAGTTTACCGACACCCATCCCTGTTTGCTTTTTCAAGGACGCACTAAAGGGATAGATCAGCCAAGGTTGTGATGCGCTGCGGCTTACAGCGTTTTCCCACAACTGTTCGCCAAATTTCAGGCTATTATACGCGACTATGTGATAACCAAGCTCATAGATGTCGGGCGTGAAATCGCGGTACGATCCAAACCAGGCTTTTTCGTAGGAATAGATACCCTTTTCTGTAATCTGGGCTTTCAATCCGGCCGAAAAAAGAGGCACTCGTCCCCTGCCCGTGGCGCTAAGGATTGTCTCAGCCCAAACAGCATCGCCTTCCATAAACCAGTTGGGCAAGAACAGGCCTGCCATGGCACCGGTAGCCTGTTGACCTAAGGCGATACGCAGGCCCTTTCCGAATCCGGTTTCCAGCCGGCTCATCTGGCCTATATGCCGCAGTTCGTGCAACACCAGCTGCGGCGTCCAATCAAGCGAATAACCATCCTGAGGCGGTACGTGAAAAAAATCCATGCGGCGCGGCGCCCAGGCCACCAGCGCATTGGATATGGCATTTTGGTTGTGCAGCACCACAGGTGTGCGAACAGGTGGTGCCCCAAGTCCTTTGTTTACTGTAGGATATGCCGCTTCGAGCAGTAAGGCTGTATGCTGTGCCCGATTGGCATAGGTGTCGGGAAAAATGAGTGTGAAATGGGGAGTTTTCAGCTGTTTCCATCGGGTGCGTGCTGCGTCCTGGCCGGTAAGAAAGTACTGGGCATTCACCTGAACAGAGAGGCAAAGCAGCATAAGGACCACAAGGGATTGCTTGTTTGGCATGGGTTAACTTTCGAGGGCAAAGGCCTTTGTTCTCCTCAACTGGCTCCAGTATCCGGGATAGGATTTATCGACACATTCAGGTTCATCGATATGCAATGCTCCGGTTTTCAGGGCAAGGGGAGCAAAGGCCATTGCCAGCCGATGGTCGGCATATACATGGAGTGAGGGCGGCGCCTCCGGCATGGGTTGAATACTGGCCGGATGCAGCTGCCATGTGCTCTCGTTTACCTGGACGAAATTTGCGCCAATTTTTGTCAATTCCCTGGCTAAAGAAGCTGTGCGGTTCGATTCCTTGTATTGCAGATTGTCTAATCCGGTAAACGTGGCTTTAAGTCCAAGGCCTGCACAGGTTGCCAGCAGAGCAGGCAACATATCAGGATGATCGTGAAGATCAAAAAACTGTCGTTCCTCAACTTCGCCCGTCCATCTTAAGAGCAATCCGTTGGCAACTTTTTCTGTTTTTACACCAAGCCCCGAAAACATTACCACTGCCCTGCTGTCGCCCTGAAGACTATCGGCAGGCAGTCCTTTGAGCACTACTTCAGCGCCTTGACTTAATGCCACCATTTCGTACCAGAAAGCAGCCGAACTCCAGTCTGGTTCAATGCTGATGTACTGAGGTTTATAAATGATCGGCAACACGGATATCTTTCTGCCGGCCACCATGACTTTGGCGCCGCATTGCTCCATGATGTGGATAGTCATCTCAAGATAAGGCACAGAGTTCAGGCCTTCGGTGAGGTCAAGATCCAATCCTTTTGGCCATGTAGGGCCGGCCAGGAGCAATGAGGAGGCAAACTGGCTGCTCTGCTGCATGCTGACGGATGTTTTACCGCCTTTAAGCTTTTGGCCCACAATCCTCACGGGTGGATAACCCTCCTGCTCTGTGTAATAAATCTCGGCACCCAGCATTCTGAGGCTGTCAACCAGCCCTGCAATAGGTCTGGATTTCATTCTGACAGTTCCTGTAAGCATCCAGTTTCCGGGTGTCGAAGCAAGATAGGTGAGCAGGAAACGAAAAACGGTTCCGGCATTGCCACAATCGACTACCAGTGGCATCGAAGTGCTGATGCAGTTGCGGATATACTCAAGATTTTCTGCCAGCAGTTTTGTGTCATCGGCCAATGAAAGATTATCAATGGGAAAAGATATGCCTGAATAGGCCGAAATCATAAGCGCGCGATTGCTCAGGCTTTTGCTGCCGGGAAGTTCCACTTCGAGACTAAATTGCCGGTTGAGCGAGGTGATTTTCATGCGTACGGTATATTAGGACATTAGTTTATTATAGTCAGATAAAAATTTCAGGCTGCCGAGGATATTTTGCTCATCGACAGGCACATCCCACACCGGCCGGCCCGGCTTTTCGAGCAATACAAATCTGATTTGGCCGCCGGCATTCTTCTTGTCATGATGCATACGGTCAATGATTGCCGAATGCTTCATTTCGTCCAGGGGCAAGATGCCGTAGATTGATTGATAAGTCTTGGCGTAGTCGTTCAACACGCCAACATCCAGACCACACAGCTGCACCGACAACCAGAGTTCAGCCAACAAGCCGGCTGCCACAGCTTCGCCATGCAAAACTTCATAGCCCATTTCGAGGGCTTGCGATTCGATGGCGTGACCGATAGTATGGCCAAAGTTGAGCACTTTGCGAAGTCCTTGTTCTTTGGGGTCTTTTTGTACGATATCCGATTTGGTATCTGCTGAGGCACGGATAATGGGCATCCAATCGTCAAAACTTGCTGTTTTGGGCATTGCATGGATTTGGCGGCCGCTGATCAGGGCGTATTTGAGCACTTCGGCAAAGCCGGCCCTGAGTTGTCGTTCAGGCAAAGTAAGCAGAAAGTCGCTGAAAATGAGCACTTGCAGTGGCTGATAGAAGCTGCCCAGATGGTTTTTGTAATGTTGATAATCGATGCCGGTTTTTCCTCCTATTGCGGCATCAACCATGCCCAGGAGTGTGGTGGGAATATGAACCACATCGATGCCTCTTTTATAGGTCGAAGCAGCAAAACCTCCTATGTCTGTTATCATACCACCACCCAGACAAATTAGCAATGTGTCGCGTCCGGCGCCGGCTGTGGTAAGCCCGTCCCATATCAGGCTGAGCGAGGCAAGATTTTTTGAGGCTTCGCCGGCAGGTATGCTGATGTGATAACAATCACCTGTCTGAATGCCAAGCAGATTTTCAAGCACCGGTAAACACAGCATTTTAGTGTTGTCGTCGGTAAGGAAGACCACGGCAGCTGATCTGCTTTTTCTGGCTTCAAGTTCCAGCAGCAGCCATTGTGCGGCATCTTGGGCATATTTTATCATTCGGGGGATAGTGGCCTTAATGAACAAAAATACGAACTAAGACCAATGAGCGCTCGTATAGCTGTGCATTTTGTGATTGGTCAAGGATTAATAAAAAGCTGCCAGCAGGAGGTCCAGATGTTGGAAAGGCAGGTCGTGCTGCTTACTGATTTGTTGACTGGTAAGCGTTCCGTTGAAGATATAAGCTCCGCGGGATAGGCCTCTGTTGGTTTTCAGGGCATTGCTTACACCACCGTTTTCAGCAATTTCGAGCAGCAGTGGCGCAAAGAAATTGCTGAATGAGGTGGATGCTGTTTGGGGAACACGGGATGCTATATTCGGCACACAGTAGTGTGTAACTCCAAAGGCCGTAAAAACCGGATTCTGATGGTTGGTTGGCCGTGATGTGGCAAAACATCCGCCCTGATCGATACTGACATCGATGATGACCGAACCGGGCTTCATGCGGGCTACCATGGCTTCGGGGATGAGACATGGTGACACTCCCGTGCTTGAGTGTTTGGCTGCAATCACCACATCGGCTGTCTCAAGCGCCTTGGTCATCAGATGTGGTTGCATGGTGGAGGTATAGAGGTGAGAACCAATTCTGGTCTGAAGGCTTCTGAGCTTGTACATCGAATTATCGAAAACCTTGACCATTGCGCCCATACTCATTGCCACGCGGCTTGCTGTTTCGGCCACTGTGCCGGCACCGATAATAACCACTTCGGCCGGAGCCACACCGGGAAATCCTCCGAGCATGATGCCTTTGCCATACTGAGGATGGCAGAGGTATTCGGAAGCAATAAGAATGGTAGTATTGCCAATGATTTCGCTCATGGAGCGCACCAGCGGCAAGGCGCCTGTTTTATCCTGAATATTTTCAAAAGCAATGGCATGAACTTTTTTGGTCATGAGCTGCTGAAAATAGTCGCGCGTGCGCGTTGGCAGGTTGAGAATAGAAATGAGTGTCCGTTTCTTTTCGATGAGCTCAATTTCTTCCCTGATGGGCGGGGCTATCTTCAGGATGATATCGGCCTGAAAAATACGTTCGCGGTCGCGGACAATTTCTGCTCCTGCTTCGGCATACTCATGATCGGTAAAATGAGCCTTATCGCCGGCCCGTTCTTCAATAATGACCTGCTGACCATGCTCGCTGAGGAATTTGACGGCGGCCGGTATCAGGGCAATACGGCTTTCGTTGGGCGAAAGCTCACGCGGGATGCCTATAACCATACGCGAGCTCCGGACAGCCGTTTCGAGCAGCTCTTCCTGCGGCATCATGGCAGTTGCACCGCCAAAAGTCATCCCTGAGGATTGTTCGTTCATTATATCTATCCCTGCATTTGTGCGGGTAAATATACCTCAATACAGCGATCGCTGCTGAGTTGTCCCGGCACTATATGCACTTTTACGCAATCTTCAGGCAAAAGTTGCCCGATTTTTTCAGGCCATTCAATCAGGCATGGATTGTCGCTGAAAAAATATTCCTCATATCCCATATCAAACACTTCCGAAAGCTTCTCGATACGGTAGAAATCAAAGTGGTAAACGGGATGTCCTTCTGCATTTTCGTATTCATTTACCAGGGCAAATGTTGGGCTGCTCACCACTGATTCCACACCCCAATGTTTACACAGTTCCTTGATCAGTGTGGTTTTTCCGGCGCCCATAGGCCCGTAAAAGGCAAATATGTTATGCTCCGGCCAAAGCCCTGCCAACAAGGCTGCAACGGCATCAAGCTGTTGAACATCAGAGATTCCGAAGCTTGCAAAAGGTTTCATTTAGCCTTGAGATATGCTACCGGAACCAGCATTTCCTGCAGGGAGATGCCACCGTGCTGAAATGTATTGCGGTAATAGTTGACGTAATGATTGTAGTTGTTGGGATAAGCAAAAAAATCGGCCGATCGCGTAAAAACATAAGCAGTACTCACATTGGGCCTTGGCAGAAAAATACTTTCCGGATCCTTCACTTCGAACACTTCACGCGGATTGTATTTGAGGTTGCGGCCGTATTTATAGCGCAGGTTCGTATTCACGGTGCGGTCGCCAAGAATTTTTACCGGATCTTTCACGTAAACCGAGCCGTGGTCTGTGGTTACGATCAGATCGCACTTTTTTGCAGCGATAAACTGGATGATTTCGTAGAGCGAGGAATGCCTGAACCACGAGAGCATGAGCGAGCGGTATGCAGGCTCATCCTCGGCCAGTTCGCGGATCATCTCCATTTCGGTGCGTGCATGCGAAAGCATGTCCACAAAATTGTACACGATGATGTTGAGCTTGTTCACCATCAGGTTCGACATGCTCTCGGCCAGCTTTTTGCCACTATTGAGGTTGAGCACTTTATTGTAAGAGCAACGGATGTCCTTACCAAAGCGTCGGAACTGTTCAGCCAGAAGCTCTGCTTCGTACTGGTTTTTAGTGCCTTCGTCTTCTTCGTCAGTCCAATACTTTGGATATAGTCTTCTGATCTCTGAAGGCATCAGTCCGGCAAACATGGCGTTACGGGCATATTGCGTTGTGGTGGGCAATATGCTGTAATACAATTCATCGGCTTCCAAACGGAAGTAATCTTCGAGCAGCGGCTGAATGGCTTTCCACTGGTCATAGCGCAGATTGTCGATCAATACTACAAAAAGCGGTTTTCCGGAAGCGTCGAGGCGCGGAAGTATGCGATCGCGCACAAGGGTGTGCGAAAGCACCGGTTTGTCGGAACTCTTGCCGCTAAGCCATTGCACATAGTTTTCTTCTACAAACCTGGAAAACTGGCGGTTAGCCTCATCCTGCTGCATGCGCAACACTTCCATAATACCTTGATCGGCCGACTGTTCCAGCTCCAGCTCCCATCGCACCAGCTTCTTGTATAGCTCAATCCATTCCTGATGGTTGAGTTTATTGGACAGCTCCATGCCGATGTTCCGAAACTCCTGCTGGTAGGCAATGGTGGTTTTTTCGCTGACCAGTTTTCTGTTTTCGAGGTTTCGTTTGAGCGAGAGCAGTATCTGATTGGGTTTCACGGGCTTGATGAGATAATCGGCAATTTTGCTGCCGATGGCATCTTCCATGATATGCTCTTCCTCGCTTTTGGTAATCATCACCACAGGCAGATTGGGCATCAGCTGCTTGACTTTTTCCAGCGTTTCAATACCCGACATTCCGGGCATGTTTTCGTCCAGAAAAACAATGTCGTAGGGACGTGTGCGAACCATATCGAGTGCTTCATCGCCGTTGTTGATAGTCTCGACTTCGTACCCCTTATGCTCCAGAAAAATGATGTGTGGCCTGAGCATATCAATTTCGTCGTCGGCCCAAAGAATTCTGACTTTTTCCATCTGCTTAGTTATCAATTTATTGTAAAGGGGTAAAGGTTTGCGGCGAGCTTGCTATTTTTGCAGTATTAATGAGTAAACAGGGGTGATTATTGCCTGAAACGCCTGCAATCAAACAAATTTAACGAATTTTAGCCTGCATATGCCTCATCGCATCAAAATCATCAACGACCCGGTGCACGGTTTTGTTACCATCCCGGGCGAAATTCAGTTCAGGCTGATTGAGCACCAGTGGTTTCAACGATTGAGGCGCATCAAGCAGCTTGGGCTCACTTATCTGGTTTATCCGGCTGCATTGCATGCCAGATTTCAACACAGCCTGGGCGCGATGCACCTCATGGTCCGTACACTTAACTATCTGATTTCGAAAGGACACGACATCAGCCCTCAGGAACGCGAAGACGCAATTAACGCCATTCTGCTACACGATATAGGCCACGGCCCTTTTTCGCACACTTTGGAAAACACTATCGTAACCGGGCTTGACCACGAGCAACTCGGACGAGCCATCATCCGTCAGATTGACAAAGAATTTGACGGGGCGCTCCAGGGCGCCATGGCCATACTCGAGGGCCGATATCACAGGCAGTTTCTATGTCAGCTGGTATCCGGACAAATGGACATGGATCGGATGGACTACCTGAGGCGCGACAGTTTTTACACCGGTGTTGCCGAGGGGTTTATTAATGTGGACCGACTGCTGGCAATGCTTGATATTGCTGAAGATGAGCTGGTTATAGAAGCAAAAGGAGTCTTCACGATTGAGCATTTTCTGGCTGCACGACGAATGATGTACTGGCAGGTTTATCTGCACAAAACCGTTCTTGCGGCCGAGTTTATGCTTAGCAATGCGCTACTGAGGGCCAGACACTTGGTAAAAGAAGGCCGGCAACCGGAGGCAAGCAGCAGTTTGCGCTATTTTCTGGAAAACAAACCCAACCCGGTGGATCTTGAGGGAGATGCTGCAGGGCTCAGGCAATTTACGAATCTGGACGATGTGGACATCTTTGCTGCGCTGAAGCAATGGCAATACGACAATGATGTAGTGCTTTCGTTGCTTGCTTCGGGCATAGTGAACCGAAAACTTTTCCGTATCGAGCTGCTGGATGAACCTCCGGCCGAGGAGATGCTCCAAACACTGCTCCATGGCATTGCCGGCTATTTAAACATTGATGAAGAAAAGGCCGGCTGGCTGCTCATCAAGGGTCAGACATCGAATCAGGTGTATAATCCCGATCATGCGCCCATCAGGGTATTGCAGAAAAATGGCGCGCTAACCGGTCTGCATGAATTATTGCCGGCCATCGGGCAGGCAGGACAGTTGGTTACCGTAACAAAGCATTTCGTTTGTTACCCAAAATTCATAAAGCGATAATCTTTACCCGGTCGGTTTATTGTGGGTTTCAGCATTTGAATCAATATTTCAAATCATTGGCAAACAACTAATTGCGTCGCTTCAGCTTGTCCATCACACTATCGGTAACATTCAGGAAGTGAAACTCAAAACCTTCTTCCTGCAGCCTGAAGGGCAGCACTTTTGCGCCCTTCAGCAGCAGCTCATCGGCCATTTCGCCCAGTAAAGTTTTGAGCACAAATCCGGGCACAGGAAGCCATGAGGGCGATTTCAAAGCCTTACCTATAGCTTTTGCCATTTCTTTTTGCCTCACGGGATGAGGAGCCGTAAGGTTGTAGGCACCGTTGCTTAGCGGGTTGTGAAGGAGGTGCAGGATGGCTTCAATTTCGTCTTCGAGATCAATCCACGAAATCCACTGATTGCCGGTTCCCATCGGCCCGCCGCTCAGGAATCTGAACGGAAGCGCCATGCGGGGCAATACACCTCCGTTGCGGGCCAGAACGACACCCGAGCGCAACAGCACCAGGCGTGGGCTGATATCGCTCCAGATTGCGGCTTTCTCTTCCCATCGTCTGGTCACATCAGCCAGAAAGCCCTGGCCGGGCGCATCACCCTCGCTGAAGACATGCTCATCCGAAAATCCGTAATAACCAATCGCCGACGCCTGTATGACCAATTCCGGCTGGATTTCGGCTGCCTGAAAAAGCCTGTGGAGCATTTCGATGCTCTGCAGCCTGCTGCCGATGATGGCATTTTTTCGTTCCGCTGTCCAACGGGCATCACCGATACCGGCGCCGGCCAGATTAATGACAACTTTGGTACCGTCGATAAGCGCTGCCAGATGTGATGGCGGTTGATGCCAGTCGGCATAATGGACGCCCGCACCCTTAAATTTTTCTCTCGCTTTGGGTACATCGCGCGTAAAAATGACCAGCTCGTGCCTGGCAATCAACCTTTTGACCAGCGCTTCTCCAACAAGACCCGTTGCACCAGCAATGACGATTTTCATGAAGAAAATTTTAGATGTAACAAGCAACCCGAATTATGGTTCACTAAAGTACAGAAATCCCGGGTTGAATTGTATCCCGCAGATTAGGGCTAACTTTGCCGCTAATTTCCACAATTTGTTACCTGATATTTCATACAAACGCGTCTGGTCTATTGCCTATCCCATCATACTGGGAAGTGTGGCTCAAAACATCATTAATGTAACAGACACTGCATTTCTGGGTCATGTTGGTGAGGTCGAGCTGGGAGCATCAGCACTTGGTGGAATGTTCTATTTTGTGCTGATTATGCTGGGCCTTGGATTTGGCACAGGCATGCAGATTATCATGTCGCGACGTTTTGGCGAGGGCAACAGCCATGCCTTGGGGCGCACCTTTGCTCATGGCAATTATTTTATGCTTCCGTTGTCATTGGTTTCGTTCCTGTTTATGCTGTTCTTGTCGGGTCCGGTGCTTTCGCTGCTCATTCAATCCGACAACATCTATCGGGCCTCACTTCAATTTATCGAGTACAGGATGTTTGGCATATTCTTCGCCTATGGGCAAGTGATGTTCCGGGCGTTTTATGTGAGTATTAGCAGCACAAGGGTGATTACGTGGAGCACTGTGGTAATGGCTGTAGTCAATATCATCCTCGACTACGGACTTATTTTTGGTAAACTTGGCCTTCCGGCTATGGGGCTTCAGGGCGCTGCTCTGGCTTCGGTCATCGCAGAAATTACCGCTGTTATTTATCTGACAGCCGATGTGCTGCTTCGAAAATATCATATCAGGTATCCGCTTTTCCGGATGGGAAACTTCGACCTCAAGCTCTTCCTGCAAAACCTTAAGCTAGCTTATCCCATTATGTTTCAAAACTTTCTGTCGCTGGGAGTATGGTTTGCCTTTTTCCTTTTGATCGAGAAGCTTGGCGAACAATCGCTTGCCATTTCGAATATTATCCGAAGCATATACATCGTGTTTATGATACCCATCTGGGGCTTTGCTTCAGCGGCTAATTCGATGGTCAGCTACCTCATCGGCATGCGCCACGACGAACTGATTTTTGTGCTCATACGCCGTATTATCAACCTTACCCTGATGGGCGTTGGGCTATTGGTGATGATCAGCCTGATTTATCCTTCTATGCTTATCAGGCTCTACACCAACGATTTGACACTTATTTCGGGCAGCCTTCCCGTATTATATATTGTCATGATTGGCGCACCTTTTTATGCCAGTGGCATCATCCTGTTTAACGGAGTGATGGGAACAGGAAAAACAAATGTTTCTTTTGTCATCGAGATCATTACGCTTAGCCTTTATCTGATTTATGTTTTTTTGCTGGTGAGTCGGTTCGATGCAGGCGTGGTCATGGTCTGGACTTCCGAAATTGTTTACGGTCTGGTGCTCACTAGCCTCTCGCTGGCATACCTGCGATATGGCTCATGGAAGAAAAACCTTCAGCAATAGGGTCTAGTTGAGCCTGAAAAGGATAAGCTCATTGCTGTCATAAGCTGCGAGCATGAGCGAGCCACCCGGATCGGTGCGTCCGAAACCATATTTTTCGCCGCGCGGAAGTCGCGAAAACGTCAAAATGCCAAATTCGTTTGCGGCAATTGCTGCCATACCTGCCTGTGGAAACTCAAAACACCAAATGCCCTGATTGGCCGAACCGTGCAGAAAATAGGGTTTCTGAACGACCTCGGCCTGCAGTTGCCAATCAAAGATGTTGCGATTGAACCGATCGAAAACCACAACTCTCCGGCCATCAGCATACATAAAATCGGGCGACTGGTCAGCATCAAAGTCTTCATAAAAAAAGTAATGCCCCCGCGAAAAACGTTCAGGTCCTGCAATCCGGCTGACTCCACCACTGCCGATGAAGAGTAACTCGCCCTGAGGGCCTGAAGTCAGAAAAATTCCCCGCGCATTGGTTCTATTCAGATGAATATCAGCACCTTCAGCCTTGACAAGGGGTTCTCTTAGTCGAATACGCTCAAGACCATTTTCATCCAAAATTTTGACGAATCCATCGATCGAACTGATGATCACATAGCCAGCTTCACCTGATGATACTGCATAAGGCGGGACAGTCGATATGTCAGTAAGCAGCGGAGGACTCCAGTTAGTCGCCGGTTTTGCTGACAGATTGAAGGCATAAGTACGTCTATCGGCGCAATTGACATAAATAACCGGGGCAGGCTCCGAGGCATGCGTCAGGTTGGCCGTGGCGCGCGAAGGCAACTGCAACGGAAAACCGGCAGCCTGATTTCCGTTTGCATCCATCATGAAAACACTGGCAGCGGTATTGAACAGCAGATAAGGTCTTTTTAGGAATGAGTATTTGATGACCACGGGATTACCCAGCGGAATGCCTCCGATCTGTCGTTTCCACAGCCGGCGTCCCTCGGGCGAAAATCCATACATCCATCCGGCACTGTCGAAAGCAATCACTCGTCCTTCGCCTTCGTCAGAAAACAGGAATGGGGCCGCTGCACCGGCAGCATCAAGTTTAACCGTCCATTGCGGAATGGCCTGACCCATAGGATTGGTGTTGCTCCTGATCAGCACACTGGCATATACTTTGCGATCGGCCCGGCTAAGCTGTACACTTACCGATTCGAAACCGTGCAATACGTTTACATCCCGGGCAAGCCTGAACTTCAGGCGATTTTGCGAAACCTCGGCAAGCCGGCCGGCTGCTTTGCTCAGCTGATGATAAAGCATCATGCCCGAACGATTCGAAACAGCTTCCGATAATCGGGAAATATCGCTGTCCGATAAACCTTTGGCTTTGGTGTCAATATAATTACGCAAGAGTCTCAGATCAGAAGAAAAGAAATACAAACGTCCGTTGGAGGTCACAAAAACCCGGTTTTCTTGCCAATGCTTCACTTTTTTGATCATCCCCTTTGCCAATACCGGGGCTTCAACGGGAGCAGTCCAAAGATTATCCCAGGGCGATGAAATACGCGGTTGATTGGCAAAAACAACCTCAGCAACACGGTTTGGCTCGTCAGGCACGAAAACGACAAAAGGCAGATTCGTACCCGATTGAGCTGCACGACCTTCGACAACTATTCCTGAAAGCCCAAATTCATCCGTCGCGCTGCTGTCGTCTGTTTTCTGGTACCATGCCTGAAACGATAATGTGCTCAACGGAAGCCATCTGCTCAGGCTATCAGCATTAATCCGAGCTTCGGAATCCACTGATTTCCAGATCGCAGCATCCTCCAACAAACCACTCATCATCAGCTCATTTTCCCTGAGATGCAGATCGAAAACCACCCATTGATCGATTGCACCGGCCGTTTGTGTAATAGCCGATGACCATGAGGCTGTAAACAAAGCCTGCAGCTGACTTGCAAGCCTTTGTGGGTGCAGTAAGGCCACCGCATCTGCCACCGGTGATGAGTGCTCGCGGAAAATTGCTTTAAAACCCGCCTCCTTATCCTTATCGAGCGAAATCAACGCCATTTCGAAAGCTTCACGGTTAAAAGAAGCGATGGCCAGGCCACCTGTGAAGGCGTAGCTTAGCTGACGTCTGTTTTGTCTGTCGAGCAGCAAAAAGGTATTATATCCGGAGGTTTTGCGCTTAATCAATTCGAAGCGACTGCCAAAGGAGGGCAAGGCCTTTTCGTGAAGATCCCAGTATGGAAAATTATTCCCCACCTGCGCATAATAGACCATTGCGGATTCGTCGGCAGTTTCGAGTAGTGCTAAGGCTGATGGGCAGTCTTTCAGGCTTTTCGACAGACCACTCCGGATGAGCATTGTGTCGAGTAAAGCAATATCGGTGGAGAGTGTTTTGAAAAAATCAGATTTGGTCAGCGAATGCCACCAGGCAGCAGAGAGGGTTCGTTGCGTAAACTTTGCTGTGGATTGGATATAGAGCACCCCGGAAGCCTGATCGGGCACCGCATCGAGTACCGAGGATTGGCGCTGCAGCCTGAAGATCAGCATGAGCGCAAGCACCAGAAACAGCGCAGCCAAAAAAAGCATCCATAAAACCGACCTGATTTTCATTGGCTTTTAACACATGGCCGCCCAAAGTTAACTAATGAAGCCTTCGGTGCCTTGCCATTTTTACAGCGGAAGCCTGAGTTGAAGGCCGGAGTTAAAACTTTTGCGGTGATGTTCGGTCAAACCATGGTCCAGAATGGCCCGACGATGCGCTTCGGTAGGATAACCCTTATTGCTATACCATTGATAATGTGGGTATTGCGCGTGAAGGTTTACCATCAGCCTATCGCGTTCGGTTTTAGCCAGAATGGAAGCTGCCGCTATAGCCATAAAAATGGCATCACCATGTATGATACATTGGTGCGGAATTCCCGCGAAAGGCTTGAACCTGTTCCCGTCGATGAGCAATAATTCAGGCACAACGGCAAGCTTTTCGATAGCGCGGTGCATGGCCAGAAAGGAGGCGTTGAGGATGTTGATGGCGTCGATTTCTTCGACAGATACGTGGGCAATGGCATAGTCCTGAGCCTGATCGATAATGATTTCGCGAAGGTTTTCCCGCTGCCTGGCTGTGAGTTGTTTTGAATCGTTGAGCAACGGATGGCTGAAGTCGGGTGGTAGAATAACTGCCGCAGCGGTTACCGGACCGGCCAGACAACCTCTTCCGGCTTCGTCGCATCCGGCCTGAACGATTGCAGCGCTATCGAATCGCGGTTTGAGCATGCGAAAAGAAATACAATACATTGTTGGCCGCAACCAGCAAAACATACAACCACATGATGATTGACGGGCGTGATGTTCGGCTTAGTCCTCCCGCCCAAATGGCCAAATGGGCACTAAACGGTATGATGAAAAAGGCATTAGCCTGAATTGCTCCCTGATGAAAAAACAAAGCAAACATCGATACGATTAAAAAAGCATTGATCATAGCCTTTCGCTTGCGAACAGCAATATTGCGATCGGCCTGAAAACCATAGTTAAAATTCAGGGCGTTGACAAACAGCACAAAGAGCAACAACAGAATAACCATCTGCATAGGTTCAGGCATCTGCGGTAAAGAAAACCCTTCGATAAAGGCTAGCAGGAAAAGTCCTGATTTTGTCAGCATTACATTTTTCAAAAACCAGAACACCAAAAGGTAAACAACCGGAAGGAAGATACCGACAACCGGGATCAGCCATTCGCGAAGTTGATTCAGGCGTATGATGAAAAGCACAGCAAATATCCATAGGAAGAACACCCAGGCTCCACCGTGCAACATACCGGCAATCGAAACCAGCACACCCAAATTGAACAACTTGAGGCTGTTGCTCAACTGTTCATACATCGAAAATGCCAGGTTCAAGGCAAACAGCAGCACCAACATGGATGGCCACAAAGGCTGAAACGACATGGCAGCAGGAAAACTGCCGGCTACAATAACCCAGAAAAGCAAACCATAGGTGGAGTTGCGTGGGATGAGGGTATGCAGACTGAGCATGGCATTGAATAAAAACCCACCGATCATCATCAGGATAAAAGCCAAAATGGTTGATAACAGTGGAGTGCCGGCCACAGACATGTAAAGCAACTGATAAAGAGGTTCGTTGTCGGATGGCGGTAATGCCCGAACAGCCCTGAGAAAAGCAGGCAACCAGAGCACTGCAGCCAGCAATAGAAGTGCAAGGTATTGGATCAGAAAACTACTTCTGAAAAATCGGATCATCGCTGTTCAGATAAATTGCCTGCTTATGAGGTCCAAACCGATGTCGCGGCGGTAATAAGCACTATCAAACGAAACTCTGCTCAGGCCTTTCAGAGCTTTTGCCCGAGCTTCTTCTATGGAAAAATCCATTGCCGTAAGTGCAAGTACCCTGCCGCCTGCAGTCTTGATGCCACCATTATCGACAGAGATACTTGTTCCGGAGTGAAAAACAAGGCAATCTTCAACATCCTGCAGTCCATTGACCGGTTTTCCTTTGGCAAAGGTTTCGGGATATCCTCCCGAGGCCATTATAAAGGTTACAGCAAAACGGTCGTCGATTTCGGTCTTTACCTCGTGCAGTCTGCCCTGGTGACAGGCCATCAGCAGCGAAACCAGATCGCCCTTCATTCTGGGCAATATGCACTCGGCCTCAGGATCGCCAAGCCGAACATTATATTCGATCACGAATGGATTGCCATCTACATTGATCAGCCCAAAAAATATAAAGCCGTGATAATCCATTCCTCTGCGCTGTATGCCATGAATTGTGGGCTCAATAATCTGCTCCTTCACCTTCAGCATGAAAGTTCTGTCGGCAAAAGGCACTGGCGAAACCGCGCCCATACCACCTGTGTTGGGACCGGTGTCGTTTTCTCCTATACGCTTGTAGTCTTTTGCTGATGGCAACATCTTGTAGCTTTTCCCATCGGTGATGACGAAGACTGACAGTTCGATGCCTTTGAGAAACTCTTCGATCACAACGGTTTCGGAGGCCTTTCCGAATTTTCCCCTGAGCATAGCTTCGAGTTCGGCTTCGGCTTCTTCTTTATTGTCGATAATAAGCACGCCCTTTCCGGCGGCCAGGCCATCGGCCTTGAGCACATAAGGCGGCTTTGAAGAGCGCAGAAATCCAATGCCCTCTTCAAAATTATTAAGGTTGACCCTGATAAATCCGGCAGTTGGAATGCCAAATTCGGTCATGAAATCTTTTGCAAAGGCCTTACTGCCTTCAAGCCGGGCTCCTGCTGCCGTTGGTCCGATTATGGCAATATTATTCAACATGGCATCGTTGCGGAAAAAGTCCACAATACCATTCACAAGCGGTTGCTCAGGGCCCACCACAACAAGCTGAATTTCCTGCTCGATACATGCCATTCGCAGCTGCGCCAGATCGTTGACATCCAGCGGAAGATTCTGTCCAAGCTGCATCGTACCCGCATTGCCCGGCGCAATAAAAAGTTTATCTACCAATGTACTTTGCCTGAGCTTCCAGGCAAGGGCGTGTTCGCGGCCTCCGCTTCCAACCACAAGTGCGTTCATGATTCTGTTGATAAGGTTTTTTCTATGCTTTGCCACAATCGAAGTGCAGCCGCGTCCCAAGTGAACAGCTTGGAACGCTCTATGCCCTTATTAATCAATTCGTTTCGCAGATTCTCGTCCTCTGCTAAACGCTGCATGGCCTGCGCAATATCATGCACATCGAATGGATTAATAAGGAGTGCGGCATCTCCGGCCACTTCAGGCATGCTGGTAACATTGGATGTGATGAGTGGAACACCACATTTGAAAGCTTCAATGATTGGGATTCCAAATCCCTCAAAATAAGAAACATAGGTGTAAACAAAAGCCGATGCGGTAATGCGGTGCAATTCGTCAGAATTGAGTCTTCCGCAAAAAACCACATCCTTTTTAAAGGTCATTGCTGAATAAGCCTGCTCAATATCGTTGGTCCACCATTTTCGCTCACCTGCAACCAATAGCTTAAGACCTTTGTTGTCAGACGCTTTAAATTCATCGAATGCCCGGAAAAGGCGGGAAAGGTTTTTTCGCGGATGCAGTGAGCCTACAAAAAGAAAATATGGCGCGCCCCCGGTGTATCGCTCACGAACAGCCTTAACCTCGGATGGCGTCAATGGCCCGAAATGTTCGTTTACACCATTATATACAACATCCACTTTTTGCCCGGGTTGATTGTACAACCGGCAGATGTCCTGTCTGGAAAAATCGGAAACAGTGGCTATTCGTGCAGCTTTGTTGGCAAAACGCGGAAAAAACCATCTGTAGTAGTGGCGTACCAAAAAAGGCAAATCTTTTGGATAGTGCTCAAAGTTGAGATCGTGCATAACGGCCAGCGAGGGGACATTTGTGCCCAGACACAAATAGCCATCAGGAGAAAGAAACAAATGCGGCCTTATTTTCTTCAGTGCCTTGCGCACTGACCATTCGAACCATACGATAAAAAGCAAAGGATGTCGGGCCTGAGGCACAAGCACCACCGGCCTGACATTTGGGCCAAACAAAAACTGTGGGTCAGGCTTGCGATCGAAGAAAAAGTAAAAATCAACCTCCGGATGAGCCACGACGATGCGTCTGAGCGTTTCGTAGGTGAACCAGCCGATGCCCTCGAGCCGGCCGGCCAGCAGCAGGCGTGTGTTCACAGCAATACGCAGGCGCATCAGGCTTTGGTTTTCTGGCTTGTGAATAAGTTCTAAATTTGCAGCAAATATCCAAAAAATCGATGAAGCAGAGGGTCAAATTGTTGTTGCAGCGATTGCTTGGATTCGACAATTACCTCTTCCTGTTTGCGATTTACATCATCACCACCCTCCGGTGGAATAAAAACGAACGCGATTTCATTCATTTTGTGGGCCTTATTCCCGATGGCCATACCGTTCTCGACATCGGTGCCAATATCGGCATCATGTCGGTTTGGTTTTCGCGAAAACTCCGTACTTCCCGGATTCTTGCCTTTGAACCGGTGCCCCAGAATGTGAAAGCGCTTCGCAAAGTGCTTCGCTTTTACAAGGCTGATAATGTGGAGGTTATCGAAAAGGCCCTGGGCAATGAGCAAGGGATAGCCGAGATGATCCTGCCTGAGGTTGAGATGGTTAAGATGCAAGGCCTTAGTCATGTGGTGCATTCAAGCATTACCGATTTCAACGAAGGCGAAAACATTAAGGTGCCCATGATAAAGCTCGATGATTGCGAGCATCTTCATGCCACAGAATGCATTTCGGCCATTAAACTCGACGTGGAGAACTTCGAATATTTTGTGCTGGCCGGAGCGCAAAAAACCATTGAAAAACACCGGCCGCTCATTTATGCTGAGCTCTGGGAAAACGATAACCGGCACCGTTGCTTCGACTTGCTTAAATCGTTTGACTATTGTGTTTGTATCCTGGAAAAAGGCAAGCTCGTTGAATTTGACCATCATGTGCACAACACGCAAAATTTCTTTTTCTTACCCAATACACACCATACAACGCGGTAAAAAATGCAAAACCGCTTCGTAAAAAACCTGCTGCTGCTGCTCACCCTGAATCTGCTCATCAAGCCATTCTGGATACTGGGCATCGACCGCAGCGTGCAAAATCATGTCGGCGACAGCGATTATGGCTTGTTTTTGTCAGTGACCAGTTTTTCATTTCTTTTTTACATCCTGCTCGATTTGGGCATTACCAATTTCAACAACCGGAATATTGCCCGCAATCAACGCCAGCTTCAAAAGCATTTCGCCGGAATAATGGGTGTAAAAATTATTCTGGGTTTCGCTTATTTGTTGATTTTAATGCTTTTTGGCCTGCTCATAGGCTACGGCCCAGTCCAGCTTTCGATGCTTATATGGGTGGGCATCAACGCCATGTTGCTTTCGATGATCATGTATCTGCGATCGAATGTATCGGGCTTGATGCTGTTTGTGGCTGACAGCTTTCTTTCGGTGCTCGACAGGCTTATTATGATATTGATTTGCAGCCTGATGCTATGGACTCCACTATTAGGCAGAAGCATCACGATCGCAGATTATGTGTATGCACAGACTATTGCCTATGTGCTGACTTTCATTGTTGCCTTGTTGGTAGTTATGCGACATGCCGGTCGGCTCAAACCGGCGTTCGATCGTCGGTTCATGTGGATGATTCTCCGGCGGAGTGCACCTTATGCGCTGCTGGTGCTTCTTATGAGTTTCTACAACCGCCTCGAGCCGGTGCTGATAGAGCGGCTTTTGCCTACCGATAAAGGACTGCAGCAGACGGGAATCTATGCCAAAGCTTACAGGTTGTTCGATGCCGGAAACAATATCTCCATGCTTTTTGCCGTGTTGCTGCTGCCCATGTTTTCCAGTATGCTCAAAAAGAAAGAATCGGTGGACGGATTGGTAAGGCTTTCCTTCAGCCTTATCTTCACCCTTTCAACTGTGGTAGCCCTGAGCAGCATCATGTATGCCGAGCCGCTGATGAAACTTCTCTACAACTTGCGGCCCGGTGAGGACGAGCTGCTCTTTGCCTCCCGCATTACGCAGTCGGCACAAATTTTCAGATTGCTGATGCTGGCCTATGTTGCAGTGTCGGTCACCTATGTTTTTGGCACCCTGCTCACCGCCAATGGCAACCTCCGTTTGCTCAACATCATTGCCGCTTCGGGTGTAGTCATCAGCTTAATGCTCAATTTCCTGCTTATACCCCGTTATGAGGCTCTTGGCGCAGCCATAAGCAGCTTGTCGGTGCAAACAGTAATGGCCATAATGCAGTTTTTGGTATCAAGGCGTGTTGTGGGCATCAGATTTGGTAAATCCTATCTGATTAAACTATTTTCTTTCCTCATGATTTTTTCTGTTTCTGCTGTGCTCATAACGCAGTTAAATGTCAGCTGGATGATATCATTTGGCCTCATCATCACGGCTGGGGTAATCAGTGTTCCCTTTACCGGCCTTGTATCCCTCAGCGATTTGCTTACTCATCTATTTCCATCTTTCATTAAGGTGAAAAAAGCCTGATTTACTTCTGGCCGCTTGTTTTGCAAGGATAATTGCTAATTTTGACCATTCAATTAAACCCCACAGGGAAAATGCACGATCCCAAACCTCCTGAAATGCATGCTTTCAGTTTGGTGAATCTTTCGCTGAAACACAGGAAAACACTATTGATTATTGGGCTGGCCACACTTGCTTTATCCTATCTGTTCACCAGCCCATGGTTCATCACCCCGCTTTATAAGTCGACTGTCATCCTTTATCCCACCTCAACGAACTCTATTTCGAAGGTTCTGCTCAACAACAACTTTTCCGGGAACAAAGACTTATTGGAATTTGGCGAGGACCAGCAAACCGAGCGAATGCTTCAAATACTGAATTCAAACAAGATACGCGACAGGATCATTGAAAAGTATAACCTGATTGACCATTACAACATTTCCAGGGGAAACAAGTATCGCCTTACCAGGCTTTTCGAAACTTACGAGAGCAGAGTCAGATTCCGGCGAACTGAATATATGGCAGTGAAAATCACTGTACTGGATCATGATCCGTTGATAGCAAGCCAGATGGCCAATGACATTGCCGAGCTTTTCGACAGCACCATGAACGCGATGCAAAAAGAGGTGGCTGTGCGCGCATTCCGGATTGTGGAGAACGAATACCTTAATCTTCGAAACCAGGTCATGCAGCTGGAAGATTCGCTGAACACCATTCGTCGGCTTGGCGTGCATGATTATGAGAGTCAGGCCGAGATGATCAATCAGCAATTAGCCATTGAAATTGCCCGAAACAACCAGCAGGGAATCAAGGCTTTATACGAAAAACTTGACCTTTTGTCAAAATATGGAGGTATTTATGTTTCGCTGCGCGATATGCTTGAACACGAACGCAAACAGCTATCACAAATCAAAGCGCGATATGAAGAGGCAAAAGTAGATGCCACCCAAAACCTTCCACATAAGTTTGTGGTTAGCAGTGCGTTTCCGGCTGAGCGCAAATCCTATCCAATCCGTTGGTTAGTGGCCCTGATTGCTGTGGTCTCAGCGCTTTTTCTTGCCTTGATAATGCTTATCCTTATCGAACAAACTACCAGGAGTGAAAAAAAAAAATTTCATTCAAACTCCTCAATCAAATCACTCAACGCATCAGGCACTACCTAAAAAATCTGCAACCAATCCGAGAGAAAAATAATGAAAGAAATAACCAGCATAATCTGAGCAATATGGAAAACAGCTTCAATAACACATCACTGGTCAGAATGGTATATCGCTGGCGCATACATCTGGCCATCATCACCATAGCAGCGGCTTTGCTGGGTGCTGTTCTGTCAGGGCCAACTTTCATCACACCGCTTTATCGTTCCGAAGCCATAGCTTATCCAGCCAATATTAACAGTTATTCTGATGAAAGCGAAACCGAGCAGATGTTGCAAATTCTTCAATCGCAAGACATTACAGATTCAATGATAGCCAAATTTAACCTGATGGACGTGTACAAAATCAGTCCTCAGTATAAATATTGGCGCTCTGCCCTGCTCGAAGAATTCAGGCAAAATGTGAAAATCCGAAAGACGCCCTATGAGGCTATATCCATTACAGTGCGCGATCCCGATCCCGAGAGGGCCGCGGCCATGGCAGATGAGATGCTAAAGCTCTACGACAAAAAAGTGGCCTATCTGCATAAAAATAAATACAGGGAAGTGGTAGATATGTACGAGATGCAGCTGAATAAAAAACAATTGGTGATCGATTCGTTGCAAAACAGGCTTTATCAGCTGGCTACCGAACACGGACTCATTGACTACGGCTCCCAATCACAGGAGGTGATGCGTGGCTACCTTCGCACTATTTATGGAACAACTACGGCCAATATTAACACCAAGGCTGTAGAACAACTAAAAAAGAGTATCGAAACCCACGGTGGTGAGCTCATCACCGTAACCCAGATGCTCGTTGAAGAATCGCGCACCTATGTGACGGTAAAGCTCGACTACGAACAGTCGCTTCGCTTTCTGAACGCCTCCCTCACCTATAGTAACATTATCAGTAAGCCTTTTCCATCCGATAAAAAGGCATTCCCGGTTCGTTGGGTCATCGTGGCATTTTCGGCCCTCGGTGCTCTGCTTTTGTCTGTGCTTGTCATCATGATAGCTGAGCGCAGAAATGATTTTTTTAGCATCAAGGCCTGATATAAAAGTTATAGCTTGACCGAGCAAAGCAAAACAGCCTGGGTTTATCTGGGTACAGCAATTTACCTTGCCATCAGCCTTTATCTGATGGTCAGTAAAGACATATGGTATTTTTTTGCGCTTCCGCTTGTATTGGGCGTTTTATTGCTGTATATCTACTCGCTCGATAAGGTTCTGCTGCTTATCAGTTTCATCACACCCTTATCGCTGAATATCGAAAACATGGATGCCGGGCTGGCCATCAGCCTGCCTGCAGAACCTATGCTTTTTGGTGTTCTGGTGCTTTATCTGGCCAAACTGCTCTACGAAGGCCATTACGACCGCAGGGCAACTGCTCATCCCATAAGTCTTATTATTTTCCTGATGCTTTTCTGGATGCTCATCACCACTTTCACCAGCGAGATGCCGCTTGTATCTGCAAAAGCCATTGTTGCCCGCCTATGGTTTATAGTTCCCTCCTATTTTCTGGCCATTCAGGTATTCAGGAAAATAAAGAACATCCACTGGTTTATTTGGTTGTACAACATTGCCCTGATTATCGTTATTGGCTACACCATATACAGGCACTGGACTTTTGGCTTTTCTGACAAGTCGGCACACTGGGTCATGTCGCCGCTCTACAACGACCACACAGCATATGGTGCAGCACTTGCGCTATTTCTTATCCTGACCATCGGCTATATTTTCTATCCCGGACTCAGTCACACCCGCCGTTTCTGGGTGGTGAGCATGGCCATTTTGCTCGCAGTGGCCACACTGCTTTCGTTAAGCCGGGCCGCATGGATCAGCCTTGCTGTTTCGGCAGGGGTTTTTGCAGCGGTTTGGCTTCGGATTAAGTTCAGATACATCTTAGCCGGTTTTGTCATTATCATCGCATTTTTAATCAGTTTTCAGCATCAGATTATCGACACGCTTGAAAAAAACAAGCAGGACAGTTCTGCCGATTTTGTTGAGCATGTTCAATCCATCTACAACATCAGCTCAGATGCCTCTAACCTTGAGCGTATCAACAGATGGCAGGCCGCATTAAGGCTTTTCAACGAAAGACCTTTATTTGGCTGGGGTCCGGGAACCTATCAATTTGTTTATGGGCCTTATCAACGTTCGAAAGAAAAAACCATCATCAGCACCAATGCCGGCGATGGTGGCAACGCCCACAGCGAATATATCGGGCCATTATCCGAAATGGGTTTGCCCGGAATGTTGATTGTGTTTTTGCTCGTGGGAACAATGATTTACCAAGGCCTTAGAACCTATAAGCAATCCAAAAACAAGCAGGCGCGCGTCCTTTCGCTGAGCGCAACATTGGCGCTCATCAGCTATTTCACGCATGGCTTGCTGAATAATTTCCTCGATACGGATAAACTTTCGGTTCCTGTGTGGGGATGCATGGCCATAATAGTAGCGGTTGAGCTGTACTACAAGAATCTGGAGCCGGACAACGAGCTGTTGCAAAGTACTTCGGACAGGATTGCAAGCTAAGTTTTCAGTTTTTCGATTTCTTTAATCAGGGCAGGCATAGTTCGGCCAAATATCGCTTCAAGCTCATTACACATCTGGATGCGTTGGCTGCTGTCGAGTTGGCCTGTGCGTTGCTCCAGGGCGAATAACAACTCGGCCGCACGGTCCATGCCAAACTGTTTTGCTGACGATTTGAGCGAATGAGCGTGGCGAGCTATGGTTCCCAGATCATCTGTTCTGTTAGCTGCAAGCAACTGGTTTAGTGTCGTACCGCTGTATTCAACAAATATTTCCAGCAAAAGAATAAGATCAGGCTTGTTTTCGCCAACAATTTCTTTCACCATGCTCAGGTTGAAATCTTTTTCCGTCATGCTTGCAGCATCCACCGGCTGTTGCACTCCGAGGCCTTGCCTGTGCTCATCAATAAGACGGTTAATTTTGATGGCCAGTTCCTGAGGTGTATTATAGGACTTAAGGATAAGCCCATTGATTCCGGCCAATTTACACTCTGCAAGCGTTTGTTCAGAATCCTCGCCACTGTAAGCTATGATGCAAACGTTCTCATCTGTCTTTCGCACATGTCGGGCTACTTCAAAACCCGTACCATCAGGAAGCTGCAGGTCCAAAAGGATGAAATCGTGGCGGCCGGCTGAAGTCATCAACAGCGCACTTTCCACATCATGGGCCAGCTCGGCTTTACATTCGAGATCGCGCAAATAGCGCATGGTGAGCAACTGAATCATCTTGTTATCCTCAACCAGCAAAGCCTTAAGGCCGGATAGCTTATCAACCGGTCGGTTTCGGATCAGCTCGGTCTGAATGTGGTGCAAGGCATCGCAATGGAGCAAAATGGTACGCATCAACTGCTCCGGGTCGAATGGTTTTGAAACAAAGGCATCCATACCTGCCTCAAAGCACTCTTCCATGGTGGCTTCGAGTGCTTCGCCCGAAACTGCAATAATAGCTGCCTTTGAATTCAGCTCATTACGTATGATGCGCGTAGCGGTGATTCCGTCCATGTCAGGCATCCTGATGTCCATCAGCACAATTCCAATCTCAGGATTTTTACGGATGCTATCAATAGCCTGTTTACCACTTGCAGCAAAACTCAGTTTCCAATTCCGCAGGATGTGGGCTGCCATTTTCCGTTGATAGGGATCATCGTCCACAATCAGTATGTCGATGTTTTTTGTGATAGCCGGATCGGGCATCAGCAACCCTTGATCAGTGGCTTTGTGGTTGCTGCATTCCGAAAAACAGAGCCGGAAGTTAAATCTTGTGCCTTGATCCTTAGCGCTTTGAAGCTCAATGAATCCTCCAAGATGTTCCACAAACAGCCTGGCCAGGCTGAGCCCAAGGCCCAATCCGCCATAATTGCGCGTGATGCTGTCATCTTCCTGACTAAAAAACTGAAATATCTCTTCCTGATGGCCAATATCTATGCCTTTGCCCTGATCCTGTATTTCGAAATGGAATGAATGTCTGCATTGGTCAGAACCCGAAAAACTGATTTTCAATGCAATAGTCCCAGTGGTTGAAAACTTAATGGCATTTTCAATCAGGTAATACAACACATCATGCAGTTTAGGCATATCGCCCCTAAGCCATAATTTGGCCTCGTCAGGCAAAACAACCGACCAGCCCAGGCCCTTGCTTTGGGCTATTGGCCTAAGCTGGTTTTCAATAAGTTTAACCACGTCGGCCAGACGAAAATCCATTTCTTCATCTACCACCCTGCCGGTTGTCACCTGCAAAAACTGGAAAACCATTTTGACGGTCTGAAAAAGACCACGGCCGGAATCGCTGATGATCTTAGCATATTCACTTTGCGTGGCATTGAGCCCGGTTTCCCTGAGCAGCTCGGTAAAACCAAGAATAAGGTTCAGGGGGTTGCGCAGCTCATGGCTCAGCGTGGCCATTACTCTTTGCTGAAGCGTCTGCTGCGTGACGAGCCTTTCGAATGGTTTAAGACTTCTTTCGCGGTTAACCCGCCGCAGCTTCTTCTCATTTAAACGGCGATAAACCTGCGTAAATTTATCAAAAGCAGGTTTCAGCTGTCCGGCAATTTCCTGAGGTGAAAAAGTATCAGGGCAGCATGCAAGTTTAAGATAACATTGAGGGTCGAGCTCGATAAAGACCTGTTGATCATTGATCCATATTGGCTCTTTGCCGGT
>DAOKYW010000010.1:65957-105843 GCA_035325985.1 Bacteroidales bacterium
AAACCTATTCAGTTCTTCGTCAATGTCTTCCGTTTGATTGATTTGATATAACAAACGAACCAGCAGATCCTGAAGGTTGTTCATGGTTGATTATTTCTGTAAAGTTAAATTTTGTGGCAATGTCTTCAGCAAAATGGAAAAAAATGTTGCGCAGCAAGCATGTCCAAATATGTAACAAACCTCTATGCCGAAAAGCTAACGGCTTATATTGATAATCAATCCGGTAACGAACCCTGGCCAATAAATACTTTTAGTCTCTTGAACCCGGATTGATTTTCTATGCCCTATATATCCTGTATCAATTTTCGGACAAACAAGGCACAATTACCCTGAGCATTACATCAGAAGGTCAAAGCGGCTTTAAAATAAGTGTTCAGGATCAAGGCATTGGAATTCCGGAAGACATCATATCCGGACGTTTTTCAGTAGCTGATCACAAGCGTCGGAAAGGCACGCAAAACGAATCTTCTGCAGGCCTTGGACTGCTTATTGTAAAGGATTTGATGGAATTGCTTCAGGGAAATATCGAAGTAATCAGCAATGAGCGTAATGGAACCACATTTGTTTTGCACTTACCCGGCAGAACCCGGTCGGTTCAACGCTGATCCTGATTGGCAAGCGCTTTTAAGTAGGCCATCTCGCGCCATTTCTTTCGTGCTTCATCCACCGGTGAACCAAAATAGGTTTTGCCGCCTTCGAGGCTTTTGTCAACGCCCGAAGTAGCCAATATCACCGCACCTTTACCAATAACCAGATCTTTGTTCACCGAAACACGTCCCCACAAAATCACGTCGTCTTCAATCCGTGTAACTCCGGCAATGGCCGCAAAAGCACCAATAAGACAATTTCTTCCAATATAAGTGTCGTGTCCTATCTGACAGTGATTATCCATCTTTGTACCATCGCCGATGATGGTATCTCCGGTTACACCACGATCGACCGAGCATAATGCGCCAATCTCGACACGGTTTCCGATAATCACCCTTCCGCAGCTTTCAAACTTCCTGTATCCCTCCGGACGACGCTGGAAATAATACGCATCGGCACCAATTACCGATCCGGAATGTATGATCACTTCGTCGCCAATGATGCAATTCTCGTAAATGGTGACATTGGGATGAATGATGCAGTTGCGTCCGATGCGTACATTATGACCAACTACGGAGCCTGGTTGAATAATGGTTCCTTCGCCAATAATGGCCGATTCGCTGATGGCCGCTGTGGCCGGCACAAAGGGCCTGTGCTTTTTGATGATGCTGATAAAGGCATCGAAGGGCTTGTCGTGAAAAATCAGCGCCTTGCCATCAGGGCGCTCTACCTGTTTATTGATGATAATGGTAGTGGCTGCAGAACCCAATGCCTTTGCATAATATTTCGGGTGGTCAACAAAGGTTACATCGCCGGGTTCAACCATATGAATCTCGTTGAGGCCGGAAATTACAAAATCGGGATCGCCGTCATAGGATGCATCAAGAAGCGCAGCAAGCCCCTTTAGCGAATAAGGCTGGTCAAATTTCATAAAAAGTGGTTTATTCTTTTGCCCTTTCCGAATAGGTGCCTTCCGCGGTGTTCACCTTAATCTTATCTCCAATGTTGATAAACAATGGAACACGGATTACAGCACCTGTTTCGAGCGTGGCTTCCTTCATGGCATTGGTGGCAGTGTTTCCCTTTTCACCAGGTTCGGTATAAGTCACTTCGAGCACCACGGTCACCGGAAGCTCAGCACTAAGCACACTGTCGGATTCGGTGTGGTAGAGCACTTCGGCTATATCGCCCTCGCGTAAAAACTGTGGCGCATTGATAAGGTCTTTGGGGATGCTGATTTGCTCGAAGGTTTCGTTGTTCATGAAGTTGTATTCGTCTCCGTCAGCATATAAAAACTGCATCGGGCGACGTTCAACACGTTGTACGTTGATCTTTACACCAGCGGGAAAGGTGTTTTGCAGGATTTTTCCGGTGCGTAGGTTTCTGAGCTTTGTCCGAACAAAAGCATTGCCTTTGCCGGGCTTTACATGCAAAAATTCTACAATAGTGAAAAGCTCGCCATTGAACTCCATGACCAGACCGTTCCTGAAATCTGCCGTTGTTGCCATAAAATAACTTTAAATGGATGATTTTTAGAGGCTGCAAAAATAGAAAAAAAAGGCCCTTAACGGGCCAGATGTTTTGTTATAAAAATCACACTAACAATATCAATCGCGCGATTTGCCAGGCCCTTTCATGATGCCACGTGTCGAATTGGCGATGAAATTGAGGATTTCGTCGCGATCGGGCGAGGCAGGCACATTGGCTTCTATATAGGCTACTGCGCGGCTCACATTATACCCTTTAAGGTATATGATGCGATAGATATCCATGATCGCATTGATGCGTTCATCGCTGAAATTGCGCCTGCGGAGTCCAATTGAATTTACACCTATGTAAGAAAGTGGTTCACGTCCGGCTTTAGTAAAAGGGGGCACATCCTTGCGTGCCAACCCTCCACCGCTGATCATCGAATGTGCACCAATCTGAACAAACTGATGAACAGCTGCCAACCCGCCAATAATGGCCCAGTCGTCGATCCTGATATGCCCAGCCAGAGTACAGGCATTGGCCAGGATGACGTTATTACCGATCACACAATCGTGGGCTACATGCACATAGGCCATCAACAGGCAATTGTTGCCGACCACTGTTTCCCAGTTGGCCTTGGTTGCACGGTTGATGGTCACAAACTCGCGTATGGTAGTGTTATCACCAATGCGAACAATGGTCTCTTCGCCCTTATATTTAAGGTCTTGCGGGATGGCAGAAATCACGGCACCCGGAAAAACTCTGCAGTTTTTACCGATACGGGCGCCCTCCATAATGGTAACATTCGAACCTATCCAGGATCCCTCTTCGATAACCACATTCTTTTCGATATTGACGAATGGCTCAATGACCACGTTGGGTGCAATTCTGGCCTGAGGATGAACGTAGGCAAGTGGTTGATTCATATAATATTGTCTAAGCTATTTTTTTAAAATCTGAGCCATAAGCTGACCCTCTGTCACAATTTTGTTGCCCACATATGCCAGACCGCGCATATTGCAGATTCCCCTTCGTATAGGTGTTGTCATCTCCAAAGTAAAGATCAGGGTATCGCCGGGGACAACTTTCTGCCGAAACTTCACATCATCAATTTTAAGGAAATAGGTGATATAATTCTCGGGGTCGGGTACGCTATGCAACACAAAAATACCTCCTGTTTGTGCCATCGCTTCCACCTGCAACACACCTGGCATTACGGGCTCTTTGGGGAAATGTCCGACAAAGAAAGGCTCGTTCATGGTCACATTCTTTAGCCCGACAATGTATTCGTCGGTAAGCTCAAGGATACGGTCGATCAACAGAAAAGGAGGGCGATGGGGCAGGATACGCTGTATTTGCAGCACATCATACACCGGCTCCTTCAGCAGGTCGAATGGCGGTTCTTTTTTCATGGTTGTTACGGTTGAAGTAATGGTTGTAGAGCATTCTGGTAAATTCGGTGTTTGCGTAATGACCTGGTCTATACGCTTTTACATGCCCCTTAATACGAATACCCAAAAGACTAAGATCGCCCACCACATCAAGTAGCTTATGGCGTGCAGGCTCATTCGGAAAGTGCAGCTCAAGATTGTTCAATATACCTTCGTCCTTCACCCTGACCTTAGGCTTTTTGAAAAGATCGGCCAATCGATCAAGTTCGTCCTGGCTTACACGACGATTTACAAAAACTATGGCGTTGCTCAGGTCACCACCCTTAATCAGGTTGTTGTTGAGCAAAAATTCGAGTTCATGAAGAAAAACGAATGTCCGGCAGGGAGCAACCTGAGTGGCAAAATCGTTCAGGTTGTTCAAGTAGGCTTCCTGCACATTGAGCACCTGTGTGCCATAGTCAATGGTTACGTCAACAGTGTAATCATCGGCCGGACTGACGCTTAGCCAAAAACCCTTTTCCTGATTTTCTATGCGCAGCTCTTTGTCGATGATCAGATATGGCCGAGGCTCATGTTGGACCGCAATACCTGCCTCGATAAGCGCTTCCACAAAGTAGCGTGCACTGCCATCACGTATGGGTGTTTCTTCCATGTCGAGCTCAATGAGTACATTGTCGATACCCAGGCCTGTTAGCGATGCCATCACATGCTCTATGGTGTATATCCTGACGCCATCCACGCCAATGGTTGTGCCACGTGCGGTATCAACCACATTGTTTACATGAGCCCTTAACAGCGGCTTTTCAGGCTTGTCGATTCTGCAAAACACCACGCCATGTCCGGCAGAGGCTGGTTTAAAAGTGAGCGTCCCATGCTGCCCGGTGTGCAGACCAGTGCCCGTCACGCTTACGGGTTTTTTAATCGTACATTGATATTCAATCATTTGAAGTGCTGCAAGAGATAACCGGTTGAGGTAAAGTTCGGCAAAATTATGTTTTTTTTGCTAGCTACGGTTTTCCCTGCCGCTCTCAAACTGATTGATGCGCTCCTCGAGCAGGCGAAGCCTTTTGGCCATTTCATCCAGATTTTTAAAATGCACATGGACCCGTTTAAAATCACCAATGGGTATAGCAGGTGTTCCGATAAGCAACTGGCCTTTTTCCTTTATGTTTGACCCAACGCCCGACTGCGCGCCGAGCTTGGTTTCGTCGGCAATGTTCAGATGGCCGGCCAATCCTACCTGTCCGCCTATCATACATCTTGAACCAAGGCGAGTGGATCCGCTGATACCGGTTTGGGCAGCAATAACCGTATGTTCGCCTATCTCAACATTGTGCGCCACCTGAATAAGATTGTCGAGTTTAACCCCGCGGCGAATTACCGTTGAACCAAGTGTGGCCCTGTCGATGGTTGTGTTGGCTCCAATCTCTACATCATCTTCGATGATCACATTGCCCGTTTGAGGCACTTTGCGGTAAGTACCGTCGGGCTGGGGTGCAAAACCAAAACCATCGCTGCCTACTACTGTTCCGGCATGGAGTATGCAGCGTTTTCCGATAATGGTGTTGTTGTAAAGCTTTACACCGGGATAAAGCACCGCTCCCTCATTAACCACACAATCGTTGCCGATGTACACCTGCGGATAAATCTTCGCTCCTTTTCCAATAATAACCCGTTCGCCCACGTAAGCAAATTCGCCGACATAAACTTCGCTGTCCAGACTGGCATTCTGTGCGATAAAGGCAAGCGACGATACTCCTTGATTTTCGTTGTCTGACTTGTTGTATATCTCCAGCAATCGAGCAAATGCAGTATAAGCATCCGGAACCCTTATGAGCGTAGCCTTAATCGGGTTTTCGGCAACAAAGTCGTTGTTCACGATTACCACCGAACTTTTGGTTTGGTAGATATACGGGGTGTATTTAGGATTAGCCAGAAAACTGAGCGCGCCGGGCATCCCTTCTTCGATTTTTGCAACAGTATGCACAGTGGCATTGGCATCGCCATCCACCTGCCCGTTGATAAACTGAGCTATTTGTTGAGCAGTAAATTCCATTGGATTGATAATTAAAGGGCTGCAAGTTACATCTTTCCCAAAAGCTATCAAAACAGGTCGGATCAGAAGTAATATTTTACACGTAACATGCTAATTTTCATTAACTTTAGTTTCTTTTGTTTAACGTTTTTTAACTCCACTTCAGTTTGGGGCTGGGTATCTTTGCGCCTCATAAAAACAATTCGCAACATGGTTACGGACATCAGAGCACTGAACGAAAAAATTCAACAGGAGAGCCAGTTTGTCGATTTGATCAATTTGGAGCTGGGCAAGATCATCATCGGGCAGAAAGCCATGAATGAACGTTTGCTTATCGGATTGCTGGCCAACGGTCATATTTTGCTGGAAGGCGTACCCGGTTTAGCTAAAACTTTGGCCATCAAATCGTTAGCACAATCAATTCACGCAAGCTTCAGCCGCATCCAGTTTACGCCCGACCTTTTGCCGGCCGACCTTATCGGAACAATGATCTACAGTCAGAAAAAGGAAGAGTTTCAGGTGCGAAAGGGACCGATTTTCGCCAATTTCATTCTGGCCGACGAAATCAACCGTTCGCCTGCTAAAGTGCAGAGCGCACTGCTCGAAGCCATGCAGGAAAAGCAGGTAACCATCGGTGATCAAACATTCACCTTGCCCGACCCTTTTCTGGTAATGGCCACTCAGAATCCCATTGAACAGGAAGGCACCTACCCATTGCCCGAAGCACAGGTGGACAGGTTTATGCTCAAAGTGGTGATTACCTATCCCAAAAAGGAAGAGGAAAAGCTTATCCTGAGGCAAAACATTGTGAACGAAATCAATACTGTCGCCAAGGTAGTTCAGCCAACCGACATCATTAAGGCCCGTCAGGTTGTAAGAGAAGTGTATCTGGATGAAAAGATTGAAAATTATATCACAGATATCGTTTTTGCAACACGCTTCCCGGGCGATTACCGCCTGAAGCGTTTTGAACGTTTAATTTCCTATGGTGCCTCGCCACGTGCATCCATCAATCTGGCATTGGCCGCAAAAGCCTTTGCATTTATCAAACGACGCGGATATGTCATTCCGGAAGATGTGCGTGCTCTGGCTCACGATGTGCTCAGGCACCGCATCGGACTTACTTACGAGGCTGAAGCCGAGAATGTAACTACTGAAGAAATCATCAGCGAAGTACTCAACACGATCGAGGTTCCGTAAGAAAAGGCGTATGGAGGGAGCAGGCATGAGCGGGAACAACCTTACCAACGACATCTTTGCCAAGGTCAGGCGTATCGAGATCAAGACGCGAGGGCTTTCGCAGCAGATTTTTGCCGGACAGTACCACAGCGCTTTCAAGGGCCGCGGCATGGCTTTCAGCGAAGTACGCGAATACCAGTTTGGCGACGATGTGCGCAGCATTGACTGGAACGTAACCGCTCGCTTCAACCACCCGTTTATCAAGGTTTTCGAAGAAGAGCGCGAGCTAACGGTGATGCTCCTCATCGATGTTTCCTCATCGCACCTTTTTGGTTCAGGTCAACAGATGAAAAAGATGCTGGCTGCCGAAATTGCTGCGGTGCTGGCCTTTTCAGCCATCAACAACAACGACAAAGTCGGTGTCATCTTTTTCAGCGATCAGGTCGAAAAATTCATCCCGCCCAAAAAAGGCACTTCGCACATCTTGCGCATCATTCGCGAAGTGATCAGCTTCGAGCCAAGGCATAGCGGAACCGATCTGGGTGAAGCATTGCGTTTTCTGACCAGTGCCATTAAAAAGCGTTCAACAGCTTTTGTTATCTCCGACTTTATTGCCAACAATTTTGAACACGCCCTGCGCATCGCCGCACGCAAACACGACCTTATTGCCTTGCGCATTACCGACCGCCGCGAGAATGAGTTGCCTCCTGTCGGATTAGTGCGTTTCGAAGATGCCGAAACCGGTGAAACGCACTGGGTGGACACTTCGGCAGAGGAAGCACGCCGCTGGTATTCGGCCTGGATATCCAAAAAAACCGAGCAGCTCAATACGGTGTTCTCCCACAATGGCGTGGACAATGTTGTGCTATATACCGACGAAGACTATGTCAAACCCTTAATGCAGTTGTTTCGCCTGAGGGGATGAAACAACTCAGGTATTGTTAATGACCGGAATTGCTTTGCAGAAATGAAAAAACTGATAACTATCCTGTTCTTTCTCACATGGCTATCCACAGGCAACCAACTGAATGCTCAGACAGTGGAAGCCAGGGCAATAACCACGTCCGACAGTTTGCTTATCGGTGAGCATCTGCAATTGCAGCTCTTGCTCAAGATGCCCTCGGGGTTTAAGGCACAATGGCCGGTTTTTGGTGACACCCTGAATAAGCAGATAGAAATTTTATCCAAATCGGAGCCTGAAACCTTGCCTATCGACAACAATCGAAACGTTCTGATGCGTCAAAACCTGACTATCACGTCATTCGACACCGGCTACATCAGCATACCGCCCATAGATTTTCAGTTTACACCTTCGGGCGATACGCTCCGCTTTATTGCTTCCACCAATCCGCTGATGCTGAGGGTTTTTCTTCCTGATGTGGATACAGCCGCACCCATAAAACCTATCAAAGGCATAGAAAATCAGCGCATTACCCTTGCCGAGGTTTTACCCTGGATACTCGCTATTGTATTCATTGCGATTGCCTTGTGGTTGGGGATACGGTATTATTTGCGCTATAAAAACCGGCCTGTTGCTATTGCACCCATCGAAGCGCCTGCCATCGCTCCGCACAAACACGCCCTGGAACAACTTGAGCAGCTCAGGCACGAAAAACTCTGGCAAAATGGCCGTGTAAAAGAATATTATGTGCGCCTGTCCGACATCGTGCGTGTGTATATCGAGGCACAATTCCCCGTGAACGCGGTGGAAATGACAACACAGGAGATTATGCACGGCCTGAGGCCCATAGGGATAAACGACGAAGCCAAATTCAAACTTCAAACCGCGCTCGAGTTGGCCGACCTGGTGAAGTTTGCCCGCCACAAGCCCGGTGCAGTGGAAAATGATATGGCGATTAACCAAATTGTCGATTTTGTCGTGGAAAGCTACGCATATGCTTCGATGAATGAAGATGTATCCAACGATAAGGAGGAATGAGCGGGATGAACTGGATAAACGACATCACATTTGCAAGTCCGCATTGGCTTTACCTGCTGCTCATTATTCCTGCCTCAGTGGTTTGGTACATTTTCCGTCACAAGAAATTACATCCGAGCCTTCGTTTGCCCGAGGCAGACATGATGGCCCGAATACCCAAAAGCCCTCGTGTAGCTTTGCGTCATGTCCTTTTCGCATTGCGTCAGATTGCTCTTCTGCTGCTTATTCTGGCATTAGCCCGGCCTCAGTCGAGCAGTCGTGGGCAGCATGTGACGGTCGAGGGCATAGATATTATCATCAGTCTGGATATTTCGGGCAGTATGCTGGCACGCGATTTCAGGCCCGACAGGATGGAGGCTGCCAAAGAACTCGCCGGCGAATTCATCAGGTCAAGAAAAGGCGATCGCATTGGTTTGGTAATTTTTAGCGGTGAGAGTTTCACGCAGGTACCCCTGACCACCGATCATAATGTGCTGCTGAATATGTTAGCCTCCGTCAAAAGCGGTATCATCGACGATGGCACCGCCATAGGCGATGGGCTGGCGACTGCCGTTGCCCGCCTGCGCGAAAGTAATGCCATCTCGAAAGTGGTTATTTTGCTGACTGATGGAGTAAACAACAGCGGCTCTGTCGATCCCATTACAGCAGCTGAAATGGCAAAGGTGTTTGGCGTAAGGGTTTACACCATTGGCATAGGGTCATATGGCACAGCGCCCTACCCCGTTCAAACGCCTTTTGGCATTCAACTCCGTGATATACCTGTCGAAATTGACGAAGCGCTCATGGAGGAAATCTCGGCACGCACGGATGGCCGGTACTTCAGGGCAACCAACAATCAGAAGCTGCGTGAAGTGTATAACGAAATCGACCGGCTCGAAAGGTCGAAAATCGATGTGACAGAATTCAGCAGAAAATATGAAGAATATAAGCCGTTGATGGTGCTGGCTCTGATCCTCATCGCTCTAGAATTTCTGCTGCGCAATACCCTGTTCAGAAGCATAACCTGAAAAGCAAAACATGGAAACCACTTTCATAAAATTTGAGCGGCCGGAAATGCTTTATCTGCTGGCAATCGTTCCTGTTATGCTAGTTATTTTCTTGATTGCCAACCATTTAAGAAATAAAAGCCTCATTCGGTTTGCTTCACCTGCAATGCACGACCTGATTTTGCCACATCGTAGTCAGGCACGCAGATGGCTGAAGTTTCTGATGCTCACCACAGCGTGGATTTTTGCCGTCATTGCGCTGGCGAATCCACAGTCGGGAGCCAAGCTCGGAGAGGTTAAGCGTGAGGGCATTGACATTTTTATTGCACTCGATGTTAGCAACTCCATGCTGGCCGAAGACATCACACCCAACCGGCTGGACCGTGCCAGAAACAGCATCGTCCGGCTTATTGACCGATTAAAAGGTGACCGCATCGGGCTGATCGTTTTTGCCGGAAAGGCCTATGTGCAACTGCCGCTCACAACCGATTATTCGGCAGCGCGCCTCTTCCTGAATACCGTGCGCCCCGATATGATACCCGTTCAGGGCACGGCAATTGCCGAAGCCATTCGCATGGCCATGCAATCATTCGATGTCGAAACGCGTAACAAAAGCATCGTCATTATTTCGGACGGCGAAGACCATGAACAGGGTGCGCTCGAAGCGGCTAAAGAGGCCGCATCAGCAGGAATAAGAATCTTTACCATCGGTATGGGCACGCCCGATGGAGTACCCATACCGGTGTATAACCAATTCGGAAAGCAAACAGGCTATCGTAAAGACCGTCAGGGCAATACCATTGTGACAAGGCTCAACGAAACCATATTGCAGCAAATCGCGGCCACCGGCAATGGCACCTATATCAGGGCCAACAATACCCGAATCGGCCTCGACCAGATTATGAATGAACTCGAAAAGATCGAGAAATCGGAAATCGAGACCAAGGTATTTACCGAATACAACAGTCATTTTCAGTGGTTTGTTGGTGCTGCTATATTGCTTCTTATCATGGAAATGCTTTTGGCCTGGCGCAAATCAGTTCTGGAAACAAGGATTCGCATCTTTAAACCTAAAACAGCTGAAAATGAATAAGATATTATTGATCTGGCTACTTGTTTTCTGCACTTTGGCCTTGCATGCACAATCGGACAAACAACAAGTGCGCAAAGGCAACAGGTCGTATAATAATAATGACTTTGAAAAGGCTTCTGCAGCATACCGCGGCGCATTGGATAAAAACCCGGCCAATGACAAGGCTGCATTCAATCTGGGCAATGCCCTGTTCAAGCAGGACAATTTTGAAGATGCCCTCGAACAGTTCAAAAGAACAGCCGAAATGACACCGGATCGAAACAGGGAAGCTCGTGCGCTGTATAATGCCGGAAACAGCCTGCTCAAATCCGGGAAATTTGGCGAGAGCATACCCTATTACCAAAGAGCGCTGCGCATCGACCCGGGTGACAACGATGCACGTTACAACCTGGCGTATGCCATGCGCATGTTGCAGCAACAACAAAACCAGCAGGACAACCAGAACAACGACAAGCAAGGCGATAATCAGCAGCAGCGCGATAATCAGCAGCAGCAAGAAAATAACGATCAGCAGCAAAGCCAGAACGACAAGCAGCAACCATCGGACAATAATCAGCAACAACCACAAAACCGTCAGCCGCAGCTATCGAAGGAGGAAGCCGAACGGCTGATACAAGCCCTCACCAACGAAGAAAAGCGGACGATGGATAAGGTAAACAACCAAAAGTTCAGGACAGGACAAAAGGTGACGCGCGAAAAAGACTGGTAGTCCTTGGGGCACAGTAAGTGCTTAATGGCTAACTTGCCGGTGTTTTTGAGCAACAAACCGCAACAACGAATCGTTAATGGAAGAGAAACAGGTTAATGAAGGCTGAGATGAAAAGCATGATGAAATCCTTTGCCGGATTATTAGCAATCCTATTGCTTTGGTCTGTAACTATTCAGGCTCAGGATGCAGTGCTGAAAGTTTCGGGCAGTTCGCAGGTAGAGGTTGGCGAACAATTCAGGGTGGTTTATGAGCTCAATGCTGAAGGTACCAACTTCACAGGACCCGCTTTCAGAGGATTCCGTGTGCTTACAGGGCCAATGCTTTCAACAAGTTCTTCTATTCAAATTATTGGTGGTAGGGTGGATAGGCAAACCAGCCAGACCTACACCTATATTTTAAGTGCAACCCAGGAGGGCGATTTCACAATCGATCCGGCCAGCGTCGAAGTTGATGGTAAAACCATAAGATCCGGAAGGCTGGATGTCAAGGTTGTGCCTGCCACCAACAGGCAGCAGCGGCCAGCGAGCTCAACCGACAATTCCTCCAATACTTCCGGAGGCCTGAGTAGCCGCGACCTGTTTTTGAGGGCCATACCCGACAAACGCTCAGCAGTGATTGGCGAACAGGTGATCATTACCTACAGGCTTTACACCCGCGTGGCGTTAGCCAACATTGAGTTTGTCAGGCAGTCATCATTCGCGGGGTTTTGGACCAAAAACCTTCTCGAGAGTAATAATATGCCGCAATCGCGGCAAGTGATTGACGGGGAGGAATATGTTGTTGCTGACATTCGCAGGGTGGCACTTTTTCCGCAAAAAGCCGGAAAACTCACTATAGAGCCAATGGAAATCTCGTGTCTGGCGCAAGTCAGATCGCGACAGGCACGCCCCGGTTTTGATCCTTTTGAGAGCTTTTTCAATGATCCATTCTTCAACAGAGGCATTCAGAATATCCCGCAAACCCTTGTTTCGGAAGCAATTACCATCGACGTAAGTGCACTGCCCGGCACCGGAAGGCCAAGCTCTTTTTCCGGAGCTGTGGGTCAGTTTGGCTTCAGCGCATCCCTGAACAATAGTGAAGTTAAGGCAAATGAAGCCATAAATCTGATTATCAGCGTTTCGGGCACCGGAAACCTGGAACTGCTTGATTTGCCCAAACCCATATTTCCTCCCGGATTTGAGGTATTCGAACCCAAATTATCTGCCGACATAAAAACAGATGCAAACGGTATTTCAGGCACCCGAAGGGCCGAATATTTAGTCATTCCGCGTTTCGAGGGCAATTTTCGTATCGAACCTATCGAATTCAGCTATTTTGACCCTCGCCGCAAAGAATACCTCACCCTCCGCTCGCAGCCTTTCGAAATCAGGGTGGATAAAGGGGAAGCAACAGATGCCGGAGGTTCGGTGATGTTCAGTTCGCAGGAAGGCATTCAGTATTTATCCTCGGACATCAGGTACATCAACACCTCTGAAGGCACTCTGAAACCTATAAACAGCTATCTGTTTGGTTCGTGGCTTTATATACTGCTGATGGCGCTCATGGCAACAGCATTTGGCGCGTCGCTCTACTGGCACAACAAAACCCGGCAGCTTAAGCAAAATCAGACATTGTTGCGCAACCGAAAGGCAACAGCCGTAGCGCGCAAAAGGCTCAAAGCAGCCAAGCAAACACTGAGCAAAGGCGATCAGAATGCGTTCTACTACGAAATGTCGCAAGCCTTATGGGGTTATATATCAGATAAATACACCCTACCAAGGTCAGAGTTATCGATAGATAACGTGAAAAATTACCTGTTGACCCGCAATGCTCCGGAAAACCTCATCGATCAGTTTGTTGATACACTCAATCTCTGTGAATATGCACGTTTTGCGCCTGGCGACACCGGAAAGAAAATGGAAGACCTTTATCAAAAAGGCATCGATGTGATTAGCAAGGCCGAAAACCTGATTAAATAAACCATGCTTATGAAAAGGGTAATCATTATCAGCCTGACCATGTTCGCCCTCATTCCTCTTTTGGCATGGGGACTCCGCCCCGAAGAGCATTTTCTTCGCGCAGGCCAGCATTATGCAAAGGCAGATTACGACTCAGCCATTATCCATTATCAGTCCATTCTCGATCAAGGCTTTCACGGGGCTTCGGTTTACTACAATATGGGAAACGCCTACTTCAAACTGCGTAAATTCCCCGATGCTATTCTGTTTTATGAAAAAGCCCTCAAACTCAATCCCGGCAACGAAGATATCCGGCACAATCTTCGATTGGCCAACGCCATGATTGTTGACAAAATTGATCCTGTTCCGGAGTTTTTTCTCAAACAGTGGTGGACCACTTTCTATAATCTGCTTCCGGCCGATATGTGGGCATGGATTTCGATCGTGCTCTTTGGCCTGACGCTCATCATGGCATGGCTATTTTTTACTGCCAGAAGTATGTTCTGGCGGAAAACCGGTTTCTTTGCAGGGCTGGCAATCCTTTTCATGTTTATTGGCAGCTTTGGTCTGGCCTCGCAGAAGTATTACTATACCCAAAGGGTGAATGAAGCCATTGTATTTGTTCCAACCATTACAGTCAAGAGTGCACCATCAGCATCCGGAGTTGACCTTTTCGTACTTCATGAGGGTTCGAAGGTGCGACTTTTGGAAGAAAACGGAGATTGGCAAAAAATTCGCATTGCTAACGGCAGCGTAGGATGGATACCTGCCGAAACCCTTAAGGGCATCTGAAGATGAATGTCAGGCCATTACATTTGGTGTTTAAGGTGATGGTTCTGACGGTCAGTCTTACAAGTTATTCCTGTCTTAAATCCGAAAAGCCTGGCTTGCCTGCTAAAGTCGTGAAGGTGCTGCAAAGCACCGGACACAACAGGGTGCAACTGATTAAGGCCATTGCGCAATATGTTGAATCTGAAGATACTGCTCGCAGAAATGCCCTTTTCTTTTTAATTAGCCATATGGAAAGGCAATATGCAGTGGAATATCAAATCACCGATAGTTCTGAACATGAAAAAAGCTTTGATCCTCTTCAATATGCTGATTATCAGCATATGATTAAGGCCTGGGATTCCCTTTCAGCTTTACCCGGCGGCATGATATTCGTCGCAAAACGCTATACGTTTGACCGCGATACTATTACCACCAACCTCCTGCTTAATACAATCGACTTAGCATTTCAAACAAAAAGACGCGCTTACGCTGCGGCTATTCCCGACAGCATTTTTCTGCGTTATGTGCTTCCCTATCGTGTAGCCAACGAAGACCTGGAAGACTGGCGTCCGTTACTGAGCAATTACTTCTCATCTATTATCCCCGACACCGTTCCATTCACCATTAATCAGGCTGCCCGTGCTTTGAGCCGACATATCGACAGTACTATTTTTCAGGAATACCGTTTGCTGAAAAACCCCAATATCGTGTTGCCATCGCAAATATTGAAGGAAAGGAGGGCAAGTCCCCGCGATTTGGCAGTTTTTCGCGTGATGGCGCTGCGCAGCATCGGTATCCCGGCCACGCTCGACTATGTTCCCTGGCTTAGCGATAGCCTCAACAGTGTTTGGTTTGCCAGCTATTATGCAGGCTCCGGAGCGTGGAAACCACTTTTACCGGAAGGATTTGATGAAAGGCTGCTTCAGGATGCCGGCCGCATTCCTAAGGTTTATCGCCGAATCTATCACACCCTGGATTCCAGTTTGTTTGCCCTGAAGGACACCAAAAAATTCACACCTCCATTTCTTGGCCATTTCCATTATCTTGATGTTACAAACCAATACCTGACCGTTCGTAACATAAGCTATCAAGGCCCTTGCCATGATGAAATCATTTATCTGGCTGTTTGGAACGGAAAATACTGGAAACCTGTTGACTGGGCTTTCTGCAAAGGTGAATCTGCTGAATTTCGCAACATCGGTGCTCAGGTGAGATACGCATTTACATGGGTTGAAAAACAAGGCGACCACAACGAAATAAAGCTAATCGCTGAAAGTCAGTCGCCTGAGTAATCCAAAATCAACCGCAATCTATCCTGATATTAGCCGGAACCTGCCGGATGACCATTATGATTTAATGCATCTTGCGCTGTTGATGGGCCGGTTTGTGAATATGACAGTTCCTTTCACCTACGGTGTGATTGATCTTTAGTATTACATTTGTCCGGCTGACCGTAACTACGCTAAATAGCAGTGTTAATTACTGTTAAAATTATTGCACCTTTCTGTCTTGTCGGAATGATTATTTGGCGTAACTTGTGCCACTGTTTCAAACCATGAACCAAATTCGAAATACCCACAAAACTGCATGATATGAGAAAAGGACTTCTACTCTCTGTTATCCTTTTGATTTTCAGCCTGAACTGCTTGATTGCGAATCCAAATGGAGGTAACAATCCATTGGCCGGACGCCTTACTGACGAAGCTTATTTACACATGCTTCGCAGCAATCAGCACACCGGAAAGGTGGATCCTGCACATGTAATGGAGGCCATCAGTCAGGTGAATAGCATGGTTTCTTTAAAAAATCAGACAAATCTGTCATGGACTTCGCTGGGACCTGACAATTTTGGCGGCAAGACGAAAGCCATCATTTACGATTCGCGCGATCCACAAAAAATCACTTTGCTGGCAGGATCAACCGGTGGCGGAATATGGAGAACCGTGAACGAAGGCGTTACCTGGCAAGCGGTCAGCAATCAAAACCTTATGGTAAGCTGTATGGTTCAGGCCCCAAATGGTGACATTTATGTTGGAACAGGCGACGGTTTTGGCTCGCACCTGCTTACAGGCCTGATCGATATGGCCTATACAAGCGGTTTTATGGGAACCGGCATCTGGAAGTCAACCGACGGCACAAATTTCACCCAGCTTGCCGCCACCGTGCCTCAGCTCAACGACAATGGCTCGGCCTGGGCTTTTATTAACGAACTGGCTGTAAACAGCAATGGCCACATCTTTGCTGCAACGAATGCCGGATTGCGCTACAGTACTGATGGCGGAGCCAGCTGGCAGCTAGCTAAGGACAATGCAAACAACGAGCTTAACCTCAATGCCGGCGATGTTCAGATTGGCTCCGATGGAACCATTATTGCATCTGTTGATAACAAGCTGTATGTCAGCAAAAACGGTAATCCTCAGGCCTTTGTGCTTCGCAGCACTGCCGAAGCCAACACTTTGCCAACAGCCGATGTGAACCGCGTGGAGCTTGCCATTGCACCATCGAATCCCAACATCATGTACGCCTCGTTGGTCAATGCTTTTGGTGTTCACGTCGGTATCTACCGTTCGGAAGATAAAGGCGACAATTGGAGCGTGATTCTTCCGGCAACCACCAGTGTGAATCCATACAATCAAAGAGGATTGTACAACAATCATATCACGGTATTTCCCGATGACCCTGACCGTATCATGATTGGTGGAGTCAACCTTTGGCAAGGCCGCCGCGTGCTCGAAACAGGGCTTTATGCATGGGATGTAAAATCATCCAGCGGTGGCAGCCTTTTCAGCCCTCTTTATGTGCATTTCGGACAACAAAGGGTAGTTTTCAAACCCGGTAGCAGTAATGTCTTTTTTGCAGCTACCGATGGAGGGTTGTTCAAGGGACAAATTAATGGTGAAGTTTACTCTTTCACCAATAGCAACCGTAATTATATGACTGCCCATTTTTACACCGTTGCGCCTTCGGGACGTGAAAACAGGGTGTTGGGTGGCGCTCAGGATCAAGGAACAATATTTATCTCCGGCGCAGCAAACACAGTTCGCCAAGGCGAGAAGCTTTACACCCCGACAAATTCAGGCGGTCCATGTGTAGTTTCAACAATCAACCCTGATGCAATTGTTGTTTCGTCAACAGCAGGCAGCATGCAACGGTCGGAAGATATGGCCTTTACTTTTTCTTCACAGTTTTTGCTTGCAACAGGGTTTAGCAACCCACAGGCTTTCCGCACACCCATTGCACTTTGGGAGAGCTACAACAATGCCAACAGCCGGGATTCGGTCACTTTCAGGGCCAAACGTAATTATTCAGCAGGTGCGCAGGTTAAAGCCCGCAGCAGAAATAACGACCATCCATTCATCACCAACCTGCCTGCAGGCGTTGGACTGAATCAGGGCGATACTATCAGGTTAAAAGACCCCATTTCGTCAAGGCTTTTCATCGCTGTTGCCAATCGTCTTTGGATGACCAATGAATTCCTTAATTTCGGTAAGACTCCTGATTGGTTTGAGGTTTCAAATTCCACAGTTGGATTCATTGGCATACCGCAGTCGATGGCTTACTCAGCCGATGGAAATCACGTGTGGGTTGGTATGCGTGATGGACGACTGATTCGTGTATCAAATCTTGCATTGGCCTACAATGCTCAGCTTGCCAATGTTAGCAGTCCTCAATGCATCGTTGCCACACGCCAGATACAACTGCTTATTCCCGGAACCTCCACTCCTGTTAGTCAAGCTATTACTTCAATCGCTGTCGATCCCAAGAATCCGAACAATGTGATGATAACCCTGGCCAACTACGGGAATAATCATTACGTTTTTGCGACAACCAACGGTCTGGACGGAAACCCGGCCTTCACAAGCCGTCAGGGTAATCTTCCCAAAATGCCGGTTTACGCCGGATTACTTGAGATGACCAATAACGGTCTGGCCATCATTGGAACAGAAATGGGCATTTTCCAAACGAATAATGTATTTGATGCCGATCCGGTGTGGGTAGCCGACCAAAACCTGGCCAACATTCCGGTAATGGAGCTTAAACAGCAGATTATCAACAAGACAGCTGACACTTTACAGCTTATCAATGTGGACACATTGATCAAGCATTTCCCCGGTACTGATAACTTCGGGATTGTTTACGCTGCCACATTCGGACGCGGCTTACAACGCTGCAACGACTTCCGCAGGCCTGTTGGCATTGGCGAACAGCCAATCACCGGAAATGGTAAAAACTTCCCGGCTGTTGTTTATCCTACACCGGCAAAAGGATTTGCCACACTCGAATTTGAACTCCCTTCAGAAGGTAATCTGCGATACAATATTTTCAATAGTTCCGGACAGATTGTGGATAGTCGAAATCTGGGACAATCAGCGGCCGGCCGTCAGAAAATTCAGATCGATCTTCAGGGTTACCGCAATGGAACTTATATATTGTTACTTGATGCCGGACAACACAAGTCCAATGTAAAATTTGTGGTATTTTAATCTCTGACCAAGCAATAAAAAGAACCGAAAATGAAAAATATTTACCTCGTTCTCGCACTGATTTCCTGGTTTTCGGCCAGCCTGTCGGCACAGACAAGGATTTATTCCCCTACGCTAAGAGCTCCCGCAAACAATGCCAGTGGTCAAATGCCTAATGCGCTTCTCGACTGGGATGCTGTTGCCGGCCAGGGATTAATTATCACCTATGAGGTGCAACTGGCTACCAATGCTGATTTTTCCAATGCAGTAACTTTCCCTCCGGTTACAGTTACAGCACTGGAAATGAATGAACTGGTATTCAATCAGGTTTATTTCTGGCGTGTAAGGGCATCGGATGGTATAGCAACTTCCGATTGGTCGAGTCCTTTCTCTTTCAGGGTTGCCAATTCAGTTTCTATTACAGGTCCGGCCAACCAGTCGAACCAAATGCCCAATCCCCTGATTACCTGGACCGCAATGACCGGAATCAGCCAGTACGAAATGCAGGTTGACACCGCCTATTCGTGGGCAAATATGAGTTCGGGAAGTACAGCCCAGCTTAATGACGTGTATGAGTTATCTGCAAATCAAGCCTATGCAGTCGGTAATGGCGGAGTTATCCTGTCGTTCAACGGTACCAATTGGTCAGCAATGACCAGTGGAACTACCCAAAACCTGAATGATGTTTTCTTCCTAGATGCGAATAATGGCTGGGCCGTTGGTGCTGCCGGCACCATATTATATTATGATGGCTCAACATGGACAGCGCAGACTTCCGGAATCACAACAACCCTCAATGGCGTGTTTTTTACATCCCCCAGTAATGGATATGCTGTTGGAAATTCCGGCGTTGTACTTCGCTGGAACGGAACAGCATGGGCACCTTTAAATGTCGGGATTGCAGCATCCGTGACAATCAACGCTATACACGGTCTGGATGCCAACAACATCTGGGTTGCCGGAACAGCAGGCAACTTCTCGTATTTTAACGGTAACACCTGGTCCAATGGCATCATTGCCAATCGCGAAATTACAGGACTATGGGCGCTGTCAGCTGACAGGATCTGGGCCTCTGCCCGTGCAGGCCGTATCTTTTATTTCAACGGACAAACCTGGGCCGAACAACCATCAGGTTCAACCCGTGACCTTTGGGATGTATGCATGCTGAGCGAAAACAACGGATACATTGTCGGTTCAAATGGAACGCTAATTCAGTATAATGGAACTGAGTGGAATGTGATTGCCAGTGGAACCACCCAAAACCTGAACGGTATTCACCTGATGGATGCGACAAAAGGTTTTATTGTTGGAAATGCAGGGTCGATAATCAAGTTTCAGGGCGATGGGTTTAACAGCCCATACTTAAAAAGTTTCCCCCTGTCCAGCAGTCTTGTCGAATTCAGGCTTTCAAATCTCGCCTTTGGTTCCAATCATTATGTGCGTATGCGTGCCCGCCATGCCCAGTCGGTATCCGATTGGTCATCGCCAAGATCATTCTTTGTCAACGCGAGCCCAACACTCACCAGTCCAGCCAACAATGCTGTCAATATTGCCCTCGATACCCTTGTCCGCTGGAGTGCAATGACAGGCATTGTCAATTATACAATTCAACGTTCGCTCACTGCTGACTTTGCTGATCCTTTCACTTTCGAAAGCTCAACGAACGAATATCGTTTTCAGGGAATGTCGTATGGCCGCGATTATTTCTGGAGGGTCAGGGCACGGCATGCCGGTGGTGTGTCATTCTGGTCACCTGTCTTTAAGTTTACAACCGCAAGCACGGTAGCACTTACTGCTCCGGCCAACAATGCCAGCAATGTGGTCAGGTTGCCCCGCTACCAGTGGCAGCATATCCGCGGAACAGAAAAGTATCAGTTGCAATTTGGTACGAGTAACAGCTTTGTTCCCGAATCTACTACTACGCAATTGACGACCACCAACTCGTTCCAGACTATCTTCCTTCTTGCGCCACAAACCAACTATTTCTGGAGAGTGAGAGGTATTATGGGATTGGATACAACCAGCTGGAGCCAGACATTTAGCTTCGTTACCACATCCGAAACTGCGATTGGCGAAAACCCGGAAGCGTCCGTCACCATCAGCCCCAACCCGGGTAAAGGGCTGTTCACCATCAGCGCAACCGGCTTAACCGGCAATCTCGAAATCGAGGTTTACAACCTTGTCGGAAAACGTGTTTTCTATCTGCCGGCCATCGAAGCCAAAACCCTTGAAAATCAGCGTTTCGACCTCCGCAATCTGGGCAAAGGGATTTACATGCTTAGTTTGCGCAGCAATTCCGGTCAGGCAACAACCCGAAAACTGATGATAGAATAAAGAAAACCTTATAAGCTACTTTTTGAAATCCCATGGCTCAGCTATGGGATTTTTTGCTTCCAGAAGCCTCCGATATATGCACCGTTGGCACGAATGTCAAAAAAATCCCATCCGTTCTTCCGCGCAAAATCCGAAAGTCCATCTGCCGTCCGGCTATTGAGTGATGCATCCAGCAACATTAGCCCTCGCTTTTCGGGCGATGGCAGGGTTAATCTTCTGCCTGCCGTTTTGCCATGCATAAGGTATATATCAGCTTCAGGACCTGAAGCAGGCTTACTTACATCAAAGAGTTGCATGAGCTGACCAGAGAACACCAGATAAGACCCTTCCTTGATTACAAAATCGTTTTGAAATGAATTGGCAATATTGACCTTTTCGTGCTGACTTATGGCTCTTGAATTCCAGAATTTTGCCATGTTGAACTCTATCGTTCCTTCATCGTAGAGAACGGTGCTGTCGGCAATCAGCACATGCTGCTTTCCGTGAACCAGGCTTATAGCTGTGCGTCCCGGCAAAGCATAAACCAGAAATCCATCCTGCCTCAGATGATTAAAGTGACGCAGGGAAAAGCTGCTAACAACCAATACAAGCAGCAACAGGAACGGGAAAACAAGCGATTTTGAACTTTTTCGTATCCAAAGAGCAAGAAGAATTGCGAGCAAAATCAGTAAAATAAATTCTATTTGGCTGATATACAGATTTTTAATCACTGCCATTGGCAACGATTCTACCCATAATATCATACCGTTCATGGCATAGATAAGTGCCGAAGTAACCAAACCAAGTCCGTAGGGCAACCATGGCAGCGGGCTGAGTAGCAGCATCAACATGCCTATCGAAATAATGAGAAAGGACAAAGGCGTTAAAAACAGGTTGCTCAACCAGAAATACAGTGGAAACTGCTGGAAATAAAACAATACTACCGGTGTAGTACTGAGCTGTGCTGCCAGTGCTACGGATGTTGCTTCCCAGAAATATGCAGCCACTTTGCTGCGAAAAATCAGCAAGCCCGCAATAGCTTGCTGAAACAGCAATATCCCGGCCACCGCAGTAAACGAAAGCTGAAATCCGATGCTGAACAAAGCAGCAGGATCGATAACGAGAATCAGGAAAGCAGCAGCCGCCAGCGTATTTAATGCCTGTCCCTTTCGATTCATCATTTCACCGGCCAGCAAAAAGCTGATCATAAATGCGGACCGCATGACCGAGGGAGAAAGTCCGGTGATAAACGCATAAAACCAGATGATCATCAGTAAGAGTGTTCCCCTCAGTACCGCGCCACGCCGCATACGGTCAAGAAAACGAAGCATTGTGCTGAATATCAAAAAAATGATACCCACATGTAAACCCGAAACACAGAGCACATGCATGGCTCCGGCACCAGTATAGCCTTTACGCAATTCCTGAGATAGCAATTCGTCGTAACCCAACAATATGGCAGAAGCCACTGCAAACTCATCTCCCTGAAGGCCATTGTCTTGCATCACCTTCACCAGATGATCGCGGGTACGATAAGCGAGACCGAACAACACATTCCGGTTGGATTGACCTGTGGAATGCCAGTTGTCGTCGTGCACAAAAAGCTGATGATGCACCCCTTTTCTGGCCAGATGTTTTCGAAAGTCGAACTGCCCGGGGTTAAGAGGTGGTGGAACCTTTACCGGATGTTTGGAGACAACGATGTAATCTCCATAATCAGGCAATAGGTTTGCGGACGGTTTTCGGAAATAAAGAAGAACCTTCCCTGTGGCGGGAATTACCTCAGTACTGTCGAGCAGCGCATGAACTTCCACCATTGTGCGATAAGCATTACGCCGCTCCGAAAGAGGTTCAGTGATCCTGACAAGATAAGCCTCTGGTTGATCTTTAAAGCTGAAATGCTCTTTATCACGCTCAGGCATTCCGCTGTAAGCAGCCCAGAAACCTGCAAACAGAAAGGCAAGATGAATGAGAAGTCCGGTCAGCCAACGACCGGAAAAGGATTTAACAAGAAAATGAGCTGCTAATGAGGCGATGAGCAGTAATGGCGTTATCAGCACAATAACATTATGCAATGTAATGCTCTCCAGATTCCAGGCAAGGAATATACCTGCCGAAAACATCAGCACTACCCTTATTAACGGATACTTCTGAAGATTGATTTCCAATGCTGAAAACTGGTTGATACTATTGCTAAGATAGGGCAAAAACAGTGGTTGAGCTGCAGACAGGGAAAAAAAATACCGGTCGAACCGGTATGCTGTACTCCCTAGGGGATTCGAACCCCTGTTACCAGGATGAAAACCTGGCGTCCTAACCCCTAGACGAAGGGAGCATAAAAATCTGGCGCAAAAGTACTGTATTTTCAAAAACTGACAAAATATTCTGGAGGGATTGCTTCAAATTAACAAATATTTGCAACTTTGAAGCAATACTTATAAAGAGGTACATATGTCCCATAGCTTATATTCGCAGAGGGCTTACTCAGTTGTCTGTTATTAACGAGCTCATTATTAAATAGTTAATTGATATGACAAAAAGAAACGTAATTCAGTTACTTAGACGCGCTGCATTGGAATATGCATCGGTTCCATATCTGAACGAAAAAACAGACTCCGGATGGAAAGGCGTTACCTTTAGCGAAACATTGGAAAGGGCCACACTCTTTGCCTCGGCAATGATAGAACTTGGTTTTCAGCAAGATGACAGGGTAGCGCTTATTGCCGAAGGTCGCACAGATTGGGTTGTAACAGAATACGGCTTGCTTATGGCAGGCTGCATTAACGTGCCTCTGAGTATCAAACTTTTACCCGAAGAAATTATCTTCAGGTTAAACCATGCCAACTGTAAGGCCATTATTGTTTCGTCGAACACCCTCGAAAAAGCACTTCCGGCTATCGTCAAACTTGACTCGGGTATTAAGGTGATTAATCTGGACGAAACAACAGCAAGTCAGCAAATCCTTTTTGAGGCTTCTGGAATATCTGCATTGGATATTTTCCAGCTTAAGGATATGATGATTCTGGGAAAGAACAGCCTGCAAGCCAATGATCAAAAACTGAAAGATTTCGAGGAAAACCTTTCGGAGGATCAGGTAGTGAACATCTGCTATACTTCAGGAACAACCGGTGACCCCAAAGGCATTATGCTGACACACCTTAATTATTATGCGAACAGCACCGATGCCATGCAATATTTTGATGTACAGGCCGGAGACCGACTACTGATAATTCTCCCACTCGACCATTCGTTTGCCCACACTGTAGGCATCTACGCCAGTGCTGTGAAAGGTTTGTCCATATTCTTTGTGGATGCACGCGGTGGAAACCACAATATTGTTCGCAATTTTCCGGATAACCTCAGGGAAGTTAATCCGCACTTTTTGCTGACAGTTCCTACCATTACGGGAAATTTCATGCAAAAGATGAAGGAAGGTGTCTATGCCAAAGGGAAACTCATCAGTCAGCTTTTTGAGGCCGGATTAGCGGCCGGTATTGCGCAATATGGCGACGGCTTTAGCAGTGGAAAAGAACTTCCGTGGCATAAAAAACTCATTTACAACATAGCGGACAAACTGATTTTCAGCAAGCTGAGAAGTGTATTTGGCAACAGCATCCGGTTTTGCGTTGGAGGCGGCGCCCTGCTCGACCTGTCGCAGCAGCAGTTTTTTGCAGCCATAGGCGTGCCGGTTTATCAGGGTTATGGGTTAACTGAAGCAGCGCCCATCATCTCGGCCAACACCCCACAAACTCACAAGCTTGGGACTTCAGGAAAAGTGATCCCCAATGTAGTTTGCATCATCGCCGACGAAAACGGCCGGGAACTTGAACATGGCCGGCAAGGTGAGATTGTGATTAAAGGAAACAATGTGATGAAGGGCTATTTCAAAAATCCGGATGCCAGTGCAAAGGTGCTGCGCAATGGACGGCTCCATACAGGTGATTTGGGTTATATAGACGAGGACGGCTTTTTGGTTGTTGTTGGAAGACAGAAGGCCCTGCTCATCGCACCTAATGGCGAAAAATATTCGCCCGAAGGGATTGAAGAAGCCATTACCAATAGCTCGCGTTATTTCGGTCAGGCTATGATCTACAATGACATGAAACCCTACACGGTTGCTTTGGTCACCATGGATGAAGCCAGCCGGCATCGGCTCAGGAGCGACTATCATCAAGTGGATGAGGAACATATCCTCCAACAACTCACAAAGGACTTCCATGCCTATGTGGACCACCCCAATTATCACGGGCACTTTCCTAATCTGTGGTTGCCCAAGCTATTCGTCATTTTGCCCGAACCCTTCACCGAGCAAAACCACATGCTCAATTCGACAATGAAAATGGTTCGACATAAAGTAATGGAAAATTATCAGCAGCTCATTGACGCCATGTATGAACCTGAGGCGGAAACAAAAATTGCTGCGCATAATTTACAGATAATCAGGTCGATCACACGGCAATAGTTTGCCTTCCTCAGCAGGTTGAGGCAGCCCTTCCATAGCAACGCTGACCCATTGTGAGGCAGGCGTGCCAGTGATTTAAGCTGTCATAACACTTTTTAACACGACACATCTATCTGATTAATAGCGATTTAGTTAGAATCATATAAATTTTGTTTAATTTTTTCAGAAAATCTCTTGACAAATCATCAATCTTGTTTAACTTTGTACCATAAACATTAAACATTTTATCAATGACTGCTGTAGAATTTAATTATAACCTTACCGGAATGCAGAAAAGCCTTGAGGTGTTCGCACGTCAGTTGACCGGAAATGAAGATGATGCGAAGGACCTTTTGCAGGAGACCTTTCTGAAAGCCTTAGTTTATCGCGAGAAGTTTGTCAACAACAACAACTTCAAAGCATGGGTATATACCATTATGAAGAATATCTTCATCAACAATTACCGTCGCAATAAAAAGGCTAAAACCTTTATTGATCAGACTGACAATCTGTATTATATCAATTCAGGAGCTGAAGATACCATGTTTAACCCGCTGTCGGTAATTGCAACGAAGGAACTCACTCAGGGCATTGAGGAGCTGGACAAGGACTTCCGCAGGGCCTTTGAGATGTACAACGAAGGTTATAAGTACAAGGAAATTGCCGATGCTCTTGGACTAACCATTGGCACTGTGAAGAGCAGGATTTTTTACAGTCGCAAAAAACTCATGGAAAATATGAGCGAATTTAAGCCATAAATTTTTTTCTTAAGGAAATTTTTGTTTAGCTTTTTATCAATTTTATTAAACATTATTATTCACTCCTTATTTCTAATATTCACTAAATCCCCTCATCCAATGAAAAAGCTTTATCTGATTCTTCTACTTGCCCTATTCGCAGGTTCTCAGAAACTACACGCCCAGACCGCACGGGTCCAGGTGATTCACAATTCGGCCGATGCAGCTGCGCAAAGCGTTGACATATGGTTGAACAACAGCAAACTGCTGTCCGATTTTGCTTTTCGACATGCAACACCCTTTATTGATGCTCCAGCAGGCTCGCCCATCACCATCTCGGTTCAGCCTCCCGGAAGCACCTCGGCCGTCAATCCTCTCTGGTCACAGGCGTTTACACTGGAACCCGGACAAACCTATATATTGATTGCCAATGGGTTGGTGAGTGTAAATGGCCACAATCCTTTCAAGCCCTTCGACGTATATGTTAAACCATCCGCAAGGGAAGTTTCTGCATCCAATACAACTACTGATGTGTTGGTATTCCATGGTTCAACGGATGCACCTGTGGTAAATGTTGTTGAAACTGGTGTTGGTGCAGGAACAATTATTGAAAATATGGCCTATGGACAGTTTAAAGGATATCTAAGTCTACCAACTGACAACTATGTACTGGATGTGCGCGATCAGACCGGAACCGTAACTGTAGCGCGCTACTCGGCCCCTCTTGAAACACTTGGGCTCGGCGGTCAGGCACTCACAGTTGTGGCCTCAGGTTTCCTAAATTCTTCAACTAATAACAATGGACCCACTTTCGGGCTATTCGTAGCTCTTGCATCGGGTGGCGAGTTGATACCCCTTCCACTCTATTCACCACCTTCTTCTCGGATTCAGGTGATACATAATGCTGCTGATGCCGCTGCTGATCAGGTAGATGTTTGGATTAACGACACTAAAGCGATCTCCAATTTTGGCTTTCGCACGGCCACTGCATTCGTTGATGTGCCAGGCAATACACCACTGACGGTTGCAGTGCAACCACCTGGAAGCACAAGCGCTTCAAACCCTATCTGGTCGCAAACTTACACGCTTGAGCCAGGTCAGTCGTATGTCCTGGTGGCCAATGGACTTATTACTTCTTCGGGTTACAATCCCTTCAAGCCGTTCGATATTTATGTGAAGTCCTCGGCTAAGGAGGCCTCCGCATCCAGTACAACTACTGATGTACTGGTGTTTCATGGATCTACCGACGCTCCCACGGTCGATGTGGTAGAAGTGGGTGTGGGCGCAGGAACCATCATAAACAATATGAGCTATGGAGAATTTGAGGGATATCTAAACCTGCCGACAGCCGATTATGTATTAGCCGTTAAAGACGAGACCGGTACAGTTACTGTGGCTACTTATGCTGCACCTCTGCAGACACTCGGACTTGGCGGTCAGGCTCTTACGGTTGTGGCTTCGGGCTTTCTAAACCCTTCGATAAACAGCAATGGTCCTGCATTTGGATTGTTCGTTGCCCTGCCATCTGGTGGCGAATTGATTCCGTTGCCTGTTGTCACTTCGCTCAACGAACGAACCGACAACCGTTTCATGGTATTTCCCAACCCCGCTACCAATAAGATTCAGCTGAGTTACGAAGTTTCTCAGGGAAACAGTATTACTGCCGATGTTTACAATATTGCCGGTGCTTTGGTAAAATCTCAGCGTTTCGATGGACTGCAGCAAGGAACGTACAACAGCACTATTGATGTTTCCGATCTCAGGTCAGGCGTTTACCTGCTCAGATTACATAATGAGGAGGTAAATCAAACACAAAAAATATATATAACACGTTGAATTATAAATATTTTCAATTTAGAAAAGCCGGCCAAACAGCCGGCTTTTTTCATATTTCCCGGCGAAGTTCATCCCTGAGGCTGGCCAGTGCCTCATCAGGGAAGCGAAGGTTTGCCGCAAATAGCTCACGTGCAATATTTTCCGGTCCCGAATCTGGTTCGATTGCCGCCAGGCTGAGGTGAATTTGCTGGGTAATTTCTTCGCGGGCAGCTGTGATCAACTGCCACGAACGCTCGCTCACATAGAGCTGCTGTGATATGTTATATTCGAATTCCTCACGAATACTTTGCAACATCATCATGGCCAGCTGAGCCGACGAAGAGGCCGAAGCAATATGCCTGTGCACAATCATTCCGGGCTTGATCCTTTCAATAAGCACAATAAGTCGTTCGGCAGCCTGCACTTTCAGCGGAAACACCGATTCCTTCAGGTTTGATATGGCAGGGGGTTCCTGTGACGCGATTCGTTTTTCAAGCAAGGTTTTCATCGTTGATAATTCCTTTCGCAGCCGGCTCCAGCGGTCGAATACCAGAAAGAAGAGCAGCAACAGGAGAATCAAATTGACAACAATCAACACGAGCATCGTTAAGTTCATGGTCATTACGTTTGTTGCATAAAACTACCATATTTGACGTTTGGTATGCCAATGCGCATTCAAAGTACTTTTTATTGCGCAGCGATGAGGGCAGAAGGCGTATTGATTTTGTTAATTTTGCCGATTAATCCAAGCCTGTATGGAACATAAGGCCTTATCGAAAAGGGTAAGATCGCTTACGGAATCGGCCACGCTGGAAATGACCCGCAAGAGCCGCGAACTAAAAGAGCAAGGCATAGATGTGATTACGCTGAGTATTGGCGAACCCGATTTCAATACGCCGGAAATGGTAAAACACGCCGGTATCAAAGCCATTGAAATCAACGACACCCATTATCCACCTGTGCCTGGCACCGCAGCGCTTCGCAAAGCAATAGCTGATAAATTACTAAGGGACAATAATCTGCATTTCAAACCATCGCAAATTATTGTGTCGAATGGCGCAAAGCAATCGATTATGAATGCCTTTTTCAGTTTATTGGACGAAGGTGATGAAGTGGTCATTCCGGCGCCATTCTGGGTATCGTATCCCGAAATGGTAAAACTGGCCTCCGGTGTGCCGGTCATTGTTCCATCAGGGGTTGATACTGATTTCAAAATTAGTGCCGATGCACTGGAAGCAGCCATAACTCCCCGCACCAAAGCCTTGATCTTCAGTTCGCCATGCAATCCAAGCGGATCGGCCTATACTTATGATGAGCTGAAGGCATTTGCTCAGGTGTTGTCGAGGCATCCTCAGGTGATGGTAATCAGCGACGAAATTTACGAGCTCATCCGGTTCGAGGGTCGTCACGAGAGCATTGCGCAATTTGCCGAACTGGAAGGCAGAGTTATCCTTATCAATGGCCTTTCGAAAGGTTTTGCCATGACAGGCTGGCGGGTTGGCTATATGGCTGCTCCACAATGGGTTAGCGATGCATGTAACATAATACAGGGACAATACACTTCGGGGAGTTGCACCATTTCGCAGGCTGCAGCTCTGGAAGCGCTGCTAACCGAGCCAACTTCGTCGCAAGAGCTTCAGCATATGGTTAAATCGTTTGAGCGCCGCCGCAACCTGCTGTACGATAAGCTGAGTGCTATCAAGGGCATCAAGCCTAATATGCCGGTGGGCGCCTTTTATATGTTTCCAGACATCAGTTACTATTTTGGCAAGTCGGATGGCAAGCTCCTGATCAGGAACAGCTATGATTTATGTCTTTATCTGCTCAACGAGGCCCATGTTGCCCTTGTGAGCGGTGAGGCCTTTGGTAACGAAGAATGCATACGTTTTTCGTATGCTGCCTCCGAAGAACAAATTGTTGAAGCTGTCCGCCGTATTGAACTTGCTTTGAGCAAACTCCAGTAAAATCTGCGACATTGGAAAAGATAATGAACCCCGAGGATGCGCTTTCGTTGTTGGATGCATTTGTCAACCTGCGCATCATGGTCATCGGCGATGTGATGCTGGATGCCTATATTTTTGGCAAAGTGGACCGGATTTCGCCCGAAGCGCCGGTTCCGGTGGTTTCGGTCAGGGAACGGGTGAGTCGGTTGGGCGGAGCTGCCAATGTGGCGCTGAATCTGCATACCCTTGGCGCTGAACCTGTTATGATTTCGGTGATTGGCAAAGATGCACGAGGCGATGAATTTGTGAACCTGACTCAACAACTCGGGATGCATACTGAGGGCATCATCAGGTTGGATAACAGGCCCACTACCACCAAATTTCGCATTATCGGCAACAATGTGCAGATGCTCAGGGTGGACGAAGAAACCACCATTAGCGTGGATGACGAGGTGACCACCAAAATGCTGCAAAGCATAAAGTCGGCCATAGAGCAGGGCAATATACATGGCATTGTATTTCAGGACTATGATAAAGGTGTGATCAGCAAGCGCCTGATTGAGGAAACCGTACATCTGGCATCCAAACATCAGATTCCTGTAGCCGTGGACCCCAAAAAACTTCACTTTATGGATTATCGTGGAGTGAACTTTTTCAAGCCAAACCTCAAGGAGCTGCGAGAGGGGCTCAATCTGCAAACTGAGGTGAATTTGCTGAATCTTCCGGAAACGGTTTCTTTATTGCAAAACAGGCTAGCAGCCGACATGGTAATGGTAACCCTTTCGGAAAAAGGCGTTTTTATTCAGGAAAATGTGAATGGAAAACACACCGGATATCATCTGCCGGCCCATCTGCGTAATATTGCTGATGTGTCGGGTGCAGGCGACACGGTGATCAGTGTGGCAGCGCTCTGTTTGGCCATGAAACAGACAGCACGGGTCACCGCGTTTCTTTCGAATCTGGCCGGTGGTTTGGTCTGCGAAGAAGTGGGTGTTGTGCCGGTGAATAGAACAAAACTGCGGACCGAGCTGTTGAGGGTCTTACAATAACATATTACATGTCTGCGCAAAAACACATTATCCCGCCGCCAGCCCCAGAGCCCGGAAAAAAGCAGCAGGTTGAGGCTATGTTCGACAACATAGCGCATAAGTACGATTTTCTGAACCACTTTCTTTCCGTAAACATCGACAAGTTGTGGAGAAAAAGAGTGGTAAAGGCTGTGGCCGCCTGCAATCCCGCACGAGTGCTCGACGTAGCCACAGGAACGGCAGATCTGGCTATTGCGCTTAGTGGCCGAAGCAACGCACAAATAACCGGCATCGATATATCAAGGAAAATGCTGGATGTGGGCGAACAAAAGCTCCTTCGGAAAAACCTCAGCGGACAAATCCAGCTCATGCAGGCCGACTCGGAGAACCTGCCTTTTGCCGAAGAAAGTTTTGATGCGGTGATGGTTGCATTTGGGGTGCGCAACTTCGAAAATCTGGATCGCGGCCTGCGCGAAATGTACCGCGTTACCCGGAAAGGCGGCATGGTGGCCGTGCTGGAGTTTTCAATACCCAACAAGTTTCCGGTCAAGCAGCTCTATCATTTCTATTTTCGTAACATCCTGCCTACCTTGGGCCGGTTGTTTTCCAAGGATAAAGGCGCTTATTCCTATCTACCCGAATCGGTGCATGTTTTTCCGGAGGGAAAGGCTTTCATGGATCGAATGGAGGCTGCGGGCTTTTCCCGCATACAACAGCAAAGACTGACTTTTGGAATTGCCACCTTTTATCAGGCACAAAAAGATTAGTGCGTTTTTTTTCTTCTGTTGTGCCCGCTTATCAAGTTTCTGCGTGCCGACCATGTAAACATCGATAAAGCATTATCGGAATTGTCAAAACATTATGGGTTTTGATTCAAGTGAACAGCCAACTCCCGGATCTAATAATCAGCCAAACAATCTATTAGGGACCGCAAAGCCGATATTTTCCAGACAAAAGAAAAGTCGGAATCACTTTCGCTTCATACAGTCAGCGAATGTGCGCAAAAGGTCTGCTGAGGATTATATTTAATGCCTTTGCGGCATGCCTGATATTTTGCCTGGCGAAACAAGACAGTTTTTGAAAGCGAAGCAGTATATCCAAAGGTGTTTCTGTGGCCTTTGGCAAGACAATGGCCATACTGACTACTATGCCTTTCGCACCTCGTAAGTCTTGCTGATAAACACATCGGCTGTTGGCCTGAGTGCCTGCACCTCCTGATGTTCTTTTTCGAGCACGCGCATACGATACTCATTCTGAGGCTCCTTGCCGCGCACCACTTGTGCCTTTTTGGTTTCGTGATAAGTGAGCTCGATAAACACCCTGAGGTCAACATCGGGCACTTTGATGGCGTACAACCCGTCGATGATTAACATATCGATGACGCTGTAGTCGGTGGTGAGCTGATCGATTTGTTCGGTCACCAGGTCCACACAAGGGCCGGTGGAAACAGTGCCGCTCTTGAACTCAGCCACGTTGCGCAATATCGTATCCCAATCGTATTCGCCGGGGCCGACAACATTTTCTATACCATTTTCGAGGCGCCATTGGGTGCGTTCAAGTGGATGAATACGGTAGTAGTTATCGATATGCAGTGGCTTGGCCATAATGCCGTGCTTACGCAAGCCTTTGGCAATCACATGGGCAAGCTCCGATTTTCCGGAGCCCGACTCGCCCGATATGGCTACCATCATTTTGGGTTTGCGGTTTTCCAGAATCATCTGCATGATGATTTCACCGGCTATGCGGTGTTTTTCGTCGATGAGCAAAACGTCTCCAAGCATATTTTTCAGTTATAACTTATAAATGATATTTATCTAAGGTGCGGTCGAAATCGAAGAACAGCTGACAACCACGCTTAAGGGATTGTACCATCTCGTGCTCACGCTCAAGGATCTGACGTCTGAATTCGGTCATCTCTTCCTTTTCGCTGTAAATCTGTGCTTCCTTGGTTTCGTCGAAGGTGAGTTCGATAAACACTTTAAGATTGGATTGTTTGATCTTTGTAGCATAAAGGCCATTAACGATCAGCAAATCAACACCTTCGAAGTGGGTTATCAGGGTATCTACATCATCGGTAATCAGATCAACACAGGGCATGGTGGATTCACGATCGTTGTAAAAGTCGTCGATCACCAGGTTGATCTTGTGCCAGTCGTATTCGTCAGGGCCTACACTTTCGATGCCATGGAGCCGTCGCCATGCTTTGCGTTCTTTGGGCGGGATTTTGTAGAAATCGTCGAGGTCAATGATTTTACTGATGATGCCCTTTTTCTTCAGACGCATGGCAATGGCATAAGCCAGGGTGGATTTTCCCGAACCTACTTCGCCACCGATGGTGACGATAAATTTTGGCTGAAGCACGCGCTCCAGTTCATCTATCACCACATCAGCTGCCTGCTCGTGTTTGCGTGTAACGGTAATTTTATCGTTAAGCATAATGTGCGATCCTTTTTATAACATTAGTATTCAACTTGTTGCCACTCGTGAGCAAGTAAGCTGACTTTCCTGCCCTTTACAAAGATATCCGAATTTTTATCGGTCATTATCCTGCAGTGGTGTTGGCCGATCTCGAAGCTGTAGCGCGTGCCCTTGAAGCTTATTCCGAATTTCATTTGCTTCCATTTTTCAGGCAGGTTAGGCTCCAGGTGCAGTTGTTTCTGCCTGAAGTTGAGTCCGGCAAAGGTGTTGATGGCTACCAGTACCGTGGCGGCCATGACGCCCGCATGAATTCCTTCGCCTGTGGTGCCGCCCTGAATATCGTTGTAATCGCTTGCAAGTGCATCGTTGTAAAGTTCAAGGCTGAGCGCATTGTCGTTAACCATGGCAGCCAAACGTGCGTGCACTACCCTGCTCAGGGTTGAGCCGTGAGAGGTTCGGGCCAGATAGTAGCGCAGATTGCGCTCAAGATAATCGTCAGGCAACTGATAGCCCATTGCGTGGAGCAACTCATCCACTTCCTCCTTGTTGAGGTTGTAGAAAGCCATCAGGGTATCGGCTTGTTTGGCCACTTTGTAGTGATCGGGCGATTTGCCTTCGGCCTTAAGGATGCGGTCCATCCGGTAAACATTACCATAGCGCCTGCGGTAGGCATCCCAGTCGAGTTCGTCGAGTTGGAAATAACCATCATACTGTGCAATGATGCCTTCGTTGTTGATAACGAGGTTGAGTTTGTGCCGAATGTTATCCCAAAGTTCCAGTTCTTGCCGGCTGAATCCAAGCTTATGCGCCTTATCTTCGCCGGCTACAGCCACAAGCTCAGGCACTTTTCCGAACAGCCAGGCCACCATGATGTTGGTGTAGGCGTTATCCTTGAGTCCGCCTTTATCGCTGTCGGGCATATGCTCGTGAAACTCATCGGGGCCCATCACACCTTCGATGCTGTACCGGCCGCATTTTTCATCGAAGCGGGCTTTGCTTGCCCAGAAACGGGCAATCTCGAGAAACATTTCGAGGCCATAACTCCGCACAAAGGCCTGATCGCCGGTAATCCACCAATAGTCCCAGATGTTGTAGGCTATGGCCAGCGATACATGCCGCTGAAGCGAGCTGTGGTCGTCGCCCCATTCACCGGTGAGCGGATTAAGGTGCACTACCTGTGTTTCCTCGCGCCCATCACTTCCGCTTTGCCACGGATACATTGCACCTTTGTAACCATGCTGACGGGCGTAGGCCCTCGCAGCATCGAGGCGACGATAGCGGTACATGAGCATGGATTTAGCCACCTCGGGCAGTTGGAAGTCATACCATGGAAGGATGTATAGCTCATCCCAGAAAACATGCCCGCGGTATGCCTCACCATGCAGCCCACGTGCGGTGATGCTGGCATCCAGCTTTGTGTTATGTGGCGACATGGACACATACAAATGATAAATATGCAGGCGCAGCAGCTTTTGCGAAAAACGGTCGCCATGCAATACAATGTCCGACTTCTGCCAGATCTGCTTCCAAATGGCCGTACTTTCTTCGAGCAAGCCATCGAAATGCATTTGTTCCTTAAGGCTATTCAGGGAGCTCGAAAGCGCATCTTCAATAAAGCTTTCCTTGTCGCTGCACAGCGAAACAATTTTTTCGAGAACTATTGATTCGCTGGCCTTTGCCTGCACCGAAAAACTGCACGAAACACTTCCATTGCCGCTTTCGTATGCAGCCTGCCGCCCTCCACAATGATGAATGGCTGCCACACAAATCTTATGCTTTGATTGTGTTGTTTCGGCCAGCACAAACATTTTATTTTTTTCCACGCCCTGCGTCAGCGGATGCAGATGCTGCTGATTCAGCGATTTATATCGCTCCACGCCGGCATTAATCAGCTGTCCGTCGATAGTGCTTTTTATTTCGATTTGTCCGCTGTAATTGAGGGGGATGACGGTGTATTTCATGGCAGCCAGCAGTGGATTGTGCATACTGGCGAATCGATGAGAAACAACAGCTGTGCGCCTGCCCTGATGATCTTCCACCACCATTTTACGCTCGAGCAGTCCGTTATCAAAACGGATGGAGCGTCGGATGCTCACGATATGGAACGTATTGGGATCGAGCCACTTTTCGCCCTCGATGCGGAAGGTCACGGGCAGCCAATTGGGCAGGTTGACAAAGTCCTCATTTTCAACATCCCGGCCTGCAACATTGGTGATGAGTCTGTTATACATCGAGGCCATGTAGGTTCCGGGATAATTCACTTTATTGGCCGAGGTTTCCTCCATAGCGCCGCGAGTGCCAAAGTAGCCGTTACCCACCGTAAGCAGTGCTTCGCGCGAGCGCTCCTTTTTGGGGTCGTAGTCGTGATAGGTGATGCTCCATTGGTCGGCTTCAAGCTCCTTTTCAAACCAGTGGTCGATTTCGTCGAGACTTATCCTGTCCAGATCTTCTACCACAATATCAGCGCCATTGGCGAAGAGTTCAGAGGTGTTATCCTCGCGTGCAATGCCCAGCACCAGGCCAAAATTTCCTGCTCTGCCGGCCTGAACGCCCGAAACAGCATCTTCGACCACTACGCAACGCTCCGGCAAGCAGCCAAGGTTGGCTGCAGCTGTGGTAAAAATGTCGGGTTCGGGCTTTCCTTTGAGGCCCAATTCGGCCGAAACAACACCATCAACGCGTGTTTCCACCAATTGGAGCAAACCGGCTGCCTCGAGCACAAGCTCGCAGTTCTTGCTTGATGAGGCCACCCCAACACGCAAACCTTCGTCCCGCAGTTGCTTCATTAAGCGCACAGTGGACTCATACACCTGAACACCATCAAGCCTCAGCACATCGTTGAAGGCATCGTTTTTCAGATTGCCAAGACCACATATCGTCTCAAAGGAAGGCGCATCAGATGGTTCGCCAAAGGGCAGGCTGATGCCCCGACTTTCCAGAAAATCAGCCACACCCTTGTAGCGTGGTTTTCCGTCAACATAGGGCAGGTAGTCGTCTTTGTGCGTAAACTCCCTGAATGTGTAGCCATGAGCATCGGCATGCCAGCGAAGAAAATCATCGAACATTTTCTTCCATGCAGCGCTGTGGACCAAAGCTGTTTGAGTAATCACACCATCGAGGTCGAAAATGATGGCATCGAAATGTCGGTTATGCATATTTTTCTATGTGTTTTTACAAGTAAACCAGTGGTATCCGTAAGGCTCCATTACGAAAGGCGCACCTGTGGCTTCGCGATGGCTGAGAAGATCGGAACACTTGTCGGCAAACGGCAACAATACAGTGATGGCTTTATCTGACAGGTTTTGTACAATAAGAAGTTTCTCATTATCCAATTGCCTGAAATAGGCCAGCACTTCGTCCATTTTTTCACCATTATGATTGGTTACGTCGGCAAAGGCTATACTGCCGCTTCCGAACGCTTTGAATTGTTTACGAACCTTGAGCATGGCCTGAATGCGGCCGAATACTTTAGCGTTAAACGTCTGAGGATCAGCAAGCTGTTTTTCGCGCAAAGCCCAGTTGATCTTACCCCGAACCAGAAAGCGGGTATCGTCCTTGCCGGTAACCGCAATCATTTCGCGATAATAATTTTCGTCGTTTTCTTTGCCAAACTCGTCACCGTAGTAAATGACCGGAGTTCCGGGAAGGGAGAACATCATGCTGTATGCCAGTCCGATACGGCGCTCATCAAACTGAAAAAGATTGGCCAGACGGGCTGATATGCCCTCTCCCAGCCTGAAATTCCATTGTGGTTCGTGGCAATAGTTTTCGTGAATATACCTTCTGTCCTCTTCCGAAACGTAAACCAGCTCGAGGCTGAGTTCGTCGTGGCAACGCAGGAAAGTAAACCATTGGCCGGTTGGTGGAATAGGAGGTGTGACCTCAGGGCTCAGGATATCCCGAATGGGTTGGCCCGAGTGCATGGCGATGGATTTGTAGAACATGGGCATCACCGGAAAATGGTAAGCAGCATGACATTCATCGCCTTGACCCATATAGGCCACCACCTTGGCGGGCTTTTGACATGCTTCGGCCAGCAACAGCGTGCCCGGTTTCACATAATCCAGCACAGCCCTGAAGAATTTTACAAGCAGGTGTGTCTGAGGCAGATTTTCGCAATCTGTGTTTTCTTCTTTCCACAGGTACGGAATGGCATCGGCCCTGAAACCATCCACGCCCATCTTTTGCCAGTAGAGCATATTGGAGGTCATCTCGAGCAGCACCTTAGGGTTGCGGTAATTGAGGTCGGGCTGGAAGTTGAAGAAACGATGAAAGAAATACCATTCGCCACGCTTTTCCCAGTTACTATCTTCCAGACCTTTGAATATGATGCGTGCCTGGCTGTAGCGAGAGGGGTCGCGACTCCAGATAAAATAATCGCGATAGGCACTGTCCTCACTTTTGAGCGCTTCCTGAAACCAGGGATGTTCCTCCGAACAATGGTTGATGGCAATGTCGAATATTACCCTGATTCCGCGGCTATGAGCCTCGTGCAGAAACCTGCCAAAAACTTCCTCCTGCTGTTCGCGGCTGAATCCCGGTTCAAGGCCGAGCAGATCGTGACGGATGAGGTCGTAATTGCGAATATCGAATCCTGCATCGCGCATTGGGCTGTCGAGGATTGGAAGGAGCCAGAGGCAACTCACGCCAAGGCCTTGTAAATAGTTGAGTTTGGCTGTCAGGCCTTCAAAATTACCTGCATACAGATCCACATAGACAGAATACACTATGGCGTCTTTATACCAAAGGGCATCTTCGTTGGTATCCCCAACTTCATTGGATTTTAGGGTGTTCATGAAGTTGTCCAGCAAGTCAGTGCCTTCCTGTGGATAAAGGGCGGACCAAAGCTGGTAAATTCTTTCCTTAGCGCTCATTTTCAATATATTATAAAATATTGCTTTCTACACAAAAGTAGGGCAATAAGATTAAATTAACGTTTTAAAGCAGGCAAGCAGAGTGTTTGGAGCTACGCAAACGGTTTCGGTTGACGGCAAAAAGTTAACAAGCCGCTAAATTGTGTTAAAACGCTACCGATAACTTTTCCAATTAGGATTCCTGTCCGGCAATCATTACATTTGTTCATGTTTATGTTTAACCAATAACTATTATCATGAGAAAAATCCTTACTCTTTTTTGCGTCTTGCTGGTAACCTCGCTTTCCGCTCAGGTCAGGCAAGCCTATCTGGGTGAAGATGGGCGTGTATTGGTCCGCGAGTTGGCGGATGATGCAGCACCTTACCTGCATTCAGATGCAAGCAGGTCGATCAATCAGATGGCCGGATTCCCCAAAAAAATCCCGGCCCATCCGAATTTCAAGAATTTCAGAAATGTAACCCTCCATGACCTCAATGGTAATGGAAAGCAGGAAATTCTTGTTGCCTCGCTCAATACATTAAGGGTATTCGACTACAACGGTCAGCTTGTATGGAGCAAACCGCTGGTAGGGACACCCATTTATCCGCCATCTGTTGCTGTTATGGATGGCGCCGGATTTGTGGGAATTGTTCAGGTGACCGGAGGTACTCCTAACAATGGCAGAATTTATCTGTTCGACGTACTGGGCAATACCATGCCGGGATGGCCTGTGAGTTTCAGCAGCCATTGGATTTTGTGTGCCCCCACACTGGCCGACGTTAATAATGATGGTCAGCGTGAGATCATCGTCCAGACACGCACTTCGAACAATCTTCACGCCTTGCGCATGGATGGTACAGTACTATGGTCATTTGGTCTGGGAGGAACACCGGCCATCACGCCCTCGGTCGGCGACATTGATGGCGATGGTGTACCGGAAGTGATTGCCGGCACTTCCAATGGTAACCTTTTTGCTGTAAATGGTTCGACAGGTTTAGTCAAGCCTGGCTATCCCATTCTTTCTCAGGATTACAGCCTGTCGTATCAGTCGCCCATGCTGGTTGACCTCGACGGTAATGGAACTCTAAGCATTGTAGGCAGTACGCATGGCAATGCTCCTCATTATTATGTCAGAAATCATGATGGTTCATATCGTGCGGGCTGGCCTGTTCCTGTGGACGAGAACAGCTGGACCTATTCCCCACCAACGGTAGTGGATCTCACCGGAAATAATGATTTCAAAATCTTCGCAAGCCGTCCTATTGGTGAAGAACCCAAACCCATGCTTTATGGTTTCAATCCCAATGGCACCATGATGCCCAATTTCCCCATTGTCAAATCCGGCGGTCTTGAAAGCTTTATCAGTGTTGCCGATATCAACGGAGATGGTTCGCACGATTTGATTTTCGGCAGCAATATGATGGTTCAGGGGCAGGGATTTATTCATGCCTACAATATCAACAATGGTCAGCAGATCGACGGCTTCCCGCTCAGGCCAACAGGATTTACGTTTATGAACGGAGCCTCGCTGGGCGATGTGAATGGCGATGGATTGCTCGATCTTGTGGCATTATCGTACGAACAGACCTTCAGTGCAAGCGATTCAGCTTATATCAATGTTTATGAGCTCAATATTCCGGTTGCACAAGCTCATGTGCTTTTTGGCACTTATAAGGGGAGCAACGACCGAACCGGTTTTATAGCCCGTTCTGTACAATCATCTTTCCCACCCCCACAGAACCTAACGGCCACTACGGCGCCCAACAGTGTGACCCT
>DAOKYW010000011.1:0-104785 GCA_035325985.1 Bacteroidales bacterium
TAACCAAAAATCACCAGTATGAGAAAAATTGCTGTATTGATGGTGTTCTTGCTTGCTGCCGGCATTAGCAGTGCCTTCGCACAAACAAGAACCGTGTCTGGTAAAGTCACCAGTTCTCAGGATGGTATGGGAATTCCCGGTGTAACAGTTGTTGTAAAAGGAACAACTATTGGGGCAATTACCGACCTGGATGGTAAGTATCAGATTAATGTGCGTCCAGAGCACCGAACTCTGGTCTTCTCCTACATTTCGATGAGGACTGTAGAAGTTGCGCTGGGGAATCAGACCACAATAAATGTGGTAATGGAACCCGACGTTTTTCAGATTGATGAGGTGGTAGTCACCGCCATCGGGGTTTCCCGCGAAAGCAAAGCGCTCGGCTACGCCGTGCAGTCGGTTGGGTCGGACGCTATCGTTCGCTCGGCTGCCACTAATCCCATCAACGCGCTTTCTGGCAAAGTTGCCGGTGTGCAGATCACCAATTCTTCTGGTGCCGCCGGTGCCGCAAGTTTTATGACCATTCGTGGTACGGCTTCGATTACCGGCAATAACCAGCCCTTGTTCGTCATTGATGGTGTGCCAATCGACAACTCGCAGCTTACTTCGGGTAATCCCGACGATGGCAGCAATAACTTGCTCTCTGGCGTTGCACTCTCTAACCGCATGGTTGACCTTAACCCCGAGGATATCGAAAGCGTCAATATCCTCAAGGGCGGTGCGGCAACAGCCCTCTATGGTCTGCGTGCAGCCAATGGTGCAGTCATCATTACCACCAAGAAAGGTTCAACTGTAGGAGGTAAGCGCTCAAGTGTTGCATTCAATAGCTCCGTTACTTTCGAGAAGATTTCTCAAATGCCTGAGATGCAGCTGAAGTACGCTCAGGGCGTAGGAAATTACAGCCCAACAACAACAGCTGTTTGGGGCCCAGCCCTTGCTGACCTTCGTTTCGATGGATCAACAAACAACCCCGACTATCCTCTTGGAAACATAGTACCTGCTGCCGGAGCACCTGCCGGTGCTAAGCCAGTCCCCGGCTACGACAATGTTGCAAACTTTTTCCAGACTGGGGTCGCTTACAACAACTCCATTGCCTTGAGCGGAGGTAACGACAACAACACCTATTATCTGTCAATAGCCAATTCAACCAATAAGGGTGTAGTTCCAAAAAACACTTTTGATAGAACTAATATTTCGTTGGCAAGCGAGAGCAAACTTTCGGACAAGTTTAAGAGCGAAACCAGACTTGCTTACGCCAATTCAGGCGGTATTCGTATTCAACAGGGCTCAAACACTTCCGGTGTGATGCTCGCTTTGATGCGTATGCCTCCTAACTTTGACATTACAGCCGGATTAGATGATCCGGTTAACAACAGGGCATCGTATATGCGCCCCGACGGGAGGCAGCGGAATGCCTATAATACGGGCGGATATGACAATCCTTTCTGGACCGTCAATATGAACCAGTTCAAGGATATCGTAAACCGACTGACAGGCCACACAGCCCTTAACTATATGGCTAATGAGTGGCTCACAGTTACCTACCGTATTGGTACCGACTGGTATAGTGATCGCCGTAAGCAGTACTTTGCCCGTGGTTCGCGTACCGCTCCAAACGGCCGAATTTATGAAGAGCAGTTTTTTGTGCAGGATATTAACTCCGACCTTCTTTTTGCCATCAACAGAAGAATTAATGAGGATATTACGTTCAATGCACTGCTTGGCCAGAACATGTTCCAGACATCTTTCCAAAATCTGTATGTTCAGGGAGATAACCTGACAGTTCCGGAGTTTTACCACCTTTCGAACGCTGCAACCCATATCACCCGCGAATCGAAAAGCAAGAAGCGCACCGCAGCACTCTTTGCTGACCTCGGGGTTTCCTATAAGAATATGCTCTACTTCAACGTTACAGGACGCAATGAATGGTCGACCACATTGCCCGAAGGCAACAATTCCTTCTTCTTCCCATCTTTCAGCGGTTCGTTCGTATTTACCGAGCTACCGGCGCTTAAAGAAAACAGCATCCTGCCATACGGTAAACTCAGGGCTTCTTATGCCATCATTGCCAACGACGCCTTTGCTTATGCTACTTTATCAAGCTTTGGCGGCGCAGCTTTCGCTGATGGATGGACCGATGGTATCAGCTTCCCATTTCTCGGCGTTCCTGGATTTGCACTATCAACCACCCTGCCCAACAGTGAGCTCGAACCTGAATTGATGAAATCTTTCGAAGTGGGTTTTGACCTCAAGTTCCTCAAAAATCGTTTAGGATTAGACTTCACCTATTATGACAACAAGAACGAGAAACTAATTCTCGCAGTGCCCATTGCCAAGTCGTCGGGCTATTATGCGGCCAATCTTAATGCCGCAACTATGGTTAACAAGGGTATTGAGCTTATGCTCAGAGGTGTGCCTGTGCAAAACAAAAACCTGAACTGGGCTATTGATGTTAACTTTACCAAGAACGTGAACGAAGTTAAAGAACTGGCCGAAGGCGTTGATAACGTATTCCTTGCCGGTTTCGTCGGATCGCAGACCCGTGCCGTTGTTGGTCAATCCTATGGCAGCATTTTCGGAAACGACTGGAAACGCGATGCCAATGGCAACATCCTGATAGTTGACGACCCGAATGCGTGGAACTATGGCTACCCCGAAAGCTCGGAAGACGAAACAAACCTCGGCAACGTTATGCCCGACTGGACAATGGGTATCAACAACAGCCTTAGCTGGAAAGGGATTACACTCAGCTTCCTCTTTGACATCAAACAAGGTGGCAAAATGTGGAATGGTACCAAAGGCGCCATGTATTTCTTTGGTACACACAAGGACACTGAATCACGCGGTGATGGTGCTATTTACGTGTTCGATGGCGTAAAGATGTCCAACGGACAACCTAATGATATCAAGGTTGCCAAAGACATTGACTGGTATCGCAATGGTGAAGGCAGCGGCTTTACAGGCCCTGCCGGACAGTTTGTGGAAAGCACCGACTGGGTGCGCCTCCGCGAACTCACCCTTTCGTATCAGCTGAACCGTAACCTGCTTAAAAAGACTTTCCTGAATTCTGCTGAGCTTTTTGCTACCGGACGTAACCTTTGGCTAAGTACTCCCTACACAGGTGTTGACCCCGAAACCAGCCTTATCGGCGCCGGTAACGGTCAGGGCCTCGATTACTTCAACATGCCCGGTGTGAAGAGTTACACCATAGGCCTCCGCCTCACGTTGTAATCAGTCACCAAAGTTGACAAAACACTAACATGAAAAATAATAAGAAAATGAGACACAATATCATCAAAAGCGTTAGTCTGTTTCTGTTGATTGCAGTGATGATTTCGGGCTGCAAGAAATGGATTGATACGGACATTAACAAGAACCCCAATAACCCTGCAGATGTGTCGATGGCACTGTTGCTGCCTTCGACTCAGGGCGGACTTGGTTATGTGATTGGTGGCGACCATAGCCGTGTTTCGGGCATTTGGATGCAGCACCTCTCCGGTGTTGACCGCCAGTCGGCTGCGCTTGAGCGCTATTCCGTTCTCGAATCGGACCAGAATAACCTCTGGAATACCCTCTATGCCGAAATACTTAAGAATCTCGACATCCTTGTGAAAAAGGCTATCGATCAGAATGCTCCGCATTTTGAAGGCGTAGGCAAAATCATGACGGCTTATACCCTGGGCATGATTACCGATGTGTGGGGCGATGCTCCCTACAGCGATGCTCTGCAAGGCGAAACCGGCAACCTTACACCTAAGTATGACAATCAGCAAAAACTCTATCAGACCATCAACACTTTGCTGGATGAAGGCATCGCCAAACTGAGCGCTGCTTCACCCGTTGGAGCTCCGGTTCCGGGCACAGCCGACCTGGTTTATGGTGGTAATGCTGCAAAATGGGTTGCCCTTGGCAAATCACTTAAGGTTCGCTATGCCCTCCACCTTTCTAAAAAGAATGGATACGGTCCTGTACGTGATCTAATCAATCAGGGTGGTCTGATCTCAGAAAATGCCAACGACTTCCAGATCAACTTTGCTACTGCTGCTTCAGCCAATAACCCGCGTTTCCAGTTTGACCAGCAGCGCGGTGACATTCGTGTTGGAAAGCGCATTGTTGACCTCATGAAGGCTACCAACGACCCACGACTCCCTCGCTACTTCGACAAAAAGACCGCTGCTGACTATGTTGGTTCCGGCCCGGGCGAAAACAATGTCAACGCTGCATGGATCGGACCTGCCTATGCCGCCAACAACTCTCCCGTGTACCTGATGAACTTCTTTGAAGTGAAATTCATCGAGGCTGAAGCTTTCTTCGATACAGACAAAGCGCGGTCTGCCACAGCTTACAACGATGCTGTTAAGGCCTCCCTTGCCAAACACGGTGTGAGCGATGCAGCCTGGGAAGCTGTAAATGCAGCCGAAACATCTACCTCGATCACGATGGAGAAAATCATGACCGGCAAATACATTGCCATGTTTATGAGCTCCGAAACGTGGGTTGACTGGCGTCGTACCGGCATGCCTACACTTGCACTGCCTGCCGGTATTGTAGGCAACCAAACGCCTCGCCGCTATCTCTATCCTACTGATGAGCGACTCTATAATCCCAATATGCCTGCAGGGCTCACCGTAACCAATAAGGTTTGGTGGGATGAGTAAGATGTTGGATTTGAAATAGAAAGAATGGCCGCCCGGATACCGGGCGGCCATTTTATTTGATCTAAATTTAAATATAAAAACCCCTGATTATCAGGGGTTTTGTGGAACTGGCGGGATTCGAACCCGCGTCCAAACAAGGAGCAACCGGGCTTTCTACATGCTTAGCCGATTGTTGTTTTTCGTACAAGGCCTGGAAATCGGCATCCGGAACCTTGTCTTATCTTCTGAATTTCATCAGGCTGCCGAAGCTTCAGCCTGACTATCCCAAACTTGATGTGCACCCTGTGCTCAGGCCGGAATCGGGCATCTCCACCTGCAGGATGTCTCGTCTTGTTACATGTAACAAGATTAAGCTTCAATCTACTGTGCTTCGATTAAGCAGCGAGAGCGTAGTTAGTTTCGCCAATTGTTGTTCGCGATCAAGTTTTACGAGCGTCATCGCAAGGCTCGGCATGCTTACACAACCACTCTGCTTGCTGTCAAAACCTGTCAGTCCCGTGGTGATGCGTCAATATATCAAATACTGTGCCACTGCAAATATACGGCAAGTTTGGCGCCATCATGTAAAAATTCCGATTTACCCGTTGAATGGCCGGGCAAACCTGACCACATCTTCGCGCGTTATAGTTTGACCCGAAAGAATCACCAGCCGCTCAACGGCATTATGCAACTCGCGGATATTGCCGGTCCACTGATATTGCTGAAGTTCTGAAAGGGCATCATCTGTAAACCTTACCGGCGGCTTGCCCATACGTTGCGAGATTAGTCCGGTAAAATGGGCGACAAGCAACGGTATGTCATCAGAACGCTCACGCAAGGGCGGAACATGGATTACAATTACACTTAGCCGGTGATAAAGATCCTCGCGAAAGCGACCTGCCTTTATTTCTTCGTGCAGGTTCTTGTTGGTGGCGCTCAGGATGCGCACATCCACCGGAATCTCTTTCTCGCCCCCAACCCTGGTGATTTTATTCTCTTGCAGCGCCCTGAGCACTTTTGCTTGTGCGGCAAGACTCATATCGCCGATCTCGTCAAGAAAAAGCGTGCCGCCATGTGCCAGTTCAAAGTCGCCCTTACGCTGTTTAATGGCTGAAGTGAACGAGCCCTTTTCGTGACCAAACAGCTGACTTTCGATTAGCTCCGAAGGAATGGCAGCACAATTTACTTCGATAAACGGCGCATGGGCACGGTTGCTCAGTTCGTGCACCTGCCTGGCCACCAACTCCTTGCCTGTGCCATTCTCGCCGGTGATGAGCACACGTGCATTGGTAGGGGCTACTTTTTCGATCATTTCCCTGATTTCGGTAATGACTGCCGAACGACCAACCATTTCGTATTGTTTGCTCACCACCTTCTTCAGTGCCTTGGTTTCGCTTACCAGACGGGATTTGTCCATGGCATTGCGCAAGGTGATAAGCAACCTGTTAAGGTCGGGCGGTTTGGAGATATAGTCGTAAGCACCTTTCTTGATGGCCTCCACAGCAGTTTCGATGGTGCCGTGCCCCGAAATCATCACCACCGCTGTTTCAGTAAGTTGTTTTATGGCTTCCAGCGTTTCGATGCCGTCCATATCCGGCATCTTGATATCGCACAGGATTACATCGTATTCCTGTTCCCTGACCAGCGCCAGACCATCGGGGCCATTGGCGGCGTCGTCAACTTTATATTTTTCGTATTCCAGAATTTCGCGCAGGGTGCGGCGGATGCTGGCTTCGTCGTCAATGATAAGAATACGGGGCATGGATGTTTTTATGGTAAAATTACGAATACTTCGCAAATTCGAACCGGATGCACGACTGCGTCCGGGAATAGGGTGCTTCTATTGTCTATCTTTGTAAGTATGCCATTAAAGCACTTTTCCATCATATTTCTGATTGCCGCATTGTCATTGGCCACAGCAGTGCCTGCTGAAGCTCAGCCAGATCAATGGAAAGTGAGTGCTGACCGTATTTTGTTAAGTTTTCCATGGACCGGCGGTATGGATGCTTGCCAGTTTGCGGCACTCGACCTTAACATGGACGGAGTGGATGATCTTGTGGTTTTCGACCGTCGTGGTAACCGGTGGATGTGTTTTCTCAACGAAGGTTTACAGGGCCAGATCAGTTACATTTGGGCGCCACAGTACACGCGTTTTTTCCCTCCGGTTTCCGAATGGGTGGTTTTTGCCGATTATGACAGAGATGGGAAACCTGATCTGTTTACCTATTCGCCGGGTTGGGCAGGCATCAGGGTATTCAGGAATGTCAGTACCAATGTACCGCAATTTGTGCCTGTGGTTGAACCCTATCTGAGTTCTCTACAGGGCGGTGGATATGTAAACATTATTTCTTCCAATGCCGACCAGTTGGGTATTGCCGATCTTGATGGCGATGGCGACCTCGACCTGCTCACCTTCTGGGCTCTGGGCACATTTATTGAGCAGCATACAAACAAGTCGATGGAAATGTATGGCCAAGCTGATTCACTTGTTTTCGAAAAGACGAGTTTTTGCTGGGGACGAGTTGCGGAAAGCGATGAGAGCAATACCATTTTTCTTGACACCTGCTTGTTTACCCGTAATACCGATGGTTTTAGGCACAGGGGCACTACCATGCTGTTGCATGATTTTTCGGGTAACGGACTTCATGATCTTCTTATCGGCGATGTGGACTATCCTGGTCTGACTCTGCTCCTCAACGAAGGAACAAACGCTTCGGCGTTTATTGTTGCACAGGATACCGCATTTCCATCGAATGATGTCCCGGTCAGGCTTTACTCCATGCCGGCAGCTTTTTTGATTGATGTGAATAACGACGGGTTGAAGGACCTCATTGTTTCGCCTTTCGACCCTAATTACAATGTAACGGAAAATTATGCCAGCATATGGCTCTACCTTAACGAAGGCAGCGAGTCACAGCCTTTATTCCGGTTGCACACCAGGCGCTTTTTGCAGGAGCAAACAATCGATCTGGGTTCGGGAGCCTACCCGGTGATTTATGACCTTGATGGCGATGGACTTAACGATATCATCGTTGGCAATATTGGTCGGTATGTACGATCCTGGTATGTGGGCAACACCCTCAACTCTGCATACGAATCATCGATTCATGTTTTTTCGCAGACCGTAGCCCCTGATGGTATTTCGTTCACGTGCACGCTGACTGATCTGGCCGGGTTATCAGCATTAGGACGCAAGGGCCTTGTACCTGCCTTTGCCGATCTGAACGGCAATGGTTTGGCCGATATGCTCGTCGGAAGCGAAAACGGCGGCCTGATCCATGTGGCCCAGACATCGGCCGGACAATGGGCGTTGCGCAGTACCAATTTTGGAAATATTCAAACACCACCGTGGTCAGCACCGGCTTTTTTCGATCTGGATGAGGATGGCATTACCGACCTGCTCATTGGCTCCCGCAATGGCAGAATTATCTTCTACAAAGGGCAGCTTATTGGTGATTCGCTTGGATTTCAGCTTATTAAGAATAATCTTGGAGGGATAGACGTTACCGACTACAATGTATCATTTGATGGCTTTAGTGTGCCTCAGGGTTTTGTTGCTCCAAATGGTCAGCCAATGCTGGTTTGTGGGAGCGAAAGTGGCAAAGTCTGGCTCTATGATGGAATTCGTGGCAATGTGAACGGCAACTTCACAGCGGTTAATGATTGGTTTAGCATCATCGATAGCACCATTACAAAGGTCGAAACAGGATTTCGGTCAGCTGCCGCCATTGGCAGGCTCAGCAACAGCCAGAAACTGCAGATGCTTACCGGTAACTTCAGTGGTGGCCTCGAACTTTGGAATGCCAATGCCACGGTTTTGCCAGGCGTCGAGGAGAGAAGGCTGCCCAAACTTCATCTGTGGCCCAATCCAGCCATAAGCTTGGTGCGCTTCAGCACCGATGAGCGAATAGATGGTACTGCGTCACTCAGGTTAATTGACTCGAAAGGCATGATCTTGCAGTCCTTGTCTGTGATTATAGGCAGTGCGGGAGGCAGTTTTGATGTATCGCACCTCTCATCCGGAATGTATATCGTTGAAATTGCTTTACCCGACGGGCGCATCTTGCGTGCCAGACTTTTAAAATAGCCTTTGAGATTGATTCATGGCGTCGGAACGTAAAAAAAGCGGATTCGCATCTTGCTATAGTCAATTCGACATTGATATTGATACAGCAGATCGCCACCCAATACGCCCACAATTCGCGGTAATCCTAATAAATCATAGGACTTATGCACATTGCTAAGGTCGATGATCACTGAGGGATACTCTTTGATATTGAGTCGGCCGAATCTTATGTTTTCAATAACTGTTACCATACTTGGCATCTCGCTCGTTCCCAGTCCTGTCGAGAGTTTTTCGTTGTCTTCGAAGCTGGCGTTGTTCAGATAGGGCATAATCTCCTTTTCGTCGAACACCGTTCGCGATGCTCCCGTATCAACCAGAAAATTGGCTTTTTTGCCATTGATGCGGCCTTTTACAAGCAAATGGTAACCATCCTGTTCAATGGGTAGCAGCTCCAGCGCAAGACTGGTCGAACAAGGCTTCATCAGAAGTTGGGCTTGAGGGCGTACTTGTTATAGAAGTCTTCGATAATTTTTACCGCATCTTCGGCAGTATCAACCAAACGGAAGATTTCCATATCATCCTGCGAGATATTTTGTTCGGCCAGCATCACCTTCATAATCCAATCGATGAGCCCAGACCAATAATCCCTGCCCACCAGCACTATGGGGAACTTCACGAGCTTTTGCGTCTGAATGAGTGTGATGGCTTCGAAAAGTTCGTCCATGGTGCCAAATCCGCCGGGTAGAACAATATAACCCTGGGAATAGCGCATAAACATCACTTTTCGGACAAAAAAATACTGTAGTTCAATATACTTGTCTGGGTCGATAAAGGGGTTTGGATATTGTTCATGTGGTAGTTCGATGTTCACCCCCACCGATTTGCCTCCGGCAAAATGAGCACCCTTGTTGCCCGCCTCCATAATACCGGGGCCACCTCCTGTAATGATGCCGAAGCCTTTTTTTGTCAGTAAGTAGGCAATCTCTTCTGTAAGACGATAGTATTTATGACTGGGTTTGGTGCGTGCCGAACCAAAAATGGCTACACAAGGGCCAATCTTGGATAATTTTTCATAACCATCCACAAACTCGGCCATGATTTTGAATACTGACCATGAGTCGTGCGATTTGATCTCGCTCCACGTTTTAGGCTTAAAAGCTTCATGAATAAGTCGTTCCTGATTTTCGCTGTTCATTGAGTTGTAGTTATTAAAGTGTGTCTTTGTCACTGAAGTATTTCATGAATTGAACCCTTTCGTACACGGCCGGATCGGCAATTTTTTTCTGACTGAGCATCCCTGCAAAGGCATTGATATTTGTGAAGCCATGCTGTTCCATCCATTCGCGAAGCTCGTTGTGCATCACCGAGGCGTAGCCAATGCCGTGACGGTAAAAGGCACTGGCCACCTGAACCACTGATGCTCCGGCGAGTAGCAGTTTGGCAACGGCCTTGCCATCGGTAACACCTGTAGAGCCGGCCATATCGCACGAAAGCCTGCCATGAAGCATGGCAATCCAACGAAGCGGCATGCTCAGCTCGCCCGGACTACTCAGCACATGGCCATGATTAACCTGCAACTTATCCAAGTCAATATCAGGGCTGTAAAACCTGTTAAACAATACCAACGACGCGATGCCGCTATGTGAAAGATCAATGGCAAACTGGGCCAGATTCGAAAAATAATAGCTGATTTTGAGCGCAATAGGGATGTTAATCCTTCGCTTCACCTGTTTTACGATTTCAAAATAGATTTTCTCATTGTCTTCGCTGCTTCGTCCAAGGGTCGAAGGCATGATGAAAGCATTGAGTTCCAGGGCATCGGCCCCGGCTTTCTCAATCTCTTCTGCAAAGGTCATCCACTCATAAGCTGATTTGCAGTTGATGCTGGCAATGATGGGTATGTCAACAGTTTTTTTCGACTCGTGTATCAGTTGCAGGTATTTGTCAAGAGTCTCGCGGCGCAGCCTTACGTCAAGGTAATCAAGAAACTCTTCTCTTCCTGTTTTGTCAGCCTCTTCACGCAACACATGATGGTATTCGTGTATGATTTCCTCCTCAAAAACCGATTTCAGCACCACAGCGCCTATGCCTTGCTGCTCAAGGTGCCTGATTTTAACCGGTGAATCGGTAAAGCCGGAGCTTGCGGCTATAATGGGGCTTCGCAGTGGTATGCCCATATAGGTGCACGAAAGATCTATCATCTGCATGTGGTATATTACTCCAGTAAAAATAGTGCTTTACGCTAAGTCCGTAGCAGCATTTAACGAAAATTATCGTTGTAATGGCGCTTGACTCAGAAAATGTAGATCGCCGCAGCGGTCAGCCGCACATTGCCTATGGCCCTTGTTTGCTTCACTTTTCCTTGTTCGTCCGGTGTGCCATAATACGCTCTTGTGTATTCCAGCTCTCCGGCAAGCTTCACCGGTCCTGACTGATAACTGATAATCGGCGAGAACCGCATCAATTGGTCTATGTTGTGGCCTTTTGCAAAATATATACCACGGTTTGGATGGCTGGTACCATAATTTTTGGCATATCCGGCAAATAGCCCGTAATGAAACTGTTGATACTCAAAGCATAATTCCGACCACAGAAAAAGGTGATTTGTCGGTGTGTAAGTTTTAATACCTGTAGCCGGCTGTATTGCACGCTCAGCATAACCGCCCAGAAGCAGATGTTCGGTGAGGTTTTGACCGTATATGGCTTTGAAGCGCCAGTTCCAATCGTTGGTGCCGGTTTTGGCAAATGCCATAAACGAATGACCCTCAACGGTTTCTCTTGTCGATACAAGCATGCCGGTGCTGATGATGGGCATAATGCGCTTGTAATCATAAGCTGCTCCAATCACCAGAGCATCTTCTTTAAACTGCCACTGAAGGTGTATGTTTGGAAGGGCGGCATTTTTCAGGTAAACCGGACTGCGGCCCAAAGGGCCATCGCTGGTGTTGTCGCGCTGAGTCAGGAGACTGGCTTCAAAGCGCTGTTTGCCGGCGTAATACCGAAAGCTTATCTGTGGATTTCGGATGAACGGCTGAAAGGGTGCTCCGGTGTTGAGTGAATACAGGTCAGGAAATACTTCGGGCACAAACATAGGATGCCAGTATTGACCGACGAGCAGTTCAGTGTTGTTCCACCTGAGGTTGAGGTAGGCGTGCCGAAGCCGGAAAGTGTTCGACATGGTGGCGCCTGCACCGGTATAGTCGGCCTCGATAAGTGCTGTTGCTTTTGCGCCAAAAGCATCAGGTCCGCCAAGCCTGATACCTGCTCTGGTGCTCATGGCGCTGAAATTCATAGAATGACGTGCATTGAGGTCTTTGCCGTCCTGGCCAATATTCCTGTTAAGTGGATAAAAAAGCATGAGGTCGTCGCGATTGCCGTCCACCTGACGAGAGTCGAACCAGGCCGTAAATTTTACGAAGCCGTAGGGCTTAAAAGTTATTTTGTTTTGTTCCTGCGACTGACAAACGAGGCATGTAAAGAGCAGGAATGCAGCTAACAGAAAAAGGATATAAGGTTTGGTTTTCAACATATTACGGAGGTTTTGATCCGGGGTTTCGCAATCCTTGCGTCAGGCGGCAAAGGTAAGCATTATCCCTTTCTATTGTTAATATATTAACAGTAGATTGCCTCCTCAATTAAATTAAAAAAGCTGCCCTCAAGAGCAGCTTATTCCGGAAACCTGTATGAGTTAATCAGTCGTTTTGTGCGGCCAGAAAGCGTTCGGCTTCGAGCGCCGCCATACAGCCTGTTCCGGCAGCTGTAACAGCCTGTCGGAATACCTTGTCCTGCACATCGCCGCAGGCAAATATGCCGGGAATATTAGTGGCTGTGCTGTCGGGTTTGGTGATGATGTACCCGGTTTCGTCCATGTCCAGAACGCCTGCGAAAAGCTCGCTATTGGGCTTGTGCCCGATGGCGACAAAGAATCCGTCGATATCGATTACACGTTCTTCGCCTGTTTTATTATTTTTCAGCACAGCACCTTTCAGGGTTTTCATGAATCCTGATTTTTCGCCAAATAGCTCTTTGGTTTCGTGGTTCCACAAAATTTCGATGTTGGGGGTATTCATCACACGCTTTTGCATGGCTTTACTGGCACGAAGCTCGTCGCGCCGGACAATCAGGTAAACCTTACGGCATAGCTTGGCCAGATAGGTGGCTTCCTCGGCAGCAGTGTCGCCGCCGCCAACTACAGCCACATCTTTGCCTTTGTAAAAAAATCCGTCACATGTAGCACAAGCCGAAACGCCACCGCCTTTAAATTCCTCCTCCGAGGGCAAACCAAGGTATTTTGCTGTTGCTCCTGTGGCTATAATGATGGTTTCGGCAAGTATCAAGGCGCCGTCATCGGCTTTTACTTTGAAAGGTCGTTCTGAAGTGTCAACTTCGGTCACCATGCCCCAGCGAACATCAGTACCAAAGCGTTCGGCCTGAAGCTTAAGTTGTTCCATCATTTCAGGTCCTGTTATTCCATCAGGATAACCCGGAAAATTCTCTACTTCGGTGGTTGTTGTGAGCTGACCGCCTGGTTGAGTGCCCTGATACATCACGGGGTGCATATCGGCTCTGGCTGCATAAATGGCGGCGGTATAGCCTGCCGGACCTGAACCGATTATCAAACATTCTACATGCTGTGGATTTGTACTCATGCGTTTAAATTTTTCATTGATGAATTTTTGGCGAAAATTGTGCCACTATACACCCCAAAAGTATTTTTAGCATAAATCTTTTGTTTGCCTGACAATATGTCCTGCAGTATTAATGGTGATATTTAAGCGCTTCAAAGATACATGAATTTTTGATATTAAAAAAGCGTTTGGCTATGGCAATACCGGATAATTGGTTCGTGGATAACCGTATGCATTGCCTATTATAAAATCTCTTGCGGGCTCAGGTAAAACATATTATCTTTGCACCGCAAAAATGCATCGGGGCGTGGTGCAGTTGGCTAGCATACTTGCATGGGGTGCAAGCGGTCGCCCGTTCGAGTCGGGCCGCTCCGACGAAAAGCCCTCACAATCCTGTGAGGGCTTTTATATTGATGGAAGCTGATTTAAACGGCTATTTTGATTTTCGTCAACCAAACCCTGACCTTTTGCCCGTTTATTTTACGACAAAAGCTGAAGCAGTAAGGCTTTACCTGTAGAAATGTGTGCTTTTAATACACTAATCATGTACATTTGGCGTGTCCAAAAACCATAAAGTGATGCGTAAGTATATTGTCATTATTGTTATCCTGTTTGTATTCGGAATCATACAGTTTATCCGGCCCGAACGCAATCTGGCTACCGTCGAAAGCCGTTACGATGTTTTCTATCTTACCGAAACGAATCCCGAGCTTGTGCGCCTGGTTAAAACGGCCTGTTACGACTGTCATTCCGACCGAACGGCCTATCCATGGTATGCCAGCATTGCGCCTGTTTCGTGGATGATTGGCCAGCATGTAAAAGATGGAAAAAAACACCTCGACTTCTCCAAATGGTTAGTTTACGACAAGGAAGAACGGCTTCATCATTTGCGCGAGATTAAAGAGGTGCTCCAGGAAGCCGAGATGCCGCCGGCCATTTATTTACTCATGCATAGCGAAGCTAAACTCAGTGGGCCTGATCGAAGCATGATTATTCAGTGGGCTGATTCGTTGGGTGCTCAAATTCAGCTTAGCCTTAATTGATTATTATGATGAAGCGTCTGTTTTTTCTGCTGATATTGTTGCTTGCATGTACACATCTGCAGCCGCAGCAGATCACCAGCCCTGAATCATGGTTTGGCTTCAAGCCGGGCGACGACCGACAGCTTTTCTCCTACAAAAGCCTGATAGGTTATTTGCAACGAATTGAGCAGGAGTCGGATCGGCTCAAATTGGTTTCCATCGGCCGCTCACCGATGGGCAGAGAGATATATGTGTTGCTGATTTCTTCTTCATCCAACCTTGACAGGCTTGAGGAGCTTAAGGAGATAAACCGCAGGCTTGCACTTGATCCGGATATTCCTGCCGAAGCATTGGAGAAAATGGTTAGCGAAGGTAAAGTGTTTGTGGTGGCCACCATGTCGATGCATTCCACAGAGGTTGGACCTTCGCAGGCGGTTCCGCTGATGGCCTACGATTTGGCGGTTACTACCGATCCTGCCAAGCTTATGTGGCTTCAAAACACCGTAGTGATGCTGGTGCCCAGCCATAACCCTGATGGAATGGAAATGGTGGTAGAACATTACCTGAAGTATAAGGGCACCAAATATGAGCGGAGCCAAATGCCGGGTGTTTACCATAAATACATCGGCCACGATAACAACCGTGATTTTGTTATGCTCACGCAGGACGATACACGCGCCATCAGCCGAATGTTCAGCCACGAGTGGTTTCCGCAGGTTATGGTCGAGAAGCATCAGATGGGAGCCACAGGCGTGCGATATTTTGTTCCACCGCCACACGACCCTATTGCCGAAAATATTGATGCCGGCTTAATCAACTGGATGGGTGTTTTTGGTGCAGCCATGATCAAACGCATGACCGCCGATAGTCTTAAGGGCGTCACACAGCGTTATTTGTTCGACGATTACTGGCCCGGGCATACCGAAACCTGCCTTTGGAAAAATACCATAGGCATGCTTACCGAAGCCGCATCAGCGCATCTGGCTACGCCGATTTATGTTGAGAAACAAGAGATTGGCGTGATTGGCAAAGGACTTGGCGAATACAAGAAAAGTGTCAATATGCCTGATCCATGGCCGGGTGGCTGGTGGCGTCTGGCGGATATCGTGCAATACGAAATCAGCTCGATGTGGGCCATTGTCGAAACAGCCTCTCTGCATCGTGAAAGAATATTGCGTTTCAGGCACGACCTAACGGCCAAGATGGTTGAGACCGGCCGAACCCAGGCGCCGTTTTACTACGTGCTGCCTCCTGGACAGCATGATCCGGGCGAACTTAATTTTCTTTTGCAATTGCTTCGTGAGCATGGCGTAAGGGTTTGGATGACAACGAGCGAGGTTCGTCATGCAAACACCCTGTATCCCGAAGGAAGCTTGGTGGTGCCTCTGGCCCAACCGTTCCGGGCATTCATTAAGGAGGTGATGGAAAAGCAGGAGTTTCCTGTGAGGCGTTATGTGCCCGGTGGTGAAATTATCAGGCCTTACGACATTACTTCCTGGTCGCTTCCTTTGCACATGGGGCTCGAATACACCGAGGTTAATGAACGTATCGCTGCACTTGAAGCTGTGCTTAAAGAAATTGAAAGTTATCCGCAAATCCCGCCGAAAACTGAAAGGGCTTGGGGTATTGCCCTCAATCCGGCCCATAATGCTTCCTACCAGCTGGTTTTCAAACTGTTGAACAAAGGAATTCCGGTTTACAGGACTTCTGCGCCTTTCGTACAAAATGGCAGACACTTTGCCGCCGGCACTTTTATAGTGGAGTCGGCCGGGTTGAAGGGTGTTGAGATGCCTGAAGGTCTTATTCCCGAGACGCTTGCATCAGGCCCCGAAACGGACATGAAAAGGATAAAGACTCCGGTGATAGGTTTGGTAGAAACCTGGTTTCACGATATGGATGCAGGCTGGACAAGGTATATTTTCGACACGTATCATATTCCGTATCGGGTGCTGAGGCCTGCAGATCTTGCATCAGGTGTGCCTTCAGGGGTGAATGTGCTGGTATTTCCGTCAGCCTCCAAACAAGTTTTGCTCGAAGGCCGTCAAGGCGAAGGGGCTAATGCAAGTCCGGCCAATTTTCCTCCCGGTTTTGCAAAGGGAATGGGCAAAGATGGCCTCAACAAGCTGATGAAGTGGGTGGATCAGGGTGGCCTGATTGTTTCGTGGGGAGCCTCGGCTTCGCTATTCGAAGGTGTGCATTCCATTGATTCGGCCGGTGAAAAGGAGGAGTTTCGGCTGCCATTCCGCGATGTTTCGGACGAGCTGAAAAAGCAGGGACTTTATGTGCCCGGCACGCTGATGCAGTTAGATGTCGTACAATCGCATCCCCTGACTTATGGCGTTGCCGAAAAACTCCATGTGTTCTCGCGTGGCGAGCCGGTGTTTGCTACATCTGTACCGGTGTTGGACATCGAAAGGAGGGTGCTTGGCGCTTATACGCAAACTAATCCTGTAATAAGCGGCTATGCCCAGCGCGAAGATTTGTTGCAAGGCCGGCCTGCCATTGTCTGGATGCAGAAAGGCCGTGGCCAGATTGTGGTGATGGGCTTTAACCCGCAGTTCAGGGCCAATACCCGCGCCAGCTTCAAATTACTCTTCAACGGACTTTTAATGGGTCAGGAATCAAACAACTAAAATTTCATCAAATGAGAATATTTTTAATGGTCATTGCCTTGACCGGAATTGTGCTTTCCACAGCCTGCCATGGCAGCAAAAAGCTTAACCAAATGCTTCCAAAGCCCATGAGTGAGGATCATTCAGCGGGCGAATATGTATTCCCGTCGGGTGTTTATTATGCCTACGACTTTGAAAGTAGGCAAACCAAAGATCTTGACATAAAAGATGTGCTGCTCACACTGCACAAGAACCAGGTGAAACCTTTGGAAATGTGGTATAAACCAGGGGCCTCCTCATGTGTGCCTCCCGGAAGTGAAATGGCCATGACGGTAATGGTTGAGCCGGCGCTGATTGTCAGGCTTGGCAAGCCGAATCCGAAGATGGAGAAGATTGGTTATCAGCTAGTTGAGGCGCCATCGGCCGGAAGCTGTGCATTTAGTGTGCAGCGCTACCGGTTTTAGTTTTCCCGTTTTTTGATGTGGTAAACCACATCAAGGCTGTCATGGTCAGGCTCAGGTACCTGCCAGTATGGCTTCTCTCCGACGGCAGATGATTCGGTGGTTGTTTCCGCTTCGTATTCCTCGTTTTCAGGCTCCAGTTCCCATGAATACTTTGGGCGCTGCGGGCCTTCGGTTCGGTAGTACAAGGCCAGCATAATACCGCTGATGCCTCCGAAAAGGTGCGACTCCCACGAGATGTTTTTCTGGGGAAGAAAATCAGGGAATACGCCCCAAACCATTCCTCCGTATAAGAAGACAACGATGAGCGAAACTGCCATCAGTCGCGTTTCCCTCCTTAATAATCCGCTCATGAAAAGGAAGGTTGCAAGGGCATAAATCAGACCACTTGCGCCAATATGCACTCCGCCACGCGCACCTGTCCATACCCAGAAACCTGTGACCACAACACTCAACAACAGGATTTTCCATGCCAGAGGTTTGTAGAAATAAAACAAGGATGCGCCAAGTATCAGCAAAGGTATAGTGTTGGCAAACAGATGCTTCCAGTCGGCATGAAAAAATGGAGCCAATAATATTCCGGGCAAACCTTGCATTTGCAGCGGATGAATTCCAAGAAACGACAGCGAAATGCCACTCATAAGCTCAAACAGGCGGATAGTCCACATGAGCAGAATAATCAGCGCCGGATAGAGGAAGCTTTTCAATATCAACTTTTCTTCCTGACGCATGTGGTAGTGTGGTTTTTTTCGGTTCAAAGGTATCAAATCTTCCATTTTATGGTGTTAGGCATAAAACTTGTAGGCTTGCAACCATCGGGCCAACCCCATGTCATTAAATTAAACCATCTGATTATGAAAATGCACGCTATCCTTTCATCGCTAGTGCTTTTTAGCTTATTAGCGTTCGACGCTCAAGCGCAAAATGATGCCATTCAACGACCGAAGGCTGATGGTTCAGGAGGTTTCGGGGGATTTATCTACGAAATCAGCCCGGTATTGGGTTCCACAGGAATAAGTCAGGGCGGGGGTGGCGCTTACCTGAGAAACAATTTTTTTATCGGAGGATTTGGTATGAGTCTGCTTACAAGTCATTACAAGCCGGTAGTTTACCTGCACCCAGATGACAATTCCGGTAAACCAATGGACTATGCCGGCGAACCTGTGTTTTTTGATTATGGCGGATTGTGGCTGGGCAAAATCTTCCCTATTGAACAAGACCTGACAATTACGGCCTCCGGAATGTTTGGCTGGGGCCAGGTGGGCTGGGATCCGGATATCAGCGATAAACGACGTCGCAGGATGTATCGGATTGAAGAAAATATTTTTGTCATAAACCCAAGGGTAGTGGCCACTTATCAGCCTCTACGCTGGCTGAGGCTGGAGGCTGGCGTGGGCTATCGCGCAGCTTTTCCTTCCAACAAGCAATATCTGGATGTTGCCGGGCCGGGTGCATCGAGATGGCGTAACTTTTTTGACCCGGCTGAGTTTTCGGCGACTACATTCAACTTCGGTGTGATGTTTGGGGCATTTTGATTTTTTAAATCTTCTCAGGCAAACTTTTCTGCATAGTTTATTGTTTGTTTCCCATTAAGCCACAATGTGCCTCATGATAACCATTCCGTCATTCCAAAGAGCCTTTACTATTTTTATACTTTCTGTCTGCCTTTTACCTTTCAGGGTTGCCGCCAACGATAATTCAGCACTTAAAAAGTTTACCGTCAGTGGTTATGTGCGCGATGCGGCCAATGCCGAAACGCTCATTGGTGCTACGGTGATTGCCCAAACAGGAAGCGGAACGACTACCAATGCCTATGGGTATTACGCCTTAAAACTCGAGCCGGGAAATTACAGCCTGACGTATTCGTTTGTAGGTTTTGATCCGGAGGTCCGCAACTTCAGGCTCAGGGCTGATACGGTGATCAATATCAATCTGGGTGCGGTAAGCAAGCAGTTGCGCGAAGTGGTGGTGAGCGCCGACAGGCCTCAGGAGCGGCTGGGCCAGGCTCAGATGAGTGTTAACAGGCTTGATATCAAAAGTATTCGTCAGATTCCGGCCCTCATGGGCGAGGTTGATGTGATCAAAGCCATTCAGCTTTTACCTGGTGTTCAGGCTACTGCCGAAGGCGGGTCGGGATTCAGCGTGCGTGGCGGCAGTCCCGACCAGAACCTGATCCTGCTCGACGAGGCGGTGGTGTACAATCCTTCGCATTTATTGGGTTTTTTCTCAGTGTTTAACAACGATGCCGTCAAGGGTTTGGAATTGTTCAAGGGCGATATCCCGCCGGCTTATGGCGGACGATTGTCCTCGGTTGTTGATATAAGGATGAACGATGGCAACATCAGGAAGTTTTCGGGGCAAGGTGGTGTAGGTACTATTTCGAGCCGGCTAACGCTCGAAGGTCCTATACAAAAGGATCGCTCGAGCTTTATGCTGGCCGGCCGTCGCACCTATGCCGACCTCTTTCTCATGCTGTCGAAGAATGAACAGATAAAGGATAACACGCTGTTTTTCTATGATTTTAATGCCAAGACAAATTACATCATCAACGATAAGAACCGTGTATTTCTCTCGGGCTATTTCGGACGCGATGTTTTCGAAGGTCCGAATTTTGGCATAGGCTGGGGCAATCAAACAGCTACCTTGCGTTGGAACCACCTCTTCAGCAGCCAGCTATTCAGCAATATTTCGCTCATTTACAGCCGTTACAATTATCAGTTAGGTGTACCGGAGGGTCAGCCCAATGCCTTCGATTGGTTTGCTTCGATGAAGGACCACACAGTCAAAGCCGATTTCACCTGGTTTGCGGGCAGCAACAACACAGTCCGTTTTGGCCTCAGCGGCACTTACCATCGGTTAGATCCGGGTGTTGCAGAAGGCAAAGGAAATGACAGTCCGTTCAATAAGATTGAGATGCTCCATAACAGGGCATTTCAGGGAGGTATTTATCTGAGTAATGATCAGAAAATAGGGCAGCGACTCAACCTGAAGTACGGCTTAAGGTTAAGTTCGTTCAGCAACATGGGCGAAGGCGTTGTGTACAACTTCAATGAACACTACGAACGAAAGGACTCTACCTATTATCCGGCCGGAAAGATTTTTCACACTTATGCAGCTGTTGAACCTCGCGTGAGTATGGCCTGGATGCTCAACGAGAAATCATCGCTAAAAGCTGCCTATACCCGCAATGTACAGTATATTCATCTTGCGCAGAATTCCACAGCCGGAACACCTCTTGATATTTGGTTTCCGTCAAGTCCAAACGTCAGGCCGCAATACGGCGATCAGTTTTCGGCAGGGTATTTTCTAATCTACGAACCACTTGCTATCGAAGCTTCGGCAGAGGGTTTCTACAAACTCAATCATAATGCCATTGATTTTAAGGACCATGCTGATCTGCTGCTCAACGAGTACATCGAAGGCGAGCTGCGCTTCGGCGACGCATACAGTTATGGGCTTGAGGTGCTTTTGCGGCGTAATGCGGGGCGCCTGAGTGGCTGGATAAGTTATACCTGGTCGCGTACTTTTCGCCACATTAAGGAAATCAATAATGGAAAAAAGTATCCCGCAAGCTACGACCGGCCGCACGATATCAGCATTGTGACCAATTATCAACTCAACGACAGATGGAGCTTCGGAGCCAACTGGGTTTATGCAACCGGATCACCTGTCACTTTTCCCACCGGTAGGTTTGTTATTGGGAGTACAATTGCGCCGGTTTATTCCGACCGCAACGCCTATCGGCTACCCGACTATCATCGCCTTGATCTTTCAGCAAGCTTTAAGAATAAGCCCAAGCCTGGAAGGCAATGGACAAGCGAATGGAATTTATCGGTTTACAATGCCTATTACCGGAAAAATCCCTGGGTAATCAACTTTGTGCCCGATCCCAAAAACCCGAATGTCACCTATGCTGAAATGACCTATTTGTTTGCCATTGTGCCGGCCCTCACGTATAATTTCAGGTTTTAGCCATGAACAGAAAAACGATCAGCATAAGCTTACTTGTCGGCCTTATGGCCGGTATGAGTGCATGCACCGAAAAATACGATATCCGCCTCGACGACAGCTTTACCCGTCTGGTGGTTGATGGAAGCATCAGCACCGATACTGCTGCCCATCAGGTCAGGTTAACCAAGACCACCAGTTATTTTTTCAACGAAGCTCCTCCTGTGGTGTCTGGTGCACAACTGGTACTTATGGGTCCGCATGGCACCCTTAATCTGGATGAGATGCCCGAAAATCCGGGGGTTTACACTACACCGAACAACTTTTATGCCTTGCCGGGCGCTTCCTACACCCTCGATATCCGCTTAGCTGCTGAGGTTGGCGGCTCCCGAAACTATACGTCCGTCGCTCAGACTCCATCAACAGCGTTCAGGATGGATTCGATAGCACTTGAATACCAGCAGCCTTTCGAATTTTTTCTGGTAAAGCTGTATGCGTGGGATCCGCCCACAACTGATTTTTATAAGTTCGATGCGCTAATCAACGGCCAGTCATTAACGGATACAGCTTCACGTTCAATAGTGATCAATGATCGTTTAACTAACGGTAACAATACCAACGGATTAGCTGTAATGTTTATCCGTGGTGATGAGCTGAAACAGGGCGATACCCTCACCCTTGTTATGTCGGCCATTTCCGAGGACTATTACGATTTTTTTCTTCAGTTGCGCACGCAATCCGGATCCTCCAATCCTTTGTTTTCCGGCCCTCCGGCCAATATAACTTCGAATGTTGCTGAAGGAGGTTTGGGCTATTTCGATTCACGGATCGTACAACGCATCAGTCTTGTTCTCACCGACGATCCCAAAAGGCCGCGCAAAACGCAGCCCTGAGAGATTTATGTCTGAAAAGCGTACCTTTGCCCGTAATTTCTGAGCATTATGGAACTTACGGCGCTCTATGCCATTTCGCCCGTCGATGGGCGTTATCGATCCAAAACGTCCCCGCTTGCAGCCTATTTCAGCGAGTTTGCCCTGATCAGATACAGGCTGATGGTTGAGGCAGAGTACTTCATCGCGCTGACAGAGATACCATTACCCGCCCTGGCAGAATTTCCTGCCGAAGGAAAACAGCTGCTCCGAAATCTTTACAACGACTTTACGCATGAAAGCGCTGAGGAAATCAAGGCCACCGAGCGCGTAACAAACCACGATGTGAAAGCGGTTGAGTACTTTGTGAAGAGCCGGATGGATGCCGCGGGTTTGGGTGCATGGCGCGAGTATGTGCATTTTGGCCTTACATCGCAGGATGTCAACAACACCGCACAACCCGCCGCATTGCGCGATGCTGTATGGCAGGTTGTGGTGCCCGCACTCGAAAGCATTCGGGCAAAACTTGCTTCGATGGCTGTGCAGTGGAAAGATGTACCCATGCTGGCCAGAACCCACGGGCAGCCCGCCAGCCCGACACGACTTGGTAAAGAGCTGACTGTGTTTGTTGAACGCATTGAAAACCAGCTTACTCAGCTTTCTCAACTACGGTTTTCGGGTAAATTTGGAGGTGCCACAGGAAATTTTAACGCCCATGTTCTGGCTTATCCCGATGTGTACTGGCCTGGTTTTGCGGATGCATTCCTGAGCGATAAGCTGGGCCTTCAACGCCAGCAAACTACCACACAAATAGAACATTACGATGATCAGGCAGCCATTTTTGACCTGATGCGCCGGATGAATACCATCCTCATCGACCTTTGCCGCGATATCTGGCTGTATATCATGCTCGATTATTTCAAGCAAGCCATAAAAGCCGGTGAAGTGGGTTCGTCGGCCATGCCCCATAAGGTGAATCCTATCGACTTCGAGAATGCCGAAGGCAACCTGGGCATTGCCAATGCAATTTTTTCCCATCTGGCAGAAAAACTGCCTGTGAGCCGCCTGCAGCGCGACCTGACCGATTCCACGGTTACACGCAACACAGGAGTGCCCTTTGCACACAGCCTGATTGCTTACGATGCTATCTTACGCGGCCTCAATAAGTTGATTATCAATGAAAAAGCAATCAATGACGATCTTTCCCGGCATGCTGTGGTCATAGCCGAGGGCATACAAACTGTTTTGCGTCGCGAGGGTATCGCCAATGCCTACGAACTGCTTCGCGATCTTACCCGTACCAACGAGGCACCCGGTATGGATGACTTGTTACGTTTTATTGATCAGTTGCCTGTTAACGAAACAGTTAAGCAGGAACTACGCAGGATTAATCCATCAAGCTATACAGGTATAAATCCGCTCGACAGGCCATGATGCGCAAATTTCTTCGTATATTATCCTATGCAAAGCCTTATTGGGGGTATGCATTGCTCAATGTGTTGTTCAACATTTGGGTAGTATTGTTTTCGCTATTCACCTTTTCGCTTTTAGTGCCTTTTCTCAACCTGCTCTTTGGCAATACTTCACTGGTAACAGAACCGCCTAAGTTTGCCCTGAGTTTTAATGCCATGCTGGAAACGCTGAATTATTTCATCAGCAAGATCATCATCTCCCATGGTCAGGTGAATGCGTTGTTTTATATCTGCCTGATCATGCTTGCGGCATTTTTGCTTCGTAATGCAGGACGTTTTCTCACCAGCTATTATATTGCTGCACTAAGGGTCGGTGCCACCCGCGACCTTCGCAATTCCATCTACAGGCAAATACTTATCCTTCCGCTTTCGTTTTATCACAAGCACCGCAAAGGCGATATTATGGCACGTATTACCAGCGATGTTCAGGAAGTGGAAAGCAGCATTATGAATTCGCTCGAAATGTTCGTGCGCGATCCCATCACCATTATTGCCTATCTGGTGTTCATGATTTCGATGAGCCCTCAGCTTACCTTGTTTGTGTTGATTATACTGCCTTTTGCCGGATACCTCATTGGTGCCGTGGGACGTAATTTGCGAAAATCCAGCAAGGCCGGTCAGGATCGACTGGCCGGCATGATCAGCATAATCGAGGAAACCATCAGTGGCCTGCGCATCATCAAGGCATTCAATGCTATTGAGTATTCTGACCAGCGTTTCAAGGATCAGAACAACAAGTTTTCGCAGCTGATGAGGCGGATTTATCGCCGCCGCGACCTTAGTTCGCCCATGAGCGAGTTTCTTTCGTCATTGGTGGTCATCATTGTGCTTTGGTTTGGTGGCCGGATGGTGCTTTCGGATAATTCTCCGCTTGGCGCTGCCGACTTCATCACCTACATCGTTGTTTTTTCGCAGATCATTCCTCCTGTAAAAACCTTTACACAGGCCTATTACAATGTGCAAAAAGGTATAGCCTCGGCCGAACGTATCTACGAACTCCTTGATGCCGAGGAAGTGATAACTGAAAAAATAGCCGCAAAAGATATAGATACTTTGAACCAAAGTATTGAATACAAGAATGTTTCGTTTCGATACAATGCCGATTTTGTGCTGCACGACATCAATCTCAATATAGAGAAAGGAAAAATGATTGCCCTTGTTGGTGAATCAGGCGGCGGAAAAAGCACCATGGTTGATCTGCTCGTTCGGTTTTACGATGTTACAGAGGGAAGTATCACAGTGGACGGAACCGACATCCGCGATCTGCGTATAGACAAGCTTAGAGGGTTGTTCGGAATTGTCACTCAGGAAAGTATTCTGTTCAACGACACGGTTTTCAACAACATTGCCTTCGGTAACCGTGATGCAACGATGGAACAAGTGATTGAGGCTGCCAAAGTGGCCAATGCGCACGAGTTTGTCAGCCAGCTTCCTCAAGGGTATCAGACGTATATCGGGGACAGGGGCTCTAATTTGTCGGGAGGTCAGCGTCAGCGCCTTAGCATTGCAAGGGCTGTGCTGAAGAATCCGGCCGTACTCATCCTCGATGAGGCCACATCATCCCTCGACACCGAAGCCGAGCGCCTGGTTCAGGAAGCGCTTTCCCGACTGATGCAATCCCGCACCTCAGTGGTTATTGCCCACCGACTATCCACCATCCAGCATGCCGATGAAATCATTGTGCTGCAAAAGGGACGCATAGTCGAGCGCGGAACGCATCATCAGCTGCTTGAAAACAATAGCACCTACAAACGGCTTTGCGATTTGCAGACCTTTGTCTGATGAAGGGTTTTTAACAGAAAACATTGTAATTTTGCAGCCCTTATGGCCCCGTAGTTCAATGGATAGAATGCCAGATTCCGGTTCTGTAGGTTGGGGGTTCGAGTCCCTCCGGGGTCACATCAGGTAAACAGGATTGCTGTTATGATCATATATAAGGATTCATGACAGCAATTCTTTTTTGAAGGGGTATGTGAGTTCCGTTGAATGCCAGTCTGAGGTGGCATTAGGTGATAAAAAGAAGAAAATACAGAGGGAATTATTTTTTCTTGCCGCTCTTTTTCAGCTCGTTGGCAATAAATTCCTCGATGGCCATGGTCATCGAAGGGCTGTTTTTTGTAGGTGCAGGTATGTGTAGCTCGAAGCCCGACTCGATGATGGCATCGCAGGTGCTTTGGCCAAACGCACCGAAAAGCAGTTCGCCTTGCTTGAACTTGGGATAGTTTTGTTGCAGGGATTTGATACCGGCAGGACTAAAAAACACAATCAGATCGTAATCTTCGAGTTTGATGCCATTGAGGTTGGAGGCCACGGTCCGGTACATGATGGCCTTTTGAAAGTTGATGGAATTTTCCTCAAGCAGGTCAACCATCGTGTCCTTATGAATGTCGGAGCAGGGAAGCAGAAACTTTTCCTCTTTGTGCTTGCGGATAACATCCATCAAATCCTGAAAGCTTTGCTTGCCGTAAAATATTTTGCGCTTGCGGAACTGGACGTATTTCTGAAGGTAAAAGGCTGTGGAGTCGGAAATGCAGAAATATTTCATGGTCTCCGGGACCTCAAAACGCATCTCTTTGGCTATGCGGAAATAGTGATCCACGGCATTGCGGCTGGTAAGGATAACGGCAGTATAATCGCCCAGATTCAAACGCTCCTGTCGTAATTCTCTTGCAGGAACTTCTTCAATCTTGATGAACTTGAAGAAATCAATCTGCAAACCATACTTTTTTGCAAGTTCACCATAGGGCGACTTCTCAAAATCTGTGGGTTTGGGTTGCGATACCAGTACCTTTTTGATTCTCATCGGCGAAACCTCTTCTTTTATGTTACCCTTCCCTTTTGTTCAGGCAATCAGTCATCGCAGCACTCAGGCAAACGACTGCCCTGAAATGATGATGCTGACAGCTTTGTACAACAAGACAAGCGGAACGATTTCGAGGGTGCAAAGATACAAAATTAAATAGTGCAGCGCGATATGCCTTTCGTTCAAGCCAATGACAAAACTTCGCAGCAGCCGTAGAGCATGAAGACCGGTCAGCAATACCGCGGAGATCATCAGCGCCGCTGACGATGGGTTGTAGATGATCGACAGCAGCACCGGAAACAACAGCATGCTAAACAAAAAGGTGTAAACAATCTGATGAGCCAGGTAGCGACGTCCGCTTTCCTGAAACTGAAACAGCCAGGAGAGAAAAACGATTGTCAGGTATTTGCCGTAAATAACAAAGGTGATCACACCCGAGAGCAGCGCCAGATTGGCAATCCAACTATTGGTCAGCATGAGAGGAGCGCCCAGCACTTCTGACCCGGCATAAATGAAAATTGCAAAGCCGATAGTGTACATCAGGCTAAAAACCAGCGAAAGTACATTCATAGGGCTCCATTCACGCATTAGCTGATATAAACCTTTGGTACTGATGCCTGCCCTGAAAAATTGCGCGAATCTTCGGGGATATGTGAGACGAAAAAACACCATGATGGCAAACGACAACAGCACCAGATTGCCCAGCCATTGGGCGTATGGCGGTTGATTGTCCTCGCTTTTTGGCTTGATTTCCATGATGGTCTTATGGTCCTTGGCCAGAAGTCTTCCTTCGGGCATGCGATGGGTTGGAGGAAAAAGCTCCCATGAACCATCCTGCCCATGCAAAAGAAGTTTGGTTTCAAAGTGTTTATGAGGATCAGGGTTGTTCATGAATAGCTTCGGTAGCTTTTGGGCGACAAAAATAGTAATTTATATTGATTTCAGATAAGTGTATATTATTTAAGTATCACTAAATCAGTTATATAAATAATTATAGCCTATTGTTAAAGTGTTAACATACAGGCCTGCTGTATCGTTAAAATGAGGTAATTTTGCACTGCCAAAAAATCTCATATCTTTAAAAGAACTCAACTCTATAAAAGAACTCAATAACTACAAACCGATGAATTTTATTGAACAAATTCGTGAACGCGCCAGGGCAGCAAAGCGTAAGATTGTATTGCCCGAAGGCACAGAAGAGCGAACCCTGAAGGCAGCCGACTTTATACTTGGACAACAATTGGCTGAGCTCATTCTACTTGGTTCACGGACATCTATCGAAAGGAAAGCGAAAGCCTTGAACCTTCACAATCTGGATTTGGCAACCATTATCGACCCAGGAGATCATCCGGACAAGTCATATTATGCCAATCTGCTCTACGGATTGCGAAAATCAAAGGGACTAACCTATGAGGCTGCGCTGGAGCTTGTTCAGCAGCCGCTTTATCTTAGTGTACTGCTCATCAAGGATGGGGTGGCGCATGGCGAAGTAGCCGGGGCCGAAAATACAACAGGCGATGTACTGCGTCCTGCATTTCAGGTGATTAAAACTCAGCCCGATATTTCAGCAGTATCCGGAGCATTTATCATGTTGCTTCCCAATCGTCAATATGGCGAAAACGGCATCATGGTTTTTGCCGATTGCGCGGTCAATCCCGACCCAACAGCTTCCGAGCTTGCCGAAATTGCACTTTTATCAGCCGAAACGGCAAGCAATGTCGCAGGTATTACGCCACGCGTTGCCATGTTGAGTTTTAGCACCAAAGGAAGTGCAAAGCACGCAAGGGTGGACAAAGTGGTTGAAGCGACAAAACTGGCCCGACAGCAAAATCCGTTACTGGAAATCGATGGCGAACTTCAGGCTGATGCAGCAATTGTTGAATCTGTCGGGCTTTCCAAGGCGCCGGGTTCAGGAATTGCCGGCCGGGCCAATGTACTGGTGTTCCCATCGCTCGAAACAGGCAACATTGCCTATAAACTGGTGCAGCGACTTGCCGGAGCCCAAGCCATTGGGCCGGTACTGCAAGGTCTTGCAGCGCCCATCAACGATTTGTCAAGGGGCTGTTCAGTTGACGATATTGTTAACCTTGTAGCCATAACAGCCAATCAGATTAATAAACATTCGCACATTGTAACTTGAACAATATGAGTGAAACATTAGCCGATTTCAGTTTGGGCAAACGCCCACAGCCCAAAGGCAGTATCCATAAAATAGGGGTTGTCGGGGCAGGAACTGTTGGACAGGAAATTATCCGCACAGTGAGTGAATATGGCCTGGATGCCGTTTTTCTTGATCTGAGCGAAGAAAAAGTAAAAGAAGCCTTTCACAATATAGGTCTGCAGTTAGATGAAGTCATCAACCATTGGGGGCTTACGCCGGGTGAAAAGCGTGCCATTCTGAGCCGTATTTCAGGAACCACCAATTATCAGGATCTCGCAGAATGTGATATTGTCATCGAGGCCATCAGCTCAAAAAAGAAAGGCACCAGCCTCGAAATACGAAGGGAAATATTCAAAAATATTGAGGCTGTTGTCAGACCCGATGCCATTATCGCCAGCAATATTGCCACACTGATGATCAGCGACCTGAGCAGTGTGCTCCAGCGGCCCGAAAGAGCCATTGGTATGCATTTTATCCTGCCTATCAGCAAAACGAACATCATCGAAGTGGTCAGGGCCACTAACACCAGCGACGAAGCTTATGCCATAGCCGAACGCTTTGCACAGATGATCAACAAGATGGTAATCCGCCTTAACGAATCGCCCGGCAATATCGTTACCCGTATGCTGGTGGTGACGATTAATGAAGCCTGCGAAATCCTCATGGAAGGCATAGCCTCGGTTACCGATATCGATATGGCTATGCGCGAGTCAACAGGTTACCTTCTCGGACCATTCGAGATGGCCGACCGCATTGGCCTCGACAAAGTGCTCCGCTATATGGAAAACCTTTATCAGGAATACGGCGATAAGAAATATAAGCCTTCTCCAATCATCAAACGTTTGGTTCGGGCCGGCTATCACGGCCGACTCACAGGACGAGGATTCTACAACTACAAATCGGGAAAACCGGTAGATCATACCGTCACTTGTGCCGTTATCAAGTAGTAAACACGCTAAAAAACAGAAATGATGAAGATTATCGTGCTGAACTGTGGCAGTTCATCCATAAAATATCAGCTTTTTGACATGCCGTCGCGCAATGTGCTGGCCAAAGGTATTGTCGACAAAATCGGGCTCAAGGGAGCAGCTATCAAACATAAGCGTAGCGATGGAACCGAAGTAAAACTGGAAGGAGATATTCTTGATCATCAGTCGGGCATCGAATATCTGCTTGGTTTGCTTATCAGTAAAAAGTATGGCTCAATCGAAAGCCTGAGCGAGATTACGGCAGTGGGTCACAGGGTTGTGCATGCAGGCGAAAAGTTTTCGGGTAGTGTAATGATTACTGACGAAGTAATCGAAGCCCTTGAAGAGTGTGTTGATCTTGCACCACTGCACAATCCGCCAAACCTCAAAGGCATTTACGCCATGAAGGAGCTTTTGCCTGAAGTGCTTCAGGTTGGGGTTTTCGACACGGCCTTCCATCAAACCATGCCTCCAAAGGCCTATCTCTATGGACTGCCATATTCGCTTTATGAAAAATATAAAGTTCGTCGCTATGGTTTTCACGGCACAAGTCATAAATATGTATCCCAGCGAGCCTGCGAGATTCTTGGCGTGGATATCCATTCGCAGCGCATCATTACATGCCACCTCGGCAATGGTGCTTCGCTGGCGGCCATCGACAAGGGTCGCTCGGTTGACACCAGCATGGGCATGACGCCTCTCGAAGGACTGGTTATGGGCACACGTTGTGGCGACCTCGATGTGGGAGCATTGCTTTTCATTGCCGACAAAGAAGAAACCAGTATTCAATATACCAGCACACTGGTCAATAAATTCTCGGGCATGCTGGGTATCTCGGGTATCTCGTCGGATATGCGCGATATTGAGATTGCAGCTGAGCAGGGAAACGAAAGGGCTCGTCTTGCCATGGAAATTTACCAGTACAGGGTTAGAAAATATATTGGAGCTTATGCAGCGGCAATGGGCGGAGTTGATATAATTGTCTTTACCGGCGGCATCGGCGAAAACGACACGATTACGCGTACGAAAGCGCTCGAAGGACTCGAATTTATGGGCGTACATATCGACAGTGAAAAATCCATGTCGATTAGGGGAAAGGAATCGGAAATAAGTTTGCCCGGATCCAGGGTGAAAGTACTGGTTGTGCCCACTGATGAGGAGTTCATGATTGCAAAGGATACCTACGAGATTTATTCAAAGGTAGGACAGGAAGTCGGTTAATCTGTCGCGGCATCCGAAAACAATACTGCCGGACAATTTCCGGCAGTTTTTTTCATAACCCGAACGTCTGCAATGATTAACTTTGAGTCAGCATGAAAAATCAGGATCGCAGCAAAACTGTAACAAGGGTAACGGTGGCCGGAATGCTGGTGAACCTTGTGCTTACCGTCGCCAAGATTGTAGCCGGAATCGTCGGCCGGAGCGCTGCTATGCTTGCCGATGGATTTCATAGTTTGTCTGATATTATCACTGATTTGGTGGTGCTCACTTTTGTGCGCATGTCGGGTAAAGAAAGCGACGAAACGCACCACTATGGTCATGGCAAGTACGAAACCTTCGCCACCATGATCATCAGTTTTGCGCTTCTTGTTGTTGGTGTAGCGATTTTCTGGGAATCGCTCCAAAAAGTCTATGGTGCCATCAATGGCGAAGTCCTGGCCCAGCCGGGATCGGTGGCTTTATGGGCAGCATTGGTTAGCATTGTGGTAAAGGAATGGTTGTTTCGCTGGACACGCCTTGTGGGACAACGCATCGACAGCTCAGCGGTGGTTGCTAATGCCTGGCATCACCGGTCTGATGCCCTTTCGTCAATAGGTACAGCACTTGGCATCAGCGGAGCCATTTTTCTGGGCGAAAGCTGGAGGGTGCTCGACCCGATTGCCGGTATGGTCGTTAGTGTGTTTATTATAAAGGTTGCCTGGGATCTTGGTGTGCCCAGCATACGCGAGTTGCTCGAAGCGACACTTCCTGACCATGTAAACGACGAGATTGTAGCCCTGATCAACGACCAGCATGGCGTGAAATCTTTCCACAGGCTCAAAACAAGAAAAATTGGCAATGTACTCGCTGTCGAAGTTCATGTGAAGGTGGATAAGGGCTTATCGGTTGAGGCTTCACATGAAATTGCCACTGCGGTTGAGCAGGCCTTACGAAGACGTTTTGGAAATCAAACCCATGTGGGTGTGCATATTGAACCTTATTACGAGAAGTGAGAAGCCTCAACCTGGATGCAGGCCAACGATGCTTTGCTAAAATTGCCTTACTTTTGGCCACAAATCAAAACAACACTTATGAAACTTCTCGAAGGAAAAGTGGCCCTCATTACGGGTGGATCAAGGGGTATTGGAAAGGCAATTGCCATGCGGTTTGCAGCTGAGGGTGCAGCCGTAGCATTCTCTGACCTGAATCGCGATGCGATAATGGAAGCCACAGAAAAGGAGCTTCAGTCGCTTGGAGTGAAAGCTATTGGCTACGCCTCGAATGCGGCCTCAACTGCTGATAGCGAAAAACTTGCTGAACAGGTTGTTGCCGATTTTGGCCGTATCGACATCCTTGTCAACAATGCCGGCATAACCCGTGACAACCTGCTCATGCGTATGACAGAACAGGATTGGGACCTTGTTATGGCCGTCAACCTTAAGTCGGTGTTCAACCTGACTAAGGCAGTACAGCGCACGATGATTAAACAAAAGGGTGGTTCCATTATCAATATGAGCTCAGTTGTGGGCGTAAACGGCAATGCCGGACAATCGAACTACAGCGCATCCAAAGCAGGTATGATTGGTTTTACCAAGTCCATTGCCCAGGAACTTGGAAGCCGGAGCGTTCGCTGCAATGCCATTGCTCCTGGTTTTATTGAAACCGAAATGACCCATAAGCTGCCTGATGATGTCCGTCAGCAGTGGATTGGAACAATACCGCTGCGCCGTAGTGGTAAACCCGAAGATGTGGCAAATGTTGCCGTTTTTCTGGCATCCGACTTATCAGCCTATGTCACAGGCCAGGTCATCAGCGTTTGCGGCGGAATGAGCATGTAATGCCGGACTGAAAACTGCCGTGCCCTCCCAAAACAAACCATGATGTTTCAGGATTTTCGCCTGCTGACCGAGCAATCACTCTGGTTTATCATACCTGCATTGTTTGCAGGACTTGCTTACGCATCCCTGCTTTATTTCAGCAGCCGTAAGCGGTTCTTCTCTCTAAGGGCCGGCATTGTTTTGTTTATACTTCGTTTTCTGTCCGTCACCTTGATTACCGGATTGCTGCTCGGGCCTTTTTTCAGGCAAAGCAGACGCAACATACAACAGCCCAGGCTGATCATATTACATGATAATTCCGCTTCGGTCATTGCCCACGACAGCTTATCAGCATTCAGCAGGAAATACCAGGGCTTTATCGAAAGGCTTACTTCTGGTGTTGAAGGCAGCATGCAGCCTGTGCACTTTGTGTTCGGCCGGCAATTGATTTCCGACAGAATGCCTGACTTTAGCGATGAGCGCACGAATATATCCGATGCCTTAAGTCAGCTTCCAAACCGTTTTTATCGGCAGAATGTGGGTGCTGTGGTGCTGCTTACCGATGGTATATACAACAGCGGCATTGATCCATTGCTCAGTGCTGCTGCACTCCCTTTTCCGGTTTACACGGTCGGATTAGGCGATACCTTGAGTTATCCCGACCTTTCCATTGCTGATGTCAGGTACAATCGTGTTGTCTGGACCAATAGCGAATTTCCGGTTGAGATTACATGCATGGTGCGCCAGGCCGCAGGGTCGAACATTGCTGTCAGGCTGCTTATGGACGGAAAGGAAATCGGGCGAAGCGAGCACCTTGTTAAAGCCGACGCGGCCGAATTTAGTAAGACCTTCATGGTCAGAGACGCCGGGCCGGGTCGCAGACGCTTTGTGGTCGAGTTGTCGGGCCTCGAAAACGAGCGGTTGCTGCCAAACAACAAGCGAGAGTTTTTTGTGGATGTAATGGGACAAAAACAACGCATCCTTCTGCTTGCTGCCTCGCCACATCCCGATTTGGGCGCCATTCAGGCAGCAGTTTCCGATTTTTACACCATCGATGTTGCTTATGCTAATTCATGGATCGACAACGGCTCCGTTCCTGATTTACTGATATTGCACGAACTTCCCATGCAAGGCAGCAATGCCGAAGGTATTCAGCGAATGATACGAAATAACCCGACACTGCCGGTTTGGTTCATTGCAGGTCTGAGGGCCGATGCCGGTGCTTTCAATAGCCTGCAGGATGTTTATCGGATGCGGCCTTTTGGTCAGTCGTCGGGTACCGACGTTTTTGCGTTGCCCGAGCGCACTTTCGGATTGTTCCGAATGGATGAAACACATCTGGATCGCCTGTCACGTTTACCGGCTCTAAGTGCGCAACTTTCGGACTGGGAAGTGCTTGCGCCCGCTTTGCCCTTGCTTCGGCAGCGTGTACGCGGTGTTGAAACGGCTTATCCACTCTGGAGTTTTTATGAAAGCTCCGGACGTAGGATGGCTTTCCTGATGGGCACCGGTCTTTGGCGTTGGCGCCTTGCCGACCACCAGCGAAACGGCAGCAACGAAGCCGTAAACGAACTGATACGAAAAACCATTAACTATCTGGTTATCAAAACCGATAATCAGCGACTGCGCCTGTTCACCGAAAGTGAGTTTTCGAGAAACGACGAGATCAGTTTCCGTGCCGAATTGTATAATCAAAGTATGGAACTGGTCAACGAACCCGATTTGCGCATGACGATTTCAGGAAATAACGTGAGCTATGAGTATGCCTTTTACCGCACCGAAAATCTTAATTACCGTCTCAATATCGGGCGGTTGCCATCCGGCGACTATACCTATCGTGCAGAGACCAATCTGGCAGGTGAGTCAATAAGCCGTGAAGGGTCATTCACCGTATCAGCCGACTCGCCTGAAATGCGCAATCTGCAGGCTAATCATCTGTTGCTGCGCAGCATCTCGGCATCAACAGGCGGTGTTTACCTGCATTTCGATCATGCAGACGAGTTGGTCACTTTGCTGAAAAATGACAAGCGCATCACCAGCACTGCAAGCTATAGCCTTGTTTTCAGTCCGGTTTTAGGCCAATTGTGGGCACTCCTTATCCTGCTTTTTTTACTGTCGGCCGAATGGCTGATAAGGAAATATCTGGGCAGCTACTAAGCCCTCCAAAATTGTTTATTGAGGTAAAAAGGAGTGATGACCAACTTAAAAATGTTTGGTGACATTAATTAATATGCACTATATCAATGATTTAAATCTAGGAAAAGGCCTAGAAATTAGTAGGACGAAAGAGCGCAGGGATGGTTTTTAAAATAATCTGAAGGTCTTTTAAGGGCGAAGCAATCAAAGCATATTGGTTATCAAGCGCAATGCGCTCTTCTTCCGACTGAAAGCGATTTTTCTGAATCTGCCATAAGCCTGTAATTCCTGCAGGTGCCAGAAAACGGTAAGCAAACTGGTCAGTGGTTAGTTTCTCGGCTTCGTATAACGGCAAAGGACGATTACCAACGACCGACATATCACCTTTCAAAACATTGATAAACTGCGGCAATTCATCCAGATTAAACCGACGCATGAAACGCCCTACTCTGGTGATGCGCGGATCGTCCTTCATTTTGAAAAAGGTAACATTCTTCTTTGCCCGGCTTTTCAGCTCAAAATACCAGTTTTCGCATATAGCGTTGCCGTCAATAAAAAGAAGGGGCGAACAATGGCGGCCAAGGGCTGCGCATTGCGGGCACTTATCAGCCTCATCGGCATAAATATTTTTCGACTTATTAATCAGATACAGGTTAAGGTCGGATAGCTTGCTGAGCTGCGTATCCGAACCCGTGTACATGGATCGGAACTTTAAAAAATCGAAAGTGTCGTACCCCGTTCCAACCCTCCTCGACTTATATATTACAGGGCCTTTGGAGTCGAGTTTGATGGCCAGCGCCAGCAACAAGAATATTGGAAAAGATAAAGTCAGCACAAACAGGGAAAAAACGATATCGAAAAGCCTTTTTCCAAATCCTATCCGGAAATGTTGAAACTTTTCGGGTTGGTCAGTTGCAAAGAGTTGCTTCATAATTAGTTATACGACCGGTGTTTTTGCCAGTATCCTTTCAAGGTCAGCAAAAGTAAATATTAATATTAAAACTCAAAGTTGCACCGATGCCCCGAATTCTGCATTCAAAGCTAAAATTGCCGTTTTCAATGCCTGGCCATATGCCTGTTTTCAAGCTTATGTGTTTTTCAAGATGTTGATATAGTGATTAATGCAAAGTGTTTGGGATGCGCACACTGCCAGAAGAATTCAGCAGAATAATGCTATCTTTGCCAAAAATATTACCCATCCGGATCTGGCCCTGGGCACCTGAGATTCTTCCAATACCCATTGACAATCCAAAAAACTTACCACATGAAAGTAGGAAAAAATAAAGTTGTATCGCTCGTTTACGAGCTGTTTGAAGACGATGCCAGCGGCGATCTGATTCAGAGAGTGGAAAAGGACAGTCCTTTTGTTCATCTTTTTGGGGTGGGCAGTTTATTGCCGGCATTCGAAAATGCGCTTACAGGCCTGGAAGCTGGTGCGAGCTTCAGCTTTGGCATACCTGCGGCTGATTCTTATGGCGAACATAATCCGGATTTGGTGTACACGCTTGAGAAAACCATGTTCGAGATTGACGGTGTTGTTGAGGAAGGTTTGCTCGAAATTGGCAACCAGATCACTATGCAGGATCAGGATGGAAATCCTGTTGAAGGTATTGTGCTCGATGTTACCGATGATGGTGTGGTGATGGATTTCAATCACCCCCTTGCCGGCATCAACCTGCATTTTACCGGACAAATTCTCGATGTTCGTGAGGCTACATCCGAAGAGCTCGCACATGGTCATGTGCATGGCCCTCACGGACATCATCACTGATCTTCAAGTCAGGCTTTTTCCTAAAAGGAATATCGCAGGCACTTTGCCCGGCAGTGGTTTGTTCTCTTTCCACCAGCCTATGGGCATTGTGCGAATCTGCTCATCGGCAGTGCCAATGCCTGATGCAATGCACAAACCGGTTGAAGGCTGGCAGTTGTCAATCAGGCTTTTGAGCAACTGATCATTGCGAAAAGGGGTTTCGATAATGATTTGGGTTTGACCTGTGGCATGCAGGGTTTTCTCACATTTTCTAATGGCCTCATTTCGCTCCGCAGCCGAAATTGGTAAATAACCCAAAAAAGCAAAATGCTGTCCGTTAAGGCCTGAAGCCATCAAAGCCTGAATAATGGAAGATGGGCCTGATAATGGTTTCACTGTTATTTGCATGCGATGAGCCGCCGCTACTATGGCACCACCCGGGTCGGCCACACAGGGCGATCCGGCCTCGCTTATCAATACAATATCGTTCCCTTCCATAGCGTGATGAAGGAACCGAATGGCCTCTTCAATACCTGAGTGCTTGCCCATTTCCTGAAAATGGAGTCCATCGATAGGAGAGTGGCCCGGCAGTCTGGCTATCAATCGTCTGGCGCTGCGAATGTCTTCCGCAATGAAATGCGATGAGCCAAGCATTATTTCGATTGCACCTGCCGACATTTCATACAAAGGGTCAACATCGCCCAGGGGCGTTGGCACCAGGTAAAGTATTCCTTTAGGCATTCCATGGAAGTTTGTCGAGGTCCACATTGCCACCCGAGACAATGATCAATACCTTTTTCTGTTTCATAAACGGGTGTTGCTGCAGCGCTACTGCCACCGGCACAGCCGAGCTGGGCTCGATAATGATTTTCATGCGTTCCCAGACCAGCCTCATGGCGCGAATGATTTCTTCCTCTTGCACCGTAATCACGTCGTGAACAAGCTGCATGATGATCGGGAAAGTTCGGCTGCCCAGCGAGGTTAGCAGGCCGTCGGCAATGGTTTTTGGTAAATGGCTAGGCACCAGAGTCTTGCTTTGGAAAGATTTCCATGTGTCGTTAGCCCCCTGTGGTTCGCAGGCTATCACGCGCGATTCAGGTGCGAAATATCGGGCCGTCAGCAAAGTTCCGCTAAGCAATCCGCCACCTCCGACCGGGCAAAGAATGTAGTCGGGATCGGGCATAAAGCGCAAAGCTTCCAGAGCAGCTGTAGCCTGACCGGCAATGATGTCGTAATTGTTGTAGGGATGAATTTCCTCTGCGCCTGTTTTTTCAATGAGAGCGCTCAGGGTTTCTTCACGGGCAGCGAGTGTAGGTTCGCAGAAAGTGATGATACCTCCATATTCGCGCACCGCGGCCACCTTGCTTGCAGGTGCGGTATGTGGCATCACAATATATGCTTTGGTTCCCAGTACTTTAGCCGCTCTGGCCAACGCACCCGCATGGTTACCGCTTGAGTGTGTGGCTACGCCTTTTTGGCGTTGCTCCGGGCTCATCTGCAACATGGCGTGCATGGCACCACGCGATTTGAATGCACCCGCTTTTTGAAAGTTCTCGCATTTCAGGATCAGTTCCGCTCCGGCAATACTATTTATCATATTCGAGCTCAGGAGCGGAGTTTCGTGGATATAAGGGCTGATCAGCCGATGGGCTTCTGTGATATCTTCAGCGGTGGGCGTGTGTTGGATTTTCATAAGCAAACCGTATCATTGTCCGATGCATCTGTTGTAAAATTATACGAAAGTGTTCAATCAGGCAGTTCATAAAACAAAAAGCCCTCCTTACTGGCGGAGGGCTTTTGGGTATGACTATTGCTGAAGTTTTTTATCTATCTCTATCAGATTGAGCCTGAATTGTTTATCGGTTTCTAATAAGTTTGTCACCGTCTTACAGGCGTGCAATACAGTAGCATGATCTTTATTGCCACAGTGCATACCAATGGTAGCCAATGAGGATTTGGTGTGTTTTTTGGAAAAATACATGGCCACCTGCCTTGCCTGAACTACTTCACGTTTGCGTGTCCGAGCATTGAGCTGATCAACGGGAAGGCCAAAGTGGTCGCAAACAATTTTCTGGATATAATCGATAGAGATTTCCTTGACGGTATTTTTTACAAACTTATCGATCATCTGTCGGGCCAGATCGAGTGTGATAGCTTTCTTATTAAGCGATGACTGCGCAATCAACGAAATGAGCGCGCCTTCCATTTCGCGCACGTTAGTGTTGATGGAACGCGCAAGATATTCAATGACTTCCTGAGGTATGGCAATGCCATCGTTGTAAGCTTTTTTCTTGAGTATGGCTATCCGGGTTTCGTATTCAGGTGTCTGTAGGTCGGCTGCCAGCCCCCACTTAAAGCGCGAAAGCAGCCGCTGTTCCATGCCTTTAAGTTCAACAGGTGGTTTGTCGCTGGTGATCACCAGCTGCTTGCCTGATTGATGCAGGTGGTTGAAAATGTGAAAGAAAACATCCTGAGTTTTATCCTTGCCGGCAAGAAACTGAATATCATCGATAATAAGCACATCAATCATCTGATAAAAGTGCACAAAATCGTTCTGGTTTTTGTTTCGCGAGGCTTCTACAAACTGGTTGATAAACTGCTCGGTCTGAACATAAAGGACTGTTTTGTCCGGGAAATTGTTTTTTACGTGCAGCCCGATGGCATGGCCAAGGTGTGTTTTTCCTAGTCCTGTAGCGCTGTAAACAAGCAGAGGATTGAAGGCGGTCTTGCCCGGATTTTCGGCAACAGCGTATCCTGCCGATCTGGCAAGACGATTGCAATCGCCTTCGATGAAGTTATCAAAGCTGAAACGTTCAACTAACTGCGATTCAACCTTGATCTTCTTAAGGCCGGGAATGATAAAGGGATTGGGTATTTCCTTGGAGTTGCCCTTGTTCAGATCGATGGGCATGGAAACATAGGGATTCTTAGTGGCATGATGATTACTGGTGGGATAGTTGACCGACAAGGGCTGCCCATTACCCTGATTATTGTCCACAATGATGCTGTATTCCAACCGACCTTCCGGCCCAAGTTCCTTGCGGATGGTTTTCTTGAGCAGCATGATATAATGTTCTTCGAGCCATTCGTAAAAAAACTGGCTGGGCACCTGAATGGTGAGTACATTATTTTCAAGTTTTATCGGATTAATAGGCTCAAACCATGTCTTAAAACTTTGTGCATGTACATTGTCCTTAATTACCTTCAGGCACCTTTCCCATACATCAATATGCTTCTTACTCATAACCCACTGTTAATCAATCGACTGTGTTTTGCTAAAAAACAACCCTTATCATTCGTAAACAAAAGAATGCTGATAATGACACGTTTAGGTTGGCTAAGACCAGCATTTTCGTTTTCAACAAAAATGTGTGAAAAAAAGTGAAAAAAAAAGATTTTTTGGGCTTGATTTTTTTAAAAAATATTCTTTTCTGCCGCAGGAGGTATGAAACTAATTTCGAAAACTCTGAAACCCTTACAGGGTATAGGTTCTGCTTTTAGGTAAGCTCAACCCCATAAATTGAACTGATTTTTTGGGCAAATTTTTTTGCGCAACTTTTTCGAACAAGGCATGTGAACCGGATGTGTTCAGCTTCGTATTGCAGCTCCGGAACCAAACCTTCTTCCTTGCATACACGCATAACTTCGTTGAGGAGATGGTAAGGAAATCGCGCTGTAATGTCTTCATTTACAGTTTTCTGAACTTTTGGCGCATGACTGATTGCTTCCATTGCCGACTGCTTGTATGCATTGATCAGCCCCGATGTTCCAAGTTTCACTCCTCCGAAATAGCGCACCACAACAACAAGGACATCTGTGATTCCTGCTGAGAGAATCTGGTTCAAAATGGGCTTACCTGCGGTGCCCGATGGTTCACCATCATCATTCGCCCTGAAATGTTTCTTGTTTGCACCAAGCATCCATGCGTAGCAATGATGGCGTGCATCATAATACTTCTTCCTGTAGGCTGAGAGCAATTTTGCAATCTCGTCTTCGTCAGTCACCGGATGGGCAAAAGCAAGAAACTTGCTTCCCTTGTCTTTGAAAATCCCCTCACCGGATCCGCTAAGCGTGATGTAGCTGTCTGATTCTTCCATCATCCTCTGCTGATTAGTACAATGGCTACCAACGCCAGGGCCATTCCGGCCATTTGCCGGCGATTGGGTCTGTGCCCGAAAAAGCTGATATCGACGAGTGCGGCAAGGAATACAATACTGGCGTTTACCACCGGAAAGAGCAACGAAGCATCGAACTGGTTCATGCTTCGCAACAGAAAATAAGTGGATGCATAGTTGATCAGGCCAAGCAAAACACCATATGGAATCAATGACAACCGGAAGCTGAGGCGCGATTGTATAATGCTGATGGATAATACGGCCGATCCAATAAGAAAGGAAATGCTGAAAATGATTGACAGCATAAACGGAAGATCAACCGGAGCATAAGCGCGGGTGGCAAGGTTCATCAACAGGTCGTTGAGGCCTGTGCCCAGCAGCAAGGCCAACGGGAGTAGCGCCTGCCTGTTGTACCAGACACTTTTTCCTGAATCGCCATTATATAAGGTGTAATAAAATGCAGGAAAAACGAGGGCGAATCCCATCAATCGCGAAATGCCGGCTTTTTCACCAAAAATCAACAGACCACCTAACACAGGTATCAGCACCGACATGCGGCTTGCCACGGCTGTAATGGCAACACCAGCCTGCTGCGATGAGCGGGCAAACAAAAAAAATGTGGCAATAAACAGGAAGCCAAGCACAATGGCAATGGGTGTCCATGCCGGCCACTGCATTAAACCATGGCTTAACGATTGTTCGGATGTGGCTATACCCAGCAAAGTTGCCACAAGGTAATTGATGGTAATAACTTGTAAAATGGATCCGGCCAATGGTTTTAAAAGCCTGAAAAGAATCAGGATGGCGGTGGAAAAAATGATGCTCAGCGCTAGATTGATCATTATGCGGCAAAATTATGCAGATATAAAAAGCTTATGACACAAAAAGATTATGGTGGCTGTAACATTATTCATGCTGGTGCGTCAAACGGATGTAATAAATTGACAAAAATGAAAAAGTTTACACTTCCGATTTTCCTGACCACAATGATACTGATGAGTGTTTCAGGAGTTTTTGCTCAAGCCACCGGCAATGGAAAAGTTATTGCAACGACCAGCGATTTGCCGTTTTTTAATGCTATTGAGGCCGGAGGAGCCATCGACCTTACCCTCGTGCAGTCAGATAAGCACCAGCTGATCATCGAGACCGATGAAAACCTTATGCCATTGATTGATTTCAAGGTGAGTAACGGTACGTTGAAGCTCAGTGCCTTCGGAATCCGGAAGGCCACAAAACTTGAGTTCACGGTCTTGTTCGCCGATCTCAATCTGCTCGATATCAGTGGTGCTACAAAAGCCAAATCCGAAGGTGTTTTGACCACCGATATGCTCACAATCAAAAGCAGCGGGGCAACCTCGATACAATTGGATCTGGCTGTCGGCAGGTTGAATACGGCGAGTTCCGGGGCTTCAAAAATTAATCTTTCCGGAAAAGCAGACCATCATACCATCGAGTTGAGCGGGGCTTCGAAGCTTACGGCAGGAGCACTCCAAACCATAACCACAACCGCTTCAGGATCAGGCGCGGCTGATGCCCTGGTGAATGCCTCGGATCTGCTGGTAATCAATACAACAGGTGTTGCCAGGGTGCGTTACGAATCCGAACCGGCACGCATCGAATTGAAGAATCAATCGGCAGTTGCACCAATTCCACCGGTACAACCCTCTGGTCCAACAACAGACACTGTCAATGTTTCTATTGGCAATCTGAAGATTCGTGTTATTGATGGGGATTCAACGGTGGTTGAAGTAGGCGACCGAAAACTGGTGGTCGATCAAAAGGGAAATGTGGCACTTAAGCGCAGCAAACGCAATAAATTTAATGGCCACTGGGCCGGTTTTGAATTGGGCATCAACGGTTTACTTACCTCAGACTTGAGCCTGAATCTGCCAAAGGACTACCTCGACCTCAGAATGGAGAAAAGCGTAGTAGTGAACCTGAACTTCTATGAACAGAACATCCCCCTCAACAAAAGCAGAACTTTTGGCATCGTGAGTGGTTTGGGACTAAGCTGGAACAACTATCGCTTTGAAGATAATGTGATGCTACAAAACGAAAACAAAATGGTGAACGGTTATTTCATCGAAGGGGTCGGTATGAAGAAAAGCAAGCTCGTGAACAGCTATGTCACTATTCCATTGTTCTTTGAGTTGCAGACCAATACCACAAAACGCAAGGAAAAGGCTCATATAGCGGCAGGAGTTGTTGGGGGTTGGCGTTATAGTTCGCATACCAAGTTATATTTTCTTGAGTCCAATAAGGCCTACACCTTAAGGGACGAGAACGGGAACCTTGTTGCCGGCACATTTGTAAGCCCGGGCGCATCGCGCCGGAATATCGTCAAGGATCATAATGGATTTCAGCAGAATCCCTTCAAGCTTGATGCCGGCATTCGTGCCGGCTGGGGCATCGTCAACCTGTTTGCCAATTATTCACTCACTCCGCTATTCATCAAGGATCGTGGCCCGGAAATCTATCCCTTTGCTGTCGGTATTACCCTGACTAGTTTTTGATGTTCATACTGATTGAATAAAAACGGGCCTGGTGCCCGTTTTTTTGTTGCAATCCTTTGCATTAGCCGCGCAGCATAATCGGTCAGAATTTTGCTGAAGGTAATGGGGTTTGTATATCTTTGAAAAATAAACCCCTTTATCGCATGAACCGAATATTCTTTTCCTTTATCCTGTTCATAGCAACAGCAGTCCTGCCGCTCCAGGCGCAATTAATCACCGCAGTTCCGCCTTTTCCTACCGATCAGCAGCAAGTTGTTATCACGTTCAATGCTGCCGAAGGCAATAGAGGGCTATTCAATTACACTGGCGATGTTTACGCCCACACCGGTGTAATTACTAACCTGAGTACCAGTGGTTCCGATTGGAAATACGTGGTTTCCAACTGGGGAGTAAACATACCCAAGGCCAAGATGACCCGCGATGCTGTAAATCCAAACCTTTACCATCTGACAATTGGCCCGAGCATAAGGGCTTATTATGGTGTGCCTGCTTCCGAAACCATCCTGAAAATGGCATTTGTTTTCAGGAGTGGAGTACAGGTGAACGGTGCATGGCTCGAAGGTAAAACCGCAGCCGGCGGCGATATCTACTACGATGTTTCGCAGGGTGGACTCAATGTTTCCATCATTCAGCCTGACCAGAAACAGCTGCTTGTAGAACCTGGTCAACAGGTAGCCATACAGGTGGCCAGTTCCGGCGCCGACTCCACCGTGCTTCGGGTAAATGGCGTCAAGGTGGCGCATACCAGCACCTCAACACTGAATTATAATCTTGTGGCTAATCAGTCGGGCGCACAGCGCGTTAAAGCATTTGCCTATGGTAGTGGCAATGTGATGACCGACTCATTATTGGTATTTGTACGTCCTCCTCTCGTCACACAGGCCTTGCCCGAGGGCGTGGTTGATGGTATCAACTACATAAGCGATAATAGTGTAACACTTGTGCTTCATGCGCCTTTCAAGAATCATGTGTTTGTTATCGGCGATTTCAATCAATGGGAATTCGACGATTCGGGCTATATGAAGCGCACACCTGATGGTGTAAGGTATTGGACAACCATTACCGGTCTTCAGCCTGGCGTGGAGTATGCCTACCAATATCTGGTGGACGGTACACTTCGTATTGCCGACCCATACACCGAGAAAGTGCTTGACCCGTGGAACGACCAGTATATTCCGGCATCTACCTATCCTAATCTTAAACCCTATCCGACCGGTAAGACCACAGGAATTGTTTCTGTGCTTCACCCCGGAGCGCCTCAATACCAATGGGAAGTTCCTGTTTTCACGCCACCGGCTCCGCAGGACCTTGTCATCTACGAGCTGCATATCCGCGACTTTGTAGCCACGCGCGACATCAAGACTGTCATCGATACCCTCGACTATCTTGTCCGGCTTGGGGTTAATGCCATTGAACTTATGCCTATCAACGAGTTTGAAGGTAACGATTCATGGGGCTACAACCCTTCATTCTATTTTGCAGCCGACAAGGCTTATGGCACAAAGAACGACTACAAGCGATTTATTGATGAGTGCCACAAGCGTGGCATCGCTGTAATTATTGATATGGTATATAACCATTCCTTTAGCCAGTCGCCGCTTGTTCAGCTGTATTACAACGCTGCAACCGGACAGGTTACTTCACAAAACCCCTGGTATAATGTTTCCTGTCCGCACCCACCATATTGCTGGGGATTCGACTTCAACCACGAAAGCCAGGCCACCCGTGCCTTTATCGACAGGGCTAATGCTTACTGGATAAACGAATATAAAGTTGACGGATTCCGCTTCGATTTTACGAAAGGTTTCACCAATCGCACAGGCATGAACGACAGCTATGATGCCACACGCATTGCCAACCTCAAGCGCATGGCCGACCAGATTTGGGCTGTGAGGCCTCAAACCTATGTTATCCTTGAACATTTTGCGCCCAATAACGAAGAGAGCGAGCTGGCTGCATACGGAATGCTTATCTGGGGCAACCTCAACCATGCTTACGCTCAATCGAGCATGGGCTATGTGGATGGTTCAAACTTTTCGGGCATTTCATGGAAATCAAGAGGTTGGAATCACCCGCATTTGGTAGGTTATATGGAAAGCCATGATGAAGAACGGCAGATGTTTAAAAATCTCACCTATGGCAATACTACCAACGCCAACCACAACGTGAAGACGCTTCCGGTGGCCGTAAAGCGCTCTGCGGCTGCTGCTTCCATGTTTCTTCTCGTGCCCGGCCCGAAAATGATATGGCAGTTCGGTGAGTTGGGATACGATGTTTCTATTGATGTGCCTTGCCGCGTCTGCCCAAAGCCCATTCGTTGGGAATATCAGCAAAACTGGGATCGTCGCCTGCTGTTCAACTACTACAAAAGCCTCATCGCCCTGCGTAAATCGCATCCGGTGTTTTCTACTGCCGACTTTGCCATCACAGCCAGCACTCTGCAAAAAACACTGACGCTCTTCCATCCGGATATGTCAGTATCTGTAGTGGCTAACTTTGATGTTCAACCCCGACCGGTCAATCCCCAGTTCTATTTTGCCGGAAAATGGTATGACTACTATTCCGGCGATTCCATACAGGTTGTGAATACAGGCGACCCCATACAGCTTGGCCCCGGCGAATTCAAGGTGTTCACCAGCAAACGGCTGGTGCGTCCTTCCTTTGTTGGCCTTGACGAGACTTCTTTATTGCCCGTGATTGACTTCAAGGTTTCGCCCAATCCCTTCATCGACCAAATAAACGTAATGCTCAACCTGTCTGATGCAACTCACGTGCGTGTCGAGCTTGTCAATCTGTTCGGGCAGGTGGTCGAGTTGCTCTACGATGGCCGGTTGATGTCGGGTAGCCAGCCTATGCAGCTGCGGACCAGCAGCAATATTGTGCCCGGAAAGTATTTTCTGAGGCTTGATACAGGACAAGGATATTTGACACGAAAAGTCGTTAAAAGATAAGCCTACGCATAAACCGGCCACCTCAGGCCGGTTTTTTTATGGCATTAAGGGCGTGGTATTCAGGCTCTGAATGCAAAGGTCGGAGGCCTCGATGAGGGTATCAGCAGCAACAGCCCTGTAGCTAACCCTGAGGCTGCCTTCGGTCACCTGACCAATAGCACCTGCATAGATACTATCGTTTGCTCCAAGCACAACTGTAACAGACAAAGGGGTTTGCGGGTTTTCAAAACTAACTCTGCCCTGAGGGCCATAGTAGTACCAACGCGCGAGCTGATATTGCCCATTAGCTTTCAATTCGTATGTTACGCTGATCGACTCACGTGGGTTTTTGCGTGCAAATGTCTGAATCCTGCATTCCGCCGGTGCGACAATCTGTTGATCATTGCAAGCAGTAAAAAGCGTGCAAAGAACAAGCAAAGGCAGGAGCGGAAATACTTTCATGAATTTTGAAATTGGCTCATAAATTGTTGTATGTCAACAATATATCTTACGTGTGTACCATGACCTGCCAGCATTTCGCCTTCCCATACGGATACATCAAAAACAATTTTTCGCCCGTTAACCTCAATTACACGACTTTCGCAACGAAGCTTACGCCCAATAGGTGTAGCTTTCAGGTGGCGAATGTTGATGGATGCTCCAACAGTAGTGAGGTGAGAGGGGAGAATATCGTTCAGGCTGCAAAGGGCCGTATTTTCCATGAAAGCTACCATGGCAGGTGTGGCGAAAACTTCTACCAGACCTGATCCATAGTGAGTTGCTGTTTGCTCGGGCTCCACTGTCAATTCCATTTTCCCACGCAAGCCCAATGGGATAATAATATCAGTTGTCATTTTCCTGGTTCTCGAAATGCAGGCTTATCATTTGTTTCAGTTCAGGATGAAGGCTAAGTGCCACCGGACATGTTTTTGAGGCAAGGTCCAGCAATTTTTTCTGTTTGTCGGTATAATTGTTCGAAGGAAAATAAAGATCGATATGTATTTCGGCAATTTTTCTTGGTCCCGAGCCCATGACTTTTTTCACCTCTGCGCGGGCGCCTTCAATGTTAAATCCGTGTTCCCGGGCCGAAATGCCCATGATGGTCAGCATGCAAGATGCCAGGGCTGAAGCAACAAGATCCGTTGGAGAGAAGTGCGCCCCCCGACCTTTGTTATCAACAGGAGCATCGGTAACCACTTCGCTCCCCGAACGGATATGCGTCATCACCGTGCGCAGATCGCCCGTGTACTCAACAATAAAGTCAGCCATTTTTGGCTCAAATTTAGGGTTTTTGAATGGAATTGCTCAAACGTTGCGTTTACTTTATCAATATACGAATGTTGTCTGCTGGCCGAATAAACAGGCCAACAAAAAAAGCCCCCCGACAGGATGTCGGGAGGCCCAAACCAAATTAAAACAAAACGTTAAGTGGAGAATATCCTTTGAAGAATTACTTCTTCTCTTCCTTGCATTCGGTCTTTTTGCTGCAGCATTCTTTCTTGGCAGTGCCTTCGGATTTCTTTGGTTCTTCTTTCTTTTTCTCGTTGTCCTGACGAACCATTTCGACGGTGTTAACCGAAGCAACTACCTGATTAACCGGAAGAGCAAATGCTACAAAAGCTGCGATTGAGAGGACGATGGCTAATTTCTTCATGCTTTAAAGGTGTTAATGTTTATTACAAGGCCAAAGATAATGTCAAAAACCTGGCTATACTTGTTAAACCCACGTTAATAACTCTTAAATATTTGTTAAAGAGTCGTCAATATGTGCTATAAAGCTGCTTTGGAGAGAAGCAATTGATTTGAATGCTGATGTTAACCTACTGAGGCAATCTTTGAAAGCAATTTTTCACTTTTTTACCTAAGCAATCTGGTGATTGCTAAATTCGTGCTTTCTTTGGACTTATGCGGCATCAGCGTTTCGATTTGTTCGTCTATCTTGCGGCAATTGGTTTTGCAGGCATTTTAATTACGCAGGCCTATTGGGTTTACAATGGCCTTTTGATGCGCAAAGGCCAGTTTGACCGTAGTATAGAATTAGTATTGCGATCAGTTTTAGTCGGTTTGGTTGACTATCAGGCAGCCCAGAAGTTAAAATGCATTCAAAAAGGAGAGCCTTGCGATGATTTTGACAACGATATACAAATGGCCATTCCTTCAGCACTTCTCGACTCGATGCTTAAACAGGAAATGTCGGATCTGGGACTTACCGGTGGCTATAAATATGCAGTGTTCAATAAGTTCAACAAACGCTTCGTTGCCGGAAATTATTCCGGTTTTGAAGATAAAATTGTCAACAGCAACTACCGCCAAAGCCTTAAAGCTGTTTTTGCTCCGGGCGATTATATTCTGGCCATATATTTTTCTAATGTTCAAACCCGTGTCATCCGAGGATTTGTGCTGTGGGTGGTGCTAACGGCTGTATTTCTTATTATGTTGTTGTTCTCGTTCTGGTCAACTGTTAGTCTGGTCCGCCGGCAGAAAAGGGTGTCAACCATCAAGGCGGATTTTATCAATAATATGACGCATGAGCTGAAAACGCCTATCGCCTCCATAGGATTGGCGGCCGAAATGCTTTCGAAACCTGCCATAGTGGCCACGCCAGAAAAAGTTTCTAAATATGCTGCGGTTGTCAAAAGCGAAAGCGCTCGCCTGCAAAATCTTGTGGATCATGTGTTGATGAGCGCAATGCTCGATGAAGGAAAGGTGAGGCTCAACCGGCAGCCGGGCAGCATGGCAAAACTGGTTGAGGATGTTGAACAATATTTTGGGCACCGGATATCAGAATTATCCGGAACCCTTGATGTTGATATTCCAGCCGGCTTGCCTTCTATTTCGTTCGATCGCCTTCATATGACAAATGTGTTGATTAATTTGATTGACAATGCCATCAAATATAGTCGGGGAGCACCAGAAGTTCGCGTCAGCCTCAGAAGCACAAACGGCGGAATTATAATTGAAGTAGCAGACAAGGGTATTGGCATTCCGCCCGAAGAGAAGGAACTGATATTCAAAAACCTATATCGGTCTCATACCGGAAATCTGCATGATGTAAAGGGTTTTGGCATCGGGCTTTTTTATGTGAAAAAGATTGTTGAACTTCACGGCGGCAAAGTTACAGTCGAGAGTGAGCATGGGGTTGGATCTGTTTTCAAAGTTTACTTGCCGGCAGTCTTAAATATGGATAATTATGAATCCTGAACTGAATTATGATGGAATCCGGATACTGGTAGTTGAGGACGACCCGAATCTCAGGATGTTGCTACACGACTACCTTGAGCTCATGAAGTTTTCTGTCGAAACAGCCTCTGATGGAGAAGAAGCTTTGACGATGGCTCATGCCAATATATTCGACCTTTATATTCTTGATGTTATGCTGCCGCGAATGGATGGCTTTACCCTGGCCGGAAAGCTTAGGGAGAAGGATTCCGGCACACCCATAGTTTTCCTCACGGCAAAATCAATGCTTGATGACCGCATTACAGGATTCATGCAGGGGTGTGATGATTATATCACCAAGCCTTTTGATACCGATGAGTTGTTTGCCCGGATTAAGGCAATTCTCAAGCGATGCAGTCGTAACAAGCTGAATACCCTCACTGAAGAAGGCTGGTATGCCATAGGAACCTTTACCTTCGATTTTGATAACCTGCTGCTCTCCTCTCCTACAGTTAAAATAAACCTGACACGAAAGGAAGCGTCTTTGCTCCGGCTACTCTGCAACAACCGAAACCAACTGGTCCTGCGCGAAACCGCGCAGAAAGTTGTTTGGGGCGAAAGCGATTATTTTGTTAGCCGAAGCATGGATGTCTTTATTGCCCGATTAAGAAAATATTTGAAAGACGACCCCTCGGTGGCCATCACCAATGTGCATGGCATGGGCTTTATGTTGCAAGTTTACGGGTCAGGCCAGAGCTGAAAATCAAACCTCTTTGTAAGCCCGCCGGGCAATCCCAATACTAATTTCGTACAAACCAATTAAAGGAATGCAGACCATTATCTGACTGAATATGTCGGGCGGTGTAATGATTGCAGAAACAATAAGCAGAATAACCAACATGTATTTGCGGTTACGCTTGAGATAATCAGGGCTCACAAGTCCGGCTTTGGCCAAAAAATAGATGAGCAATGGCAACTGAAACACAATCCCAACGGCAAAGGAAACCGAAACCACTGTGCTGATGAACGAATTCAGTGCAATTTGGTTGCTGACGCTGCTGCTCACCTGATAGGTGCCTAAAAAGTTGATCGTCAGGGGAACTATCAGGAAATACCCAAAAAGTAGTCCGCTTGCGAACAACAGCGAGCTGTAAAAGATGGCCTGCCGCGATTTTTTCTTTTCGCCAGCATGCAATGCAGGGCGCACAAATCCCCAGAACTGGTAGATGATATATGGGAAAGCCAGCACAACCCCTGCCACTGCTGAAGTGTAGAGGTGCACCAAAAACTGCCCCGACATATTGATGTTGATAATCTGAATCTTAAGGTTGCTGAAACATAATCCGTCGATGTTCAGCAATTCGCCGAGCGCACAAAGCCATTTATTGGTAATAAAGTCAGCCTTCGACGGCCCGAGTATAATCAGGTCGAAAACCACCTGTCGGTTGATGAAAGCAATGATGGCCATGGCAAGAATGGCAAGAACTATCCTGACTAACCTTACCCGCAGTTCATCAAGGTGATCCCAGAAGGACATTTCTTTGGTTTCATCAGCGTCGTGCTCCACAACCTGTGTTTTTGGCAAAGTTACAAAAGCAAGCCATCCACAGTGTAAGTTCCACAGCATTGGTTGGATCAGATTTAAGAATTGACAATCTTTAGTTAATATTTAATGTTTTAACATATTAGCTGTTTTGGTGAAAAAAATGAGGTGAATATGTATTCTTGCTTTTATAATTGAGGATATTGATGTTTGAAGCAAAAAAATATATATTTGTTCCATCAAACGTGATGATAATAAGTCTAACCTAAAAACACCAATCTATGAAAAAAAGTCTACTCCTTATTACCTTGCTCCTTCCCGCCATTGTGTTGTTCGCCTCTGATTGGCGTCAGAAACGCGAAGAGCGAGTGCGCAACATTTCGCTTCCGGCACCCCACACCATTGAGGATGCTGTAACCATTAACAATGAGCCGAATCCCTTTGTGAACAACCTGAAGTTCGGGCCCGATGTGGTAATCGGTAAAACCCGCTATGACCTCCAGTCGAACTATGCCATGGCCCGCCGTATGCATCTCTTTCCCGATGGCACTATCGGTGCCACATGGACCTACGCTATGCTTGACCCGAATTTTACGGATCGTGGTACAGCCTATAATTATTTCAATGGCACCACATGGGGTGCTCACCCAACAGCAAGGGTTGAGCCTGTGCGCACAGGCTGGCCTTCGTATGCACCCTGGGGACCCAATGGCGAAATCATTGTTTCGCACACCGGTGCAGCCACAGGTCTAATCTTCAGCCGCAGGGCCACAAAAGGCACCGGCCCATGGACTCATTCCTATCTGGCCGGACCAGCAGAAGTGCCCAATCTGTTGTGGCCTCGTATGATTACCAGTGGCGAGAACAATGAAGTGATACATGTGATTGCCCTTACGGCACCCACGGCCAATGGTGGAGTAGTGTATCAGGGTCTTGATGGTGCTTTGGTTTACAGCCGCTCAACGGACGGTGGTGAAACCTGGAATCCGCAAAACGTACTGCTGGATGGCATCACGGCTCAGGATCTGCTTCGCGTGCGTGCTGACACCTATGCCTGGGCAGCACCTTTTGGCAACACTATTGCCTTTCTTGTTGGTGATGGATATGGCGATGGAATCGTAATGAAATCTGAAGATGGTGGCGAAAACTGGGAAAAAATGCTTTATTACGAAAGCATTGACAAGTTCATGGACGGTAATACCACGTATCCTATTCATGGAGGTACCGATTCCTATCAGCATGCTGTTATCGACGACCTCGGTCGTGTTCATGTTGCCGTTGGTCGCCAGATTCACCGTGCCGAGGCCGGATTATTCTACTATCCTTACAGCAATGGATTGCTATACTGGAACGAAACCATGCCTCCGCTTGATACAACAAAGATTTCAGCCGAAATAACAAGTGTTGAAGGTGTTGCCCCGGGTTATCTGCTTGCAGAGCTCATCGAAGCTACTGACACCTTGTCTGCTTTGTTAACACCAAACTACTACGCCTCACTGACCAGCATGCCACAGCTTGTTTTTGACTATCAGAACAAGATTCTGTATGCATTCTACTCGGCCATTTCTCCCGGCTATGTTGACGGTGATGGCAACAACTACCGTCATATCTGGATGCGTTTTTCTGATGATTATGGCCAGACCTGGAGCCCTCACACCGATCTTCACAACGATATTTTCCACTTATTCACCGAGTGTGTTTATCCTTCCGCATCATCAACAGTTAACGACAAGGTACACCTCATCTATCAAAGCGACAACTTTATTGGTGGCAGCAATAGGCCAACGCCTCCTGCACACGGGCATGTGGATAACGACATCGTTTACCTCACCGTTAATACGGTGACCGGTATTAACGAAAATCCCGCACAGGTGCTTTCCATTGATAAGGTATATCCCAATCCTGCACGCAACGAGGCTTTTGTAACCATTCGTGTAGATAAGCCTCTCACTGCACGTATCAGCCTGGTAAATCTGGTTGGACAGGAAGTGCAGTCAACCATACAGGACTTCAATTACATAGGAACACACAGAGCAGCGCTCGACCTGAGCCGCCTCGACCGTGGCGTATATTTCGTGCGCGTTGCTAGTGGAAACCAAATTGTTACGCAGAAAATCATAGTTCATTAATTCGGGTTTAATTTCTGCAGCCGGGGGAGCAATCCTCCGGTTTTTTTTGCCCTTCATATTCGATGCAGGACTCAACGGTTTTACAGGATACACCGGCTATATTAATTGTTGTTAACAACATTTGCACTAATATAGTTCTCGATACGAATTTTTACCTTTGCGTACTTTAAATCCTAAATAATTCCAGCATGACGCCGTTAACAAAACAGGCTGTTATTGATACCCTTAAAGAGGTTATTTATTTTCCAAAAGGCGACAATATTGTTAACCTCGGCATGCTCGATGCCCTGGAGGTTGGCGAGGGAAAAGTGAGCTTCAGGCTTGTGTTTCCAAAGCTTGATGAGCCGCCTGTGCGAATTGTAAGCAGCACGGCCGAAAAAATGCTTCGTGAACGGTTTGGTAATGAGCTTACCATTGACATAGTGCCAATTACAGAAAAGGAGAAAGGACTTGGCCCCCTTGCCGGCGTGCGCAATATCATTGCGGTGGTATCGGGTAAAGGCGGAGTCGGAAAATCAACTGTAGCAGCTAATCTTTCGATTGCATTATCCAGAAAGGGATATCGCGTCGGGCTCATCGATGCTGATATCTATGGGCCATCGGTCCCGGTGATGTTTGGAGTGGTGGGCGAAATGCCTGAAGCCCGCGAGCGCAACGGCAAGCCTGCAATAGTGCCCCTTGAGCGGCATGGCATTAAACTCCTGTCCATTGGTTTTTTTGTTGATGTCAGCAAGCCATTGGTGTGGCGAGGGCCTATGGCGACCAGTGCGCTCAATCAGCTGCTTGGCGATGCCGACTGGGGTGTGCTTGATTTTCTGGTGATTGATATGCCACCCGGAACCGGTGATATTCAGCTCACTCTGGCTCAATCTTACGCTGTTACAGGGGCTGTTGTGGTTACAACCCCGCAGAAGGTGGCTTTTGCTGACGTTCACCGTGCTGCCAATATGTTCCGGCAGGAAAAGCTAACCATTCCTTTGCTCGGACTGATCGAAAACATGGCATATTTTGTGCCGTCCGACATGCCGGACAGAAAGTATTATATCTTTGGCCGGAGCAACGGCGAAAAGTTTGCTGAAGTGCTGGGTGTACCATTTCTTGGGCAAATCCCCATTGTGGATCAGATTGCCGCTTCCGGTGACGCCGGCTCGCCAATCGCCCTCGACGAAACCAATCCCGTTGCTTTGGCTTTTGACCATGTGGCAGATAAAGTCATTGAAAGCATCACAAACAAATAAATATTTATTGCTATGGCGGAAGATAAAGAAGTATTGATAAGAAAAGTCAGAAACATTATTGAGCAGGTGAGGCCCTATCTTCAGCAGGATGGTGGTGATATCAATTTTGTTGAATTGACAGACGAATTAGTTGTAAACGTGGAACTTACCGGTGCTTGCGGTTCGTGTCCATACAGCACCATGACACTCAAAAACGGTGTTGAAAATACCATCAGAAAAGCCATCCCCGAAATCAGGTCGGTAGAGGCTGTCAATTTGTGATAGTCTTTTCGAATCTGTCGAAAACTAACTCAGATACTTTGCTACAATAGGCATTCGTCGGCCCATACCGAAAGCCTTTGGCGATATCCGAAGAATAGGTGGCGTTTGCTTGCGCTTATACTCATTGGTGTTTACCAGCCTTAGTACGCGCGAAACCAGCGTGGCATCAAAACCCATGCTGATAAGTTCACCAGGTCCGCGACGCTGCTCAATGTATGCATAAAGCAGTTCATCCAGCACATCATATTCAGGCAAACTGTCCGAATCAAGCTGATTTGGCCGCAACTCAGCTGAAGGTGGCTTAGTTATGCTTCGCAGTGGAATTACCTCTTCATCGCTGTTGATGTATCGGGCAAGTTGGTAAACCTCTGTTTTGTAAACATCTCCCAAAACCGATAAGCCGCCGTTCATATCGCCATAAAGCGTTCCGTAACCTACGGCAGCTTCGCTTTTATTGCTGGTATTCAGTAGGATATGATTGAATTTATTGGCAAAAGCCATAAGAATCAACCCGCGAAGACGGGCCTGTATGTTTTCTTCCGTAAGTCCGAATGGTGTACCGGCAAAAATCGGTTCCAGCGATTGCTCTACAACATGATAGGAGGGTGAGATGGGAATAATCTGATGCGGACTTCCTAAATTGTTGGCAAGGGCAAGGGCATCTTCAACCGAATGGCTGCTCGAAAATTCTGAAGGCATGAGAAGCCCGGTAACGTTTGACGCACCAAGGGCTTTGGCAGCGAGCACCATGGTCACGGCCGAGTCGATGCCGCCCGAAAGTCCGAGCACCGCGCGGCTGAATCCCATTTTCCGGAAATAATCACTGATGCCCAATACCAGCGCATCGTGAATGAGGCTGATCTTGTTGTGGCCGGCAGGTATAATACTACTTTCTCCGTTAATCAGTTCTTCAGTATCGACCACCTCAAGCGCTTCATGAAAATATGGCAACAGCATTACAGTGCGACCATCGGCACCAATCGAGGCAGATCCTCCATCGAAAATGAGCTCGGTCTGAGCGCCGACGTGATTTACGTAAATCAATGGAATGCGGTACTTTTCCACATTCGCCTTCAAAACTTCATGCCGGCGCACGGCCTGATGATAATGAAACGGGGATGCAGCAATGTTAATCATCAGATCGGGATGGTCTTTAGCCAATTCCTCCATTGGGTCGATGGTGTACAGGCGGCTCTGACCAAGATCCCAGATGTCCTCGCAAATGGTGAGTGCAATTTTCAATCCCTTGAAATGCAGTGTTTTAAACGATTTGGCCGGCTCAAAATAGCGATATTCATCAAACACATCATAATTAGGCAGCAGGCCTTTGTGGAAGTATTCCATCCGGCCACGATAGCAGAAGACGGCCGAGTTGAAAAGCGGTTTGCCTTTGGCCGCAGTGTTTTTGCATGGCGAACCGATAATTGCAGCTACTTTAGTACAATGGTCTGCAATTTTTTGGAGAGAGATTTCTGTTTGAAAAATAAAATCGTCGAATTCCAGAAAATCAAGCGGAGGATACCCACAAAGTGCGAGTTCGGCAAAAACAATCAGCTCAGCGCCTTGTTTTTCAGCTTGATCAATGGCCTGAATAATTTTGGTGGTGTTGGTCTCAAAATCGCCAATGCGAAAATTGAGTTGGGCAAGGGCTATTCTCACAATATCAACGGATTGGAATTAAAATAATACGCCAATCTTCATTTCAACAAAATGGAATGAGCCCTTAATCTTATCCCCGGATAGGTTGTTGGTGCCTTTAAGCACATTCAGTATATTGTTGTCCCATCGCAGTCCCAGCATAAGCTTGGTTGATTCGGCCAGATCCTTGTACACCCCGGCGCCAAGGAGCATGGAAGTGCGGCTGTAGCGCAGTTCGTTGTCCACATCTTTTTTATTATTGGTACCAAATAAGCGATCGTTTACATAAAAACGCTCGTTGGCCGAAGCGTTTAGTCTTAGCGACAGCGCAAACCCAAAATCGCCGTAAACGGAATAGCCGTTGGAAATTTCCTGTGTACGCATCCGCAAAACACCCGGAATCTGCAGGTAGTTGCTGTTTATCTTACGCTCGGTGCGGCCCGGCACATTATCGCGTTTTTCAGGATACTCATATTTCCCGTTGAGATAAATAAATTTCAATCCTGTGTTTATAGCGTAATTTTCAACGAGATAGATGTCGCCAACAAAACCCCAGCTAAATCCGGCGCGTATGCCATTGTTGTTGTAGTTTTCGGTTTTTGGCGAAATCCAGCCGATGTTTGGCGCCAGCTCAAACCCAAATTGAAATGCTTTTTCCTGAGCATGGGCAATACAAGATGACAACAGAAAAAGACCAATGAGAATTTTTCGTGACATGTTGGAGGGTTTTTCGCAAAGTTAACAACAAAATAGATTGGATGCCTTAGTCAGGGTCGTCGGCCTGAAGCTTTACAAGTATTTGGACTGAGGATAATGTCCTAAATTTATGCCCAAAACTTCCGGGCTTGAAATTAGCTGAAGGCATGAGTAAATCGCTGTCTGGTATGGCTTTGCGCAGGTTTTTGCGCAATATCACCGGCATGATTTCAGCTGTTTTTATTTTACTTGTTGCATTTTCGGCCATCTTCGCCTATCACATCGCCCCTGATCCGACGCCCGGGGCTAATCGTCAGATGCTCGAGCTTGGCTCGTTGCCGCCTGCTTCCCAGGTGGAGGTTCTGCGGGTTTACCGTGAAGAAAAACCTGAGGCAAATATTTTCCGGAGATTCGCCGGTGGTACAAAAGACCATTTCGAAAGCATACCCTTGCAAAGCTGGCACTTTGAGGGCGAAATGTTTTGTTATAAGGTATTTGATAATGCCCGTGATGCCAACCTTGAAGAAGAATGCCTGCCCCTTGGAAGAATTGTGTATGGCCCTGATGCCGATAAGATGGCCGGAGTTTTTAGTATTTCCAAACTTCAGCAGTCAGTGATTGAACACCACATCATCAGGACTACCTTTTGGTTAGGTTCCGACCAATTTGGCCGCGATATGCTAAGCCGCTTATTGTTGGGTTCGCGCATCAGCTTGTCGGTAGGTTTTATTGCAGTTTTCATATCGCTGGTCATCGGCCTGATTGTGGGAAGTATCGGCGGATATTTTGGCGGCCGGACGGATGATCTGGTTATGTGGCTGATCAATGTCGTATGGTCTCTCCCAACGCTGTTGCTGGTTATTGCGATAACATTTGCTTTGGGAAAAGGCTTCTGGCAGGTGTTTGTGGCGGTTGGCCTGACCATGTGGGTGGAGGTGGCCAGGGTGGTTCGCGGGCAAATCATAAGTTTAAGGGAAAAGGAGTTTATTGAAGCAGCTAAAGCGTTAGGATTCAGCAATCTAAGGATAGTGTTTCGACATTTATTGCCCAATGTGGTCAGCCCACTGATTGTGATTTCGGCTGCTAATTTTGCTTCAGCCATTCTTATCGAGGCCGGCTTGAGTTTTTTAGGACTTGGGGTACAGCCACCCATGCCTTCGTGGGGAAGCATGCTGCGGGAAAATTATGCGTTCATTCTGCTTGATTCTCCGCACCTTGCGCTGTTTCCGGGCATGGCCATTATGCTGCTTACACTCGCCTTTATGCTGGTTGGTAATGCCTTGCGCGATGCCTTGGATGTGAAGTTGGTACAATAAAAAAGCCGGTCGGAATGGACCGGCTAACTTGGTTTTGGCTCATTTCAATGTTTGAAATGTATGCTTATTCCTGATAGGGTTTTACCAGTTCGATAAGTTCGGGCAGATCCATGCCGAGGGCTTGCAGGTGCGAAATTTTCGGCACACCATTTTTGTTCCAGCCGCGACGGAGGTACACTGCATCAAGCAACTGCTCGTAGCGGTCTTCGCGGTAGGCGCGCAGTGCTTTGAGTTTTTCGGCAGTGCTTTTACCCTGGGTGTCGAATCCCACGATTTCGCGCAGCTGCTTATCATAGCGATCGGAACGTGATTCGTATTCTTCGATGGTTACCGGGCCTGCAGCACGGTAAGGCTGTGCATCGTGAATGCGCAAACCATAACCCCGCCGCAAGTTAAAAATGCGCTGGAAATTGTACACCCTTTCCGACTGACGAATCATTTCATGCTTATCAAATGGTTTTCCGGTAACAGCTTTGTAAATGGTAACATAATTGTCCACATGCTCCGGAACTTTGGCGGGCTCATCCTGTAGGTGGTTATCCTCGGGCTCTACGTCATTCCACGGAAGCTTGCATAAACCTACCAATCCAAACCAGGTGCGGAACATGGGGAAATAGTGCAGCGCTTCGGCTTTATCCTCGAAGGTAGGGATTTGATTGTTCACCATATCCATGAAAATCAGCCAGGCCTCATCGTGTTGAGGTCCTTTGTTGGTCATGGCATAACCACCTTGCTGGGCCAGAGATTCTTTGCTGACATATTGTGAATATTCGAGGCCCTTATTTTCCATGGCGATGTCGTTGATAAACTGCGGATCGCCCCATCCATTTTCAATGAACATCTGTTTGAGCTTACGCACACCCAATCCTGCCACTTTGCCAAAACCTTCGCCGCGTGCAAGCTGATGCAGCAGTTCCATAGCATCATCGGCATTGCCGAAGTTAAGTTTCAGACCACCGGTGCGCTCCTCGTTCAGGATGCCATTTTCGTAGCATTCCATCAAAAAGCCAAGAATTGTGCCCCAGGTTATGGTGCAAATGCCGTAGGTGTCGCAATAAAAATTGGCCTCGATGGTAAAATCGGGGTTAAAAATGCCTGCTATCGAACCCAGCGAGGCAGCAGTTTCGTATTCAGGGCCATCGACAAGCACTTTTTGATTTTTGTAAGGCCCTGTGCGGAGCTGATACTCATCAACACCTTTGGAACACGACATATTGCAACCAATCCAGCATCCATCAGGAATACCCTGGGTGAAACGCGATTTGTACACATCACTGTGAATATTGACGGCATCGGGATGCGAGCCATATTTGAAGTTGTGCACCGGCAGCAGGTCGTAATCGTTCATGATGTTGGTCAGGTGTGCGGTGCCTTTTGTCCGCATCTCGTTTTGTTTGTCGTCGAGCTCGCGCATCTCACGGTTAAAGCGGCGACCACGCTCCATGATGGCTTCGAGGTCAACCACGTTGTTGAGGTTTCCTTTAACTCCGGGTATTCTGGCTACGAGCGCCATGATTTTTTTGTCGCGAAATACGCTTCCGATGCCACCACGGCCGGCTTGTTTGAGTCGCACTTTTTTCCGCTTGGAATCGTAGAAGCTAAAGTTGAGCATGCCAATGAGCGAATGCTCGGCAGCTGTTCCGGCCGAAACAACGGCAATATTTTTCTTGTCCTGCTCGCTTATCGCATATGCTTCGGTGAGTGCTTCGGCCAACTCGTGGCTGTCGCGGGGTTCGGCCGGTGCTGGAAGAATTTCAATTTTGTGGTTAACACCATCGATAAAGATGATCACATCTTTGTCGGCTTTGCCCTGCACCTCAAAAGCATCGAAACCGGCAAACTTAAGGTATGGCCCGAAAAAACCACCCACATTGCTGTCCATCGGCTGATCGGTGGTGGGTGAAATACTTACGCAAATGGCTTTGCCCGAACCGGAATACTGGGTGATGCCGCCAATAGGTCCGGATGAAATGATGATTTCATTGGCCGGATCGTCCCAGGCTGTTCTGGCTTCGGTTCCATCCCAAAGCAGCTTCAGGCCATAGCCACGCCCTCCGATGAATTTTTCTTTCATCATCGGGTCAACGTTCTTCACCCGAATTTCGTTTGAGGAAAGATTGACGTACAATATCTTGTCCGTGTATCCCCTATCCAAAGGGGTGAATTGATAATCCACGCGTTTCAAAGGTTCGTGGGTAATGGGAAAGGCAGCAACTTCCATATTCTATTGTTATTTAATTCACAAATATAGGGTTTTTGTTCGATTCATTTCATCTAAGATGTTCATTTGTAGCAATATGTAATAATTTACATAACGATACAAGATTTACAAAATGTTGCATTTTACAGGGTTAAGCAGGTATTTAGAACGGTTATAAATTCGATGGCTGATCTTTGTATTTAAATTTGCGGTAGCAATTTTATGTAATGCGCTGGGAAGAACTCAAAAGGGTATTGTCCGGCTACAGGGTAGGCATTGCCGGCTGTGGCGGGCTTGGGAGCAACGCTGCTGTGGCGCTGGCAAGGGTGGGCATCAGGCATTTTGTGCTGGCTGATTTCGATAGGGTTGAGTCTTCGAACCTGAACAGACAGTACTATTTCCTTCATCAGATTGGTGAATACAAGACAACCGCCCTTGCCGATAACCTGCATATGATTGCGAAAGGCATTACCCTCGAATTGCATCAGAAAAAGCTTGAGTTTAACGATATCCCACAAATATTCGGGCATTGCCATCTGGTGATCGAGGCTTTTGACAAAGCAGAGGCTAAGCAGATGATTGCCGAAGCCATGCTTACCTGTATGCCTCAGGTGCCTTTGATCATGGGTAATGGTATGGCGGGAATAGGTATGTTCGGCAGTATTCGTCAGGAAAAATGGTTCGAAAATGTGTATGTTTGTGGTGACTTCGTAACTGAAGTTGGCGAAAACACACCGCCTCTGGCACCGCGTGTCGGTATCGTTTCGAATATGCAGGCCAATCTGGCGCTTGAACTCCTGGTAAAAATGTACGCTGATGGACATCATACTGAACAATCGTAAAGAAACCATTGAAGGCGGCCCGATGACGGTAAATGAGCTGATCAAAGCCCGCAATTTTACCTTTAAAATGTTGGTTACCAAGGTAAATAATGAGCTTGTCCGGAAAGAGGAACGCGATCAGGTTATGGTAAACGAAGGCGACAAAGTAGATATTCTGCATCTTATTTCCGGAGGATGACAACAAAGCTGGCAACGACTGACCAAAAAGCCTCAGCTTCTGCGGCCGAGGTGGTGATAAGGTTGGAAGACTTATCCGTTTTTCAGCGTAAAAATCTGGTGCTCAACCGAATCAACCTGAGTATCCGTAGGGGTGAATTTGTGTATCTCATCGGTAAAACAGGCAGTGGCAAATCCAGTCTGCTTAAGACCCTGTATGCCGAGCTTCCGGTACTTGAAGGACGCGCTTCCATTGCAGGTTTTGATCTGACTTCGCTGAAACGTAAGGAAATTCCTTATTTACGACGTAGGCTGGGCATTGTTTTTCAGGATTTCCAGCTTATGAACGATCGTACCGTGGCCGATAATCTGGAGTTTGTGCTGAGGGCAACAGGCTGGAAAAACCGGCAAGAGATGCTGCACCGTATTAAGGAAGTGCTTCTGATGGTTGATTTGCTTACCAAAGGCTATAAATTTCCGCACCAGCTTTCGGGTGGCGAACAGCAGCGCGTTGCCATTGCCAGGGCACTCCTCAACAAACCCGAGATAATTCTGGCAGATGAGCCTACGGGTAACCTCGACCCTGAAACAGCCAATGGTATTTTACGCCTGCTGATGAGCATCAGCGAGCAAGGTCATGCCGTGCTGATGGCCACACATAATTACAACCTGATTCATAAATTTCCGGCACGCATCGTAAAATGCGAGGAAGGCACCCTCACCGATACCGGCTACAGGGTGGAAGGCTCCTGATCTTGTGGCTCACCGAAAACAATACTGATAAGTTTGCTCGTGTTCTGGCCGTTGTGATATAATTGCTGCAATTTGTTGGCGCGTCGGCTGACCTCACGGGCTGTAAATTCGCGACGCATGAGCCGCTTGATCTGCTGCTTTATCGACTCAGCACCGTTGGTGAGAATGCATAGCTCGTCGAGTGCACTTCCACTTAGCATTTTGTCGTTTACAAGGCAGTAGCGGCCGTTGTAGAGGGTGTTGATCAGTTTAAGCTTAAGTCCGGTTGCCTGAAAGGTTACCAGCAGGTTGATATGGGCATGCTGGATGATGTCATTCAATTGCTCGTGGTCGGGGTTGGCCACCAGATTCACATTGGGCATGGCGTCGGCCATATTCTTAAGCCATTGGGGAGGATTGAGACCGGCGATTGTAAAAGGCACATCAAGATCGTTGAATACCTCTTCGAGAAGGTATTTAACCGCACTGTGGTTTTCGTTCACCGACAGATTGCCATGATAAAGCACATAGCTGCCTTTTCCGGGTTGAATGCTCACCTGGCAGTGCGGGTGAAAAGCCGGAATGAAATGCACATTGCTGTACCTTGAGCTGAAGTAGGCTGCGTCTTTTCGCGAAATGGCCACAATAGCATTGGCCTTTTCGAGCACTTTTTCGTAACGCTTGAGTTTTCGGGCTTCGTTGGCGAAGTAATACTTTTTTAACAGCGCGGTTTCGGACGAGGCCAGATGTTGATAATATTCGTGTTCGATATTGTGAGCCCTGACCACAATCCTTCTGCCTTCGAATCGCTCGTCGGTGAGCAATGCCGTGGTGTGCAACCCTTCGAGCAAAATAGGATAATCATCCTGAAGCAGCTTCTCGTTGAGTTCGTCAGTGTAGCGCGAGCAGACAATAAATGGCAGATTCCGGAAGAGGTTAGTTTTTGAAAGGTCGCGCTTATAGTAATTTACTGAAAAACAAATATTTTCGAGTTCAGATTGAATGCCGCGGCCATATTCGAAAGTGTGAAGGTGGACCTTGATTCCTTTTTGATGTAGCGCCCTGATTTTGTGATAAACATCAATCACACCTCCGTAATTGGCGGGCCAGGGTACATCGAACGATACCAGGTGCAGGTGTTTCTCAGCTGAATTGTTCATAACAGGCTATCAAAAGCGGCTCTTCGTTTTCCCAGCAAAGCTCCGAAGCTGCTTTGGCTGCATTCACCTTCCATTCGTCATAACGTGTCAGGTCGCCGAATATTTCGTTTACTGCCACTGCAATTTCTTCCGGTTGATGACTTGTGATGCACATCCCCAGCTGGTATTGCGTCACTATGCGCTCAACTTCGGGGAGCTTGCTTGCCAGAACCGGGATACCTGCCTGTATGTAATCAAAGAGCTTGTTGGGCAGGCTGAAGCGATAGTTGATGTTGGTGTCTTTGTCGAGTGTCAGGCCAAGATTGGCAGCCCTGGTGTATTGCATCATTTGCCGGTAGGGCATGCGGGGCAGAAACATAATCCTTTCGTTAAGCCGGTTTTCATTAGCGAGCTCTTTTAGTGCAGATAGCACATCGCCTCCGCCAATGATAAGCAGCAGCATGCCGGGCAGATATTTCATGGCCAGTACCATCTCTTCGGCTCCGCGCTGAATATTGATGCCGGCTCCCTGCAAAACGAGGATGGGTGTATGTTCAGGCAGGCCCAGGGCTGCGCGGCCGGCAGCTGCATCTTCCACATAACGCATGGGCATATTGCGCACCACACGAACAGGTACCTGATACTCTTGACGAAACAATCCGGCAATCGAATCGTTCACGGTGATCATTTCGGGTAAGCGTGGCACAACAGCTTTTTCGATGCTTTTCCAAATAGCCCTGACAAGCGGTCGTCCGACAAGCTCAGGTGTTCCGGTAAAGTACTCATGGCTATCGAAAACAAGAGGTTTTCGCTTGGCCCTGCAAACCAGAAAAGCAGGCAATAAGGTGTCGAGATCATTGGCAACAACCAGATGAAATCCGGCAAAAAGCAACCTAAAAAAGAATAGCAGGTTGATCTCAGCGTAAAATAACGGCCCTTTATCAAACCAAAGTTTGTAGCGTTTTACAGCATAAGGCCGCTCATCGATTTCCGGTGAACAGGGCCTCAGCCTTCCCCATAGCTCAGGTTTAAAGCCTGACTTCATGAGCGCCATGCAAGCCTTGTGCACCCGCTGATCGGTGACAAGGTCGTTGGTAACCAGAACTATTGCCTTCTTCAAGCCTTATTGGTTAAGTATGGTATGGACGAAATATAAAACATCAGGGTTGCAGATATAGTGTGTGCGGGCATTGGCAACTCAAAGGAATTTTTGGTCTTCCTGTTCAGTTTTTTTCTCCATCGCGGTGCGTTTTTATACTATGGCTCAAATGTATCATTAGTAATCAATTGAAATACAGATTGATATCACATCATTTGCAGAATTTGGCGCCTGTGTTTAACTTTGAAAAAAAATCCATGATGCTTCGCAACTATAGCTTGCGGCATCACAACACGTTTGGGCTGGACGTGGTGTGCAATTATGCCTTAAAACTACACGATGCCGCGAGGCTTGAAGAGCTTTTTCGCGAAGGCTTGTTTTCAGGTGAGCCTTTTATGGTGCTTGGTGGTGGCAGCAATGTGCTGTTTCTGAACGATTATTACGATGGCCTTGTGCTGCTTATCGAAAACAAGGGCATCACACTGAGTCAGGATCTTGGCGACGAGGTGATTGTCAGTGTTGCTGCAGGTGAGGATTGGTCAGCTTTTGTGGAGCAAATGGTTAAGGCAGGCCTTGGAGGTGTCGAAAATCTGACATTGATACCCGGCAAGGTGGGTGCAGCTCCCATGCAAAATATTGGTGCATACGGTGTTGAATTCAAGGATGTTTTTCACAGCCTTCAGGCCTTCGACACACAAACAGGCGAACTGGTCGAATTTTTGCCTGAAGATTGTGAATTCGGATATCGCAGCAGTGTTTTCAAGACCCTTTTCCGAAACCGTTTCATTATTGTTGGCATCGATATCCGGTTGACAAAGAGCCCGAAGCTTCATCTGGATTATGGAAGCATTCGCCAGGAGCTGGACAAGCGTGGTGTGCAGCAAGCGGGCGTTGAGGAGGTAAGTGCTGTGGTGCGCGATATCCGGCAGAGCAAGTTGCCCGATCCCGCTACATTAGGCAATGCCGGCAGTTTTTTCAAAAACCCTGTCGTGCATCCGGCTATGTTCGATCTGCTCAAGACTGAGTTTCCTGAAATTCCGGGTTATCCAGCCGAAGGCGGTAACACAAAACTGGCCGCAGGATGGCTCATAGAGAAAGCCGGATGGAAAGGTTACAGGAAAGGCGATGCCGGTGTTTACGATCGTCAGGCTCTGGTCCTTGTAAACTATGGTAAGGCCACAGGAAGAGACTTATGGGAACTGGCTCTCGAAATACAATATTCGGTAAAAACATTATTTGGCATTACCCTTGAGCCGGAAGTGAATATAATCTCCTGAAATGTTGCTGTGGGAGTATTATTTACACGTATAATTTTGGTCAGCCGGTCAGGTCGCTGCAACTGAACGAAACTTCAAGTGTCTTTACTTAAAAGGAAACATTGGTGAAAAATATTAGCATGTTTTGGATCAAAGTGCGAGCCTTGCTGATGCCGTGGTCCGAAGTGATGATCTGGCTTACAGCAATGCTTTTGCTGGCGTTTGTTCCACCTGAACAGAGCCAGCAAACACTTTGCGTATGGCATCATCTGGGCATCGGGCACTGTCCAGGCTGCGGACTTGGTCATTCCATTGCTGATCTTTTTAAGGGTCGTATTGCTTCGTCGTTTCTCAAACATCCAATGGGCATCTTTGCCGTTGTAGTGATTGTTTGGCGAATCTTTAGGCTGACCACGCAAAACCTGAGAATCATTAAAACCATAAACCAAAAGCCTTATGTCAAGAATTTATGACTACATGCCTGATATTCAGGGCGAGGAAATGCTTTTTTTGCAGAAGCTCACACAGGAATACTCCGATGACAAACTGCGTAAGTTTGCTGCTATCTATCGTGCCCGTCGCCGGGATCCAATGCTTATTTTGCTGCTGTGCCTGATTGGATTTGTCGGCTTTGCAGGGATTCACCGGTTTTTAATGAACCAGATCGGAATGGGTATTCTTTACCTGCTTACCGCCGGATTGTGCATTATAGGCACCATTGTTGATCTGGTGAATTATCAGAGCCTGGCTTTCAACTATAACAGGCAGATCGCTGTCGAAGTGAACAGCATGCTGGTTTCCGAGCCTTAGCCTTTTGCCCTGTGCAGCAGGGCTTTATTTATTCTGCGGGCAATGGAAGGTCCTGAGTAAATGAAGCCTGTATAAACCTGAACAAGGTCGGCTCCGGCATCCAGCTTTTCGATGGCATCTTCGGGAGTCATTATGCCTCCGATGCCGATGATCGGGAAAGCCTTTCCTGACTTTTGGGCGAGATAACGAATCACCTCTGTCGAACGTTTTTGCAAGGGCAACCCACTTAGTCCACCATTACCTGCTTTTTCTGCCGCCTTGATATCGTGTTCAATAGTGTGTCGGGTGATGGTGGTATTGGTGGCCACTACGCCATCGATTCCTGTTTGTTCAACAATGCTGATCACTTCGTCGAGCTGCGCTTCGTTAAGGTCGGGCGATACTTTGAGCAACACAGGTTTTCTGTGTGGTTTGGCATTGTTGGCCTGCTGAATGGTATTCAGAATACCCAGCAAGGCATCCTGATCCTGTAAGGCCTTCATATTGCTGATGTTGGGGCAACTCACGTTCACCACAAAATAGTCCACCAGGTCGAACAAACCTTCAAAGCAAGTGAGGTAATCCTCTGCAGCTTTTTCATTGGGCGTGAGCGTATTTTTGCCGATGTTGCCACCGATAATCAAACCGGGGCGACGATTTTTCAGGTGTTCCCTGACGGCCTCAAGACCCTGGCTGTTAAAGCCCATGCGGTTGATAAGTCCTTTATCCTTTCGAAGCCTGAACAATCGCGGCCTCGGATTGCCTGCCTGAGGCAAGGGCACCACAGTGCCTATTTCCACATGCCCGAAACCGAAAGCCGAAAGGGCATCAAATACCTCGGCATTCTTGTCGAAACCGGCGGCGATGCCCACTGGATTGCTGAACTCAAGCCCCAGAATCCTGCGACGAAGCGCAGGATGATCGATACAGTATAACTTTCTGATAATCAGCTTTACGGGCCAGATGCTGAAAGTGAATTTCAGTACCCCAACCACAATATGATGGATTTTTTCGGGGTCGAACCAGAAAAGCAATGGCCGGATGAGTCGGGTATAAAGCACTGGCAATAGGTGTTCTTGGTCAGGACTCCAGAGGCTGATCTACTTGTTCTTCGTTTTTAGCTTCCGGCTCAGAAAAGTCAAGAAGGTTTTTATCGGCCAACTGCTTGTACCAGTTGAAGGCTTTCTTCATGTCGCTGGGATAAACCCTTTCGGTATCGAAATCAGGCACAGCCAGCGCAAATTTTTCTGCCAGTTCGGCATGGCTGAGGTCCTTTGGGCTAAAACCGATATCAAGACCGAACTTTTCGTACATACCTTTAAACACTTCCTTCAGTGGCTTGTCTTCGCCGGTAGTGAATATGCTTATTTCTTCAAGCGAGCTGATGCGCTGATGGGTGAATGCCGGGAAACGTTTGCCATCGGTGAGCGATTCCACCAGAATAGTGTTCTTCCCACTGCCCAGCACCTTGAAGAGTCCCGGTTTTCCGGCAATTGAAACAATTTTGCTCAGGTCCATATTGCTAATTTTTCCGCAAAAATACGTATTTGAGGCCAGTCAGGCTTTATGGAAACTTTATACAGATGCAATGCTTTTTATTCTACATTTGAAACCGAACCAGTTGAAAATTCCGGATGAAAAGACTTTCTGCCTGCTTGATACTGATCATAGTGTTGCATGCCTGTGCCGTGAACATTTCAGCTCAGGATATTAGTGCCCGCAGGCATTGGCTCATACCCTCCGACACCTTACACAAACCCAGACTTCGCTTGGTTCTCGGTACCACCACAGTTGGCTATGTCGCCACATTCTACGGCCTTAACGATCTGTGGTACAAGGGTTATCCGCGCAGCGATTTCCATTGGATTGATGATGGTGGAGAGTGGTTGCAGTTGGATAAGGCCGGCCATATGATAACACCTTATCAAACCTCGCGTCTTTTTGCCGGTACTTTGCGCTGGGCGGGGGTAGAACCACGAAAAGCTGCACTTTATGGAGGACTGGCCATGTTTATGGTTTCCAATACCATCGAAGTTTTCGATGGGTTTTCGGCTCAATGGGGTGCTTCGGGCTGGGATATCGCAGCCAACTTTGCCGGAGCCGGATTAATGACGGCGCAGGAGCTGTTATGGGAAGAACAAAGAATCAGCCTGAAAGTGAGCTTAACATTTATTGATTATCCTGCCGGTCCGCTACACGATCGGGCACGGCACCTTTACGGGGCTTCGGTGATTCAGCGGGCAATCAAGGATTACAACTCCATCAACATTTGGCTCAGCGTCAATCCGGCTTCATTCGGCCTTCCGATGGGCAGGTTCGGGTGGCTCAATTTTGCGGCAGGGTATTCGATTGATAATGTTTATGGGGGCTATAACAATAAGTGGACAGATAAAAATGGTCAGTATCATGACTTTAGCCACCTGAAGCGTACCCGACAATTATATCTGTCGCCCGACATTGACTTCAGCAGGATACGCACAAATTCGCCCGGATTGAAGACCTTGTTTCAGGTATTGAATGTTTTTAAGGTGCCGGCACCCGCCCTTGAACTGAATACAAGAGGCGAACTCAACTGGCATTGGCTCAGGTAACCAATTTTCTCAACAATAAAAACAACAAAATGACAAAAGAATCACGTTTAATGAGTGGCATCATCCTGCTGACGGTGCCCACCATTATTTTTGGAGGGAATTTTCTACTTGGCTTAATGTCAGGTAATTATCCGGAGATGGAACTCACTTCGTTTCAGCAAGCGATGTTTCGTGCCGGACATGGCCATGCAGGTGTGCTGGTAATTCTGGCCCTAATCGCTCAATTTCTTGTGGATCAAAGCGATCTCTCGCAGCAGTGGCGTTGGATTGTCAGGGCAGGATTTCCCTTTGCGGCCATTCTGGTGAGTGGTGGCTTTTTTGCAGCTGCTGCCGGAAATGGGCTTACCGCCCCCAATAACTTTGTGGCCGTGCTTTATCTGGGAATGGCCGTGTTGGCGCTGTCGCTGGTCACACTTGGTATCGGCCTGGTCCGAGGGAAAAAAGTGTAAACTATTCAGGTTTCAATCGAAAAAAGAGCCCCGGGCCTTCAGTAAGTGCATACAGATAGCCGTCAGGTCCCTGACGAATGTCGCGGAAGCGGGCAAAGCCTTCGAGGATTTTTTCGTGGTGAATGGCTTTGTTGCCATCAAACACCAGGCGCTGAATATGCATGCCGGCTAAAGCTCCCACAAGCAGGTTGTTTTTCCAGTTTGGGTACAAGTCGCTGGTAACGAAGGTCATACCGCATGGAGCTATCGAGGGCACCCAATAATGAATGGGGTCAACCATGCCGGGAAGGCTGGTATCATTGCTAATGATGGTGCCATTATAATTAATGCCAAAGGTGGCTCTGGGCCAGCCATAATTGACACCTTTTTCTTCGATATTGATTTCATCACCGCCGCGAGGGCCGTGCTCATGTGTCCAAAGCTTGCCGGTTACGGGATGCATCTGCATACCCTGAATATTCCGGTGTCCATATGTCCAGATTTCGGGTTTTGCCCCTTCCATGCCGATAAAAGGATTGTCGGCCGGAATACTGCCATCGGCATGCAGCCTCATGACCTTGCCATTGTGGTTATCAAGGCGCTGGGCATTTTCCATCTCCCCGCGGTCGCCAATGGGAAAATAAAAGATATCATCGCCCTCGAAAACAATCCGGCTACCAAAATGATACTGCAAAGCGGTGAGCGGGCTACCCCTGAAAAGCTCTTCAAGATCAACTAACTGATTGCCTGACAACCTTGCGCGGGCTATGGCGGTATTGCCAAAGTTACCCTCGTTGGTGGAATAAGCGAGATATATCCAGCCGTTTTGTGCATAGGAGGGGTGCAATACTACATCCAGCAATCCGCCCTGACCGTGTGCCCAAACCGGAGGTAAACCCTGAATGGGATCAGGTAGTAGCTTGCCATTTTGAAAAACACGCAGCCTGCCGGGTCGTTCGGCAATCAGAATACGGCCATCCGGTAAAAATGCCATGCTCCACGGATTTTCGAGGCCTTCGGCGAGGATTTCAGGTTTAATTGTATGTGTGGCTACGGGGTTCAGGGGTTGATTGCTGGTTTTCTGACCACTACACGAGCCCATGGCAAGCACAACAAACAGGATGAGTATTGTTTTCATGCTGTGTTTTTTCCAAAAATATATCATATCGCGATATTGAATGAACGTTTGCAGTTGACAATGGTTCACTTTAAGGATTTTTATACCTTTCGCAAAAATGATGATTTATGCGTAAGATGTTTTTAATCATATCCTTAATTTATTTCGGTTCAACAATTTGCATGGCTCAGCCCGGGGCTGAATATGTTGTAATGAGCTGGAATATCCGCCTCGATACCCCACACGATGGCGCCAATGCCTGGCAAAACCGCAGGCCTGACTTTTGTGCTCACCTTCGGGACGAACGAGCTGATATAATGGGATTTCAGGAAGTTTTGCATAATCAACTGCTGGATTTGCAATCGTGCCTGGAAGGATACACGTATATTGGTGTCGGACGGAGCGATGGAAAAACCGGTGGAGAGCATTCCCCGATTTTTTTCAGAGAAGACAGGTTCGGCCTCATCAAAAGTGGCACCAATTGGTTGTCCGAAACACCTGACGTGCCCGGTTCAGTAGGCTGGGATGCTGCACTCGAACGCATTGTGAGCTGGGCAATGTTGAACGATTTCGCTTCGGGCGATACGATTCTGGTTATGAACACGCATTTCGACCATGTGGGTCAGAGGGCACGCGAGCAAAGTGCTGACTTCATAGTGAAGCTTTCGGCAGGGCTTGCAAAAGGAAAGCCTGTTGTCATGATGGGCGATTTGAATGCTACACCGGATAATCATGCCTATGGTCGTTTTGTGGATGCGGGAATGATTGATGCAAGAAATGCAGCCTCCTCATATTGGGCGGACAAGCCCACATACACCGGTTTCGACGAAAATCCGGACAACGATGCGCTGATTGACTATATTCTGCACTCTCCTCATTTCAGGGTAATTGAGTATCAAGTGCAGCAGGTAAACCGCAATGGGCAATACCTTTCCGACCATTTACCGGTGATGGCCAGGATGGTTTTAGTAAAACGATAGTTGTCAGCTTTTTGTAACCAGGTTCACCCTTACAACATTTAAAAGCCGGGCAATAAGCAAAAAAAAGCTGCCAATATGTGGCAGCTTTTTTGGCAAGTGATCACTGGAGTTTTTTCTCCAACTCCTTATAAACCAGTGCGCTGGCGCCAACAATGGCAGCATCGCCCGGCTTGAGCTGCGAGGGTAAAACCTTAACTTTATTCTTAAAAGTAGGCAGGAGATGTTTTTCCATACTATCGATGGCCGGTCTGAAGATATAAGCTCCGGCAGCGGTTGGGCCGCCGAAAAGAAAGATGGCTTCGGGGCTGGTGTGATGAGCCGTTATAGCCAGTCCCTGACCCAGCCATTCGCCTGTGCGCTCGAAAACTTCCTGAGCCACTTTATCGCCTTTTTCGGCCGACTCGAAAATGAATTTCGAGCTCAGATCGTTAAACGAATACGAAGCCAGAGGACTGTTATGGGCATTGTATTTGGCAAGCAGTTCGAGGGCAGTGCGTTTCATGCCCGGAGCTGAGCAGTAAGCCTCCAGGTGGCCATAGCCTCCGCAACCACACAGCCTGCCGCCCGGCACAATGGTCATATGTCCGCATTCGCCTGCAAAGCCATCGTGGCCATACACCAGATCGCCGTTGACTACTACACCGCTGCCTACTCCTGTACCGAGGGTGTAAACCACAAAGTCTTTCATACCTTTGGCGCCTCCGTAAATCATCTCGCCAATAGCAGCAGCATTGGCATCATTGGTGATGGCAATAGCTTTCATTTCGGGCAGGCGATCCTCGATGAGCTTAACCATCGGAACGACACCCTTGAACGATAAGTTTGGGGCTTGCTCAATGGTGCCGGTGTAATAGTTGGCATTGGGTGCTCCAATGCCGATTCCCAGCACTTCGATGGCAGGATTGAGGCCTTCGACAGCATTGAGCAGCTGACGAATGGAGTTGACCATATCATCGATGAACATATTGATGTTTCCATGTCCTGGTGTAAGGATGGTTTCCTTGACCAATACCTTGCCTTCGCGGTCCACCACACCAATTGCGGTGTTGGTTCCTCCGATGTCGATACCAATGGCTACCGATTTCATAAATAGTTTTTTGTTGTTTATTATCTGATTTTGTGTCCTTTAACTGCGTAGAAGAAGATGTAAAGATAGCACAAAGCGGGTACAAGAAATGCCCATGTATAGCCGGCGCTGTCGGCTATAGCACCCATAATAGGAGGAATAATGGCGCCACCGAAAATAAGTGTGTTGATGAGTCCCGATGCTCCGCTGAGTTCAGCCTTGCTTAGGTTGCTCACCGCAAGGGAGAAAATGTTAGGGAACATGATGGAGTTGAAAAGCCCTATCGATATAATTGTCCAAAGCGCAATATGTCCTGTTGTCAGCGAAGTGGCGATATCAAGCAATGCTGCAACCAGCGCAAAGATAGCCAGAGTGCGGGCAGCCTTTCCCTTGCCAACCTGCATAATGCCGAAATTGACCAGTGCAATAATGGTGAAAATGATGCCGATGTTCCAGTTCCAGTTGGTTACAAACGAACCTGAAATGAGGGCGAGAATCAATACCGGCAAAGCATAAGTCAGTTTCTTGTTGAAACTCATATCCGAGAACATAAACGAGCCGAAGAATCTTCCTATCATTGCACCACCCCAATAGATGGCTGCGTAGGTGGATGCCTCCTCGGCTGTGAACTGTGCACTGCTCGTCAGATAGTTGACAATCAGCCCGGCATTGCCTACTTCAGCACCTACATAAACGAAAATGGCCAAAGCTCCAAGCAGGACATGCGGATATTGCCAAACACTCTTTTTCTCGGATTTTTCAACGGCAATTGTTGGCAGTTTGAGCGAGAATATAACAACGGCAACCAGCAGCACCAGCAATCCCATGATGATAAAGGGCATAGGCACACGGTCGGCGGCTAAGGCAGTATCTTCAGGAAAACTTAATCCTTTGAAAATGGCGACTGCAATCAACCAGGGGGCAATCATGGTAGCTATCGAATTGAGTGCCTGCATCAGGTTGAGCCTGCCTGAGGCACTGGATTCCGAGCCAAGAGCAATCACATAGGGATTGGCAGCAACCTGAAGAAAAACAACACCTACAGCTAAAATAAAGGTGCCTGCAAGAAACAAACCAAAGGAAGGCAGGCTCGAAGCGGGTATAAAAATGAAGCTTCCAAGCGACATTAAAGCAAGACCGATAATGACCGTCCATTTGTAACCAAAACGGTCTATAATCATACCGGTGGGAATCGACATGACCAGGTAGGCGATAAAAAATGCTGAGGTAAGCAGCTGGGCCGAAAACTCGCTGAGCTTGAATATTTCCTTCACGGGAGCGCTCAACGTAACAATAAATGTGGTGGCAAAACCGAAAATGAAAAATATGGCACCGAAAGCTGTTAGTCCGATGGCCATGCTGTTGTTGTTTTCTTTCATGGTTTTTGTTTGGTTAATTAGATATTGCGAAGCAGACTTCCAATTTAACAAGGATGGGAACAAATGTAAAAAATATGTCGGAAGTCAGGGGGCAATATAAATAACAAAAGCCGCTTGATGGCGGCTCTTGATTCCTCAAACTTTTAATTACGATTAGCCGATAAATAAATCAACGACGTTGTTGATGTTCTTCATATCGGTTTTGAAGAACTCTGTGTAAGTGCATTTTTTGCACGTAAGGGTGGTGAACTTTCTGTTTTGGATGTTGAATATTTTCGTCATTATACTGCCGGCTGCATAAATTTCGCCTGTTTCGCATTGTTTATGGCCGCATTTGGGACAATTGTAGCGCATATTTTTCATGGCTCATGGATTGTTTTTGCTTTCGTGGTGATTGGGTTCGTTGGTTTTATACCTGCCGGCCTGCTGCAATGCACGGGCGATGATCCATTCGAGTTGTCCGTTTGTGCTGCGAAACTCATCAGCTGCCCACTTTTCGACTGCTGACAGCAAGCGGCTGTCGATGCGCAAAACAAAAGCTTTCTTGTTACTCATTGCTACTGATAAAGTGATCCGGTGTTCAAAACCGGGGTGGCTTCCTTGTCGCTGCAGAGCACAACCATCAGATTACTCACCATGGTGGCCTTTTTGTCTTCGTCAAGTTCGACAATTTTCTTGTCCGAAAGCTGCTCCAGCGCCATTTCGACCATGCTCACAGCTCCTTCTACTATCTTGTACCGGGCAGCAATAATAGCCGAGGCCTGCTGACGCTTAAGCATTGCCTGAGCGATCTCCTGCGCATAAGCAATGTAGTTGATGCGTGCCTCAATCACTTCAACGCCGGCCAAATGCAGCCGCTCGGCTATCTCTCGCTCAAGTTGGTGATTCACTTCCTTACCGCCGGCCCTCAAGGTGATTTCCACATCTTCGTTATCGAAATTATCATAAGGATATAAACCGGCAAGCTTACGCAAGGCAGCCTCGCTCTGAACAACCACAAATTTCTCATAATCGTCAACAGCAAATGCAGCCTTGAAAGTGTCGCACACTTTCCAAACCAGCACAAGGCCAATCATAATCGGGTTACCGATCTTATCATTCACCTTGATGGCTTCACCATCGAAGTTTCTGGCCCTGAGCGAAATGATTTTGCGCATGTAGAAGGGGTTTAACCAAAAGAATCCGTTGCTCTTTATCGTTCCGGTGTATTTGCCGAAGAGGGTGAGCACACACGACTGATTGGGATTGACTACCTGCAGACCGATGCTGATGAACACACCGAAAAGCAGCATGACTGCCCACCACGGGTTCGAGGTTTGAACCAGCATGACAATGGCTGCCACTATGAGCGCAAGTGCAAGGAGCAAAAAGGGATAACCCGAATAAGGTTTAATTTCTTTTTCCATGACTTTGGTATTAAAATGATATCACAAAGATATAATAATGATTATGGCTTTGTCAAACAGAATTAAATCTTTTTACGGTATGGTTAGCTTTACTATTTTTTAACCTCATGGAAAACAATGATTGACAAAAACTTAACTACTTTTGTCATCAAATTGAATATCAGAAAGATGAAAGAGCTGATTGTGGTCAGGCACGCCAAATCGTCTTGGGAACATGTAGGATTGTCCGATCATGAGCGTCCGTTGCTGGAGAAAGGAAAGAAGCGTACAAAGAAAATCATCAGTTTTTTGCAAGATCAAAAGACGAAGCCCGACTTCATACTGACCAGTTCGGCATTGCGGGCGCGCGAAACAGCATATTATATGGCCATGGGATTGGGCGTTGATAAAGGATTGGTAAAAGTAGATCCCGCTTTATACCAAGCCGATGCTGATCAGTTGCTCGGGCAATTTGATGATTTATCCGACACTTTCAATACGGTTATGTTGGTTGGTCACAATCCTGCCCTGACCAATTTTGTCAACTTCTTTCTTGTGCCGCCCATCGACTGGCTGCCTACCTCGGGTGTGGTAGCCTTGCAATTTGATACTGAACATTGGGACGAAATCCGCACGGCTCAGCGCAGTGTGCGTTTTGTTATTTTCCCGAAGCTTATCTGATCAAACATCAACAGCTCAAACAATACCTGGTAATCATTCTACCGTGAAAAATATTCCTACAATTAACCGGGAAGTAAGCTGGCTGCATTTCAATGCCAGAGTGTTGCAGGAAGCCAAAGACGAAGGCAATCCGCTTTTCGAGCGCTTACGCTTCATTGGTATTTACTCCAACAACAGGGACGAGTTTTTCAGGGTGAGGGTAGCCACCTTGCGACGCCTTAAGGAATTGCAGAAAAAGGGCAGCCAAGGGCTTGATTTCAATCCCGACAAGATACTCAAAGCCATCAGGCGAATCATTGACGATCAGGAAAGTTCCTACATGAACACCTACCTGAGAATCAGAGAGCAGCTCAGGGATTACGGAATTTTCATCACCGAGTACGGCCAGCTCGGCCAAAAGTATATTGAGCAGGTTAAGGCCTATTTTGCCGAGGTGGTGCGCCCTAACCTTTTTCCTATCATGATCAGTGGACTTAAAGATGTGGAGAACCTGAGAGATAATTCGATTTATCTGGTGGTCAGGCTTTCTCATTCCGGTGGATTGATACCGGTAGATTATGCCCTGGTCAAAGTGCCCACTTCGCGTTTATCCCGTTTTTTCATCATTCAGGAGGATGAGCAGTATCATGTGGTACTGCTTGATGATGTGATCCGTTATAACCTCGACGAAATTTTTCTGCCTTTCGGTTACGATACCTTTCATGCTTATTCAATGAAGTTTACGCGTGATGCTGAGCTCGATATGGAGAATGATGTTTCGAAAAGCTTTATTGAGATAATGGCCGAAAGCCTTCGCCAGCGCAAACGCGGAGCACCTGTACGCTTCATTTACGACCGCTCTATGCCGGATGAGGTGCTTGATATTGTGCTTAAAAAATTCAGGATCAATAAGAAGGACATTCTTATTCCCGGCTGGAAATATCACAACTTTCGCGATTTTATGTCGTTTCCGCGCATTGGGCCAACACACCTATGGGATATTCCCATGACACCCATGCGTCACCCCGACCTGCCTCCTTACCGCTCTATTTTCAGCGTGATCCGGCATAAGGACATCATGCTGCATTTTCCTTACCAAACCTTCATGCACATTATCGACTTGTTGCGCGAAGCTTCGGTTGATCCTAAAGTGCGCAGCATCAAGATGACGCTTTACCGCGCTGCACGCGACTCGAATGTGATCAATGCACTGGTCAACGCTGCACGAAATGGTAAGTCAGTGACTGTGTTTCTCGAGATTCAGGCCCGTTTCGACGAAAAGGCCAATATTCAATGGTCGGAAAAGCTGATCGAAGAAGGTGTTAAGGTCATCAAGACTATTCCGGGTCTCAAGGTGCACAGCAAGCTGTTGCTTATCCGAAGGCGCGAGGAATCGGGCGATGTGTGGTATTCGAACATCAGTACCGGCAACTATAACGAATCGACTGCAAAGATTTACGCCGACGACAGCCTGCTCACCTGCAATCCTAAAATTGCTTACGATGTGGGGCAGATGTTCAAACTCTTCGAGTCGCCTTACACACAGCCTCAGCTTGGTAAGCTGGTTATATCGCCCTACCAGACACGCAAGTTTTTCCTTAAGCTCCTCAATCAGGAAATTCGCAACGCCCGCGCAGGCAAACCTGCATGGGTGCTGTTGAAAATGAATAGTCTTGTGGATGAAAAGTTGGTTGAAAAGCTATATCAGGCTTCGGGTGCAGGAGTGAAGATAAGCATCATTTGCCGCGGCATCTGTGTGCTTGTGCCCGGCCTGAGCGGCCTGAGCGAAAACATTGAGGTAATCAGCATTGTAGATCGATTTCTGGAGCACAGCAGGGTGTTTGTTTTCGGCAATGATGCTGACCCTAAGGTGTTTTTGTCGTCGGCCGACTGGATGGTGCGCAATCTCGATCATCGCTTCGAAGTGGTTTGTCCGGTCGAAGATCCAGGGCTCAAGAATGAACTTATCGACATGCTCAACATTCAGCTGAGCGACAACCAGAAGGCGCGACTGATCAACAGAGCTGAGGTGAACCAATACCGCAGGCCGGCGGATGGCGAAGCACCGGTTCGCTCACAGATCGGTATTTACCACTACCTGGAGCGTAAGCAAAAAACCTGAAGCCGGAGCGAATGGTGCATGAAGGCGGACTGATAATCCCGGGAAATGCGGCATTCAAAAGTGGATTTAATTGATGCTCAACCCCAACTGTAAATAAGGGCGACGTGTCTGAAAGCTTCTCTTTTGATCAGGAACGATCAAAGGAATCGATAATATGCCTGGCTGCCCTGACGGAAGCACCCGGCCCTCCCAGCTTTTCACGCAAATGTTTGTAATCGTCGAGTATGCTTGCTCGTTTCGGGCCATGCAGCACGGCATCGAGTTCGTTTCGAAGCCTCCCGGGCTCAAGCTCATGCTGTATAAGTTCTTTCACCACTTCGCGATCCATGATCAGGTTAACCAGCGAGATGAACTTCACTTTTATCAGGTAGCGGGCAATATGGTAAGAAATGGGATTGGCCTTGTAACAAACAACTTGTGGCACATTAAAGAGAGCAGTCTCGAGGGTGGCTGTCCCACTGGTAACCAGTGCAGCCTGAGCATGGGCCAACAGTTGATAGGTCTGCCCGAAAAGCACTCTCACCCCACTTCCGATAAGAAATTTGTTGTAGAAAGCAGCCTCGATGCCCGGAGCACCACCAACCACAAACTGGTAATCGGGAAATTGTTCTGCCATGCGCAGCATTACCGGTAACTTTGCTCTTATCTCCTGTTTTCGACTGCCTGGTAAGAGCGCCACAAGGGGTTTTTGAGATAAGCTGTTGTGTCGGCAAAAGTCCTCGTCGGGGCTGAAATTACTTATAGCGTCGAGCAGCGGATGCCCTACAAAGCTGACATTCACCCCAAACTTCCGGTAAAAGTCCTGCTCAAAAGGCAGGATCACCAACATTTGATCAACCACCTTGCGGATGGTGAATACGCGTGATTGTTTCCATGCCCAGACCTGGGGCGAGATATAGTAAAACACTCTGAGGCCTTGTCGGTGTGCAAAGCGGGCAATGCGCAGGTTGAAGCCGGGGTAATCCACCAAAATGAGGGCATCGGGTTGAAAGGCAATGATATCGCGTTTGGCCAGCTTCAGATTGTTGAGGATAGTGCGGATATTGCGCGCCACTTCGGCAAAACCCATAAAAGCGAGATCGCGGTAGTGTTTCACAAGATGAGCTCCCTGGGCAGCCATCAGGTCGCCGCCCCATGCCCTTATTTCGGCAGCGTGGTCGTGCACCCGTATGGCACTGATCAGGTTTGAGGCATGCAGGTCACCCGAGGCTTCGCCGGCTATAATGTAGTATTTCATTGGTTCGAAGTGCTTTGCAGGCGCTTATTTTAAAAGAAGAAAAATGGCCAGCATGGCGGCAAAGGTGATGATGAGGATACCACGTCCGGTGAGGTCGGATTTGCGGTTAATGAAATATATTCGCATCAGGATAACATTGGGGATTAGCGCAAGCAAGCCGTTGGATCTGGGTGTGGCAAGCCAGTATGGCATATTTTCCAGCTGACTTTTTATGGCCAAAAGCAAGGCGGCGCTGATGGAAATTACCAGGATTCCGATAATCAGGCCGTTGAGCATCGAATTGCCACCAAAGAGTTTTTTCATGGAAGCACTAGGTTTGTTTTTTGGGCATCAGATCGTTCATGCTCCATTCCTTGAGCATATCAATTGCTTTGTAGGCAGTGAGGTCGTACTGTACCGGAACAACTGAAATGTAATTGTTTTCGAGTGCCCATTGGTCGGTGTCTTCGCCTTTATCATCGTTTTCGAAACGGCCCGTAAGCCAGTGATAATCGGCACCGCGAGGGTCTTGACGCGAGTCGAATTCTTCGACCCATCTGGCATGCGACTGCCGACAGATCCTGATGCCTTTGACCGGATCTGGGCCTGCCTGCGGAATATTCACATTCAGGCAGATACCTTTTGGTAGGCCGTTGGAAAGTACTTGTCGGGCAATATACTGCACAAATTCGTCCACATGATGCATATCTGCCGTGTGGCTCCAATCGGCCAGGCTGAATCCTATGGCAGGAATATCAGCAATACAGGCTTCGATTACCGCTGCCATTGTGCCTGAATAAATGACGTTGATGGAAGCGTTTGAACCGTGGTTGATGCCCGACACAAGCAGGTCTGGCTTGGAGCGCAGTATCACCTGCTCGCCCAATTTTACACAATCGACAGGAGTGCCGTTGCAGATATATTCTTCGTAGTCAGTACTTTTTGATATAGTTTTTAGCCTGAGTGGATTAGTAATGGTAATGGCATGGCCCATGCCCGACATCGATTGCTCGCCGGCCACAACCACCACGCGACCAAGAGGTTTCATCAGTTCGATAAGTTTTCGCAGTCCTGAAGCGAAATAGCCATCGTCGTTGGTGACGAGAATGGTAGGTTTAGGATTTCTTTTCGGTTGCATCGCTTTTTTGGCTTTCGAGATTGGTTACACCTGCCGAAATGATGAACTTCATCACCTCGGTAGGAGAGGCATCGATTGTCCTGACGTTTTCTGCAGGTACAATAAACAGGTTTCCTGACCAGGCGTAAGAGTGCGGCAAATATACGGCTACCAAATGGTCGGGGATGCCAAGAAATGCTAAATCTTTATTGGTGATAAAGCCAATTTTTTCGAGTTCGTAGCCTTTGCCCACTTTGACAAGTACGGGTTCGTTAAAACGTTTTTTCTGCCCGACAAAGGCTTCAATAAGGTCCTTAAAAGCAGTGTAAACAATTTTAACTAAAGGAGTTGACGAAAGAAATTTGTCCAGTTGCAACAGCAGGGGTTTAAAAAGTATGGTCGTGCCCAGAAAGCCTGCAAGTGTAACTGTAAGGATAAGGACAACTACTCCTAGTCCGGGAATATGCACTTTTAGCAGGTCGTCGAGCAGACCGATCAACAAGCTGTCAATCCACTCGAAAGTAGCTTTCAGTCCCCAAACAGTGAGGGTAACCGGGGCGATATAAAGCAGTCCCTGAAAGAAATAATTGATCAAACGGCGGGTTAAGCTGCGTTTCATGAGGTGGTCATTCTATTGGTTAAGGGAAATTTTTCAGTGCCTGATAAAGTTTGTGGGTGGGCAGCCCCATCACATTAAAAAATGAGCCTTGCACCGAGGCAATACCCACATATCCAATCCATTCCTGAATGCCGTAAGCGCCGGCCTTGTCGTATGGCTCATAACACGAGACGTAGTAATTGATCTCCTCATCGCGCAACGGAACAAAATCTACGAGTGAAAGATCCTTGTCCGTGAAGATGTTGTGTTGGCTGCGAAGCGTGAAACCGGTGACTACCGTGTGCTGCCTGCCTTGAAGCAGACTTAACATGCGGCGAGCGTCGTCACGATCAGCGGGTTTATTAAGTATCTGGTCATCAATGATTACCACCGTATCGGCAGTGATGAGCAAAAATCCTGAGGGCAGCTCATGATCGGCAAAGGCCATCGATTTCTTCCGGCTGAGAAAGGGGGCTACCTCAGTTGTGGGCATTTTGTCCGGAAAACTCTCATCGCTGTCTTTGACAAGTACTTCGAAATCAATGTCCATCCCTCTAAGGAGTTGTTGCCTTCGCGGCGATTTTGAGGCAAGAATTATCCGGTAGTTTTTCAGGTGGTCAAGCATTGGGCAGCACAAATATCAACGAAAGAATTCCGGCCAGCATCAGGAGTTTAGTGAGCAGCGAAGCCTGCGAAAAGTGTACGGGAAGACTGGCCAAAGCTAAACGGAGCAGCAGCAAAATGCTTAGTGCCAGGGCAAGAAAAAGGAAGATCATGGCTTGTGTATAGTGCTGAAAATAAAGAATATACTGCCAGAATCCGATCATAATAATAAGTGTAGTGAGCAGGGCTATGCAAAGGTTTTTGGCAGGCTGCATGCCATACATCACGGGAAATGTGCGACAACCACCTTTGGCATCGCCTTCCATATCTTCGATGTCCTTGATGATTTCGCGAAGCATGGTGGCTAACAGTGCAAAAAGCGCGTAAGCTATTACAAAACCTGTTATTTCGGGCATTACGCTGATGGCATGTGTAAACGATTCGGGCTGATTCGAAAGAGCAAAAAATTCGACCACCCAAACCAACACTAAAAGTATGGCAGTGGAAAACGATACGACAAGGTTTCCGATGAGCAGCATGCGTTTGTAGCGTTTGGAATAAAACCACATGGCTCCTGCAACAACAGGAAACACCAGGCCAAGCATCCAATTGCTGACCAGCAATCCGATAGCGATGCCGGTGATACTTCCGGCAATGGTGAGGCCATAATAGAGTTTTTCGGCCATCGACATGCTTACCGTTTTGGTGACAATCATCTTGTCGGGCTTATTTACCCGATCCACATCAATGTCCATTATATCGTTAACGATATATCCACCTGCAGCTATCAGCAAGGTGGAAAGAGCGTAAAGAAAAAACACCAGGTTGTTGGTGTTCGGGTCAATTCCGGCAAGTGCAAGGCGCGGGACGATAACCATGTGACGCAGCAGCATCATGGTGAACAGCATGATCATCAAATTGGGCCAGCGGATAAGATTCAGGTATTTCATAACACAATATTTACCATTGATGAGCTTCGTCGGACATCCATCTGCCCTGCACCTTGAGCACCTGCTCAATGATGTCGCGCACGCAACCGTGTCCTCCGCGGTAGTGACTGATGTAAACACTTATACTTTTTATTTCTTCGGCTGCATCGGCCGGACAAACAGGAACACCGGCCAGCTTCATTGGCCGGTAATCGGGTATGTCGTCACCCATGTACACAACTTCAGCGGGTTTTATACCGTTTTGTTGCAGAAATTGCTCGAATACCTCAAGTTTATCGCTCACACCCAGAAACACATTTTCGATGCTGAGCGATTCAAAGCGTCGAAGCATGGACGGAGAATAGCCACCCGAAATGATGGCGATGTTGTAGCCCAGTTTCCTGATCAGTTGAAGGGCATAGCCGTCTTTGACATTGGCTGTCCGAAGCGGTTCGCCATCGTTGTTAAGCACAATGACGCCATCGGTCATGACGCCGTCGTAGTCGAACACGAATGTTGTGATATTGCGCAGCAGGGCTTTATAGTTGCTCATGATTTTGTGGAGTGATATTTTTCAAGCAGGAAGGTGGTTAATGCGTTATAGACTGCTTTTTCGTGCGGATGATTTTCGAGGAGTTGAAGATGATTGTTGATGGCGGATGTGTCGCCACGACGGGCAGGGCCGGTTTGAGCAAGTTCTGGTGAAATGAGGGTAGCTTTTTGTGCAGTCTCGATAATCAGTGGGTGCAGCAGGTTGAAATCCAGATTCTTGCTGCCGAGAAGTCCCTCGCTCATGGTGTAAAGGGCATTCACAAAATTGCAGGCGAAAACTGCAGCAAGGTGGAGTTGGCTGCGCATCTCGTCCGTTGACTCTATGACCGTTTGGCTGAGCAGGGTGGCAAGATGGTGGAGCAGCAAAGCGTCCTGAGGGTTATTAGCCTGAACAAAGATGGGTATGGCATCGAAGTTCACCTGACGGTCGTCGGAGAATGTTTGCAGAGGATAGAAAACACCATAACGTTCGTGCGATGATGCCAATATGGTGGCAGGAAGACTACCCGAAACATGCACGACCAATCCGCTCACTGTGCCAAGCTGTTGCGAAACCTCTGCAACAGCATCATCCGAAACAGCAAGGAAGTATAGATCGGCATCTCGCGGAAGCTTGCTTAACTGATCGAAAGGAACCGTTTCCAGCATCGAGGCAATATGATGCAAGCGAGTAGCATTGCGGCCAAAAACGCCGGCAAAATGCACCTCTTTTCTGTGGAGGGCCGCGCCAAGGGATTTAGCCACCTTGCCTGTGCCAATCAACACGACTTGTATTTTCTTTTTCGCCTCCAATGTATAATTTTGCACGAAATTACACTTTTTTGGGCTGGTGATTTTCGGGCTGCAGCCGCTTCAGTTTTGTTACACAGGTATTAAACAAAACGGAGTCTTAGTTGTTTAGTTAGGTATTCAACACTGCAATGTCAACATATTCTATAAAGGACTTAGAGCGTCTGACCAATATTAAAGCGCATACGCTCCGTATTTGGGAGAAGCGTTATGGTATTGTTGAGCCGCCTCGCTCCGAAACCAACATCCGGCACTATACCGATGAGGATTTGAAGAAGCTGCTCAATGTGAGCATTCTCAACAGGCACGGAATAAAGATTTCGCGCATTGCCCGCATGAGCAATTACGAAATCAACCAGAAAATCCTGGAAGTTATCAGGCCCGAATCCGACTACCTCAGTCAGATCGAAGGCCTTGTGGTGGCTATGATTGAGCTGAACGAAGAAAGGTTCGAACGAATACTCAACCAGAGTATTATCAAAATTGGTTTCGAGGAGAGCCTCTTTCATGTGGTTTACCCGTTTTTCGAGAAAGTGGGTGTGCTTTGGCAAACAGGCACCATCAATCCCGCACAGGAGCATTTCATCAGCAATCTTATCAGGATGAAGCTTTTTGTAGCCATCGACAGTTTGCCCAGGGTTTACGACAGCAGCGCGAAAACGTTGTTGATGTTTTTACCCGAATGGGAACTTCACGAGATTGGTTTGCTCACCTATTATTATCTCTCGCGCAAAAACGGCTATCGTGCCATTTATCTGGGACAAAACGTTCCGATCAACGACCTTTTTTCGGTTGCAGGCACTGTCAAGCCCGATGTTTTGGCTACTTATTTTGTTTCGGCCATCACCCAGCAGGAAATGAAGGACTACATCATGCAATTGTCAGAACATTTCGGGAACCAGCAATTGCTGATCAGCGGCATACAGGCGGCAAATATTCAATTCGAATTACCAGTTAATACGCGAATTATAAGCTCGGCGCTGGAGTTTAAACAGGTGATCAGGATGCTGGCCAGAGATTGAGCTTTTTTTATTCAAAGGTTAACGATAGCTGAAATACCTTGTTGTTCAGGCGGTCAAGCGCCCGGCTGTACATATATTGGTCTTTAACCAGAATATCCAGCAGTCCGTAACTCATTTTTGCCTCAATGCCAAACTTGAAGTAAGGCGTGTAAAAATCCACCCCGACACCTGCTTCGGCAGCAAGGTCGTGTCGGTCGATTTTTACGGGTTCCTGGTTGTTGTTGCTCTCGATTTTTTTTGTCGAAGCCATTTCAATACTGTACTTACCACCGCCAATCACATAGGCAGCAAAATTGTTGTGACGGCTCGACCTGTACTTGATATGCAATGGGAAATCGATGGTTGTGGAAGGCATCGTCTTTTTAATCTTAAACATCTTTAAGGTGTCGCCATCAGGTATGAGGTTGTACAAGATGCTTCTGTCGCCAAGGGCGAGCGTGGGGATAAACCGGAGATCAAAGTACTGTCCAAGCCTGAGGTTGCCCACAATACCCACCGCAAATCCGGGAATTGACTGGCTTTGTATATCAGCTATATGCAATTTCGTGGCATTAAATTCAATATTTGGAGCATCAGTATTTTTATCCCACTCTATTTCCTGATATCCGGCTACCGGCTTCCATGTGAGTTGCATCTGGTTTAAGGCCAGGATAAAACCGAAATGGTAAGGTTCCATGTCGAATTTTGGCAGGTTGACCAACGTACGGCGCTGTGCAAAGCCGTTTAAAGTCAGTAAAATAATCAGCAGCCCTAATAGATATCTCCGCATTTCCGGCTATTATTTCAGCTAATTAACGAATCAAAGCGCACATTATTACGGTAATGCGGGATTAGGGCATCCAAAAGCAAGATACATCCGGCACAAGGGTGGGTTTTTAATGAAAATCCTTCCAAATGCCGGATGCATTGAAGCTGTTCAATAGGCGATTACCCTTGCCATCATTCGGGCAGGTTCATGCCCTCGAACCATGGTGCGCCGGCCTGTTGGAGTGCTGCTTCTATGGCAGGCACATCTTTAGTCCGTATTTCTTCAAGTCGCTGGCGGATTGGTGCAAATGCCGACTTAGCCAAATCGAGCTGCTGCCGCTGGCTGGGTGTTGGTCCGTAGGTGGAATTGGCACTACCCATAGCTGCAAAATTGAGCCGGCTGCCAGGAGTTGGCGGACTGTCTTCACCAATCTGGTTTTTGCTCCTGTTGCCGTTCATTTGCTCGTCAAGAATGAACAATTCCTGTTTGAGGCGGTGTATCTGCAACAGAAGTCCGGCGGGTTGCATAGCAGTTCGTGTCAGTGCTCTTTCCATAAGGTTGGCTTTGCTGATCAGGTTTTGCAACAGGGTGTTACCTGCGGTGATGCTCTTTTGCACTTCCTCCACTTCCTGCCAGAAAGCCACTACGACATCGGGCGAAGCGCCTTTCAGGCTATTCAGATCGAGGGGCACCACTTCGAAGGGTTCAGGACCCGCCAGCATTTCGAACAGGCCGTCCTGCTGCCTGTAAAGACTCACGTAATATTTACCCGGTGCGGCCATTGGACCCCGAGGTTCCCAATCACCTTGTTCAGCCCGCATGGCTGTTTTCGAAGGCAAACCAAGATCCCATGCTGTACGATGCAGTCCCTTGGTGCTATTTCCTTTAACTCGATTAATAAATTGGCCTTCAGCATTCGTAATAACCAGCCAGACAAGAGGTTCCGCCGACCGGCGTTCGGCGTCCACCGCTTCCCAGCCCGGAAAGGGAATGTCCTTTTCATCTTTCAGGGCAGCTTTTTCAGCTCGCTGACGTGTTTGTTGTGCCGAAAGGATGTCGTCTTTCAGGTAGTAGGTGAATACAGCACCGAAAGGTGGATTATCTGCAACATAATAAGCGTCTCCCATGCTTGCTTTGCGGTCGCTGCCCAACACACGCCGCGGGATATACCACAGTGCAGGCCGCGTATTCAGGATCGCTGCCGGTTTTTCGAGTAATTGGCTGTTGATCTGCCGAAGCGGGCTGTAGTCGTCCAGAATGAAGATGCCTCTGCCGAAAGAGGCAGCAACAAGGTCGTTTTCGCGCTTTTGAATAGCCAGATCGCGGAAGGAGATGACCGGCAATCCGCCCTTGAGTTGTGTCCAGCTTTTTCCGCCATCGGGTGTGAACCAGATACCAAACTCAGCGGCCAGAAACATCAGATCGGGTTTAACGTGATCCTGTACCACGCGCCAGAGCAGGTTTCGTCCGGGAAGATTGGCGCGCAGGCTGCTCCATGTGCGTCCAAGATCGGTGCTCTTGAAGATATACGGTTCAAAATCGCCGAATTTGTGATTGTCGAGCACCACATAAACGGTGCCGGCATCAAAGAGGTCGGCTTTTATATCGTTCACAAAGGCTGTGGCGGGTACGCCCGGAAGCCTGTCCAGCGGGATGGCCTGCCAGTTTTTGCCGCCATCTTCGGTTAGCTGTAGCAAACCATCATCGGTTCCTGCCCAAATCAGACCTTCTTTGACCGGTGATTCCGAAAGTGAGGTGATGGTGCTATATTCCGACATGGCCAACAAATCCCATGGGCTGTCCCAGCTCCAAAGCCTACCCATAAGCCGTTCGTTGATGCGCTGCCGGTTACTTGTGAGGTCGCCCGAAATGGGTGTCCAGCTGTCGCCGCGATCGTCGGATCGCCACACGCGTTGCGAAGCGTGATATAGCCTGGTAGGTGAATGTGGACTCACCAGGATTGGCGCATCCCAGTTGAAGCGCTCAACGCCTTCACCTTCAAAAGGTTGTGGTTTAATGTAAACCATCTCACCGCTTTTTCGGTCCCAGCGGGTGAGGTTGCCCTGCTGCCATTGGGAATAAACGATGTCAGGATTGCCCGGCTCGGTGGCGGGCTGATGACCATCGCCAAACAGGGTAACAAACCAGTCGGCATTCCGGATGCCGTGCACATTGTCGGTCCGGCTGGGGCCGCCCTGGGTGTTGTTATCCTGCGTGCCGCCATAAATATTATAGAAGGGGAAATCGTCGTCCAATGCAATCTTGTAAAATTGGGTAACCGGCAGGTTTGCCACAAATTTCCATGTATTGCCATTGTCGAAGGTTTCGTAGAGGCCACCGTCATTGCCCGAAAGCATATACAGCGGATCGTTTTTCCTGAAGGCAAGGGCATGGTTGTCCACATGTTTATATCGGGTATTCTGTCTGCGGAAGGTTTTGCCTCCATCGTCGGAGACCTGCGTGACAACGTCCATCAGGTAAATCCTGTCGAAATTATGCGGACAAGCAATGAGTTCCTGATAATAATGCGGGCCTGTGCCTCCGGCTACGGCATCGGCACCTTTCTCCCAGCTGGCGCCGCGGTTGGCCGATCGGTAAACGGCACCCGTACGCCGCTCAAGCTCGATGGCGGCATAAACAACATCGGGCTGCTGAGGCGATATGGCAAGGCCAATCTTTCCCATGTCCTGTTGTGGAAGTCCCCTGGTGAGTTTATGCCATGTTTCGCCTCCGTCTTCGGAGCGGTAAATAGCTGATCCGGGTCCTCCACCCATGTAGGCAGCCACCGTCCGGTGACGTTGCCATGTGGCGGCATACAGCCGCTGAGGTTCGCGTGGGTCGATGAGCAGATCAGTGGCTCCGGTCCACTCATTACCGCCCAGCGTTTTTTTCCAGGTTTTGCCGCCATCGGTAGTTTTGAATACCCCGCGATCACCTCCGCTGCTCCACAGCGGCCCTTGTGCTGCCACCCACACGATGTCGGGATTGTTGGGGTGGACAATGATTTTCGAAATATGCTCCGAATTTTTCAGGCCTTTGTTGGTCCACGATTTACCCCCGTCTTCACTCAGGTAAATGCCATCGCCATAGCCAACATGTCTGCCGCCCACATTTTCACCCGTTCCAGCCCAAATGCGGTTGTTGTTCGTAGGGTCGATGGTGAGGCATCCGATGGAATACGCACCATAATGATCAAAGATGGGCTCCCATGTGGTTCCGGAGTTTTCGGTTTTCCATATCCCTCCCGAACCCACTGCGACATACCAGATGTGATGGTTCAACGGATCTATGGCGATATCAGCAATACGGCCCGACATGAACGCTGGTCCTATATTTCTGAATTTCAGTCCGTTGAAAAGTTCTTTGTTCAACTCGGTCTGCGACTTTGTTGGCGCAGGCTTGCGTTGTGCACCGGCAGTTGTGGTTGCAACAATTGCCAATAACACCATAATAAGAGTGCGAAAATGCTTCATCATGATGGAATGGTTAAGAAAACAGTGCGCAATATAAAAAGCATTTAAACAACTCAAAGTGTTTTTAAGTCTTTGGAAGTTTTTAAGCCGCAAGTGGTTAACGGGTTGTCAGGTGCAACAGATTTACTTAACAAAAACCATTGAATGATCAGGTATGGGCAACCACCGCCATATAGAGCGGCAGACCAATGGTAATGTTTACCGGAAAGGTAATGCCCAGCGACATCGGGATATATAAACCCGGATCGGCCGTGGGCGCTGCGATTTTCATGGCTGCAGGTACTGCAATGTATGATGCGCTGGCTGCCAGCACCGCAAACATCATTCGGTCGCCAGGCACTGCTGTGATAAATCCGCTAAGCAAGGCAACCATTACCCCATTAAATAGAGGTAAAAGCACTGCGAAAGCCGTAAGATAGAAGCCATATTTCCGGAAAGAGCCAAGTCGTCGGGCTGTAAGCATGCCCATCTCGAGCAGAAAAATGGCGAGAAACCCTTTGAAAATATCGTTCGTAAAGGGTTTGATACCCTGTGCCTGTTGCGGGTCGGACAGAAAGCCGATGACCAGGCTGCCCAGAATCATGAGTACGCTGCCATTGGTAAATGAATGCCTGACGATGGTCGAAAGGCGCTCCTCGCCATTGCTTTTCTGACTGTAAAGACGCATAAGCACTACACCCGATATGATGGCGGGCGATTCCATGAGAGCCATCACGGCCACCATATGTCCGCCAAAATTCACCTTTAGGGCTTCGAGAAACGATGCGGCTGTTACAAATGTAACTGCACTTACCGACCCATAAGAAGCGGCAACAGCCCCGGCATCTTCAGCAGAAAGGCGCCGACGCAACATAAAAAATACATAAATCGGGATGATGGCCGAAATAAGCAATCCAAAAACGAGGCCACGGAGTACTTCGCCGTCAATGCCGCCATAGGCCAGCTCTTGTCCTCCTTTAAAGCCGATGGCAAAAAGCAGGTATAGCGAAATAAATTTCATCGAATTTTCAGGAATGGCCAGGTCGCTTTTCACCATCACCGCCAGTGTGCCTAAAGCAAAATAGAGCAGAGGCGGATTGGTGAGGTTGGATATGAGGATGTTGATGTCCATAAGCGCTGTTTTTTGGTTGATTTAGGTCATATCATTTGCAAGGCTGATTTATTTCCTGCAATTACCGTCAACATCTCCTTGTGATTCAGGTATTTTTGGGCAACATGTTTCAACTGAGCACTGTCGATTGCCCAAATATTTTCGAGTAGAGCGACGTAGTAATCAAGGTCCAACCCTGCCGGAGCCAGATGGCGAAGCCGCTGAGCTTTGCTGAAAACCCCATCAAGTGCTTGTGCATAACTACCTGATAGGTAATTTTTTACAAGGTTAAGCTCCTCGTCTCCCACATGCTCCTCTTGCAAACGGTCCAGCTCGTAACGGATTTCCTTTAGTGCTTCTGAGGTCACTGATGTGCCAACATCGGCAGTGATGGTCATGTGCGCAGCCAATTCCTGAATGGCGATCTGACTGTGAATGCCATAAGTGTAGCCCTTGTCTTCGCGGAGATTGTTCATCAGGCGCGAGCCGAAATAACCTCCCAGTATGGTATTCAGCAAGCTGAGTGCCGGAAAGTCGGGGTGTTGACGGCCAACGACCTGTCGTCCCATCACAATGCTCGCTTGCAGTGCATCAGCTTTTTCGACAACAATCACACCCGATGTTTGGTCTTTATTGATCTGCCTGTTGTCCGCAGTTGTTGGCTTGCGATGGCTGCTCAGGCTGTTGTCAATGGCTTCGAGGCACTTTGGGTTGATTTTCCCTGCCGCAATGAGCACCATCGTTTCGGTGCTGAATCTGTTTTGGTGAAACGAGTTCAGGTCTGCGGGCGTCAGTTGAACGAAGTTTTCTTCATCAATCAGTTGACCATATGCGGAAGCAGCTCCGTAAAGCGCACTTTTAAAAGCACGGTGGGCAAGGATGCGGGTGCGGAGCATCTCGGTCCTGAACCGGACGAGCTGACGCTTGCGGTGCTGATTAAAAGGTCTTTGTCCGAACTTAGGCTCTTTGAGCATTGAGGTGAGATAGCGAACCAAGGGCAAGGTTTTGCTATGGTGCGTATAGGCGGTAAGCCATGCATAGTCGGCCGAGGCCTGCAGTTCGACAAAGGCGCCATGATAATCGAGCTTTCCTGTGAGTTGTGGGCCGGTGTAGTTCCGGGTTCCTTCGCGCAGCAGGCTAATGGCAAACGAAGCCGTCAGCGGGTTGTGATGCCACGAAGTGCCTGCCGGCATGATGAATTCCAACCTGTTTCCTTCGGCATCAGGGTCGTGCAACAGCATCACCCTCAGGCCGCACGGCATAGTATATGTTTCACAGGGTTCTATGTCCGGAAGAATTGTCTTTTCCGGAAAGGGTGGCCGTCGGCGGTCGGGTTGATTATTGGGAGACAGCATAATAAAGGGTGTTGGAGCTTGTTGCGGTGAGGTAGCGTGAAGCAAAATCCTGCATCATTTTTCCGCTGACGGCCATATAATGTTTGGGGGTTTCGTTTGCCAGTGCCGTATTGCCGTAATAAGTGCTTTCTGCAAGGGTCTGTGCCTTGTCTTCCACGCCTTGTAACGAAAACGCACGCTGGGTGATGTAACGGTTTTTCACTTTCCTCACTTCATCATTCAGCGGCCCTTGTTCAGTGATTTGCTTCAGCACTTGTTGGATGGATTCATCGGCTTGTTCGAATGAGACCTGATTGTTCAGTTTTCCGCTGATGATCAATAAACCGGGGTGTTCATCGCCCGAAACCCAGGCACTGACTTCGGCAAAGAGATGTTTCTTTTTTACGAGTTGCGTAAACAGTCTGGATGAATAGCCCGAGCCCAGCAGGTCGGAGAGAAGGTCGGCCGTGTAATAGTCAGCGGTATGACGTCCGGGTATTGGCCATGCTTTAACGATCAGAGAATTTGGCACTTTTGCCTCATGATGTTTCCATCGCGGCTGCCGTTGTGGCGGCTCAGCCGGAACGGCCCGATCGGGCACTTCGTTCGAAGGTATGGGTCCAAACCACTTTTCGGCCAGCGAAAACACTTTTTCCGGCTTTATGCTTCCCGCAACTGCCATCACTACATTGGCCGGATGATAATACTTCCGGAAAAATGCCCTGACGTCGTCGAGCTGTGCTTGTTCGATGTGTTCGGGCTTCATGCCAATCGTGGGCCAGCGATAAGGATGAATGGTGTAAGCCAAAGGCCTCATTAGCAGCCAGATATCTCCGTAAGGCTGATTGAGGTAATTCTGGCGGAATTCTTCCACCACCACGCCTCGCTGCACCTCAAGGCTTTTTTCGGAGAAGGCCAGTCCAAGCATTCTGTCGGATTCGAGCCAGAAGGCTGTTTCGGCATTGGCCGCCGGAAGGGTAAGATAATATGATGTGAAATCGCTGTTGGTGAAGGCATTGTTGGTTCCACCGGCCTTCTGCAGTGGCTCATCGTAGCGCGGAATGTTGACCGAGCCGCCAAACATCAGATGCTCAAAAAGATGGGCGAAGCCGGTACGCCCGGCATCTTCATCACGCGAGCCTACGCGGTAAATAATATTCATCGAAAACAAGGGGCTGCCGGCATCGTAGTGGGCAACAACAGTAAGGCCGTTGGCAAGGGTATGGGTTTGATAGCTTAGCATGCTGGCGGTAAGGTGTTTTGCGACGGCAAATATAACCTGCATTGGGTAATTCGAACGGCAATGGGAGGTTGAGGGTGCTGCCACGCGATATAATTTGCTGTTAAACAAATAAATAGATAGTTCGCGCCATGGCTTTAACCCATCGTTTTTTTGGCTACCTTTGTCACAGGAAACACAATAACTTATTCGGAACAAGACATTTTTAGGCTATGAAACGCGATGAAAAAGTATTCGACCTGATCCGTCAGGAAAAAGAGCGCCAGATGCACGGTATTGAGTTGATTGCCTCGGAGAATTTTGTCAGCGAGCAGGTACTTGAGGCTATGGGTTCGGTGCTCACCAACAAGTATGCCGAGGGTTATCCAGGCAAACGTTATTATGGTGGTTGCGAAATTGTTGACCAGACTGAGCAGCTGGCTATCGATCGTGCATGCGAGCTTTTTGATGCAGAATATGCCAATGTTCAGCCGCACTCGGGTGCACAGGCCAATATGGCTGTATTTCTGGCATGCCTTCAGCCCGGCGATACCTTCATGGGTCTCGACCTTTCGCATGGAGGCCACCTTTCGCATGGCTCGCCGGTCAACTCGAGCGGCATACTTTATCGCCCGGTGGCCTATACCCTCGACGAAAGCACCGGATTGATCGACTACGACAAAATGGAGGCTTTAGCTCTGAAGGAGAAACCAAAACTTATCATAGCCGGAGCTTCGGCTTACTCGCGCGATTGGGACTATGAGCGCATGCGCGATATTGCCGATCAGGTGGGAGCCATTTTGCTGGCCGATATTTCGCATCCTTCGGGTCTCATCGCCCGCGGCTTACTCGATGACCCGATCGAGTTTTGTCATATCGTAACCACCACCACACATAAAACCTTGCGTGGTCCGCGTGGCGGCCTTATTCTCATGGGCGAGGACTTCGAAAATCCATGGGGTCTGGCCACACCCAAAGGCGAAATCAAAATGATGTCGGCATTGCTTAATTCGGCTGTGTTCCCCGGCATACAGGGCGGACCGCTCGAACATGTTATTGCAAGCAAGGCCGTGGCCTTTGGCGAAGCCCTCACCGACGAATACTTTGATTACATCCTGCAGGTAAAAAAGAATGCCGAAGTGATGGCTAAAGCTTTCATCAGCAGAGGTTATCACGTGGTTTCGGACGGTACGGATAACCACCTTATGCTGATCGATCTGAGGAAAAAATTCCCTGATATCACAGGCAAAATGGCCGAAAACACCCTGGTGAAAGCCGATATCACCCTCAATAAAAATATGGTGCCATTCGACAGCCGTTCACCTTTCCAGACTTCTGGAATACGTGTGGGCACGCCAGCCATAACCACACGCGGTCTTAAAGAACAGCACATGGAACCCATCGTGGCGCTGATCGACGAAGTGCTCAGCAACATCAACGACGAAGCAAAAATTATGGGCGTGAAAGCCGAAGTCAATCGTATGATGACAGGATTCCCGCTGTTTGCATGGTGATTTTCGCTCTGCACCAGCCTTCAGGCTGATTGTTGGAAGATTCGACCACATACCTTTTCGTTTAAGCAAGGCCTGATGCGCAATCAGGCCTTGTGCTTTCGGACAGTTCAAGGCAAAATGCTGCTGATTTGTGGAGCGATGAACTCTTCGGTTTACAATGCTGCGATAGTTTTTCCGAATGGCTTAATGCCTTTTCCTGATTATGGTTTTATACAATACCTCCTGATCAGCGCATAGGCCTGCACTATGCCCTGTTCGCCGGCTTTGGACAAATCGCTGCATGCCAAACGGTTTTCGGACAGAAACAAAAGCACCAGCGCACGGTTGAACCAGCTTTCGCCAAGGGTGGGATCGATGTTTAGGGCATCGCTATAGGCGTCGATGGACGGATGGTAGCGGCCGGAGCGAAGGAGTAAAAAACCCAGATTGTGATAAAACATGGCCGTTGTAATATTCTCGTTGTGAATGCTTTGCAGAATTTCCGTCGCTTTGCTGAAGTAAGGCTGATCCAATGGTGGCTGATCATCGGTAGTGACAGCCGAACGCGAAATACTCACCTGAAGAGGCAGCTGCGCCTCATTTTTTAAGGTTTCGGCCACGAAAACTGCGGCTGACAGATTGATACGTGAAGCCAGATAAAGCAATGAAGATTCGGTTATGGATTCAAAGCCGCTGATGGCATGGCTGTAGTTGCCTAAGGCAAAATCATGCAGTGATCTGATAAAGGTATCAAAATCAGTTTGCTGCAAAGGTGTTTCAGCCTCAATAGCCAAAAGGGGAAGGCTTTCAAGTAATGCAACATCTGCAAAGCCAAACACTACATTTTGATGAAAACTGAGGTCGAGGGCAGAGGTCAATGCATCGCGACGCAGCTGGCCTTCGTTACCGCGCTGAACTGCCACAAGGACGAAAAGCCCGAAAGGCGTCACTTCCTGCTGCCTGAATTGGGGACGGTCGGCAAGCGCCGGCCCGGCGAACTCCGATTCGAGGCGCATAATTTTGTTGAACCACAGCGAGTCGTTGCGAAATGGGCTTCCAGGCACTTCCGGCTGGTATTGTTCGTCGAGCAAACGGGCGGCTGTTTCCCGATCGTCGGCAGCGCCTCTGAAGTTTTTCATACCTTCCCTTGCTTCGGCCCTGCTGAGCCATGCAGCCACAAAGCCCGGAAATAATACAATGGCTTTCGAAAAGTCCTGTTCTGCCTCAGGAAAAGCATTGATCTTCAGATAGGCCACACCGCGATTGAACCAGCTGAGAATATGCCGCGGCTGCTGTTGGAGTACTTCGCCATATAGCCCAATGGCTGTATTGTAGTCTTTCAATCTGCTGTATATCAATGCCCTATTGTACAAAGCAAGCGCATTGGCCGGTTCAAGCTTATTGACCATCCCGAGCGAACGTAAGGCGCTTGCTGTGTCGCTCATCTCGATTTCGACCATTGCACGCTGAAAATATACGATGGGTTCGTCGGGGTGTATGCGTTGCAATTCATCGAAATCATTCAGGGCATCAGTCGTTTTGCCAAGTTCGGCCTTCAGCATGGCCAGCCTGAGGCGGGCATCGAGCGAGAAGTAATTGTACTGCACGGCCTGCGTCATATCATTCAGCGCATCATCGGTATTGCCCATCATTTTTGCAGCCATGCCTTTTTTGAGCCATGCTTCGGCCAGACGAGGCTGTATGGTAAGGGCCATGCGGTATTCGTCGATTGCCTCAGCAGGTTTGTTCAGGTTGAGCAAAGCATCGCCTATGGCCAGTCGCAGGCCGGCATCGTAAGGGTCGAGCTCCAGTGCTTTCCGAAAGTCCTGAAGCGCATTATGGTAATTGGCCAACCTAAGCCTGGTCAGCCCACGGTAGTGATACGACCTGATGTTGAGCGGATGCAGCCGGAGGGATTCAGAAAAATCGCTTTCAGCTCCTGAAAAATCGCCGAGGTTGTATTTTGCCACACCGCGCAGAAACCAGGGTTCGAACAGATCGGGCCTTACATTAATGGCGGTGTTGAGGCTGCGCAAAGCATCAGTAAAGCGTTCTTCGCTCAGTTCGAAACGGGCTTGCTGAATAAAAGCCCTATGGTTGACCTGGGCCTCAAGTCCAGGCCAATAAACAATTAAAGCGACGATTGCGAACAGTCGAAACATCAGGCTTTCATTGCTGGCCCTTGAATTTGGCAATCAGGCGGATATCGCTCATCACCATTTGTTTGTCCACCGCCTTGCACATATCATATATGGTAAGCAAGGCAATGTGTACTGCCGTGAGGGCTTCCATCTCCACTCCGGTTTGTCCGGTGCAGCGCGTTTCCGCTAGCACCTTTATACCTGTTTCTGTCAGCTCGGTTTTTACGCTCACATGGGTGAGCGGCAGCGGATGACACAAGGGAATGAGCTGTGAAGTCAGTTTAGCCGACTGAATGCCTGCAATTTCGGCCACTGTGAGCACATCACCTTTTTTCATCTGGTTTTGCCTGATAAGTTCAAGCGTTTTTGGCTGAAGCTGAATGAATCCCTCTGCCTTTGCCGTTCGGTTCACAGCAGGCTTTGCACTCACGTCAACCATGCTTGCCTTACCTTTTTCGTCGGTATGGGTCAGTCTGGCCATGGATTAAGGTTTTTGGAATAACGATTTAAGGGTGCTGTTGTTTTACCCGCCTATGTTATTGAATTGATTTTTATGGTTTACCGAGCCGCATAAAGGCTTGTTGGTCAAGGCGGCATGATATGCTTCCTCGATACCCATTGCCCTCACATTATAAGCCAGATTGCTGAACAGGCAGGGTTTGAGGTCGCCATTGGATGTGAGCCGCAGGCGGTTGCAACTTGCGCAATGGCCGCCGTCGCCGCCGATCACTTGCGAAAACTGGCCTGTTTCGAGGTTCATCTCCTTGATGTAGCGAAGCTGTAGGTTGTTGCGTTTGCAGTAGTCCCTTACACCTGCTGCATCGGGCTCTTCAGGACTGCGGCTTATCACGCAGTTGATTTTAATGGGTTCGAGGCCGGCCTTCCGGGCAGCTTCGATGCCACGAAAAACATCTTCCAGGTTTCCCAAACGGGTGATCTGCCTGAAACGTCCCGGATCGACACTATCAAGGCTTATATTAACCCGCTGTAATCCAGCACGTTTTAAGTCAGAAGCAAAGCGATTAAGCAAGGTGCCGTTTGTTGTCATCCCAAGTTCGTGGATGCCATCGATTGAAGCCAGAAGCTCAACAAGATGAACGATATTTTTTCTGATAAGCGGCTCACCACCTGTGATGCGTACTTTGTTGATACCCTGACTTACGCCATAGCGCACCACTTTTTCGATTTCTTCGAAGCTGAGCACCTCGCTGTGCGGCAAGGGGTTAATGCCGCATTCGGGCATGCAGTAGGTGCAGCGCAGGTTGCAACGGTCAGTGACCGAAACCCTGAGGTAGGTGATGCGACGATTAAAAGAGTCGAACATCTGCCGGTTCTCCTGCTTTGATTTCTTTTATTCCTGCCGGAATACACATCAGCCCGCATGCGTCCGTAAAGGCATTGATATGGGCCGAGCCATGATAATCGAGCGGTTTGAGCCTGCCGTCGGCGGTGATGCTAACCGGTACAAAGAGCTGACGTTCAGCATTTTTCCGAACAAAATCCTCTGAAAGGGGAAGTTTTACCACCGGTGGTTTATAGTCATGTCCCATAAGGTGATAAAGAAATGGAATGCCCAGTAGGGTGAATATATTGAACGAGGAAACCGGGTTTCCCGGCAAAGCCAGAATAAATTGCCGGCCTGAACTGGCAAATACGGTTGGGCGTCCCGGCTGAACAGCCAGCGACTTGAATCGTATCTCGAAACCCAGCTTGTGCAGCACCCTTGGCACATAATCGAAGTCGCCCATCGAGATACCTCCGCTGAGCAGTAATACATCGTGGTGTTGGAGCGCAGCGGCTATCATATGTTCTGTTTCTGCCTCACGATCGGGGATGATGCCGCCAAATGCAGCTTCAAGCTGCATACCCTGCAACAAGGCCAGCAGCTGACTGCTGTTGGCGTCCCTGATCTGGCCTTCAGCCGGTTTGGAAGATGGAGCAACCAGTTCGTTGCCTGTCGAGAAAACGCAAATCGAAGGTTTTGAGGCAACTGTCAGTAGGGTTGCACCTACGCTGGCCGCCACGGCAAGGTGCGAGGCCTTGAGTAAGGTGCCTTTGCGGAGAACGATATCGCCTTGTCTGATGTCTTCGGCCTTAAGGGCAATGTTGCTTTTCTTTGGTAATATCTCCACCACCACTTTTCCATCGGCATCCAGGTGCGTATGTTCCACCATCACAACACAGTCGGCCCCATCGGGGACTTTGGCGCCGGTCATAATTTTGGTGCATTGTCCCGGGAGCAAAGGTTTGGTGGGCACTGCACCTGCAGCCACAGTTTCAATCAACATTAAGGGTTTATCCAGATCCGACATCCTGCAGGCATAACCATCAACGGAAGCCTTATTGAAAGGTGGCATGTCCAGATCGCTGCAAACATCTGCAGCCAGCACACGACCGAGCGATTGCTGTAGATCAACAAGCTCGTTAAGCACGGGAGATTTTTCTGATTTCAACAGCGCAAGCGCCTGATCCAGCAAGAGCATCTTTTTCCTGCAAAGTTAGCGGTTGTGTGTTTACCGACTTCAGGTCAAAATGCCCTCGAAAGCTGAGGTATCGAAACTTAGCCCGAAAAAAAGCATAGCTGTTGCAAGAAACAGCATTGCCAAAATGGCTATTATAATTATTATTCCGTTGATGATGAAATAGTTGCCTATATGCTGCAGCGATTCCTCCAGGGCGTACTGATCGCCGTAAGCTGTTGCAACTTTGGCCTTGTTGGCCGCTTTTACCAACAGATAACCCATCCAAATGGGAAGCCAGGCAATGACCAATCCCAGGATGGAGATGGCCATGAGGGCGCCATAAACCATTGAGGCAATTCCAACGAATTTTAACCATCCCGAGTGTCGCGAAAGGCTATAGCTGATTTCCCTGACCAGATTCTGGTCTCGTAAGTTATTGAATTCCATTGTGCTGAATGTTTGATTGACATGAGTTCATTTGGCTCGCCCTAAATTAGGTAATTTCGCAGGAGCAAGCTAATGGTATGGCAAAAGAAAGTTTTGGCGTAGTGAGGTCGGTAAATATCTCTGTAGCCAAAGGCACGGTGAAGCAGCCTGTGCCTAAAATTGTGCTTTTCGACCGTGGCGTTGAGGGCGATGCTCACTCAGGCGCATGGCACCGTATGGTGAGTTTGCTCGGGGTGGAAAGCTATGAAAAGTTCAGCATCGAAGCGGGTCGTTCGTTTAAGTATGGCGATTTTGCCGAAAACATCACCACTGAAGGTTTGCTGCTCTATGAAACAGCGCCTTTCGACAGGCTGCAGATTGGCGATGCCTTGCTCGAGGTTACGCAGATTGGTAAGAAATGCCATGGCAAGGGATGTGCCATTTTCAACGAAGTGGGCAATTGCGTGATGCCCAAGGAAGGCATTTTTGCGCGGGTTTTGCAAGGCGGAAATGTTGCTGCCGGCGACCCAATAACCTATATTCCAAAAGTATTTAAGGTCAATGTAATAACGCTTTCTGACAGGGCAAGCCGTGGTGAGTATGACGACTTGAGCGGACCCGAACTTGTACGCCTGTTGACCGAATTTTTTACATCCAATGGCTGGAAAGCCGACATTGTCCGACATATAATTCCGGACGATGCCATCCGGCTTGAGCATATGCTTTCCGATGCCAGACAAGGGCAAATCGACCTTGTGATGACCACGGGCGGAACAGGCATTGGCCCGCGTGATATCAGCCCTGATGTTGCCCGCCGCATGATCGATAAGGAAATTCCTGGCATCATGGAACATATCCGCCAAAAATTCGGTCAGCAAAAGCCACAGGCATTGGTGAGCCGCAGCATTTGTGGCACAATGGATCAAACCCTGCTGTTTGTGCTTCCGGGAAGCGTCCGGGCTGTTCAGGAATACATGGAGGAAATCAGCAAATCGCTAAGACATTTGTTTTTTATGCTTAAGGGCATTGATTTGCATTAACATGGGCATGTGAATTAAAAATCAGATTATTTCGTTCAACGTCCTGAATTCGCTGTAGATTTGACCTGTCATGATCCGAAAAATCAAGAAGCACCTGGCGCGCTATAAATACCTCTACACCCTGACTGCATTTGTGGTGTGGATGATTTTTTTTGACCAGAACAGGGTGGAACATTACTTTCGGCTGCAAAGCAGCTACAATAACCTTGTACGCCAGAAACAATTTTATCAGAACGAAATTCGCAACAATCAGGCAGAGCTGAACCGGCTAAAGTACGACACGGCATATATGGAAAAAGTGGCCCGTGAAAAATACCTGATGAAACGGCCCGGCGAGAAGATTTACGTGATTGCGCGGGAGGATTGAGTCCTATCAGGCGTGCTTTTGTTAATTATTCAAAATTCGCGGAAAAACGGCTTGTTATTTGCAACTAGAAGGCATGTTTTCTGTTCTACAACCAAAGATTCATCAACATGCTTTTAGTATTCGAAAACATTATCCGTAAGATTCGGAGCAAACGTAGCCAAAGCATTGCGGGCGTTAGGGTACGCTACTTGTTCAATATGCCCGGGTTTCGCAATTTTCACCTTTTGCCATATAAAAGCAAAAGGCCTCCGCTCAATATTTTCAGGCCTCACTGGTCGGGCAATATCAGGCCACGGTTATTCTTGCAGCGTTCGGGGAGATAATGGCAGAAACGGCAGAGGCATTGGTTGAGTTGCGTAACCTCAGCAAGTCGTTTGGCCACATTCGTGCGGTGGACAACCTCAGCTTAAGTGTACTAAGGGGCGACATTTACGGATTTCTCGGCCCCAATGGTTCCGGAAAAAGCACCACCATACGCATGATGCTTAGCCTTATCAGGCCGAGTTCGGGCGATTTGCTTCTGTTTGGTGAAAGGCTTACCGAACGCAACCGCAGTGTGCTGCACAAGGTAGGAGCATTGATCGAGCGACCTGATTTCTACAATTATCTTTCAGCCTATGGTAATCTTGAGATTTTGGCGGGTTATTCGGGCATAAAACCCGATCGTAAAAAGTTGTTGGCCCTGCTTGATATGGTTGGGCTTGCCGGCCGTGAGCACAGCCGGGTGAAAACATTCAGTCAGGGTATGAAGCAGAGGCTTGGCATAGCGCAGGCCTTGCTTCACGATCCCGAACTCATTATCCTTGATGAACCCGTAAACGGTTTGGATCCGCAGGGCATACGCGACATCCGCGAACTGATCATTACACTCAATCGCGATCAGGGAAAAACATTCATCATCTCGTCGCACATCCTTCGCGAAATGGAGCTGATTGCCAATCGGATGGTGGTCATCAGCAAGGGCAGGGTGATGGCCGAAGGCCATGTGCAAAGTCTCATCCGGCAAGCAAGCCGTACCCTGAGTCTGCTTACAAGCAAGCCACAGGAAACCTGTCAGCTTTTAAAGACACATTTTCCGGAATCCTCGGTCAGCCTGTTGCCCACCGGCGAAATCGAAATGCAAGCAACTGAAGAAATGGCTCCGGCAATTTGCCGCCTTGTTGTCGGGAGCGGGATCGACCTTCACCGCCTGAGTTCACGAAACAGTCTGGAAGACTATTTTTTGCAGGTCATATGATCATCAGACTAATAAAGCTGGAATTCAGCAAGCTTTTCAGGCGCGGATTCACCTACATCGGTTTTGGTGCCATCCTGGTAATCGTGTTAATTATTCAGGCCGGGATGTATTTCGAAGGTCAGAAGCTCCTCGATCTGCTTGTAATGAACTTGTCGGATGTATTTGAACTTCATGGTGATCTTATCAATGTTTACACCGTGAGTTATATCATCATGAATAGCCTTTGGATACATATCCCGATTCTTGTTGCCATATTGTCGGGCGACATGCTATCGGGCGAGGCTACACGTGGTACCTTCAGGTTGTTGCTCACAAGGCCGGTCAGCCGGCTCAGTCTGCTCACTGCCAAATATATTACTGCCCAGCTTTACACCGCCATGCTGGTCATTTTTCTGATGCTCGTAAGTCTTGGCGCGGGCAGGTTGATTTACCATTCAGGAGATATGATAGTGCTGCTCAGCACCATCAACATCTTCAGCGATCCTGATGTACTCTGGCGATTTTTTTCCGCTTTCGGCTACGGAATTATCAGCATGTGGGTGGTTTCGGGATTGGCCTTCCTTTTCTCGGGTCTGTCCTCAAACTCGCTGAGCTCGATTTTAAACACCATGGCCGTTATCATCGTCTTTTCCATTGTTTCCAATTTCAGCCTCGGAATATTCAATGTGATCAAACCCTTCCTTTTTACCTCGTATCTCAACGGATGGATGCTGTTTTTTGACGAGCCGGTGCAGTGGACAAAAATCATTCAGAATATTGCAGTTCTATTATTGCATATCACAGCCTTTTACCTCATCACCATTCTGGTATTTCGCAAAAAGGATATCACTTCATGAACACGAGAGGATTATTGTTGATCTTCCTGATGACTATGTCATTTGCTGTTTCGGCACAAACACAGCCTGATGCCAACGCCCTGGTGCAGGAAATTATTCGTCGGGGAAATCTGGTAAAGTCTTTTGAGGCCGATGTAACTGTCGATGTGGATGTTGACTTCATTAAGATGCCGATCAAGCAGGGCAAGGTCTTTTACAAGGCTCCGGACAAGTTTCGTTTCAGGGCGCCGGGGTTTGCGCTTGTTCCCAAGCGCGGGCTCAACTTTTCGGTCATGGAAATGCTGTCGGGGCCTACGACGGCTGTTTATACAGGGTCGGATGATCAACATCATATCCTGAAAATTATTCCGCTGAGCGATAATGCCGATTATGTGCTGAGCACCTTCTGGGTGGATATGAAAAGCACGAGAATTGCCAGAATGGAGGTGAATACACGCGGCAAAGGTCATTTTCTTGTTGAATTTACTTACGGTAATCTGAGCTATGACTTGCCCGAAACATCAAGGGTTAGCTTTGAATTGCAACCTATTGATATCCCCATGAATTTCGCCGGCAACTTTAAAATCGATCCTGAAAAATCCAAAGAACGCTCAAAAGGTCAGGTTTTTATCCGTTACTCGAATTACAAGGTGAACGGAGCCATCCCTGATGCAGTTTTTACCGAAGAACAGGCGGGCCGATAGCCGAATTATTTAGCCATAAGCACTTTGCTGATCACCAGATGGTTGTTCACGGTGGTCATTTCGAGCAAACTAAATCCTTTATTGCCGTTACGTAAACTTGCTGTGCCTGAGGGTGGAAGTATCTCCTCTTCCTGAAGTATTCGTCCCGAAAAATCAAAAAGGCGCAATCGCCTGATGGGCTCGCTGCAACTGATGTGGATAATTTCCGATGCAGGCTGGGGGAATACGACAACCTCAGGCTTTATTAAAGCAGAAATACCAACAGTGCCTACTTCGATGACTGCCGGGATTCTGACAATGGGATGCTGGGCATCATTGCTTTCGAATCTCAAATTTGCGAAATACTGTCCGGGCAGTAAGTTTGTTGATAAGATATTGATGGGCAACATGATACTGCTATCGGGCTTTATAGTAAATGTGGTTGAATCGGGCAGTTGAATCCAAGAATTGAGCTGATAAGCTGTGCGTTTTGCATCGATGTATTCCACCGAAAGGGCTGCGTATAGCGTAGCTTGTCCGTTGTTGGAAAGGGTTAGTTGCCATCCGGCCGGGCTTCCGGGATTAGGCACAAAATGAAAAAGGCTGTCGGGATTGATGGTCATAGACGTCTGAGCAGGAGGCAAAGAGGAGGTGACCCTTATATTGTCAATTCGCCAGAAATCAATGTCAACGGTTGTTTGTCCTGTGGCCTCGAATCTTAGTTGTATGGTTTCTCCCGTAATAAATGGTGAAACATTGTAATGGTAGGTGGTCCAGGGTATGTCGCCTGTGTTCGAAAATTCGGCTATCTGATACCATGACGAACCATTGCCAACATGCACTTTAAGCTTTTCGTATCCTGTGCTTAGCCAGTCGTCAAAAAGCAGGTCAAAACTGAGTTGGATGATATGGCCGGCATTGGTGATTGCAATAGGACGACTCACCAGCGAAAAGCTGTAGTTGGTCTTAGGCGGGCTCCAGCTGAACTGTGCAGAGGGTTTTGGATTACCCTCATACAGGTTGATATGCCAGTTTCCTATCGATGGTTCAAACGTCCAGTTGTTCGCAGTAAAATTTCCGCTGCTCCAGTTTTCTTCAAAGAGAATCTCCGCTGCCTCTTTATCCGAACGAGCACTCAGGCTTTCTGATGCCTTTGCCGCTTGGATACTGAGGCTGAATAATCCGACAATATGAAGAATCAGCAGATTTTGCAGTGTCCTGAGATGTTGTTTTTTCATGTCAAAGGTCAATTGGTGGTGGAAGAATGGCGCCTAAAGTAGTTATTTTTTTATATGATCAAAAAAAACAGGGGCACGAGGCCCCTGTATGATTAATCATTGATGTTGAAAAACTACCTTACCACGACCATTCTTCTGGTAATGGTTCCGGCATCGGTGTGGATTTG
>DAOKYW010000012.1:0-30535 GCA_035325985.1 Bacteroidales bacterium
CCAGCGGAGGTTTTGTACCGCTGTTAATGGGCGGCACCAATACACCTTATGGCCTAAGCTTCCTTATTGAAGGAACTGTTGGTGGCGGCGGCGGCGGTGGTTGTGACCATGGTGAACTCCTTGGCTACAAAGTTTACCGGAACAACCAGCTTATCGGCCAGACAACGGCATCGGTACGCACCTATACTGACAATAACGTAGCAGCCGGTAACTACACTTACGGTGTAACTGCAGTTTACGGACAGCCTTATCCGGGCGAAAGTCTGCCTATTACCACACAGGTTACAGTTGCTCCTCCGGCTTCCTTCCCATTTGAGGAAACCTGGGCTTCGGGTAACTTTACACAGAACAACTGGACATTCGAGCCATCACAGGGTAACTGGCGTATTTCTACAAGCGGTGGTAACCCGGCACCTTCGGCCGAGTTCTACTGGAGTCCTACAGCAACCACTTACAGCCAATCGCTGATAAGCCGCGATATTGATGCTACCTCAGCTGTGGGTAATGTTACCTTCGAGTTTGACATCTTCCTTGATGACTATGCCAACAATGGCAATGAACAGATGAAGGTATATGTATGGAATGGTACAACATGGGTATTGCTGGATACTTTCTCCAACACAGCTGATATCCCATGGACCACCAAAACTTACGATGTAACTACCCATGCACTGGGCAAGGTGACCAAAGTAAGGTTTGAGGCCACAGGCGCTACTACCTTTGATATCGACTGGTGGCGTATTGACAACATCAAGGTGTTCCAGGGTCAGCCTGCACCTGTGATTACGGTCAATCCGGCCAGCATGTACCACTACTTCTTTACACCTGGCGGAACTACCACCAAGACCCTGACTATCGGCAATACCGGTGCTTCACCACTTAACTGGGCAGCTACCATTCAGTACACCCGCGAGAGTGCTCCTGATCCTGTTATTGTGCCTGGTGGCGATAAGGATATTGCCGGTGTTCTGGATATCAGTGTTGGTTCCGAAAGCAATGGTGGATCACCTGAGCCTGTTGAACCCAACCGCAATCCGGTTGTGCTCAATTATGACGGTGACAACGCTACAGGCATTGGCTTGACTAATGGCGGCACATTCCATGTAGCAGCACGTTTCCCCAGTGCTATGGTAAGTCAGTATGTTGGTCATAACCTTACTTCTGTACAGGTTTACATCTACGATGCTACTGCTTCCGCAGTTGTATTGAAGATCTGGGGCGCCGGAACCGGTACAGCTCCCGGACCCATCTTGCGTGAGCAAAGCTTTACAGCACAGGCAGCTGCATGGAACACCATTACCCTGAACACGCCTCTGCCCATCGATGGCACTGATATCTGGGTTGGATACACCGTGACACACACTGCCGGCGGATTCCCGGCCGGTATGGATGCCGGTCCGTCTAATCCTAACGGCGAGTGGATTTCGACTGATGGCACCAGCTGGTCACGTCTGAGCACGCTGGTTCCAACCATCAACAGTAACTGGAACATTCGCGCAACACTCATTCCTGGTGTAACTTACAACTGGCTTGTCATGGGTCCTCCCACTTCGGGTATTATCAACCCGGGTGCCAGCGTAAACCGCACCATGGTATTCAACAGCACCGGTCTGACTGCAGGCCGCTACACAGCCAATATCCGCATTACGAGCAACGACCCGGTTACCCCCGTGAAACTTGTTCCGGTGATCATGGATATTACTGTTGGTGTTGACGAGCAGCAGATGAGCGATATTCGTGTGTATCCCGTTCCTACCAGCGGCATGCTGAACCTGAAACTTGTTGAAGGTATCGAGCTTGTACGCGTGATTAACCCTGTTGGTCAGGTTGTATTGGAACGCAGCCTGAGTGGCAAGCTCAACGAGGTGCTTAACCTCCAGGGCCTTAACTCAGGTGCTTATACACTGCAATTTGTAAACAACAACGGACGTACATACCATCGTACTATCGTAGTTACGAATTAGTCGTGACAACATAGCATTCGAAAAGGCTGGCCCAATGGCCAGCCTTTTCTTTTTGTCTTTTGGTGTAATTTTGTCCGGCATATGGTTGCTTCAATCCAACAAGTTTCGATGCATTTTACCGGCGAGAATCTTTTCACCGGTATCTCTTTTCTGGTACGTGAAAAGGACCGAATTGGTCTGGTTGGCAAGAATGGTGCCGGAAAAACAACCTTGCTCAGGCTGATAGCCGGAAAGGATCAGCCCCATAAAGGTGATGTGGTTATACCTGATGGCGTCACAATCGGGTATCTCCCTCAGGAGATGGCACTTTCAAGTCAAAAAAGCGTGCTTGAGGAAGCTTTGACTGCTTTTGACGAAATCAGCGATATGCATAAGCGCATCGAATGTATCAACGAAACTATTCATCAACGTACAGATTACGAATCGGAAGGCTATCTCAGGTTAATTGGAGAGCTTAGCTTACTCAACGAGCGTTTGGCACTGATGGAGGCTTACAGCCTCGAAGGACAGGCCGAGCAGGTGCTTTTGGGACTTGGTTTTGAACACAGCGACATGCTAAGGCCCATGCATTCGTTCAGTAATGGATGGCAGATGCGTGTTGAGCTTGCTAAAATCCTGCTTAAAAGGCCCGCGCTTGTGCTTTTGGATGAGCCTACGAATCACCTCGATATTGAATCAATCCAGTGGCTGGAGCGGTTTTTAAACAGCTATTATGGTGCCGTGATATTGGTTTCGCATGACAGGGCATTCCTTGATGCAGTTTCTAACAGGACAATAGAGATTATTTCCGGTAAAATCTACGACTACAAGGCAGCTTACAGCGATTATATGGATTTGCGCAGGCAGCGGATGGAATCTCAGTCGGCTGCTTTAGAAAATCAACAACGTGAAATAAGAGAGATTGAGCGATTTATCGAAAGGTTTCGTTACAAAGCCTCCAAGGCTCGTCAGGTGCAGAGCCGGGTGAAGATGCTGGAAAAGATGGAGGAGATCAGTATTGATGAAATGGAGAATGCCCGTATGCGCCTTCGATTCCCTCCGGTTCCGCACAGTGGAAAAATTACCTTCGAGATTAAAGGACTTCACAAGCATTATGGCGACCTCGTGGTGCTCGATAAGCTTGACCTGACGTTGTCGCGTGGCGAAAAGGTAGCTTTTGTCGGGCGTAATGGAGAAGGCAAAACAACTTTGGCTAAAATTATGGCCGGAGTGCTGCCTTATGATAGCGGCGAAGTGAAAGCAGGTCATCTGGTGAAGATTGGTTATTATGCTCAAAACCAGCATGAAATGCTCGACGGAAACAGGACTGTTTTCGAAACGCTTGATGATGTAGCCATTGGCCCTGTGCGAACTCAAATCAAAAGTATTCTCGGTGCTTTCCTGTTTAGCGGAGATGCTATTGACAAAAAGGTGAAAGTGCTGTCGGGAGGTGAGAAAGCCCGGCTTTCTCTGGCTAAGCTTTTGCTGAGTCCGGTAAATTTCCTCATTCTGGACGAGCCGACAAACCATCTGGACATGGCTTCGAAGGATATCCTCAAGAGCGCCTTATTGCAGTTTGAAGGTACTGTTGTTGTGGTTTCGCACGACCGCGATTTTCTCATGGGACTTACGGAAAAGGTGTATGAGTTTCGAAAGCCGCAAATCAGGGAGTTTATTGGTGATGTATATGATTATCTGGAGTCGCGCAGTATCCTGAATCTTGACGCCCTTAACCTGAATAGTCCGAAGAAAACTGAAAAAGCGGAGGACGTTTCTGAAAATAAGGAGTTATACGAGCAACGTAAAACGGCTGCCCGCGAACGACGCAAGCTGGAAAAAGAGTTATCGGCACTGGAGGATAGTATTCATCAGCTTGAGCAGGAGATAGGGAAAATGGACACAATTTTATCCGATCCTTCGGGACATCCTGATGTGGCTGACGAGGCCTGGTTTGCACGATATGCTGCATTAAAGGCCGAATGCGAGAAGATGATGGCTGAGTGGGAGCAACGTGCAGCTGAGATGGAATAGGTGATCCAGAATCAGCTCATTCTGTCGTAAATGTTTTTCGCGTAATTCCTCAGAAGGTCCTTTTTTTCGTCTGCTACAGTCGTCTGGTTAAGCTTCTCAAAGGCATTGACAAGGTATTGTCTCATTATGCTGTCAACTTCCTGCTGTATGTTGTATTTGTCGAAAAGGGTTTTTACTTCGCGGATTTTTTCTTCACCCTTAATAGGTTGTTCAGGATGATAGAGCTCCAGCAGGCGGCTTCGGTCTTCATGATTTGCCATATCAATGGCACGAAGCACGAGATAGGTTTTCTTATTGGCTAACACATCACCGCCAGTCAATTTTCCAAACATATCCTCATTGCCGTAGAGGTCCAGGAGGTCATCCTTAAGCTGGAATGCAATGCCCATTAGCGTGCCAAATTCATAGAGCAATTCCGTATTTTCGGTTGAAGCTTCAGCAGTGATGGCTCCGATTTTCAGGCAGGCTCCCAGCAATACGGCTGTTTTCAGCCTGATCATTTCGAGGTATTCTTGAATAGATACGCTTTGAGACGTTTCGAAATTCATATCCAGTTGCTGCCCTTCGCATACTTCGATGGCCGTTTGGCTGAATACCTCCAGTATAGATGGAATAAACCGGTTATCGGTGCGTATGGCATACTGGTAGGCCATGGCGAACATGGTGTCGCCGGAAAGGATGGCAATATTGGCGTTCCATTTTTTATGCACGGTCTGGCTGCCCCTGCGTAATGGGGCGTTATCCATGATGTCGTCGTGCAAAAGCGTAAAATTGTGGAAAATCTCGATGGCCAGGGCAGGGTAGAGGGCTTTGTTGATATCGCCGTCGAACATATTGTTGGCCAGCAGGGTAAGCATAGGGCGCAGACGCTTGCCGCCAAGCGACATAATGTAGCGCACAGGCTCGTATAACTCAACGGGACTGCGATGGTATTGCTGACTGTTGATGAGTTTGTGAATTTCTTCCTGCAGATGTTTTATTTGATCCATGCTTACTTTTTGATCAGGTTCATGAGATAAGTGCCATAACCGCTTTTGAGAAGTGGTTCGGCCAATGCAGCCAGTTGCACAGCATCAATAAATCCTTTGTTATAAGCCACTTCCTCGATACAGCCGATTTTTAATCCCTGCCGATGTTCGATCACCTCAACAAACTGTGAAGCCTGCAGCAGTGATTCGAATGTTCCGGTGTCGAGCCAGGCTGTGCCACGGCTAAGAATGCCCACCTTGAGCTGTCCTTTTTCGAGGTAATATTTGTTGACATCGGTAATTTCGTATTCGCCACGGGCTGATGGTTTAATATTTTTGGCCACATCAATAACGCTGTTGTCGTAGAAATAAAGTCCGGGCACCGCGAAGTTAGAACGGGGATTTTTCGGTTTTTCCTCGATTGAGATGGCTTTTTTGGATTCATCGAACTCCACCACGCCATAACGCTGGGGATCTGAAACATGGTAGGCAAAAACCACACCTCCGGTTGGGTCGTTGTTTTCGGTGAGCAGCTGTTGCAAACCTGCTCCGTAAAAGATGTTGTCACCGAGGATTAGGGCAACTTTATCGTTTCCGACAAACTTCTCACCTATAACAAAAGCTTGTGCAAGACCATTGGGAATTGCCTGTTCGGCATACGAAAAAGAGCACCCAAGTGGCTCACCATCACCAAGTAAACGCCTGAAGTTGGGTAGGTCCTGCGGAGTGGAAATGATGAGGATTTCCCTGATTCCCGCCATCATGAGCACCGAAAGCGGGTAGTAAATCATGGGTTTGTCGTAAATGGGCATCAGCTGTTTGCTCACAGCAAGCGTGAGTGGGTGCAGCCTTGTGCCTGATCCTCCGGCCAGAATAATTCCTTTCATGGTGCGATGTCTTTAGGGTGTTCTTTAATTTCTTTTGAAGTCTCTATCTGAAGTTGTTCCAAATCAATATCGGCTTCTTCGTCCAGAATTTCCAGTAAGGGCTCTTTAAATGCCCTCGTGGTGCTCCACCTGTCAAGCGTCATTAATAACGAAGGCAGCACAAAAAGGTTCGACAGCATTGCGGAGATCAGTGTAAAAGAAACCAGATATCCTAATGCTTCGGTGCCGCCAAAGGAAGATAGAATGAAAATGGCAAAACCAAAAAATAGTACCACCGCAGAGTAAATCATGCTAAACCCTGTTTCGCGAAGGGCTGCCAACACTGCCTCAGGTATTTTCCAGCCGTTTAGATTGAGTTGTTGCCTGTAGCGCGACAGGAAATGTATGGTATTGTCCACGCTGATGCCGAGGGCGATGCTAAAAATGAGGATAGTTGAAGGTTTGATAGAGATTCCGGCATAACCCATCATTGCGGCAGTGAGTAGTTGGGGAATGAGGTTCGGAATCAGCGAAACCACTATCATTTTGAACGATGAAAATGTCAGTGCCATCAACAGGGCAATCACAAAAAGCGCCAGCAGCAGGCTGGACAACAGATTCTTAACAAGATAGTTGGTCCCTTTAAGGAAAACCACACTAGTGCCTGTTGTTGTGACATTGTATTCCTGAGCGGGAAAAATGCCGTCAATCCTTGGTTGTAAGCTTAATTGGATGCTGTCAATTTGCCGTGTGCTCACATTGGCCAACTGCACGCTTACACGTGTGGTTTGCAAAGCAGTATCTACAAAGGAGTTGAGGAGAGTGCGTCCATCGCTCTTAAATTCAGGCAAATAATCTAGTATGAAGTTGCGTTCCTGATTATTGGGTACGCTGTAATATGCAGGATCGCCACGGAAAAAGGCCTGCTTGGAAAACTTTACCAGCTCAACTACAGATAGCGGCTTACTGAACTGAGGGTAGAGCGCGAGAGTATCCTGAAGCATATCAATTTTTTGCAATGTGGAGGCCCGCAGAACCCCTTTAGGCCTTTTGGTATCGATGCTTATTTCGTAAGGCATTACACCATTGAAATGTTCTTCGAAAAACATGAGGTCCTTGTACAACTGATCTTTGTGAGAGATATCATCCACAACATTGCCGGTGGTGCGGAGCTTTGTGAGGCCAAATATGCCGGCCAGAAGCAGTATGCCCGTGATGACATAAACTGTATTGCGGTGATACAAGACAACGCGTTCGATAAATTGTAGGATATTATTTACCCTTCCGTTTTCGAAATGAGCATAATGTTTTGGCTGGGGTTCAGGCAGATAGCTGAAAATGATCGGAATCATCACCAGACTAACCACATAGGAAACCATGATATTCAACGAGGCTACGATACCAAATTCCACCAGCATTTTGTTTCCGGTGACTATAAAGGCCGCGAAGCCGGCAGCTGTGGTGGCATTAGTGAGCAGGTTTGCAGCACCAATTCGCCTGATGGTACGGCTCAGTGCTTTGATCTTGTTTCCATGCTGAAAGTATTCGTTGTAATACTTATTCAGCAGGAAAATAGAATTTTCCACCCCAATTACAATAAGTAGCGGCGGTAAAATGCCTGTCAGTATCGTAATTTTATAACCAAACAGCTGCAGCATGCCGAACATAAATGCCACAGTGATCAGCACCACGATGATAATGAACAATACGATACGTCCTGAACGGAAAAAAGTAAACAAAATGACTGCTGCGATGACCAGCGATAGAAAAACGAAAAGTACAAGCTCGTGCTGTATCTTTTGCGAAGTGATGGTACGGATGTAGGGAAGGCCGGAATAGCGCAGTTGAATGCCAAATTTGTCTGTAAAATTGTCAAGCACGTGCTTTATCTCATACACCAGACCGATTCTGTCCTTAGAATTAAGTACATCATTGTCTAGCGTGATCATCATCAGGCTCACATTGGTACTCGAGTTGTACAGCAGCCCTTCGTAAAACCTGAGGTTTTTGATGTATTGTTGCAACGAGTCGAGTTCTTCCTGAGATTGTGGAAGCCTGTCCATGACCGGCCTGAACTCAAACTTGCGCAAGCTGTCGTTACGAATCAGATGAAACATTCTGGCTACCGAAACAACTTCCTGAACACCTTCGATGGCACGAACTTTTTCGGTGAGTTCGTGCCAGGCCAGGAAATGATCAAGCTCAAAGAGCCGTTGATCCTGAACGCCGACAAACATGACAGCGCCGTCCTGTCCGAAAGTTTCCTTAAAACGTTTGTAAACGAGGCTTGTGGTATCGGTTTCGGGAAGCATGTTCGCAAATTCGTACGACAACTGTACCTTCGATCCTTGCCAGCCCATAAAGGCGGTAAGTAGAGCTATGATGATCAGGTTGGCAAGCCTGTTTCGCAGAATAAGCCTGACTAAAAACTTCCACATGGGCAATTACTGTTTTGATGGGTGATGCCAACTCAAGTTGTATAAGTGGCTGGCACATACAAAAAACTTTCGAAATTAGCATTTTCACATCAATTACGAAAATGGTTCGATATTTGTGCATGTAGATCAATCTGTAAAATGCTTCTGCCCGAAGCGAAACACATTGAAAATGAAAAGACTTTTATTGGTTTTACTTGCCGCACAGTTGTTTTCGTGCAACACGCCTTCGCGTTTGATAAAAAATGAGCAGTACGATCAGGCATTGGACAAGCTGGTGCGTTCGGTGCGTGCGGGTAAAGCCGATGCCGATGACTTGCAATTGCTTTCACGAGCCTTTCATACGGCTAACCAGATTGACCATGACAGGGTTCAGTTGCTCAAGACACGCAACGAGGCCGCCGACTGGCCTGAGATTATGTTGATCTTCGAGCGTATGAATGTGCGCCAGAGCAAGATAAAAACCCTAACGATTGCCGAGCAGTCGGCCATTGGTTTTGTTCCAATGAACCTTGATGCCCTGATTGCTGATGCGAGGAGCGAAGCTCGTCAGCAATTGATGTTGACCGCTACAACGCTGCTGGCTTCGGGCAAGAAACAGGAGGCCAGACTTGCCCATGGCTACCTCATCGAATTACAAAGACTAAACCCGAATGATCCGGAGGTGCGTCGTCAGATGCAAAAAGCTGAACAGCAAGGAACCAGTCAGGTGTTGGTGATGTTCGAGAATCGCTCAGGTGTGCAGGTTCCTGACGAGTTTGCCGAAACAATTATGAACATACCGGCGGCAGGCCTTGATCAGCAGTGGCTGAGTTTCAGCTTCGAAGAGCAGCGCGGTGTGGATTACGATTATGTGGTTTATGCTTCAATTCGGGCTATTGTGCTTAGCCCTGAATTGGTAAATCAATCAAGGATGACCGAAAAAAAAGAGATCCAGGATGGCACGCAGCCCAAACGTGACCAAAACGGAAACATCGTACTCGACTCGGCCGGTAAGGTCGTCGAAGTGCCCCGATACCGAACCGTCGAAGCGTTCGTCAATCAAACCCTCATGGAAAAGCGGGCAAAAATCAATGGCGCTTTCGATATTGTTCGTCCGGCCGACAATAAAACCATTCGCAGCATCCCGTTCGAAACCGAGTCGGTGTTTATGCACACGTATGGCACCATCAATGGCGACCTGCGCGCTGCAAGTGTGCAAAGTCTGGAAATGATGCGTCGCGGGCCGGTGCCCTTTCCTCCTGATGGGCTGTTAATCATGGAAGCAGCCCAAAAGGTTAATCCCATGCTGCGAAACACCCTTAAAAGAGAGGCTAATCTGTTACTGAAGGTTGACTGAAAAAGTAAAATGTCCAGAATTCTTTTTGTCGATTCGGCCCATCCTTCGCTAACGAGCCTGCTCGAGGCGCAGGGATTTGAGTGCCATCACCTTGCTCCAAACCAAGGGTATCACGAATGCCGGCAGATGATTGCCGACTACACAGGACTGATTATCAGAAGCCGCTTCCCGATCGACCGACCTTTGCTTGATGCAGCTACTCGATTGCGGTTTATTGGAAGGGTAGGTGCCGGCATGGAAAATATTGACAGCGAATACGCTGCCGGCAAAGGCATTGTTTGCCTGAATGCCCCCGAAGGAAACCGCGATGCTGTAGCCGAGCATGCTATTGGGATGTTGCTGGCACTGTTTAATCAGCTGCTCAGGGCCGATGCCGAAGTGCGTCAGGGCATATGGCGTCGCGAAGCCAACCGTGGTCTTGAGATTGGCGGTAAAACTTTCGGCATTATCGGTTTCGGCAATACGGGCAGCGCTCTTGCACGCAAGCTTTCAGGCTTTGATGTCCGCCTGCTTGCTTACGATAAATACAAAAAAGGCTTTGGCAACAGTATGGTTGAAGAAACAGATATGGACGAAATCTTCGATCAGGCCGATGTGCTGAGTCTTCATGTGCCGCTTACGCAAGAAACAAAGATGTTGGTGGATTATGCCTATCTCAGGCGATTCAGAAAGCCCTTGTATCTGATTAATACTTCGCGCGGCCCGGTAGTGCACACTTTCTCTTTGTTACGAGCTATGGACGAAGGACTTGTGAAAGGAGCCTGCCTCGATGTGCTCGAATTTGAAGAAAATTCGTTCGAGGACCTGAAAAGCGGGCAATGGCCTGAAGCCTTCACTAAGCTGGTTAAACGCCGCGATGTGCTGCTTAGTCCGCATATTGCCGGATGGACGCATGAATCGGGCATCAAGATGGCCGCCATCCTGGCCGAAAAAATTGGCCGACTGGAACTGTAACCGACCTAAGCCGATTTTCGGAGTAGAAAAAATCCCGCAACAGCCTTGGCCGGCGGGATTTTGTAATTTTTCGGTTGAAAAAAACCTTACCAGTTCAGAATATTCCTGAAATCGTACTCTTCCGGATTTGGAAGCCATTTTTTTGCAGCTTCGTAATCTTCAGGTCCGATGTATTGCAGGCCATTGTCGAAAACCATCTTAACTTTCTCGCTGTTCATATCCACAAGTCTGGGCTTCACTTTTCCTTTTTCGTCGGCTACATCTTTCAGATAAAGAGGAGCCACCTCGCCTTTAGGATTTGAAGTGACCATGGCACCCGTTACGCCTCTGTCGAACAGTTCCTTAACGCCATAACCAAGCAGTGCACAGTACATGAGGTCGAAAGCCGTGGGTTGCACACAACGCAGCTCGTAACCAATCTCAACCGGACGGCTTTTAATGTTGATATTGAGTTCTTTGAGACGATATTGAAGCAGCATATTGTAAATGTGGGCTTTACTAACATTCCCGAGTTCGGGATGGCCGTGATCGTCAAAGGTAAAGTTGATGCCCGAAGAAACGATTTCCTTATCGGTCATAAAATGAAAGACCCCTTCGCTCACTATAGCTACGCCATATTGAATGCCCAGAATCCGCCGTTTGACCATAGCCGAAATAATCAATCGGGTAATACGGTCGAATGTGACCTCTGCTTTGTTGAACATTTCCGGAATCACAATCATAGGATAGTGACAGGCTGCGCCAATGCCGAATGCCAGATGCCCGGCTTCGCGACCCATGGCCGAAACCACAAACCAGTTGCCACTTGTGCGTGCATCTTCGTAAACAGTTTGGGCTATACGCACACCTTCGTCTTTTGCCGAATAATACCCAAATGTTGGGGAACCTTCAGGCAAAGGAAGGTCGTTGTCGATGGTTTTCGGGACGTGGATATTCTGGATTTTTACATTGTTTTCGGCCAGAAATCTGGAAATGCGGTTGGCAGTTGAAGCAGTGTCGTCACCACCTATGGTTACCAGAAGTTTGACATTGTGTTTAACAAAAAACCGGGTGGAAAATTCGCTGTCTTTGGGTTTAAACCGACTCATCTGCAAAGCTGAACCACCATTTTTCTGAATATCATCGGCCAGGGCGAAATCGAATTCAATCATATCGGGGTTTTCGTCAAAAAGACTTTTGTAACCGCCATTCAGGCCGATAACTCGAAAACCGCTCTTGAGAAAAACTTTGGCCACGGTGCTTATTACGGTATTGATTCCCGGAGCCGGGCCGCCGCCGGCAAGAATTACAATAGAGGACTGCATGCGAAAAAAATTTGCGCAAAGGTAGTAATTGTGAAGCCAGAAATTTGTGTGAATTACCAACGTTTTTATGAGTATTTAATTTCATGATTTATCTAAAGTAAAGATATTCAAATAGATAGAAATTGTCAGGCGGGTTATAGCTTCCCTTTTCGTATGCTGACGTATGTAAAAAACATTACTTTTGTTTTCTTAACCTTTCCTAACAAATTTTAAGATGAGAAGAACAACGCACTATGCACGGTTAATACTGATGCTTGTATTTCTTCCCTTGGGCGGGCTCATTGCCCAGCAATCAACCAATGTTGAAGAGCTCAACCGTCTTTCCCGGCAGTTTGATCGGGAATGGCGACAGATGGAAAAAAGGGTCAGGGCCTATGCCAAAACCAACAATATTCCTGTTCGTCAGGAATTTTCCAATGGTACTATCATTCAACTTGTTGACGTAGTGGATGGTCAGCCTGTGTTCTATAAGACTGACAACATTGGAGCAGCCATCACCACAAGGGCTAACCAAATGTGGCAAGGCGGCAGTGTTGGGGTTGTTATAGAAGGAGAGGGTTACAATAAAGTTGGTATCTGGGATGGTGGAGCTGTTCGACGCACCCATCAGGAGTTTAACAATACCGGAACTGCACGCGTCACGCAATCTGACGGAGCTGTTACCAATTCTGATCATGCCACGCACGTTGCCGGTACTATTGTGGCCGGCGGCGTAAATGCCAATGCCAAAGGGATGGCGCACAAAGGCCAGCTTAAAGCATACGACTGGAATTCCGTTGAAAGTGAGATGAGCACGGCTGCTGCTGCCGGTATGGAAATCTCGAACCATTCCTGGGGAAATATCAGGGGATGGGATCAAAACCAGAGCACAGGACAATGGACCTGGAACGGCACAGCAAGTGTTTCGCCTGTTGAAGACTACTTATTTGGGTTTTATAATTCTAATGCCCGAACATGGGACATCATCGCGTTGAACGCACCATATTTCCTCATTACTAAATCCGCTGGTAACGACCGTGGCGAAGGCCCTGCCAATGCAGGTACGCCTGGATATGCAGAGAAGGACGGCGGCGACGACGGCTACGACTGTATCGGAGGCTCAGGCATCTCGAAAAACATCCTTACGGTCGGCGCTGTAAACGAAGTGCTTAATTATCAAGGCCCTAACAATGTTACAATGAGTAGCTTCAGTGGTTGGGGACCTGCCGATGATGGCCGTATCAAGCCAGATATTGTTGGTAAAGGAGTGAATGTTTATTCATCTGTCGCTACTTCCAACTCTGCCTATGCCACCTACAGCGGCACCAGCATGTCGTCTCCCAATGTGGCAGGAAGTATGGTATTGCTGCAGCAGCTGTATCAGCAAACCCATAACAATGTGCCTATGCGTGCATCCACCCTCAAAGGTCTGGTTATTCACACAGCTGATGAAGCCGGCCCGCATGTTGGTCCCGACTATAAATTTGGCTGGGGCCTGATGAATACGGCACGCGCTGGTATGATGATCCGCGAAGATGCTGCTGTGCAGAACCTCATCGACGAGATAACATTGCAAAGCAATAACCCCTACGTACGTGATATTAATGTGCCCGGAAATCAACCACTCAGGGTTACCATCAGCTGGACTGATGTGCAGGGCAATGTGCCTCCAGCAAGCCTCAACCCCAGAACCAGGGTGCTTGTGAACGACCTTGATCTGATGGTTGTTGACCAAAACCTCAATATCTATTACCCCTATAAGCTCGACCCTGATAACCCGGATGCGCCGCCCACCACAACCGGTAAAAACAATGTAGATAATGTTGAGCAAATCTATATTCCTAATCCTGCTCCCGGAACCTATACCATTATTGTTCAGCACGAGGGACAACTGGTAAACAATAGTCAGGTATTTTCCCTGATCGTTTCCGGAATAGACGAATACAGCGCTTTACCCGAATGCAGTGCAGGTCTGGTGAGCCCGGCCAACGGAAGCACAGGTGCTTTTCTGAATCATCTCGTCACATGGACACCTGCAGCGTTTGCCACCAGTTATGATGTTTACTTTGGAACTGATGGTGGTGGAACAACGCCTCCAACCAATATGATGAACGGCACTAACCTGTCAACTAACTCGTTCAGGATGAACCTGCAACCCACGACTACTTATTATCTGATGGTTAAGCCTCGCAACAGCTTTGGTGTCAAAGATTGTGAGATCATCTACAGTTTTACAACTATGGGTGTTGTCAATACCTATCCTTACCTGATGACTGTCGAAGGTGTAACTGCGCCCAATATGCCACAAGGTTGGTCAGGGCTCAACTACGGTGCACTCAACTGGGCAACCACACAGCTTATCGGGCATAACAGCCAGAAGTCGTTTGCGCTCTTTACAACCAACGGGCAACCTTTCCTGATGAACAACTACCTTGTTTCGCCACCTTTCCAGGTTGAGGCTAACAAAGAGTACAAGATTACGTTTGCCCATCGCACTTTCCTCCCCACCAATCCTGAAAAGCTCCGTTTGCTCTGGGGCACCGGTGGCGATACCACCTCGCTCACCAATGTGCTCTACGACATGCCCGAGATATTGACCTCCAACTGGCTTCTGGGCGATGCTTTGCTTGCGCCTGGACTTGATGGATATATTTTCCTTGCATGGCATGCTTATACTACTTCAGGTATAGGACAGTTCATCGACAATATTCAGGTTGAAGACTGGGGTGCTGTTGGTGTGCCGGAAAGCCCCGAAAAGCACATAAAAGTGAGCCATAAAGACGGAATGCTTACCATCGAGTCAACGCTGGCACTGCAAAATGGCGAGGTTGTAGTAACCAACGCAGCCGGTCAGCTGGTGTTTAGCGACCGGATGAATGGTCAACGCTACAGCAAACCTGTCACCTTAGGGAAAGGCCTTCATATCGTGAATGTTCGCGCTGCCGGTGTAGAAAAAAGCACCAGATTCATCGTGTTCTGATCTTCACTTAACCAAAACAATCATAGGGCTGCAAACCACAAATGCAGCCCTTTTTGTTTATTACGGTGCCTGTCCCAGCCTGTAAATTGGCCTTACCTTTGGTAAAAATCTCCCAGCATGAATTATCCCACACTTAAGCTGATCAAAGGCAAAGAGGAAGCCCTGGCGCGTCGCCATCCATGGATATTTTCAGGAGCGATTGCCTCGGGGCAACAAGGGTTGGAAATCGGCCAGCCTGTCTGGGTTGCCGATGCGGGCGGCCATATTTTGGCTACAGGCTTATTTGAGGGCGGCAGCATTGCGGTCAAGGTGCTTGCGTTTGAAAAGCTGACACTCAACAGCGACTTTTTTATTCAGCGCTTTTCGGAGGCATGGCAACTTCGCCGCAAGCTTGGTTTGGTTGGCAATAAGATGACCAATGCTTTCCGGCTGGTTCATTCCGAAGGCGACCAGATGCCGGGCCTGATCGTGGATGTTTACGGTCGCACAGCGGTAATGCAGTGTCATTCGCCGGGAATGTATCTGATGCGACAATTGCTGGCCGATGCGATATGCGCTTCCTCCAACGAAACCATCGGGGCGGTTTATGATAAAAGCAGCAACCTGCTTCCTCAGGGTTTTTCGCAAGGCGATGGCTACCTCAGAGGTGCGCACAATCCAGAAATCGTAACCGAAAACGGGCATCGGTTTGAAGTGGATTGGATAGAAGGTCAGAAAACCGGTTTTTTTCTTGACCAGCGCGATGCCCGAATGCACATTGGTGCATTTTCCGGCGGTTGCAAAGTGCTGAATACCTTCAGTTATACAGGTGGATTTTCGGTGTATGCTCTTGCGGGAGGTGCCACCGAGGTAGTTTCAGTCGATAGTTCACGCAAGGCCATTGAGCAATGCGAAAGAATTGTTCAGTTGAATGGATATGAAACCCGTCATTCAGTTGTTTGCAACGATGCCAAAAGATACCTCGAAGCCATGCCAAATGGATATTTTGACATTATTGTGCTCGATCCGCCGGCTTTTGCAAAACATCACAACCAGCGGCACAAGGGTTTGATTGGCTATAAAAACCTTAATCACAGTGCTTTGAGTAAGGTTGCCCCCGGCGGTTGGATATATACTTTCAGCTGTTCGCAGGCTGTTGACAGGCCCACGTTTCAGTCGGTAGTGATGGCCGCTGCCATCGAAGCAGGGCGACCTGTGCGCATTCTGCATCATTTTTCACAACCTGCCGACCATCCCGTCAGTATTTTTCATCCCGAAGGTGCTTATCTGAAAGGACTTTTACTTCAGGTTCGGTAATTCAAGACTGAATTTGCTCCTCGTGGGATGCGCTTTGGCTCAAGTGCCCTGAAGAATTCTGTTAATGATCCGGGTTGTAGAGTAGCCTTCAACAAGCCGGATTGTTTCCACCTTTCCTCCTTTGGCCATCACTGTATCATAGCCTACAATATCCTCGGCTTTGTAGTCATCTCCTTTCACCAGCACATCGGGTTGGATGAAATCGATGATTTCTTTAGGAGTAGGTTCGTCGAACAGCACTACTGCATCAACAAACTGCAGGCCTGCAAGCAGCATCGCGCGGCTCTTTTCGTCGTTAACCGGACGAGATGGCCCTTTGATTCTCCTGACTGAGGCATCAGTGTTCACGCCGATGATCAATATATCACCAAGATCGGCAGCCTTACTCAGGTAGTCGAGATGCCCCAGGTGCAGCAAATCAAAACAACCGTTGGTGAACACCACTTTTTTGCCAACGAAGCGCCATTGTTCGAGTAATGGCTTCAGCTGATTTATATCCAGCACTTTTTTGCCAATGCGTTCAAGATGGCTCATTCAGGGGAGGTTTGCGGTTAAAGAAAACGAGCATAACGTATCCAATAGCTCCGACGCCCACATTAAGCACTGTTTGTGCGGCATGTGTGATGGTAACAAAACTTGCTGCTGTGCTTTGCGAAATGCCATAAAGCTGAGTCAGCACTGCAATGCCGATAAAATGGTAAGCACCAATGCCGCCCGGTACAGGTGCCACAACTCCCAATGTGCCAATGGCCAGCAGTGTGATTGCCGACATAAAACCAAGTGAGGCAGTTTCGGTGAGCATAAACAATGGAAAATACATCATCAAGGCATAAAAGAACCAGATGAGGGCCGTGTAAACCAGAAAGAGACCCTTCCGGGGCATACGCTCGATGGTGCGCACGCCCAGGGTGATGCTGACAATGATGTCGTGAACCTTGCTGTAGCCGGGAAGCGACTTTATTTTTCGGCGGTTTTTCCAACCGATCCAAAGCGCGAATGCAAGCAAAATGCCAAGCACAGCAAGGATAATTGAAATAATATCGCCCTTGGCCTGCAGTTTCTGCATGAACGGTGTAAGCATATCGTGAACAAAACTGCCGGCAAGCTTCCATTGCCCCACAACCACCAGAACGAGAAACAGGGTGAGAAAGACAAGATCGAACAGGCGCTCGGAAATTACCGTGCCAAACAGCGCATTGAACGAAATCTTTTCGCGGCGCGCCAAAACGCCACAGCGCATGAATTCGCCCAGCCGTGGCACGCCGGTATTGGCCATATAGCCCACCATTAGGGCATGAAAGGTGGTGGAGGTTCTGGTTTTATAATTCATCTGGCTGATGAGCAGATTCCATCGCATGGCCCTTACGATATGGGCCAGTATGGCGCAGATTGAACCAACAAGAATCCAGAAATAATTGGCCTCGCGGATACCCTGCATAAGTTCGTCGGCCGAAACCTTGCGAAAGCTGAGCCACACCAGGAATATGCCGAGGAAGAGAAATAGCAGGTATTGGAGCGTGTTTCGGATTATTTTGTTCAAGCGACGGGCGTAAGTTTATTGTTGTCGTCCGGAAAAATGATCCAGGGCTTGAAAGTCTTGGCTGTTTCGAAATCCATGCTGGCATAGGAGACGATGATAATCTTATCGCCAACGGCGGCTTTGCGCGCGGCAGCTCCGTTGAGCGAGATGACGCCCGAGCCGCGTTTGCCTTTGATTACATAGGTATCGAGCCGTTCGCCATTGGTGATGTTGTAGATATTCACCCTTTCGTTTTCGATCAGGTTGGCGGCATCCATAAGATCTTCATCGATGGCGATACTGCCAATATAGTGCAGGTCGGCCTGGGTTATGGTGGCGCGATGAATTTTCGACTTCAGCACTTCGATGTTCATAATCAGCGATTTGGTCTTGTGTCTGAGGGCTTGCAAAGATACTAAAATATCGGTACGTTGTCGATAAGCCTTACAGGACCGAGGTGAACGGCTGTAAAAATTCTGGCCGAAACAGCTTCGTTCCAATGCTTTATGGGTTGAAGACTGCTCGCATCGGCTACTTCAACATATTCTGTATTGAATTCGGGCACTTTTTTCAGTTCGCTTTTGGCCCAGCTACGCATCTCCTCAGGGCTCAGCACGTTACGCAGGCCGGCTGCCTTGCTCAGCACCTGATAGATTTTTGGTGCCAGGGCGCGCTCTGCCTCATTCAGGCGCATATTCCTGGAGCTCATGGCAAGACCGTCGGCTTCGCGCACCGTGGAGCAGGGAATGATATCCACAGGTATCTTATAACCCTCAACCAAAGCGCGGATGATGGCCAGCTGCTGATAGTCCTTTTCGCCAAAATAGGCCTTTGTTGGTTTCACAAGCTCGAACAAGCGTCGGACTACGACGGCCACACCATTGAAATGACCTGGCCTGAAAGCTCCTTCCATCACCGTTTCAAGACTGCCGAAATGGTAACGTTCGTTCACCGGCTCAGGATACATCTCCTTTTCGTCGGGTGCAAAAAGCACATCACACCCAACTTCTCTAAGCAGTGTTGCGTCGGTTTCGGCTACGCGCGGGTATTTTTCGTAGTCTTCACGATTGTTGAATTGAATAGGGTTCACAAAAATGCTGACCACCACAACTTCATTTTCGCGGCCGGCTCTTCGTATAAGTTCGAGATGGCCCTCGTGCAAGGCGCCCATAGTTGGCACAAAGCCAACCGACTTACCTTGCCGGTGATAGACTTCAAGCGCCTGATGCAGCTGATCCCGGGTAAAACAGGTTAACATGCAGTTAAATATCTGAGTTATTCACTCTTCGAGATGATTTCCAGCATATCAGCTTCGAGCGTATCGCGCGGTGTTTCGATGATTCGCCCTATTTCCTGACCGTCCCTGAAGAAAACGAAAGTCGGGACGCGCTCAATTTGTAAGGACGAAACATCCTGCTGCCTGCCAAGCTTGTACGAGTCAACGGCAATCATCTTGAGCCTGCTAAAATCAAACCCGACCTGGTCGAGAATTTTCATGAATCGTGGCAGCTGCTCCCGGCTATCGCCACACCAGCTGGCCAAAACAATGGTGATTGAAATATCTCCGGAAAATTTTGCGATTTGTTCGACAATAGCCTCATCAGGCCGGTAAATCGCGTAGTCCTGCTGGTAGTACTCGCCAAAAACCGGCAAGATAAACGCATCGCGATTAATCAGATCTATAAGCACTTCTTTATCGCGTTTGGGGTCGGTGATGGTTTGATTCATAACCTGGGAATTAACCGTCAGCGTGCCGAAAATAAACAGGATCGGCAACAAAATGATTCTTTGCATAATGTTCTGAATTTTCCGTGTAAATTCGGCTTTCGTTCAAGGCTTCTTAACGTGCAAAAGTAAATCAAATCATAGCCATGAGTAAACTCAAAGGAAAGAAAGTGCTGATCACGGGCGGCGCATCGGGCATCGGCCTGTTGATGGGAAGAATGGCGCTCGCAAAAGGCGCTGCGGAGCTTTGCATCTGGGATATAAATCCCGAAGCGATGGCGCTGGAGGCGAATAAGTTGAAGGAAAAAGGTTATGCTGTGATCACCCGTCGGGTGGATGTGAGCGACAACTCGGCCATCTCAGAAGCAGCCAATGCATTGATGGCTGAATCCTGGGTTCCGGATATCCTGATCCTTAATGCAGGTATTGTTTCCGGCAAATTCTTTCATGAACATGTACCCGACGAGATACAAAAAACCATTAGTGTGAACATCAGTGGAGTGATGCTGGTGGCTCATGCTTTTTTGCCGGCTATGATAAAAAGAGGAAGTGGCCATTTGGTCACCATTGCCTCAGCTGCCGGTATGCTCTCGAATCCGCGGATGGCTGTCTATGCCGGCAGTAAGTGGGCTGTGCTGGGCTGGTCGGAGAGTGTCCGACTCGAAATGGAGCAGCTTCGCACCGGTATCAGGGTAACCACCGTAACACCCAGTTATATCGATACCGGAATGTTCGATGGTGTCAGCACCAACTTTGTCATACCTCGTGTGAAGCCCGAAGTTGCCGCCCGAAAAATCATCTGCGGAATCGAGCGAAATAAAATCTTTGTTCGCATGCCTTTTATGGTTTACACTATTCCTTTTGTCAAAGGCATACTGCCCGTACGCTGGTTTGATGTGCTGGTGGGCAAAGGAATAGGTGTTTACAATACTATGAGCACTTTTACCGGACGCAAGAACATGTAATATGCGGCACAACAAACTATTACTGTTTTTATTTATTTGTTTCGCAGGGTGCCTCAGGCTTCAGGCTCAAGGCGAATGGCTCACACATTTCGAGAAATCGGACGGACTTGAAACACCACGTTACGCCGGGACTATGGATTTTCTCCATCGTCTAGCCAAAGCATCCCGAAAGCTCAATGTGCTGAGTTTTGGCGTTAGTCCGCAAGGCCGGCCGCTTGTTTACGCAGTTTACGACAAGGATGGCCTGACCGAACCTGACCGCATCCGAAAATCAGGAAGAATAATCCTGTGGGTTCAGGCTTGCATTCACCCGGGCGAACCCGAAGGCAAGGATGCCATGCTCATGCTTCTGCGCGATGCTGTGATTCATAACAGGCATAAAGACCTGTTCGACAAGGTGAGTGTGCTGTTCATACCCATTGTCAATGTGGACGGCCACGAACGCTTTGGCCCTTACAATCGGATCAACCAGAATGGCCCTAAGGAAATGGGCTGGCGAACAACAGCTCAAAACCTCAATCTGAACCGCGACCACCTGAAGGCCGATGCACCGGAGATGCAAGCCTGGCTCAGGCTTTTCAACCGCTGGATGCCCGAATTTTTTATTGATACACATACCTCCGATGGGGCCGATTATCAATATGTGATCACCTATTCGCTTGAAATTCACGGGCAGATGGATGCCGGCCTGACTGCATGGCAAAAGGACCATTATCTGCCCCGCATGCAAAATCTGATGAACGAGGCTGGATTTCCGATGTTTCCGTATGTGAGTTTCAGGCGATGGCACGATCCCCGAAGCGGACTCATAGCCGGTGTTTCGGGGCCAATGTTTTCGCAGGGTTACACCGCCGTGCTCAACCGGCCGGGTTTGTTGGTGGAGACGCACATGCTCAAGCCTTATGCGCCAAGAGTGGAAGGAACCCGCCAGATTATCCTATCTACCTTGAAAGTGCTCAACGAACAGCACAGTACGCTGCTCACAGCCATCCGGCAGGCGGATGAAATGACTGCTTCACCGGCCATCAGGCAGTCACCATTTCCACTTCGGTTCAAAGTTGATATGATGGACAGCACCATGATGCTTTTCAAGGGTGTAGAATACGAGCATCGCAAAAGCGAACTGACCGGTGGTGACTGGTTTGTTTACGACAACAGCAAGCCTGTTGATATGTGGTTGCCTATGTTTGACCGGTCGGTTGTTGCACGCCATATCAGGCTGCCAAAGGCTTATGTGGTACCTGTTGAGTGGACGGCTGTTATCGAGAGGTTGCAATGGCATGGCATCCTGTACCATCGGCTGAAGTCGGACAGTGTAATCCATGTCGGGCAATACCGTTTCAGGAAGGCCGATTGGTCACGCACACCCTATGAGGGCAGACATCGCATCATCAATATGGAGTTGGAGGAGTTTGATGGCGATGTGGTTTATCCGGCAGGAAGTGTTGTAGTGCCTGTGGAACAAGCCCGTGCACGACTAATAATCCATATGCTTGAGCCGGAAGGGAACGGAAGCCTGCTCGAATGGGGATTTTTCAACACCATATTCGAGCAAAAGGAATACGCCGAAAGCTACCTGATGGAGACACTTGCCCGCGAGATGCTCGACGCCAGCGCTGAACTAAGGGAGGAATACGAAAAAATTAAAGCTGCTGACCCTGCTTTTTCAGCAAGTCAGCAGCTGCAGCTCAACTGGTTCTATAGCAAAAGCCCATGGTGGGATTCCCGTTTGAGGGTTTATCCCGTGGGCAGGCTATTTTAATTTTTAGCTCAGAAACCTGAACCTAAGCCGGAACCTTGTATGGCAAATATTTCGCTGATACCTTTATCCAAGATCTCCAGTCCGCGCATGGTCTTTTTATTCTTGCTCAAAGCCATGCCACCCTTTTTCAATACGATGTCTTCGAGTTTCATGTGCTGATTGGATGAAGGTTTCAGCTGATTGGTAAACCACATATCGGTCACGCGCACGCGATAGCCTTTGTCCATTGCCACCATTTCAAAATTTCCATTCATGGGCATGCGGGCAAACCAGGGGATTTTTTTGGGTTTGTAACCCATTCCGGCCCAGTCGAACGATTTACGGATAAACACGCCACGCACAGCTTCCTTGTCGGCACTTTTCACCTGTATCCCGGCCTGAGGAGCATTTTTTGATTCCAGATTTTCCGCAAGTTTAGTCAACGGAATGGCTGAAGTGATCACCTTTTCGTAATACAACTTACCGTTTTGCAATGCAAAATTGCCTGCCTTATAGTCCGAATTACGGTAAGAAGGCTTCTTTTTGGCCGAGAGCTGCATCATGGGCAACATCATCAATGCGGCCAGCAATAATACTTTTGTTTTCATTGGTTCGAATTATGCCTTTAAAATTAGCCAACATTATGACTATATCAAAATTTTTATGCAATTAAATCCCGGCAGAGATAGCTGTTTTTCAGCTACTACCGCACCATTGGACAAATCATGTAGAATCAGTACAAATTATACCAATTTTTATATTTCTTGTGTAAATTATCTTTTTTTTGATAGTAACTTCACTCTCCGAACCAAAACCATTGGAGATGAACCGAACTATTGCTTTTCGGCTGATAATATTCAGCTTAATGTTATTGATTAGTGCTTCCCTGCCGGCCCAGACACCACAATACAACCGCAACGCACTCACAGTGCTCATGCTCGATGCCGGCGATGTGAACGCCAAACCTTTGATGAAGCTTGTCGATTCAATAAAAATTCCCGACAAGTTTTTCGACCATCAGCTGAGCACGAAGGTTTTGCCGCTGCCTGATGGCCGCCGTAGCCTGATGATGCGCGACACGGCAAAGAAGATATTTACAACGGCCTCGCTTGAGCGCTTGCTTACGACCAATCGCGTCCCTAATGAAATGGTTGCCAAATGGTTTTCGCGTAAACCCGACGGCACTTTTGGCGTAGAATTGCTGTCGGAACGTGGACTTTACAATGCTAACGACGATGCTGCGCTGGTGGCAGCCGCAAGCAAAAGGGGCACGGCCGCACTCATGGATCTGGGTATGGGGCTGGTTGATAGAAGCTATCTGCTGGTGCTCGATTTTCCACGATTGATCACCATGGAGCAGCTATATGAGCGAGATAGCACCCCGGCGGAACAACGGATCATGAATGGCTATGTGGGCACTATGAACGCTTATGTATTTAAGCTGGATTTCGGTGAACAGGAGGCGGCTGCATTTTTCGAAAACCTATGGGTGAATAGTGATAGTCCTGACAAGGCAGCCCGTGTGAAGGCCTTTGATAGTTATGATTTCAAGATTAAGCCGGTCAGTGTCTTTACCGAAGAGCTCTCAGCCACGCAGCTTAATCCGGGGCAGAAGTTTGCACCAAAGCAGCAGCGGACCTCGGCACAGTTGCTACAATCGATGTTCGACGGGGGTTTCAACAATGTGATTTTACGGCTCGAAGGGGCACAGGACGAGTTTCGTGTTAAGGCGATGATTCATGACACCAAACCCATTGCCATCAAAATCGGCCGAAAGGAAGGGCTGAAGTTTGATCAGCGTTATTTTGTTTTCGAAAACCGTCAGGATCATCACGGCAATGTTTATAAGAGCCGCCGCGGCGTGATACGGGCAATGAGCGTTGCCGACAATCGCAATATGGCCACAGGCGAAACGACCCCTTCTTATTTTTATCAGATTGCCGGAGGAAAGATTGATGCTGAGGGCATGTTTGCAGAGCAGAAAAACAGCAGCGGATTCAACCTTTTGCTGGGCTATGCCAGTGGAGGGCTTGGAGGTGGCTATGCCCGCATGGACATCATGATTTCGCCCATTTTATATGAGGTTTTTGGCGGTGGAAAAATCCGCAAGGGGATGACAGCCTGGAAAATATGGCTCGAAGGCGCCCTCAACTATGATACGGCTGAGCCTCAGTTTGTTGCTGACGACTATGTCTTTTATCGTGGTGGCTTCGGGCTAAGTAAAGAGATTTTTCTGCTGCGCAATCTTTTTGTTGAACCCTCGGCAGGCTATCTTTTCGAGCGGGCCAATCCCACGGGCGATGTGGCTTATTATTACACCAGCCAGCATATGGCTTTCGATGTGCGTCTCGGCCTTAATATCACTTACCGCTTGCAGCTGATGCCGGCCTTGCATTATTACATTCCTGTTTCAACAAGCTATTTTCTTACAAAAGACACAAAGCCGGTGAAGCTGAAGTTTGAAGAAGAGTTCGACGAACGCACAGGACCGGGGTTTGGTCTTGGATTGAGGTTCATGTTCTAAGATACCAGAAATCAACACTATACAAATATGAAAAAGATTTTTCTTTTAACGGTGGTTTGTGCAATCGCACTCACTGCCACGGCACAAACGAAAAAACAACGTCAGGCTGCCGGATACGTCATAGGTAATTATGAAGTAGAGTGCATGGGCGTGGGCGTTGATGGTACTCAACTTGTCAAGGTGTGGTCGTTTGGCACATCGCCCGATAATGCCATGACGCAGGCCCGTAAGAATGCAGTACATGCTGTTATCTTTAAAGGCGTCAGAACCGGAAAGCCGGGTTGCATGATGAGTCCGCTGATTACCAAACCCGGAGCCGAAGTGCAACATGCTGAGTTTTTTAATAATTTCTTCAGCGATGGAGGCGCCTATCTGAGGTTTGTGAATCAGGCCGGTGATGGCAGCATCGACCGAATTAAGATTAACAAAAAATCCTACAAAGTGGGTATGGTGGTTTCGGTTTTGCATGCCCAACTGCGTAACGAACTCGAAACCGCCGGAATAATCCCCAAACTTGGCCAGGGATTTTAATACTAACAATTTACCACTATGAAGATCAGACTAATCTTTTGCGTTGCGCTCCTTGCTCTGGCTATGGCAACATTCGGTCAGGCGAAAAAGCCTACCATCATGGTTGTTCCCTCCGACAACTGGTGCATCAAGAATGGCTACACCATGATGTTTGACGAAATGGGGACGCTTAAAACCCTGCCGGATTATAAAACGGCCATTCAGAACGAAACCGATCTGCTGATGACCATCTCGAAAATCAATACCATGATGGCCGATAGAGGATTCCCTCTGGTAAATCTGGAAACGGCGCTCAAAAATATGGAGCAGGAAAGTGCTGAGATTTCTGCACTCAGCTCGAAATCCGGTGCCAATCTGGCTGAAAATCCCATTGACATTCTGCAGCGTGCAGCCAATGCCGACATCATCATTCAGCTCACCTATGTCATTAACAATTTAGGGCCACAGCGCTCCATTACCTTTATGCTGCAAGGCTTTGATGCCTATACCAACAAGCAGATTGCAGGAGCTCAGGGTACAGGCTCGCCCTCGTTTGCCACACAAACACCGGTGCTGCTCGAGGAAGCCGTACTTGCGCATATCGATGATTTTAACACCAGACTTCAAAACCACTTTAATGACCTTTTTGAAAACGGACGGGAAATCGTTTTTCAGGTCAGGGTTTGGGATACCTCGCCCATTGATCTGGAAGAAGTTTTCAGCTACAAAGGCAACAATCTGGAATTGGGTGAGATAATCGAAGACTGGGTAGCGGAGAATACGGTTCAGGGACGTTTTAGTACAGGTACCTACACGCAAAACGTGATACGTTTTGAACAGGTGCGTATTCCGCTCTACGACGAACGCCAGCGAGCTTTGGATACGCGTCGCTGGGTTCGCGATTTGCGGACAATGCTTACACGACCGCCATTCAATCAGGATGTGAAAATTCATACCCGTGGTCTGGGTGAAATATGGCTTATCATTGGCGAAAAATAACTACCATAACAAATGAAAAAGTTGATCATCATTCTCTTGATGCTTCCCCTTATCGGTTATTCGCAAAACGATTTGGGTGAAGCCGGCGACATCGACCGCATAGCACTTGATGTTATCATACCGGAACAGGTTTCTAAAATTCCCGAATTTGCCAGAAGCCTTCTCGAAAGCAAGCTGATCGAAGCAGTAACTGAATATGGCATGGGCGGAAAAGGCGTTAGTCCGCGGTTCTGTGTTACTGCAAAAATGGAAGTACTCAGCAAAGACATAGCGCCAACTACCCCAACTATGCAGACATACACCTTTCAGGTGTTTCTTTATCTGGTTGACTATGTGGATAAAAACATCCTGAGTACTACATCGTTCACAACAAAGGGCGCCGGCAACAACGAAAACCGTGCCTACATCAATGCGCTCAGACCCATCAACCTGAAGAATCAAAATGTCGAAATGTTTCTTGAAAAAGGAAAGCGCAAGATCATTGAGTACTATAATACGCGCTGCGATTTTGTGATTGCCCGTGCCAAATCTCAGGCATCACAGAATCAGTTCAGCGAAGCCCTGGCTACGCTTTCCGGGGTTCCCGAAGTAAGCAAGGATTGCTATATGCGTGCACTGAAAGAAATTGGACCTATCTATCAGGACTTCATCGACCACGACTGTAAGATGATGATTTCGTCGGCCTCCTACCTTTGGGCAGCCGAGCCAAACTCGGATGGCGCGCTAAAGGCAGGCGCCATTTTGTGCAGGATCGACCCCGACTCCCGGTGCTATGATGACGCCCAAAGCATCATTCGACAAATGGCTGCCAAGGTGCAAAAGGACGAAAAGCGTGATTGGGACTTTTTCGTCAAGCAATTCGAAAACGATGTGAAGCTCGAGGCACTGCGCATCAGGGCTTTCAGGGATATCGGCGTAGCTTGGGGCGAAAACCAGCAACCGGTCATCACCTATCAAAACCTGCTCTGGGTGTTCAGGTGAGATTTTTCTCTTAACCAACGCTACGGGGAACCCAATCACACACTTGAGGTTCCCCGTTTTTTATCAACCTGATTGGCTGATTGTTCTTAAGGCTGTGTTGCTGTTGTGCTCAACTTACCAATATCCTTCTCAATTCATTGATAAACAAAATACTGCGAAACATTAGCAAAAGCTTTGACTTAGGCCTCTTGATGTAAAGGTCAGGTGGACAGTTTTACTTTTTCCAATGCACTATTGCCTGCGCAGATTGGCTATTCAGGCGCGACAGTTTAGCCGCCAAGCTTATTCATCAGATCTTTGAGCTTTCTGGCGTTTTCGCTAATGCTTGTCGATCCCGTGAGTTCCTGCAGTTTTTTCATTGTTGTGAAGGGGTCGCTCTTATCGGTGGCAAAGTTGTCGAGCACTTTCTGCACCTCAGACCAATGTTCCAAAGCAGCTTGTCTGGATGTTGGCGATAGCCCTGTGCCGGCCGGAGGGTTTTGCAGCCGCTGTAGCACTTTTGTTTTAAGGTCTTTGCTCAAGCTGGCACAAGCATTTTTCATGTTCACAAATTCGGGGTTGGAGCCCTTCAGTGCATTCTCCACCTTATTATAAATGGCGTTTCCTGCTTTTTGGAAGTCTTGTGGCGTCACAGGCGGGTCAAGGGTCGAATATGGTCCTTCCACCTTTTTCTTGAGCCATGAAACGGGAAACGACTCACTATGAACACTGGTAGTCACGTTCTGATCAGCCAGTTTTGCACTACGTCCGGTGATGGCTTTGTAGCTTGCATCGTAAGCTTTCTGGGCTTCGTCCATAAACTGCGACATGGAAACAGGCTGCCCGTTTTTCATCACGCTACGCTCGAACTGAGCTATCAGGCCCAGGTCGCGGTCGGCATTAACGCCTCGGCTTGTTGCATTCCGGAATTCCTGAAACCAGCTGCCCTCAACGTTGTATCCCTGCGCCCTGAGTTTGCTGATCATCTCGGCATCGGTGCGCGGATAGATGCTGCGCTGCAGCCTGTTTTCAAAAGTTGTCTGATACGACAGTGTTTCTTTGAGTTTGGAATAGTCGCGTGAAGCGCCTGATCTTATCTGGTTTTCGAGCGTTGCCAGCTCGTTTTTCATGATTCTTTTGGCAAGAGTGCTGCTGTTGCAGGCGGCCACGGCTTCGTCAAGGGCTTTGCGGGCCTCAAGGTAGCCCTTGCCTCCCGAGGCCTTTACGCTGTTGAAATTTCTGGCCTTCTCTTTCAATTGGTTCACCAGCGCTTGATTCCATTCCATCTCCTGATTAAGTCTTTGATTTTCAAGGATGTTTTTAAAAGTATTAATCTCACTATTGGCTACCTTGGGATTCATCAGCTTGCTGATGCCCCAGCTTCCGGCCTTCATGGCGCCCATCATGGTCAGGGTAATTGCACCCTGCCAGGCCATAGCTTTGACAGCAGCCTCCGGGCCTTTTTCTGCAGCAGTGCAGGCTCCTTCATAAGCCATCGAAAGCATCATGCCAGGAGCCAGACCTGTAAAAAGCGTCCCAACAAAAATGGCTTTGTCACAGCCTGATTTGATATTTTCCGCATACCTGAGGTGCCGCTCTATCATTTCGAGCCTTTCAAAAGATTTGGTCTGATCCGCCTCAAGTTTTTTTTGCTCAGCTTGTGCAGCACCCTTGGTCACCGCATACAGTGCGTCGATGGATTGCTGGGCTTTGGCAAAGCCGCCCGGATCAAATATGCCTTTGATAACGTTGTTGGCCATCTGCTCCCTGAATTTGGCGGCTTCCTGAGGGTTGTGCTTGTTCAGGAGGTTCAGCATGCGCACATAGGAGGCTTGCATCTGACTGGCCCGTTGAAAATCTTCACGCAACTTGCGCGACGTTTCCGCCAAAACCACTGCCGAATGCTCATCCCACGGACCCCTTGTTTTGACAATCGTTCCTGTGCGGATCGATTCGATGAGGTCTTTGCTGTCGTGGATGTTTTGCTCCATATGCAATGCCATTAACCGCAGTTCTTCGCGTTGTTCAGGCGTTTTGGCCAGCGGTATCTCGCGCCTGTAGGCATTGAGTGTCTTGATTGCGGCATTGATGTTTTGCTCATGTTCCGCAATGGCTTCATTCTGTTCAGGCGTTAGGCGCGGGTCGGGTTTCGAAGGAACGAAGTACGGCTCTTCCTTCACCGCTGCAGTGCTTCCGGAGTTCTGATCTGCAGGGCTTTTGTAATTGAACACATCAATCCCTTTGGCCTCCAGACTCCGGCGGAGTTCCATGGCTTCGCGGTAAATCGCGGTAGCTTCGGCCGAGCCCTGACCCATCGTTTCCACCAGCATGCGGTGTTCCTGCCTTAGGGCATGGTAGCGTGCTACCTGGGCTGCATCGTTATCTTGTGCCTGGTTGCCCGAAGCTGCAGTTTGCCCCCCACCGCCATTGCCCGACTGATTGACAGTCAGCGCTGCACTCTCGGCTAACTGCATTTTTTGTTGCTGTTCGGCAATAATTTCCGGCGATTTGGGTATTTGAGGAGCCGCTTCACTCTTTTTGGCGACTTGTTCTAATTCCGATTGTTGTCCTTGAACAATCATTTGTTGCAATCCTGCAAGCATTTCCGCAATCTGCATTTCTTCGGCGTCCTTCATGGCTTCGGCCACCTGCATTTGCGAAAGGGCGAAATCATATTCCCAGGCTGCCTGCATCATCAGTTGCCGGTGTATCATGGCCTGAAGCAAGTATTCGCTTTGCTGGCGTATGGCTTTTTTGGCTTTTGACGATCCTGAATTTGCGTGCGCAGCATATTGGCTCATCATGGCCTTTTCTTCCTGCTCGTCGAATGGCCCCTGTGTCTGTCGCAGAAGTGCCATCAAAGCACTTACGTCGCCACCCGGCCTCCCACCATCCAGCGCATCAAGGAGCAGGCCGGGATTCTGCGCCAGACTCAGCGCCCAGCCGGCATCTTTTGCCACAGCCTGTGGTGTGCCTGACGGGTTGACCACGTAATCCATTTCGTCTCCGTCAGGAGTTTTGGAGGCTTTTTCGGCTGCTGCGGCATCAAATGAGGTATTGCCCTGATTTGAGGAAGTCATACCCGAAATGGAGGTTTCAGGTCCGATAGCCTGAGTGTCGTTTGCCGCTTTCACTTTGGAATAGCCCGAAAGCGATTCGTCACGTGTGTTGCGGCCGGTACCGCTCTCGGCAGTTTTTGAATCAGCAGCGGTTACACCTCCGGCCGATGTCTTATCAGTTGATTTTGATGCCAGAGGCTTAATGCTGCCATCCTGCAAGCCTAACGCGCCTAAAAAATCGAGGGCGGCAGAAGGCACATCCATAGATGTTATATTGCCGGAAATTTCGAACTGATAAAGCAAATTTTCTGCCTTGGCAAAAAGCAACATTCGCCTGCGCTCATCGGCTTTCGATTTTAAGATAAGCAGCTGACAGGTTTTTTGTCCGAAAATCTGGCAGGGATATGTGGGTTTGCGTTGCTCAACAAGCTCCTGATT
>DAOKYW010000012.1:30635-100255 GCA_035325985.1 Bacteroidales bacterium
GCCACCGGTTTTGCACGTCTTGTTTTCATGGGTTTGCAGATTAGTTGCCCTAAAGTTAAGAAATATTAACACTTATGGCAACCGATGATTTTTTTCGAAATCATCCATTTTAATTGCAACAGCAAGGTATGAAGGCGAAGAAAGATGTCTGAAAATCAGAATTTTGCCGCGTCCATCACCTTATTGACATTGGCCTTATTGTAGCCGATGTTGTCGAAAATGGGTTTGTTATAAATCCACATGATAGCCTGATAGTTAGCTCCGGCAGCACTTTCGCGCATACCAATGGTAATCACCTTGTCTTCAATTTCCCATTTATAAACCCAACGGTGCGCTCCCGGCTCAAAATCCATCACATTGGGCATTTTATACCGCTGGTTTGGCTCGCCATAGCGAATGGCGATCACATCTTTCAGGTTATTGAGCAAGGTTACCATGTCGAACTCGATAAAAGCAGCAGTCTGCCATGCCGAGCCAAAGGTGACCAGATAAAGCTTGTTTTCGTGGAAACGCGCTTCGATATCATAATTGTAATTTCCCACACGCCGCTTATTGGCCGGTGGCCGGATGATTTCGCCGGTCAGAGTTCCGCCCGAGAAGCCCTCAGTCTGAAGGACTTCTTCGGTGCTCATGCCAAATTTCGACCCGCCATAGGCACTCATCGATAAATCGTTTAAGGCTTTTTGCCTTGCATTTTCGGCGGCCATGCTGTCGGCAATCCGCTGCTCAGCAGCAATCAACGAGTCCTGGTTAAGGGTTTGGTTCTGATGTGTCGGTGAACCGGTGCAAGCGGCGAATAAAAGCATTGAAACAAGCAATTGATGGTGTCTCATAACGAAGTTGCATTAATCACCATAAAGGTACAAATAGAATCCTGCCAGGCTCATGCAAGGTGCTCCAGCTCTTCCTTTACTTTGAGGATGATGGTTTGAATCTCATTATTCATCAGGGTAAGGTGGTTCTGGGCGCTTTGGGTTTCAGTTTGTTCGAACTTTTCCATCTGCCCTGCAAGCGTGGCCAGATGGTTCATTTTGATGGAAAGTGCGGTACCTTTCAGCTTGTGGGCGTGGCTATGCAGCTGAGGGATATTGTGGTTAATAAAAGCTTGATTTAGTTCGCTTTTTGCCTGCTCAAGACTCTCGCACACCACCAGCAGAAATTCCTTAAGAAAATTGGGGTCGCTGCCCAGATCGGCTTTGAGTATTTCGATAGTGAATTCGTTGGCTGTAAGATTCTCCGGCGCAAGCACTTGCGATTCTTGTTTGTCTTCTTCAGAATCAAGTTTAAGCCAGCGTGCCAGCGATTCGGCAAGCATATCTTCCACTATCGGCTTGGCCAGAAAGTCGTTCATGCCCGATTCAAGACATCTTTCGCGCTCGCCCTTGATGTTGCCTGCGGTAATGGCAATGATGGGTATTGCCTCACCGCCTTCGAGCATCCTGATATTACGGGTCGCTTCGTGGCCATTCATCTCAGGCATCTGGATATCCATGAAGATAAGGTCGGGCAGTTGTTCGCGACAACGATTGAGGGCCACCAGTCCGTTTGAGCATTCGGTAATGGTGGCCTGAGGCAAAATCTTCCGGACAAGAGTCCTGGCCAGCAGCATGTTGACGGGGTTATCCTCAACCAACATAATGTTGAAGTTGCCGTTAAATTGTTTTAAGGGTTTTACAACAGCCGACGGTCTGCTGACGATGTTTTTGACCTTGTGCAGGGTTTCGAGCAGTTTTTGCTGAGTCACAGGTTTCGTCATGCGGATATGTACTCCGATTTGCTCCGCTTTGCCTGCAAGAATATTATTATCGTATGAGCTGTGCCAGAGAATAAGTTTTGTTTGATCGAAGCTGAAGCCCGGCAAACGATGAAGTTGATCAACAAATTCAAGACCATCGGTTTCCGGCATATGGTAATCCACAAACATCACATCGAAGGGGTCGGAGCTTCCGAGCAGGCGCAAGGCTTCGCGTGCTCCGGAAGCCTCGGCCACTTCGACATCCAGTGCCATCAGCATTTTTGCGAGTATAGCCCTGTTATTGCTGTTGTCGTCAACAATTAGCACTCTTTTTATCCAGCTCAGGTCGGTTGTGGTAAGCTCACCAACATCTTCACATTTCAGCTCGAGGTCAAAAAAGAAGGTGCTTCCCTTACCGGGCTTGCTGATCAGTTGCAATCGGCTACCCATCAATCCCAGCAGACGGTTGGAAATGGCAAGGCCAAGACCTGTGCCTCCAAAACGTTTGGTGGTCGAGCTGTCCTCCTGAGTGAACGCCTCAAAAATCATGGAGACTTTCTCGGGTTTAATACCGATGCCGGTGTCGCGTACCAGAAACCTGAATAAGGCTTTTTGGTCCCTGATCGGGCTGATGGGCTCAATTTTGAGCTCAACTTCTCCTTTTTCGGTAAACTTTACCGAATTGCTCAACAGGTTTACAAGAACCTGCTTTAGCCTGATGCCGTCGGCGTGTATGTAACGCGGAAGCTGAGGGTGCATATTGAGCAGCACCTCGAGTCCTTTGCTCTGGGCCTGAAAGGTGATGATATCAATGGTTTGGCTCGCAAGTTCCTCCAGATCGGTCTTTTCAATGTATAGCTCCAGTTTGCCGGCCTCAATTTTTGAAAAGTCGAGAATATCGTTGATAATGCTGAGAAGGTTTTCTCCTGATTGATGGATGATGTCAAGGTACTCTTGCTGTATTTCGCTGAGCTCTGTATTCATCAGCAAGTCGGTAAACCCTATGATGCCGTTCAGGGGCGTTCTGATTTCGTGGCTCATATTGGCCAGAAATTCAGATTTGGCTTGGTTTGCCTCCTGTAACTGCTCGTTTTTTAGTTCAATTTCCGTTTTCTGTGCTTCCAGCTGAGCTGTTCGCTCTTTAACCTTTTCTTCAAGCAGTTTTTTCTGAGCATTCAGATTTCGTGTCCGGTAATGAAAGATGAGTAAAATTAGTCCAGTGAACACGATGCCGGCAATAACCCAAACCCACCAGTGCTGATACCAGGCGTAAAGCACATTGATTTCAAAGACAAAGGGTTCAGTGCTCCAGATTCCGCTGCTATTGGCTGCGCGTAGCAGTAATTTGTGCTTTCCGGGCGGAAGTCTGAAAAACTTGATCTGACGGGCATCTGCACCAATCTCAATCCATTCCTGCTGCAATCCTTCGATGCGGTATGCGAAGCGGTTTTTGTTGCTGTTGGTGTAGTTGATACCTGTTATATTGATTACCAGATCGCGGTGGTTAAAGGGCAATGTGATGCTGCGTCTTACGAGAATGGAGGAGTCGTTTACAGCTCCTGAAAATGGCAAAACAGGTTTATTATTAAAAGAGAGCGATGTTATCCAAATCCTTACCTGAGCGGTATTCAGAAAGATCTCTTCAGGCCTGAACCATGTGATGCCCCTGTTGCCACCGAAGTAAAATATGCCGGTGCTTCCGCGAAATACCGATTCGTTCGAGAAATCTCCGGCCAGCACACCTTCGGCTTCATCAAATACCTGAAATGTGGCAAGGTCGCTGCTAAGGCGCACCAGTTTATTGTCGGCTGCAATCCATAGATTCCCGGAAGCATCTTCCAGCATGGCATTAAATGAGCCGGAAAGAAGCGCAGAATTTAGTCTTGGCTGAGAGAGTTCATTGCTCCCATCCTGGTAGTAATGCAGGCCATTGGAGGTAGTGCCAATCCATATGCGACTGCGCGAATCTTCGAAGAAAAAATTGATGTTATCAGGAAGGGGTGAAAATGGGAAAGGCTTTAATGTTCGGGTTTGCGGATCGAAAATATTGCCGCTGCGCAACCAGATATTGCCTTTACTGTCTTCCAATATATTGGCAATCTTGTTGTTATTAAGTCGTAGTTCGGGTTGTTCAGAGGTTTCGGTGAGGTAAGTAAAAGTATTAGTAGCAGGGTTAAAAATGTTAATGCCTCCACCCCAGGTTCCGATCCAGATGGTTCCATCGGCAACTTCCTTGATGGTTACGACAAAGGCGTTGTTAAGGTGCTTTCCGTCGGCAGGCCCGGCTGTAAAATGCTCGAATGCAATACCACGGGCTGTTTCAATCATGCGATGCAAACCGTTATCCGTGCCCACCCAAAGCGAGCCACGGCTATCACGTATCACAGCACGTACAATATTGCTCTGCAGGCTGCCCGGATTTTCGGCCTCATGCCTGAATACAACTATCTCCGATGTTTCGGGATTCCATAAATGAAGGCCATTATTGGTGGCAAGCCATACGCGTCCGGGCTGGTCCTCCCAAATGTCATAAACCAGATTGCCACGTAATCCTGATGCCACACCCGGCCTGAATTCCAGACTCCTGAATGGTTCTTTCAGCGGATCCCAAACGCTTATGCCCTGATCGGTGCCTATCCACACCCGTTCTTGTGCATCGGTGATTAAACTTTTGACATAATTGTTGATCAGGCTGCGCTCGTTGTCAGGGTCGGCCGTGTAATTGGTAAACTGCAGGCGGGTAGGATCGAATACCGATATGCCTAAGTCATGCCCTATCCACACCGTACCATCCGAAGAAAGGGTTAAGTCTTTTATGTAATTGTTGGCCAGCGAGTTATTGTTGCCCGGCTGATGACTAAGATGAAGCATAAAGATTTGATTAACAGGATCGAACAGGCTTAAGCCACCATCGTGACCAAGCCAGATCCTGCCTCCGGTGTCCTGTATCACCCTTTTGGCGTAAGGGCTGGGCAGGTTGGTGTTGTCAAAAGTTTGGATGACTGAAGCACCGGGATTTTGCCAGTTGTCAACTTTAGCCAAACCTGCATCCGTGGCAAGCCAGAGGTTTCCTGCACGATCAAAATAAGCATGCTTGATGTATTGCGTCTTCAGGCCGCTGTTTTGAGGCGTGTAATGCCAGGCTTCACCTGTGGCAGGCGACCAGACAAACAGACCGTTGGTGCTCGCAATCCACACATTTCCCTGCTTGTCGGGGGTAAGGTAATCGGGCTCGCATGCGGAAAAAGCCTGAGCTATCTCCGGCGGAAAAACGACACTTTCGAAAACACTCCTGGCATGATTATATAGCATCAGCTTACCCTTGTGCATACCAACCAGTACTCCTCTGGCTCCTAAATTGGCCAGCGAAAGCACATCATTGTCAGGCAACCCGCCATGGTCACCGGGCGATGCCCTGAAAATCTCAAATTGATATCCGTCGTAACGGTTTAGCCCATTTTCGGTGGCAACCCACAAAAAGCCATAATCATCAAATACCATCTGCCGGACTAATCCGCGCGAAAGCCCTTGTCTGGTGTTGAGGTTTTGAAAATGAAGGTCGCTGTGTCTAAAAGAAAGTGCCTCGTGGCCTGAAAAAATCAACCCAAGTACAATGAGTATAAAAACAATTGTAGCAGAAGCTGATCTTGTGCCGGTAAAGCTTTTTGGCATCATTGCAGGCCGCCGAATTATAAACTGATTAAGTGTGTAAATTTAACAAAATGCATACCCAGGTACAATATTTTAGTTAAAAACCATTGAGTTGCATTGTTACTGTTGGAATAAGCAACAAAAATCCGAGCACAATAAGCATCAGAATCAATGGCCAAACCCACTTCACCCATTTCTGATAGGGAATGCGGGCCACACCAAGAACGGCAATCAGTACACCGCTTGTGGGTGTAATCATATTGGTAAAGCCATCGCCAAACTGAAAAGCCATGACGGTTGCCTGACGCGAAACCCCGATCAGGTCGCTGAATGGCGCCATAATGGGCATGGTGATGGCCGCTTTTGCTGATCCTGAAGGAATTACAATATTGATGATAGTCTGTATGGCGTACATCACACCAACCGAAGCTATCTGGCCAAAATTGCTCATCGACTGCGATAGACCATAAAGAATGGTATCGATGATGCCGCCGTCTTCGAGAATAACGATAATACCTCCCGCCAGACCAACAATTACTGCTGCCGAAAGAATGTCCTTTACGCCGTCAACAAAGGATCGGGCTATGGTGTCGGCATTCATGCCTGTGGCTATTCCGCTCGCAATACCCAAAGCCATGAACAAGGTGGCGATTTCCATCACATACCAGTCGTAACCCATCACTCCCGCAATAAGGAAAACGATGGTGTAGGTGAGCATGAGCAGAATAAAGTAATGAACCGACTTGCGCAGGCAGAAATATCCGGCAAGGGCAAAGATTGCGGTTGAAACAGGCAATAGATTGAAGCTGAACGACATATCGCCAAGTTTCAAGGTGGTGGAAGGATAAAACCATGAAAATAATGCCAGGGCAACCACAATAGCTCCCCATGCCCACCATGCTGATCGGGGAGTGTGATACTGCACCTCGTCCTGATTAACCTCTAAATGCTTGCGCCAGTATTCATCCTCCTGATAAACAGGCGATGCTTCGGGATTGTGTTTTACTTTTTTTGCATAGCGCAGGATGAACCAGAAGCCTACAGTATTGATAATGACCCAGCAAAAAATGCGATATTCCAAACCTGAAAATAGCGGTATTTCGGCAAGACCCTGTGCAATACCAATCGTGAAGGGGTTGAGCACAGCTCCGGCAAATCCAAGATGTGCAGCTACGTACACCAGCCCTACCCCGACAATGGAGTCGTAGCCCATCGAGATGGCTAATGGAATCAGAATGATGGCAAAAGCTATGGTTTCTTCGCTCATCCCGAAAATGGCCCCAAACATGCTGAACATGGTCATGATGAGCAACATGATGATGTTGTTCACCCCAAGATGGCTTATAATCTTGTTGTGCTCTAGTTTTCGCGCAAAGCGCAAAAACGACATTATGCCCACGTCAATGGCTTTGCTCTGGTTCATAATCCAGAAAGCCCCGCCAATCATCAGTATGAATATGATGATGTTGCTTTGCTTGACAAAGCCTTTAAAAAGAGCAGCAAACACCTGCCAGGTCTGAGGTTGACTCTTGAAGGCAACATCGGCCGGCAATTCATTTTTATATTTAAAAACCAGTGTCCCATCAACGGGAATGTATTTTCCCGGAGGAATAATCCAAGTGAGTGCAGCCGCGACCAGGATAATGGAAAAAACGATAACAAAGGTGTGTGGAACCTTAGCAGAGCCTGCCATAAATTCGGTTTTGCGTGGTTTACGGCAAAAATAGCATTTTGCCGCCATTATTCAAGGTTTTCAGAAGCTGCGCATCCATTCGAAAACCTTGTAGTGATCGCCGTTCATACCCAGCCGGCTGTAGGTTTGCTGGGCAGTGTGGTTTTGGCTGTCCACATATAGCCTGATGCCGCCAATATCTTCGTTGGTTTCGGCCAAGTTGCGTACATGTCCGTAAAGCGCCCTGTACACACCCCGGCGGCGGTAATCGGGTAGCACATACACCGACTGAATCCAGTAGATGGTGCGGCAACGCCAGTCGCTCCACTCATAGGTAATCATAAGCGACCCGACAACGTTTTTGTCTATTTCGGCAACGTAATACTTGCCTTTTTCAGGATGATCAAACACTGCCGTAATGCCTCTCTTTAGTGTATCTGAATCAAGTATCAGGCCTTCGGTTTCCTGAGCCATGGCCAATTGAAATGTATGTAATACTGGAATATCTGACCTGGTGGATTCCCTGATAAGAAGCTCTTCTTTTTTCATTACTTTTGCGCTTTCCTTGACAAAACTAATCACTTTCGCCTCAGCCATTCATGAGCGACCAGATTAAACACGAGTGCGGCATCGTGCTCATCCGTCTCCTTAAGCCTCTAGAATACTACCTGTCGAACTACGGCACTTCGTTTTATGGCCTGCAAAAGCTGCACCTGCTCATGCAGAAGCAGCACAATCGTGGTCAGGATGGAGCAGGTATTGCCGGAATAAAATTCGACCTGCCACCCGGCAGCAAATATATTGACCGCATACGCTCGAACTCGGCTACACCTATCCGGGATATTTTCCAGCAGGTTTATGATAAGCTCGAAGAAATCCGCGAGAAAACGCCTGCCCGTCTCAACGACATTCAGTGGCTTAAAAGTAATGTACAGTTCACCGGCGAACTGTTTATGGGGCATCTGCGCTATGGCACATTCGGCGGCAACAATCTACAGAACCTTCATCCATTCATCCGTCACAACAACTGGATGACCCGGACCCTGATACTGGCAGGAAATTTTAATATGACCAATGTTGATGAGCTCTTCAACAAGCTCGTTGAACTTGGCCAATATCCTGTCGAAACGTCCGATACCGTGACCATACTCGAAAAGATCGGACATTGGCTCGACGAGGAAAACGAACGCATTTATCAGCATTACCGGTCGAATGGTTTAGCTAAAAAAGACATCTCTCCCCTGATAGCCAAAGAGCTTGATGTCCGCAGGATTCTGGAAGAAAGCTGCCAATATTGGGATGGCGGTTACGTCATAACCGGAATGACCGGCCATGGTGATGCCTTTGTCATGCGCGACCCTTCAGGTATCAGGCCTGCCTACTATTATGCCGACGACGAGGTGATTGTTGCTGCCAGCGAGAGGCCACCCATTCAAACGGCATTCAAAGTCGCTCACACTGCAATTCATGAGCTTAAGCCCGGGCATGCGCTGATTATCAAGCGCGATGGCAGTTGTTCGGAACAAATGTTCAAACAGCCGCTCGAAAAGCGTTCCTGTTCCTTCGAGCGCATCTATTTCTCGCGAGGTACCGATGCTGATATCTACCGCGAACGGCGCAAGCTCGGCGAATATTTGGTGCCCCAGGTGCTGAACGAAATTGACAACGACCTTGATAACACAGTTTTTTCCTACATACCCAATACGGCTTCCGTGGCTTTCAGGGGCATGATTACTGAGCTTAATCGCCTGAGTATGCAGCGCAAAAAAGAGCGCATTCTGGCTTCGATAGACAATCTTACACCTGAACTTCTTGACAGGATCTTCGAAAATGGTCTTAGAGTTGAGGAAATTGCCGTAAAGGACGTCAAGCTGCGGACTTTCATCACTCAGGATACTCAACGCAACGATCTGGTTGCCCACGTGTACGATGTGACCTATGGTATAGTGCGTCCGGGATTGGATACGTTGGTCGTGCTCGACGATTCCATCGTACGTGGCACCACCCTGCGCAACAGCATTGTCAGGATACTGGACCGCCTGCAGCCTAAGCAAATCATCATCGCTTCTTCGGCTCCTCAGATACGCTACCCCGACTGTTATGGCATCGATATGGCCAAGCTTAGCGATTTTGTTGCTTTCAGGGCTGCAATCGAGCTGCTGAAAGAATCTGGTCAGGAGGGCATAATCAGTCAGGTTTACAATCTGTGCAAAGCCCAGATAGATTTGCCGAAGGAGGAAATGCAAAACCATGTCAAACTCATCTATAAGCCCTTTACTGTAAGGCAGATAAGCGCAAAGATTGCCCAGCTTGTGACTTCCCCTAATGTAAAGTCAAAGGTATCGGTAGTGTTTCAAACCATCGAAAATCTTCACAGAGCCATGCCTCAGCATACCGGCGACTGGTATTTCACGGGCGATTATCCAACACCTGGTGGAAACAAGGTCGTATCTCGGTCTTTTATCAATTATATCGAAGGTCGTAACGAACGCGCCTACTAATTATCAGGCATTTGAACCCTCAGGCTTACGTTTAAGGGTGAACAGGGCAATGAGGTTCGTGAATACCGCATGTTTTTCAATATGGGTTCCGCGGAGTCCTGTAAGCCTTTCCAGCACCATTCAGCCAATCATCATCAACACAAAATAGAGTGCCATTTCAGTTCGGTTTAAAATTTTTTCATGTGCGAGATTTTGTGCTGAGTTTCTTTATGGCCTTCGAGGCCCCAAACTTATCGTTTTTATCTATCCACACAGATTCCTTTCCATTCTTGTTACGTTTCGAAAAAAAGGCTGCCTTTTGGGGCAGCCTTATAAAGTTGAGGTAACTTTTCCCGGGGTTCAGGGTTTGAAAGGAAGCGAGGAGTGGTGCATTACGATGCGCAGTTTGCCGTCGTCACCTTTTTTGAAAACCCATGTTTTATCAACCATTGAAACATTGCCGTTTTTGTCGGTGAAATAAACATTGCCTTGTGTGATGGCGATATTTCCATGAATCTGAATTCCTTCGTTGCCTTCGCCAATGTTGTGGTAACGGGCACTAACCCAGGGCGTAAGTGCAAATCCCCTGTCTTCCGGAAAATCAGGGTCGTTGCCTACAAAATAAGCCAAAGCACCTTTCTTGGTTACTCGGAAGGTATTTTCCCCATAAGCCAGCGTTGGCTTGAAGAATACCTTTCCATGGTCATAATCATAAGCATCGGTGAGCACCTGCTCAGCAAATCCCTTGTAATCCTCACCGTTTTCATAAAGACTGCCAATCTTCACCAGGGCATCACACCAGGCCTGCTGGGCAGCGTTAACTTCTTCGAAAGTAATCGTTGGTGTGGCAACAGCTTTAGTGTCGTTCTTGGCAGCGGGAGCACACGAAGCCACCACGAATGCCAGAGCCAGAAGGAAACTAAAAGTTTTGAGTTTTGTCATTGATGGTAAATTTTACTGCCTACTTTGTAATACGGTGTTCGGCTGGTCCGTTTAATTTGTTTGGATGGTCGTACATTAAATGGTTGAGCGAAAATACTTTAAGCTCCTTAATCCTGAAAGCGGGGAATTCCTGTCATGTGTAGCGGAGCAGGTTATTCATCTTAGATAATGAATTGAAATACAGCGAAATAGGCTTATATGACGGAGATTGGTCGTTTCAAATGTTTAACGTTTGTTTCATAAAATTAAAAACTGCGATTGTCCGCTCATCATCTTAAACACCATGACTTTAAGGAGAAATTGTCATGCCCTGATTGCCGCGTTTGAGGATTGGGATCCGCATGAGCCATCAAATCCATAAATTTGCCTTTTTTGTTCTATGCGCACAGAAATTATAATCATCGCCCTTACAGTGGTTATGGCGTCATGCAGCTCAGCTTCCAAACGAAGTGAAGCAGACCACAACACACTCACGGTGTTTCATGCAGGCAGCCTTTCGGTGCCTTTAAAAGTGCTTGCCGATAGTTTTGCTGCTCAGCACCGCGATGTGCGTTTCAGAATGGAAGCCGCCGGTAGCCTAGAAACGATACGCAAGATCACAGAATTGGGCAAGCAGGCTGATATTGTGGCTTCAGCTGATTGCAGATTAATTGATGAAATGCTGATACCTGACCGGGCCGGTTGGAGCCTTCCATTTGCAGGAAACGAAATGGTTATTGTATATGGCAATCACTCAAAAATGCGACAAGAAATCAGCTCGTCCAACTGGCATTCGGTTATGCAATCCGGCAATCTGGCCATTGGAAGGTCCAATCCTGACCTCGACCCATGTGGCTACCGTACGGTGCTCCTGCTCAAATTAGCCGAGAAGTATTATGGACAGCCCGGCCTTGCAGATCATGTGCTCAAGGCCAGTCAACTCAATATCAGGCCCAAGGAAACCGATCTTATCGCGCTGCTTCAAACGGGACACCTGGATTACATTTTTATCTACCGGTCTATTGCGGTGCAGCATGGTCTCGACTATTTGGTCCTGCCCGACGAAATCAACCTATCCAATCCGGACTTCGAACCCTTTTACGCACAAGTATCTACGAGTGTAAAAGGACGTAAACCCGGAGAACAGATAACTATAACAGGTGAGGCTATTACGTATGGTATTACTGTTCTTTCCGATGCGCCAAACAAAGTGATGGCCGAGCGCTTCATTGCTTTCATGATGAGCAGTACAGGTAAGAACATCCTCCTTAATCTTGGACATCGAACACTGGAAAGCGGCCATTTGCCAATCGAAACCAGACTACCGGATATTATCCTTCAACAGATGATGGAGAATGAGCAACAGTAAAGGTTTTACCCCTATTGTCTTTGCTTTTCTGGGCAGTCTTCTGCTGTTGTTTGTGATCGCCCCGCTTGCCGGTCTTGTGCTTTCAACAGGGACTTCGGGCTTAATCGAAGCTGCAGAGGATATTGAAGTGAGGCAGAGCATTGGCCGTACACTATTTATTGCCATGCTAACCACTTTCTTTTTCTCGTTGCTTGTCGTCCCGTTTGCCTGGATCATGGCCCGACGAACATTCCCCTTTCGCAGACTGTTGCATGCCATCATCAACATTCCGGTTGTGATACCTCATTCAGCCGCCGGCATTGCCCTGCTTGGTATTGTTTCGCGCAATACAGCCCTTGGCAGGCTGGCCGAAACCGCCGGAATCTCCTTTGTGAATAATCCTGCGGGAATTTTCATTGCCATGGCTTTTGTGAGTATGCCTTATTTGTTCAATGCTGCAGTGGATGGTTTTGGCATGGTGCCCGAAATGTACGAAAAGGTAGCGCGTTCAATGGGTGCAGGGCCTTTCAGAATATTTCGTACCATCAGTCTGCCTCTTGCCGGCAGGAGTATCCTGAGCGGAATGGTCATGATGTGGGGCAGGGGCATGAGCGAGTTCGGCGCGGTAGTCATCATGGCCTACCATCCGATGACAACACCTGTCATGATTTACGAACGCTTTACGAGTTTTGGCCTCGATTATGCCAGACCGGTCACCGCGCTTTTTGTCGTCATATGCCTTCTGGTGTTTGTTTTGCTCAATATGATCTCAAGACCCGGAAAGAATGCTTCAGCTCGATAATATCACACGCAAAGCAGGCACCTTTAAACTGCACATCGACCATCTGCTGATCGGGCGTGGCAGCTACCTTGTTTTGCTCGGGCCTTCGGGTTCAGGCAAAACAATGTTGCTCGAACTTATTGCCGGCCTGGAGCAATGCGAATCCGGACATATATGGATGAATGGCATTGATATTACGCATATGCCTGCTGGAGAGCGAGGTGTGGGTGTTGTGTTTCAGAAACAATGGCTTTTCCCTCATCTCACGGTAGCCGAAAATATTGCCTATGGCCTGCGAAGCAAAAGAATGAGCAAATCGGAAATCAGGGATTCAGTAACTAAACTTGCTATCCAAACCCAGTGCGAACATCTGCTGCACCGCAAAGCCGATAAACTCTCGGGCGGCGAGGCCCAACGCGTGGCGCTGGCCCGCACGCTTGCGCTTAAACCTGAAATTCTGCTGCTTGATGAGCCTCTGGCCAACCTGGATACACCGCTGCGCACCGGCATCGCATCACTAATTCGTCAGCTGCACAGGGATGGACAAACCATTATTCATGTGACGCACGACTACAGCGAAGCCATTGCACTCGCCACTGCAGTAGCTGTCATGCAGCAGGGTTCTATCGTTCAGCACGGCAGTCTGCAAGAGGTTCTTTCGCGTCCAAGGAATGCTTTCGTGGCCGGATTTACCGGTATCCGCAACTTTTTCCATGGCCATCTGATGGCCGAACCCGAAGGTGATGAAGCCCTTATGACGTTTCGAACGGAAACACTGTTCATCAAGCTTCATCGCCCCGACGCTATCGCAAAAACCGGATTTGTGAACATCGATGCGCATGCGATAACCCTTGCCACCGGGGCCGTAAACAGTAGTGCTGTCAATCAGTTCAGCGGAATAGTAGCCGATCTTTTCGAAACACCCGATGGCATCGAGGTGGTGGTTGATGTGGCCGGCACAATGTTCTATGTGCTTATTACCAGGCAGTCGGTGCAGCGACTTCACATACAGCAAGGCACGAATGTTTTTATCCAGTTTAAGGCAAGTGCCGTTCGCTTTGAGCCGGATTAGGCACCCTTTTTTTAAAACAATGCCGTTCCGGAATGCAAGCTATAAAAAGCAAAACGACTGCAAATCACTGATTTACAGTCGTTTAAAAGTCTCCCTGCCAGGACTCGAACCTGGGACCCGCTGATTAAGAGTCAGCTGCTCTACCAACTGAGCTACAGAGAGCTTTAGTTCGGGGCTGCAAAGTTAAGAAAAGATTATACTATGCAGTATAGATTTTTTCAGCCACAAAGCATAGAAGTCTTCAGGTTTAGGCTTCGCTTCAATTTGTAACTTTGCCGGACATGAAGAAAGCTAGGCCGGAAGATAAGACGATGGCCCTCAAGGTAAACGAGGGAATAGAGCAACCTGCTGCAATAAACCGCGACGCCGTTTCGCGTCTGGCCCGGAGCAAAAAAAATCTGCTCGGGGCTGGTGCATATATCGAAGGAATATTGCGTGGCGATCGTGTGTTGCTTAGTCAGGCCATAACCCTTGTCGAAAGCAACTTGCCCTTGCATCAGAAGATAGCGCAGGAAATCATTCAGGCTTGTTTGCCCTACAGCGGCAATGCAGTCAGGGTTGGCATTACCGGAGTGCCCGGTGCCGGAAAAAGTACATTCATCGAAGCGCTTGGCATGTATCTGGTCAACAATGGCCGAAAGCTTGCGGTGCTGACCATCGACCCGAGCAGTCAGATCTCCAAGGGTAGTATTCTGGGCGATAAAACACGAATGGAGCAGCTTACAAACCAGCCGAATGCCTATATCAGGCCTTCGGCTTCGGCAGGCACTCTGGGCGGTGTTGCCCGCAAAACACGCGAAACCATTGTGCTATGCGAGGCTGCCGGTTTTGATACCGTTTTTGTCGAAACCGTAGGCGTCGGCCAATCTGAGACGGCGGTGCAGTCGATGGTCGATTTTTTTCTGCTTCTCCTGATTGGTGGCGCCGGCGATGAGCTTCAGGGAATTAAAAGAGGAATTATGGAAATGGCCGATGGCATAGTGGTAAATAAGGCTGACGGCGATAATCTTCAACGCGCCGAGCGGGCACGGGCCGAATGCGAAAACGCCATTCATCTGTTTCCACCACCCGCCTCGGGCGTGCCCACACAGGTGCTCAGCTGCTCCGCAATCACCGGATTCAACATTCCTGAAGTTTGGCAGATGATCGAAAATTTTATTTTCACTATCCGTTCAAATGGCTTCTTTATGCATAAGCGCAATAATCAGCTTGTGCAGGCCATGTTGGATACTGTAAACGAATCATTGCAAAAAAGCTTCTATCAACATCCACAAATTGCAGGCCTTTTGTCCGAAATGGAACAGAAGGTCAGGATGCGAGAGATCAGCGCCTTTGTAGCTGCATCGCAACTGATCGAGACATGGTTTGCCTCGCTTCGGGCTGAGAATAATTCTTGAAATGATTTCTGATCACATAATTATCTGTAAAGTAGATGCTTGATTATCCTTGTCGTTTGTTGGCAGCAACATTGGGCAAAGCAGTCCCAATGGCTTATTTGTAACGGGTTTAAATACATGCTGATGGCTGCTCCCAGTGGCCGTCAATTAGGGGTAAATGGCTAAATTTGCTGTCATTTCAATTTATTGTTAAAAAAATAACAGAAGGAATGATCACTGCCATGAATCCTAATCCGCTGGTTCAATATTTGAACAAACCGTCTTCTGAATTTACACGTGCCGATCTCATACGCTACATCGAAGACCACGATGTTGAAATGATAAATTTCAGGTATGTGGCATGGGATGGCAGACTCAAGACGCTCAACTTTATCATTAACAGCCGCGATCATCTGGACAATATTCTGGCCACAGGTGAGCGTGTTGACGGATCGAGTCTTTTCCCGTTTGTGGAGGCCGGTTCGAGCGATTTATATGTAATTCCCAAGTATCGCACAGCCTTCGTGAACCCTTTTGCCGATGTGCCCACACTGGACATCTTGTGCGGTTTCTACGACAGGCATGGCAATCCGCTTGAAGATTCACCGGAATATATTTTGCGCAAGGCCCACAACGCCATGAAGAAGGAAACGGGTTGCAGTTTCGAAACTATGGGCGAGTTGGAATATTATATTATTTCGGACGAAACGCCTTTGTATCCTGCTGTAAATCAGCGCGGTTATCACGAATCGTCGCCTTTCAACAAGTTTGGCAATTTCCGTCGTCATGCCATGCGACTGATTGCGCAGAGTGGCGGCCAGATCAAATATGGCCATTCGGAAGTGGGTAATTTTTCGCTTGGTGGAAAAGTTTACGAACAGAATGAAATAGAGTTTTTGCCTGTCAACGTGGAAGATGCTGCCGACCAACTGGTGATTGCCAAATGGATTATGCGCACACTTGCCTGGCAATATGGCGTTACCCTCACATTTGCGCCTAAGATCGTAGCCGGACGTGCCGGCAGCGGGCTTCATGTGCATACGCGCATCATGAAGGACGGACGCAGCGTGATGATGCAGGACGGCATGCTGAGCCCTGCAGCCCGAAAGGCCATTGCAGGATATCTGAAGCTGGCGGCTTCGCTTACCGCTTTTGGCAATACCAATCCTACTTCCTACCTCAGGCTGGTTCCGCATCAGGAAGCTCCGACCAATATCTGCTGGGGCGACCGCAACCGTTCTGTGCTGGTGAGGGTACCTCTGGGCTGGACCAACGAGCACGATATGATTTCGGATGCCAACCCGCTCGAAGTGCCGCTTGCCACCGACTTCAACGAAAAGCAGACTGTTGAGTTTCGTGCACCTGATGGTTCGGCCGATATTTATCTGCTGATGGCAGGGCTGACTGTAGCTGCCCGTCATGGGCTGACTGACCCTGATGGACTCGCCTTTGCCGAAAAAACCTATGTGGATATCAATATCTTCCACGAAGAGCACCGGCAGCGTAAGGCGCAGCTCGAAAAACTTCCTGCCTCATGTGTCGATTCGGCAGCCGCATTGCTCAGGGATAAAGCCGTGTATATGCAGCATGGCGTGTTCCCTGAAAATATTCTAAACTATGTCGTTAAGCATCTCGAAGCATTCGACGACAGAAATCTTCGCGAAACCCTGGGCAACGACGAGGAAAAGATCCTGAATCTTGTGAGCAAATATTTCCATTGCGGCTGACGTTATTGCCTGATATAAAGCGCCTTGCTTGTATCGGCTTAGCCGGCAATAGGCACGAAAAAAGGATTAAAGCTTTTTTGCAATGCAAGCGCATTACGCATGGCCATGTAAAGAAATTTTGCCCATGTGCAACACTGGCTATCTTCAGGAACTACTTCAGTCAATTTTTCTGTAAACCGGTTTTTGATACACCCTGCTAATCCAATTGGGGAGCACAAAAGCACCCATAATCAGGTAGGGATAATAGCTGATAAATCGCCATAAAAGCGCCAACGGAACTACCCATGCCGCATTGGGCAACAAGTCGGCAAGAAAATCACCAAACACAATTTCGGCGACACCGCTTCCACCGGGAGTTGGACTGACCAAAAGGATGATCCACATGGTGAGTTGCCGCGCATAGATCAGAAAATGTTCGGTCAGGCTTAGATGGCTGAAGAAAAACGCCATGAAAATAAAATTGGTTACCGAGTAACGTCCCGTCCATGATATTACCGTGGCAAGAAAAGCTTTTGCCCAATAGCCAAAGGATTGTCCCCGCAGTTCGTTTGAAGTAATGATAAGCTGGTTGGCAAGTTTGCGCATCCGCATCCGCCAACCCCTAAGCAAGGGCAACATAAACAAAATGGATAACAGCCACTTAAAGAAATAGGGATTGATAAATAATGTGTAAGTAAGCATCAGGGTGTAGAGCAGTATCAATCCATACCCCAGCAAAAGGGCGAGCTTTATGCCTCCCGAGAGCGCTTCTGACAGCTCGGGTGGGAAAATCAGGTGTCCGAAAAAGAAGTAAAGAAGCGGAACCATAATCACAAAAAACACCTCGTCGAGAAAAATCGAAGTGAGCACAACCGCCGTACTTTTACCGGTATTCAGTCCTTCCTTATATAAAAACCAGATGGCAGGCCCGGTACCTCCAACCACCGAAGGTGAAACGGCCGAGCTGAATTCCCAAAGCATGATCACCTGAAAAGACTGTCGCCAGGTTAATTGACCACCGGTGAGTACCCTGATCCGATACATATAAGCGATATCCCGCACGCCCATCATGGCTAATGCCATGAGCAATCCTGCTGCTGCTGCCCATGTCCATTCGAAAAAACCCAGAGTGTCGCGCTCATAGTTCCGGTAAATCAACCAGACTGTAGCGCTCAGGCCAATTAAAACAGGCAGGATAATGCGGCCGGGTCGTAAAATTTTCTGCGGATTGTCCACAACAAACGTTGTTTAGGCGACAAAAATAAGTGTATTGCATGGCATTTGCCATTGAATGACAGATGAGTATAAGCTTATTGATGTTAAGATTCCTTAAAGAATCTGGTAAATTAAGACATATTGGCAGAGAAAAAAATTGAAGAATTGACAAAATGGCCGATTTTCCTAAGGTTTGCACCTCTAAAATTGCTATGGAACAGAAATTGTTAAGTGATAGATGTCTAAAACATTAAAAGTCAACAAAAAAATAATGGAGGATTAAGCCATGAACATGATCAGATTCAATCAGAACCCCATCAGTTTACTGAACGAGATTCTGGAAGATTTCGACAGGAATTTTGTTCGCCCTTCCGATGTTTATGCGGTCCGTCCGACCGTTAATGTGGTGGAGAAGGAAGACAGCTTTGTGATCGATGTTGCCGCGCCCGGCCTTAAGAAGGAAGATTTCAGGATTAAGCTCGACAATCAGTTGCTCACAATCTCGGCTGAGGTGAGCGACTCGCAGGAAGAAAAGAAGGAAAAATATGTGCGTCGCGAGTTTTGGTACGGCTCGTTCGAGCGCAGCTTCAACCTTCCCAAAACCATTAATCTTGAGCAGATCAAAGCCGACTACAACAATGGTATTTTAAGCATTGTGCTTCCCAAGAAAGAAGAAGCCAAAGTGGCCATCAACCGCGAGATTGCTATCTCATAATTTGCCAAAAGACTGACTTCAAGAACCCTGCTTCACCGAAGCAGGGTTTTTTTTGCACCGTCGAATTCCTTACGCAAGAAGCTGTTAATGAAGAATTCTTCTATCTTTGGCCCAAAACCAATTAATGTTATTGATGAAAATACATTTACAATCGATTTTACTTACTGCGTTGCTGGCATTGAACACGGTTTTCGCACCGGCACAAGGCACCAATGAAGCTGCTTTGAAGGAGTTTGCCCGGCAAAAGGAAAAGGAATATCACGAAGCCACAAGGCGGGTGCAAGCCTATGCGCGCCGGCACCGTGCGTCAATATTGGAAGTAAGACCTGATGGAACAATGGTGCAAATGGTGGATGTCGTCAACGGGCGACCGGTTTACATCGCAACCGATAATGTTGGTGCTGCCACTACCACCAGAGCATTCGAATTGTGGGAAGGAGGCTCTTCGGGTTTAAATCTTGCTGGTGAAGGATATGACAAGCTTGGTGAATGGGATGGCGGGGCAGTGCGCCGCACGCATCAGGAGTTCAACAACACTGGCGAGCAACGTGTTACGCAGTCGGACGGAGCTACTTCGCTAAGCGATCATGCCACCCATGTGGCCGGAACCTTGGTTGGAGGCGGTGTGGTCGCCAATGCAAAGGGAATGGCACACAAGGGTCTTTTAAAGGCTAACGACTGGAATAATGCAGAGTCCGAAATGGCTAATCTTGCCGCACAAGGTCTTGAAATATCCAACCATTCCTATGGCTGGATTACCGGCTGGAACAGTTCAAATGGAGTGTGGACATGGCATGGGGATTCTACCATCTCGAATCAGGAGGACTGGAGGTTTGGTTTTTATGGCAATCGCTCGCGAGACTGGGATGTTATTGCAAACAATGCCCCTTATTATCTGATAGTTAAATCTGCAGGAAACGACCGCGGACAAGGCCCTTCTAATGCCGGAACAGGAGGTTTACCACCTGTTGATGGCGGCTTGCTGGGGTACGATTGTATCAGCGATGGCGGAACGGCAAAGAATGCCATGGCCATTGGTGCTGTCAATCAGGTGAACAACTACACTTCGCCGGCATCGGTGGTCATGAGCAGCTTCAGCTGCTGGGGCCCTACTGATGATGGCCGTATCAAACCCGATGTGGTTGCTAAAGGTGTGAGCACCTATTCGGCCGGATCCAATTCAAATACCCATTACTCCACCAAAAGCGGCACCAGCATGTCGTCTCCCAATGCGGCAGGGACAATGGCATTGTTGCAGCAGCATTATCAGCAAACCCATAATGGTCAGCGAATGCGCTCCAGCACCTTGCGTGCGCTTGTTATTCACACAGCCGATGAGGCGGGTACCACATCCGGCCCGGATTATCGCTTTGGTTGGGGCCTGATGAACGCCCTCAAAGCCGCCGAACTCATTTCGCAGGATGACGTGATTCAAAACGTTATTGACGAAATAGTGCTTGAAAACGGAACAGCCTATACACGCCAGATTCAGGCCTCAGGAACTGAGCCTCTCAGGGTCACCATAGCATGGATTGATCCTCCGGGAACCGTACTTCCTCCACAGCTCAATCCGCGCACACCAATGCTTGTCCACAACCTCGATCTTCGTGTCATCGGTCCAGATCAGACAGAATACTTCCCATATCGCCTGAACCCGGATAATCCTCAGGCAGCGGCACTTAATGACGAAAAAAATAATGTGGACAATGTTGAGCTCGTGCACATTGACAATCCTGTGGCCGGAACCTATACCATTGTGGTTGATCATCAGGGCAGCTTGCAGCAGCCGCAGAATTTTTCACTCATTATAAGTGGTATCAACGAGTTTCAGGGCATCCCGTTCTGTTCGCCCGGCCTTATCAGCCCTGAAGCGGGCAGCCAGAACAACCTGCTGAATGTTGCAGTCAGCTGGCAGCCGGCCCCGTTTGCAACCTCATATCTTGTTTTCTTTGGTAGCGACGGGCAAGGAATTGAAACGCCTACCAATATATTGAATGGCGTATTTGTTGAAACAAATGCCTTTGAAGCATCCTTGCAGCCCGGTACCACCTATTATCTGAAGGTGATACCGATTAATGATTTTGGCGCTAACGATGAATGCAGCAATATCTGGTCATTCAACAGTATAGAAGCCATCAGCAACTTTCCTTACGTGATGAATTTCGAGCAGGTTGCAGTTTCTAATATTCCGGCCGGCTGGCAACAGCAGGGACAGGAGCCGGCTAAGTGGCTCACAACAAGCTTAATAAGTCATGAGGGAACCCGTTCGATGGGTTGTTACAATACTTCAGGCCTGACGCTCACCTCACTTGATCATTGGCTTTTTTCGCAGCCGGTTGTGCTTGAAGCCGGAAAAGAGTACATGCTGCGCTTTGCTTATCGCGCCTTTATGCCGGGTACTTCGGAGCAATTGTCAGTGTATTGGGGCGAAAGCCCGGAAACCTTGCCGTTTGGTCAGCCATTACTCAGTCTGTCGGGTTTCGATGGGGCCACAGGCTGGCAATGGGCCGAAACATTGATTATTCCTGCACAGAGTGGTATGGGATATCTGGCCTGGCGGGCGCATACTCCGCAAGGCTATGGGGTGTTCATCGATGATATCCTGATCGAAAACTGGGGAACTGTAGGGCTCACAGGCACGATGACCGATATGCTGAAGGCCCGTTACGAACAAGGAAAGTTATTCGTGTTTGTTCCGGACAACTTCAACAAAGCCCACCTGATATTGACAGACGCTTCAGGAAGATCGGTTCTGCAGACGAGCACCTATGGAGCAACCAAACTGGAGCTGCCATTCACTGCTTCTCCGGGTGTATATTTCCTCCGTATCGAGCAGGATGGCAGGTCAAAGGGTATTAAAGTTCTGGTGAATAATTAAACCCTAAATCAAGGACAGCCAATGGCCTGTTCAACAAGCGCAACAATTAATTGCCAATAAGACAACTGAAAAAGTTGTTGTGCAACGGGGAGCTAAGGTTTCCCGTTTTTTTTAACGGTTGGTGTCAGATGTTTTCGAATGCCGAAAATATGTTTACAAGGCATTGAGATTCACTGACTGGTGTTTGGGTGATTTACGGCAGGTGACACACTTGTTTTCAATGACCAGTTGGTGGTGATGGTGAGCCAAAAAATGGAATCAGGCCGTTCGATTAGTTTATTCTACCAACTCCGGGGCCATTTTAAGGGCTTCTATTTCGGTAATGCTTCGGCCATTTTCGTCCCAAAAAATCCATTTTCCTGCACGCTCGCCGTTGATGTAATTACCTTCGATAAATTTCTGCCCGTTCGGATGATATACGATTCCTTTGCCATGACGAAGACCGTAAGAGAAATGGCCAATGCTCCACAGTGAACCATTTTCGTACCATGACTTCCATTCGCCATGGCGTTTTCCATCTTTCAGCGGTCCTTCCATGCTTTTTACGCCTTCAGGATGGTATTGTATCTCTTTGATGGGTGTGCGCACGCCATCCACACGGGCATAAACCCAGACTTTGCGAGCCCGGCCATTATCCCACATATCGATAATCTCCGTATCAATAGCTGCAGGTTCCTGTGCTTTACGACCCGTGCATGATGCGAGGAAGATGGGCATGATTATCTGCCAGGATGCAAGTATGATAAAAAATGTCGGGATACGGAATTTACGCATGGTCTTGTCATCATTTAACGATCGAATAGCAGGCGCATTCCAAAACCAGGTGCGCCAAATCTTCCCTGGTCGTAAACAATCTGGCCGTTCACAATGGTGGTTGCCACGCTTGTGCTGAACCTTGTTCCTTCCAGAGGAGACCATTGGCATTTATAAAGGATATTATCTTTGCTGACGGTCCAGGGCTGTTCGGGGTTAACCAACACAAGGTCAGCATAGTAGCCTTTCCTTATGAAGCCTCTTTTGCGAATGCGAAAAGCAATGGCCGGTGCATGACAGGCTTTTTCCACAATTTTCTCAAGACTGATTTTGCCCTGTTTCCATTTTTCGAGCATGGCCGGAAGCAGATGCTGTACCAGAGGCCCACCTGATGGTGCTTTGAAGTATGGTGCGTTTTTTTCTTCAGAGGTATGCGGGGCGTGATCGGTAGCCAGCACATCCAGTTTGTTGGTTGCAAGGGCTTCCCAGAGCGCTTCGCGGTCGGCAGCAGACTTAACTGCAGGATTCCACTTGATGTAGTTGCCTTTTGTGAGGTAATCTTCGTCGGAAAACCAAAGATGGTGCAGGCAAACCTCGGCTGTTATTCTTTTCTCGGCCAGTGGCCGGTCGTTGCAAAACAGCTGCATCTCGCGTGCCGTGCTCAAATGCAATACATGAAGACGTGTACCGTGTTTTGCTGCAAGCTCAACAGCCTGCGCTGACGATCGATAGCAGGCCTCGGCATGGCGTACGAGAGGATGAATGGAAGCCGGTGCACTATCGCCGTATCGCGACATGAACTGCAGGGTGTTTTCCCTGATCATGGGTTCGTATTCGGCATGAACGGCAACCAGTGTAGGAGCTTCGGCAAAAATGCCCTCCAGTGTTTTGGGATTATCCACAAGCATATTGCCAGTGCTGGCTCCCATAAACACCTTTATGCCACAAACAGTTGCAGGGTCGGTGCGCAGCAATTCCTTCAGGTTGTCATTCGAAGCACCCATATAGAATGAATAGTTGCACCAGGCTTTCGTGGCGGCAATGGCATACTTTTCCTCGAGCAAATCCTGTGTGAGGGTATTGGGGATCGTATTGGGCATTTCCATGAAACTGGTAATGCCACCGGCTACTGCTGCACGGCTCTCGCTGCCAATATCAGCCTTATGAGTTAAACCCGGCTCACGGAAATGCACCTGATCATCGATGAGGCCGGGCAACAGATATAAACCTTTGGCATCAAGGACCGAATAGCGCTTGTATTCTTCTCTTTGTTCGCCCGCTTGTAAAATTTCTTCGATAAGGCCGTCATGAACAACCACGTCGCCTTTCATCAACGCGCTCTCGTTGACTATGGTTGCGCCGCGGATAATGAATGCTGATGCCATCGACTCATGAATTAAGCGTTAGTGGCCGGCTTGATGCGGCCGGTAAGGCCACGCCAGCGCAAGGTAAGCACACCCAGCACTGCCTCGCGGAAAATCCTTTTGTTCATTTTGGATGTGCCCTCGGTGCGATCAGTAAAAATGATAGGAACCTCCACAATCTGGAATCCCAGTTTCCACGCACTGTATTTCATCTCGATCTGAAAGGCATATCCGACAAAGCGAATATTATTTAAGTCAATGGTTTCGAGTACTTTGCGCTTGTAACATACAAAACCGGCTGTGGTGTCGCGTACCTGCATTCTGGTGATTATGCGGACATAAGCTGAAGCATAATACGACATCAGCACACGGCTCATCGGCCAGTTGACCACATTGACCCCTGTGATATATCGCGACCCAACAGCCACATCGGCACCATTTCTGCAGGCTTCCAGCAGCCTGGGAAGATCGGCCGGATTGTGCGAAAGGTCAGCATCCATCTCAATGATATAGCTATAATCCCGCTGCAAACCCCATTTAAAACCGTGTATGTATGCTGTGCCCAGTCCCAGCTTGCCTTTGCGTTCTTCGATGAATAGCCTGCCTTCGAACTCCTTCATCAATCCTTTCACAATGTCGGCAGTACCATCCGGACTATTGTCTTCCACCACCAGAACATGAAAGGGTTCGTTGAGACTAAACACGATTCTGATAACATTTTCAATGTTTTCCTTCTCGTTGTAGGTGGGGATGATAACCAGGCTTTGACTCATTTCAATCAATATTTTGCGCAAAAACGACCATTGGCCATGCAAAATTGCAAAAAATTATGGCTTAGGGTTTAAAATAGATGGGGCGGAATGATACCATCAGACAAATAGCCTGTTTTCCCGGGTTGACAGAAAAAAGGCTGCCCGGGTAAGGGGCAGCCTTTTTCTGAAAATAATGATTGTTTTTAGTTCTTTACCTCGACCTTACTGACTTCCCAGGTTGAGGCAATACTTGTTGTTGAGCGATATCTAAAGGCAATGCGCACATTGGCCTGACCACCGTAAGCTGCCAGGCTGATGTCGCCGCTGTCAACAAAAGTCCAGTTGTTGCCTGCCGGTCTGTTGGGCACATTCAACTCGGTCCATGTGGCATTATTGGGGTTGCCACTGCTGTAATTGGTCGAAATCATTACCTGCAGGAACGACCATTCGTTGCTCACGAAGTTGGCTGCCTGCCGGATATTGAGCACAGCATTGTTGATGCTGCTCAGGTTGATGGCCGGCGAAATGAGCCAGTCTTCATTGTCGAAACGATTTGGATTAACAAAGCCTGACATCACGGCACAACCGCCATCGAAGTTACCCCATGTCCAAACCTGATCTCCAACCACACTCACGGCGGTGAAAACACCCAGATTGGTATCAAAATTTTCGGTGAAAATGGTGTTGCCGCCGCCTCCGCCGCCACCGCCTTCGAGCACAAAGTCGGCAGCTGTGCCGGGTGCATCGCGCAATCCGGCAATGCCAAAGTAGGTGCGGAGTGTGCCGGTTACATTAAGGCGTTTTCCAAAGTTGGCCGGATTATCCAGCAGGTTCACCTGAGTACGCAGGGCCGAACCGGCAGGCAGGTTAACCACAACGCATTTGGTGTAATCATTTTCTGTCTGAGTATCGGCAATGAGCACGTTGGTAGCAGAAGTGAAAGGTCCTGTCCAATGAATATCGGCTGAAGAAGTTACGGAACTGACACCGCTTTTCACCGAGCCCACGATATAGCCTCTGACCCATCCGACAACATAAGGCGTAGCATTCTGTTTTTCAATGCCTTGTGCAACCGTAAACGGGTCGGCCTGCGTACCTGTACCTCCGGTGCCGCCACCGCCACCACCCTGCAGAACGAAGTCGCCGGTTTGTCCGGGAGCATCGCGCAAACCTGCTATGCCGAAGTATGTGCGCAGTGTTCCGGTTACTTTGAGTTGTTTTTTCAGATTGCCTGGATTATCAAGCAGGTTCACCTGTGTACGCAGCGGTGTGCCCGAGGGCAGATTAACGGCTACGCATTTGGTAAAGTCAGTTTCGTTCATGTTGCTTGCTATCAGCACATTGGTTGCCGAGCTGAACGGTGCGGCAAAATCGATATCGGCTGCTGAGCTTACACTGCTCACACCGTTTTTCACGGCACCTACAATGTAACCCTGCACCCATCCAACCACATAGGGATTGGCATTTTGTCTGGCAATGGCTTCTTCAACCGTAAATGGATTGTCGATGGTGCCGGCATTGCCACCGCCACCGCCACCACCACCGCTCTGGGTGCCAATGTACACATCATCAACACGGTATGAGGTTGAAAGCGTCTGACTACCGGAGTATTTGAAGGCCACGGCAATTTTACCTTCGGGGATAAACGCACTAAGGTCAATGTCGCCCGATTCAATCCAGGCGTTATCGGCATCGGTCTGAGTTGCCAGACGTGGATTGATAACTGTCCATGTAGCTGCTGCAATATTGGTGCCGTCGAAATTGCTTGAAACCAATACGGTCATAGGTTTTTCGGTGCCATGTGCCCAAAACGCCTTGGCTGTTTTAAAGCGCAGCTTCTTAGGTACATCCATTTTCACCGGTGGTGTAATGAGCCAGCTTACCACGCTGTTTTGGTTCGAGTTGTATGCGGTGGCTTGTGCATAGCCGTTTCCACTGAAAATTTTACCTTGCCACCTGCGGGTTCCTGCTTCAGCAATGTTCGACCAACCCTGGAAACTAATATCCACATCGGCGGTAACACTGTTGAAGTCCTGATTTACTTCATCAACAGGTGTTAGTCCTCCTCCTCCGCCACCTCCACAGCGACTGTTGTTCATCTGAACCTCGGAGAGCGTTCGCACATAAAGCTGCCATGTGCTGTTGAACACGCCAGCTACGGCAATAAGGCCGCCTTTTCCGCTTGGAAGCTTCTTTGTCGCAAAGTTGGCAAAGTTGCTGGTGCGCACAATAACCGTCCGGCCGTCGCAGTCTTCAAGCATACGGTTAGTGGTGGCATTGCTTTCGCTCCAGTTGCGCGCAGTATCGCCGGCAATAAATTGCACGTCTTTCAGGTAAACCAGCTTAGCCTGAAACTGACCTGAAAGTACCTGTTGAATGGTTACCGTGTCCGGTTTACGATATCGCTGGTTGGCCAGAATCACAATATTGCTGTCGTTGTGCACATTGTCGAGCTGACGCATTCCGTTGTAGGTCGAAAGAATGACATTTTTCAGATAAACCCTGATGGAGTCGCCAACGCGCAGTCCGCCTGATTCCTTCAGCCTCACATTGATTGCTCCAGTGGCATCCTGAATATAGGCATTGCGGTAGATGTTGCCCGAAGTTTCATCCATCGTAACTACAGCATATACCGAGGCGTCTTTGTTGAACTGGGTGGCTCCGGTAGTGTTGAGCATTGTGATGAGATCGTTTATGGTATAGACATCGCCCACAGGTAGCTGGCTGATCGGGGGTTTGTCGAATTCCTGCTTTACGCAGGCACCGGCCAGAAAAAGGAGTATCAGGGTGATGAAAAACAGTTGTGTCTTTTTCATGTCTTTATAAATCAATGTTTTAATAGATTAATTCTTTCTGTAAGTGAGGCTGATAAAATAGGTTGTGCCATACATATAGGCATATTTGGCCGGGAATCGGTCGGGATCGCGAAGGTCGGTTCGCAATTGTTCGAAACCCCACGACACGATATCTTTCTGGTTGAGGATATTGTTTATGCTCACGTTAAGCAACAAAAGGCCATCACTAACCCGCCACGATTTTCCGCCAAAAAAGTCGAGTGTTAATCCCGGATCGAGTTTTTTCTGCACCAGCAGTTTATCAATTCTGATGTCGCCTTCGGCGTAACGACTCATAGCTTCTTTTGTATGATTGTCAGGATTGGGCTCAAGGTAGGCATTGTCGAAATAATTGGCGCTCAGACCGGCAAACCAGAACTTGGGTGAGTTGTAGCGAAGGCCTGCAGAATAGATGGTCTGGGGCGAGCCTCCGACATAGTAGTTTTTGAGGTAAACCATCCGGTTTTCAGCCAGAAGTTTCGCGTCGTTATCAGCAGATATTGTAACATTGGGCCGGTTAGTAAAGATGTACATACCGTGTCCTGCAACGGCATGTGCAGATAGAGTAGGCGAGAGGTTAATTTCGGCTCCAAATTCGACGCCCTGACTACGGGTGTCCACATCAGTCATGGCATAATTCACAAAAGCACGCAGGTCTTCATGATAGTAGCTTCTGGTCCACAAGTCGTTACGTATTTCGGTATGATAAACGGTAAGCCTTGCCTTGAGGTTTGGCGCGCGAAGGATGTAATTGAGGTCAGCACCCAGAACGTTTTGGTCCTGAATATTGCTAACCTTGGTGTCGCGAGTGCGGGGCGAAAGATAGATATCACGGAAATACGGAGGGCGTGTGAGTATTGATGCATTGGCCATCAGGTAATTGCGACCGTCGATGGCGTAAGTGGCACCCGCTTTAAAGCCATAATTCACGAAGTTGATCTTTGCATCATCTCCGTACGAATTATCCGGAAACCTTCCATTTTGCATTTTGCCCGTACGCCATATGTCGGTAGTGCTGATTTTGGCGCCAAGGTAAGTTTCAAGCCTGCTGAACTGCTTTTCGGCCTGAGCCCACAGTTCAGCAGTATTCACATTGGCCAGATAGTCGTATCCGAAAATATCGCCTTCCTTCACAATCCGGTTAGGGTTGCGGAGGTCGTTCTGCGAAGCATCGGTAATCGAAAAAGGTTCCTGATCAGAATATTTGTCAATATCGAGCCAGAAATCTCCGCCCAACAGATCTTCGATCCTTTTATGATGTCTTGTTTTTGACCGCGTATAGTTAAGACCGCCGGAAAATCGCGTGGAAGCGTTCAGCTGATGCTGAGCATTTATGTTGATGCCCAGCATATTACGATCCATGCGACGGTCTTCGACAATAAATTTCGATTTATTGCCCGTTACCCGATTTCCGGCAATGCCGTTGGCGTTGTTCACAGTGAACAGGTTCTTGCTGTTGGCAAAGAAAAAGTGGTCCCATTGCAACTGCCTGAATTGTTCGTTATTGGTCCATTGATCAAGGTAGTAGGCATAATTGGTTTCGTCGGATCGCTGCATCCAGTAGCTGGGCAGGTTGCGGTAATAATCCGGACGAGGATCGTTGGCTTCGTTCCAGTCTAATGCTGTGCTGCCACCCGGACCGAACCAGCTGAAAGCCGTTGTTTGCAAACTGGTTTTTGTATTTGGTGTCCAGTAGTGCGACAGCTGTATAACCGGCTGATTGTAACGACTCACGCGGGCATTACGAATTTCGCCGTTTTGATAACCCCAGTTGGCATTGTAAAAATTTGTGCCCGAAAGGTCGTAGGCTTCCTGAACCGAAACGGCGGCCATCCCACGCTTGGTAGGTGCTGCAAAAGCAATTAATCCAAGACTGTGTCTGTCGTTGATTTTTTTCTCCACCGAGCCAAACCAGGACCAGGCATCGTAAAAAGTGCCTGGCACATAGCCGTTTACGGCCCAACGCCTCGATCCGCTCAGCGTTACAGCCCAACCATTTTGCTGCATGCCTGTAGCATAAAGCATCATGATTCTGTTATTGTAGCTCCGGTTAGAAGCGGCATAACTCACGTTGAAGGCTTTGCGGAACTGGCTGGCACGGGATAGTATATTGGTTACTCCTCCAATACCACCAAAGGCCCAGTCCGAAGAGCCAATACCATTGCTCACCTCCGTAAATCGTGTGGCATCGTTTAGCCCGCCCCAGGTGGAATAGCTTGCGCGACCGGTTTCCAGATCGTTCATGCTTACGCCGTTAAACAATACGGTGGTGTTTTCCGAATCGAGACCGCGCATGCGAAAACGTACCGAGCCAAAGTTAAAGCCGGCTGTCGAAACAAAAATATCGCGCGAGGATTGCAACAATCCGGAAATATCATTGGCGGCGCGCCCACCATCAAGATCGCTGTCGGTGAGGGTAATCACCGGAAGGGCGCCCTGGTTAACAAGGACAGTAGTATCTGTCTGAGCATGGGTTATTTGCCCGAATGCCAGCGCCCCCAGCAAAATAAGTAGCTTTTTTCTCATAATAAATGTAAGTCTTTTCCTGATCAGCAAAAGTAGCAGATTGTCATTAAGCACACGGTAAATTAATTTTAATGTGTCTATATATATAGCTAAACGGTTAAAATTTCCCGGCGACGCGATAATTCTCCGGAGGAAGCCTAGCAATGTCCTAAATTTGTATGGCTTCGGAGAGCCTCTGAAGCTTAAACCGAAGAAAATTTTGATGATTATGAGAAAAAGACATTTCCTGATTATAGTGCTAATCCTCGGCCTGTCTGTCACACGGGCTTTTGCCCAGGAAAAGCAATTCAATGTAGGTTGTATTGCATTCTACAATCTTGAAAATTTGTACGATACCATCAACGACCCGCTCACCGACGATGAAGAATTCACCCCACAGGGTACGGCAAAATGGAACAGCCAGAAATATAATCTGAAAATCAGGCATATGGCCGAAGCTATACAATCTATAGGTCTCGATTTTACACCCGATGGTGCCGCTGTGCTTGGTGTTGCAGAAGTCGAGAATCGCGAAGTGCTCGAGGACCTTGTCAGGATGCCGGCTATTGCCTCAAGAAACTATCAGATCATTCACTACCACTCGCCTGATCGTCGGGGCGTAGATGTGGCCTTGCTGTATCAACCAAAATATTTCAAGCCCGTTAACCATAAATCCTATACGCTTAGCATCGAGGGCATGCCCGATTTCCGAACACGTGATCAGCTGGTGGTGTCGGGTGACTTCGATGGCGAACGCATTCATATTATTGTCGGACACTGGCCAAGCAGGAGAGGTGGCGAAAAGCGGTCTATGCCACTGCGAATGGCAGCCGCAAAACTTTCGCGCCATATTACCGACTCGCTGCTTATGATGGATCCGCAGGCAAAAGTTATCGTCATGGGCGACCTTAATGATAACCCCACAAATAAAAGTCTTACTGAGGGCCTCAGGGCACAAGGAAACCAGAAGGACCTAAAGCCAGGAGATTTGTTCAACCCAATGTATGCACTCTATCAAAAAGGAATTGGCTCTAACGCCTGGCGCGACACATGGAGCCTGTTCGACCAGATCATCATAAGCCAGGAATGGTTAAATCCCGATATGTCATCTTATCGCTTCCGAACCGCAAAGGTTCATAACAAAGTTGAACTCACTCAGCGCAGTGGCAGGTTCAAGGGTTATCCATGGCGCACCTACGTTGGTGGCGAATTTATGGGAGGTTACAGCGACCACTTCCCATCCTATATCATCATCGTCAAGGAACATAAGCCATAAAAATGAGCCCTTTGGGCATTTGGGGCGCCCGCCGGGCTCCGGGTTGAGGGAAGTGTATATAGAGTAATAGGAGTTGCGTCAGATTTTTAACCCGATATAGGTCAGAAATTCTTCTTTGCGTTTTTCGCTTTTAAATATTCCTGAGTATTCTGCTGTCAGTGTTGTGCTGCTTTCGTCCTGAATGCCGCGACACGATACACACATGTGTTTGGCTTCGATAACAACGGCAACATCCTCGGTGTTCAGCACTTTTTTCAACTCGTTGGCTATCTGCACTGTAAGTCGCTCCTGAACTTGCGGACGACGCGAAAAGTAATCAACAATCCTGTTGATCTTCGATAATCCGATTACAACACCATTGGCCACATATGCTACGTGAGCCTTCCCGAATATGGGCAAAAAGTGATGTTCGCATGTGCTGTTGAGGTTGATGCTTTTTTCTACCAGCATCTGACCGTAGCGAAACTTATTCTCGAATACTGATGGAACAGGCTTGTTTGCCGGGTTCAGCCCGGTGAAAATTTCTTTTACATACATCTTGGCTACACGACGGGGAGTTCCTTTCAGGCTGTCGTCGGTGAGGTCGAGGCCCAGAGTTTCCATTATCTGCTCGAAATGGTGCTCAATCTTGGCAATCTTGGCTTCATCACTCAAGGCAAAAGCGTCATCACGCATTGGCGTTTCTATACTGGTCGCTGCATGCTCATCACCCAGCAGGTCGATATTGGTGTCGTAATGATGGCCGTTTCCGTTGCCGTTCTGATGATACTGACCATTGAGCAATTCAGCGTAGCTATTTAACTTTTTCATGATTTTGATCTTGTTTACAGATGCATAAACAGCCATGATGTAAATTTGTTTAAAGATTATAGAAAAAAATTAAACAAAAAAGGTCACAACATTCAGATTTATCTTTTTAACAGCATATTTTCGAGCCAATGGTGTACCCATTAAAAGCAAAAAAGAAGGCCTTCCAGATGGAAGGCCTTGCTGTTAACGATCAGGAACGGCATCCGGATTACATCATGCCATCCATTCCGCCACCCATCGGGGGCATTGCTTTTTCCTTAGGTTCTTTATGTTCAACAAGCACACATTCGGTGGTGAGGAGCATACCGGCAATAGAGGCGGCATTTTCGAGGGCAACACGAGCCACCTTGGTGGGGTCGATAACACCTGCTTCGAGGAGGTTTTCGAACACTTCGGTGCGTGCATTGAATCCAAAGTCGCCTTTACCTTCTTTTACGCGGTTGACTATTACGCTTCCTTCGAGGCCGGAGTTTTCTACAATCTGGCGGAGAGGTTCTTCAAGCGCGCGCTTGATGATGGCAATACCGGTGGTTTCGTCATCATTATCTCCTTTCATGTCTGCGATAGCTTCGATAGCCCTGATGAAACCTACGCCACCGCCGGGGATAATGCCTTCTTCGATAGCGGCACGGGTTGCATTGAGGGCGTCTTCAAAGCGGTCTTTCTTTTCTTTCATTTCCACTTCGCTTGCAGCGCCAACATAGATCACGGCCACTCCACCGGCCAGCTTGGCAAGGCGCTCCTGCAGCTTTTCGCGATCATAGTCGGATGTGGTGGTTTCGATTTGCTTGCGGATCTGGGCCACACGTGCATCAATATTGGCTTTGTTGCCATGGCCGCTCACGATAGTGGTGTTGTCCTTATTGATAGTCACTTTGTCGGCAGTTCCCAGCATGTCGAGGGTGGTGTCTTCGAGGCGGTAGCCTTTTTCTTCTGAGATCACTACACCTCCGGTGAGCACGGCAATGTCTTCGAGCATTTCTTTTCTGCGGTCACCAAATCCGGGTGCTTTTACGGCAGCTACCTTGAGGGAGCCGCGCAGCCTGTTCACTACAAGTGTTGCAAGAGCTTCTCCTTCAACATCTTCAGCAATCATGATGAGCGGACGACCTGTTTGGAGCGATTTCTCGAGTATCGGAAGCAGATCCTTCATCACCGAAATTTTCTTATCGTGGATCAGGATAAAGGGGTTTTCGTAAACGGCTTCCATCTTCTCGGCATTGGTGATGAAATAGGGCGAAATGTAGCCACGGTCGAACTGCATGCCTTCCACTACGTCAACGTAGGTTTCCATGCCTTTGGCTTCCTCAACGGTAATCACGCCTTCTTTCTTCACCTTGGCCATGGCCTCGGCGATAAGGCCACCAATATGCATATCGTTATTGGCTGAAATAGCAGCAACCTGTTTGATTTTCTCGTTGCTTTCGCCAACTTCATGGGTCTGGGCTTTGAGCGATTCCTTTACTTTTTCAACGGCTTTGTCAATACCCCTTTTCAGGTCCATGGGGTTGGCACCGGCAGTTACGTTTTTCAATCCTGTGACGATGATGGACTGCGCCAGCACGGTAGCGGTGGTGGTGCCATCGCCGGCGATGTCGTTGGTTTTCGAGGCCACTTCTTTCACCATCTGTGCGCCCATATTTTCCACGGGATCTTTCAGTTCCACTTCCTTGGCCACGGTTACACCGTCCTTGGTAATTTGTGGTGCTCCAAAGGATTTTTCGATGATGACATTACGGCCTTTAGGACCAAGTGTTACTTTTACGGCATTGGAGAGTGCGTCAACGCCTTTCTTGAGCTTCTCTCTTGCTTCCAGGTCGAAATAGATGTCTTTTGCCATTTTTTTCAGTATTTATTTGTGATGATTGCTTTTGTTAAACGATTGCGATGATATCTGATTCGCGCATGATGAGGTAGTTAGTCCCATCGATGTTAAACTCGGTTCCGGCGTATTTTCCATAAAGCACCATATCGCCTTCCTTTACAGTCAGAGGCTTGTCGTCAACACCAGGGCCGACAGCCACAACAGTGCCTTTCTGAGGCTTTTCCTTTGCGGTGTCAGGAATAATGATTCCACTTGCAGTTTTCTGTTCAGCGGGCGCAGGTTCAATAACAACCCTGTCAGCCAAAGGTTTAAGGTTAAGCTTTGCCATTTTTGTTTAGATTTTTATTGATTGTTAAACATGTTTATTTGCTTGCTGCGGAAGTGTCACATTTTATGCCAAAGGCGTATTCAAAAAAAAATGTCAGAATGCTGTGACATTCTGACATTTTTGAAACCTGTCTGTCAGGGTTTATTCTTCGTCCTGTGGAGGTGGTGCCTGGAAATCAACCGGCTTAGTCTGCTCAATCTTGTTGCGGAGCTCGGTGTCGGCTGCGCCCGAGTTAACGGTATGGTTCGGAATAACTATGGCGCTAACAAGGGCAAAAAACAACATGGCAGCAGCGAGTGTCCAGGTGGCTTTCTCGAGGAAATCGGCTGTTTGCCTGACACCCATGATTTGGTTGGAGGCCGAAAAATTGCTTGCCAGCCCACCGCCCTTCGAATTTTGAACCAAAACCACCAAGCCCATAAGTACGCTTGCAATAAGCATCAGAATGGAAACAACGATAAACATCTTATTGATTTTTAATTATTTGTGATATTCTTTGAATCTTCGATAAGGGCTGCAAAGTAACTACTTTTTTCCGGATATTTCAAGCTTAATTTTTCGAAGACCTTGATGGCTTTGTCAATAAGGCCTTGTTTGAGGTAGATTTTTGCCAGGGTTTCACTAACGATATTTTCCTGATCCACCACACTGTGCTGAGCCACATTCATAGGATTGAAGAATTCGGCTTTCGGCCTGCTGATGGTGGGGTTTTCGAGGATAAACTTTTCAATGATCTGGTCAGGCGAAAGTTGCGGTTTTTCTTCGTCTGTCTGTTCCTTTTTCATCTGACCCAGACGCTCAGCCACTAGTCGTTTCAGTTCTTCGAGCGATCGACGCCGGAGATGTTCATCACTGTCCGGGGTTTCATCGTTGGTGATTGCTGCCGATTCTTGTCTTGTGTCATTCTCTGCTGATTGCTGATTTACAGCATTTTCAGGAGCGCTGTCCTCAGGTGTGAACGGTTTGCTGTTTTTGGCGGAAATTTCTTCGACAGGCACCTCAAAGGGTGAGTTGCCGGCCTGAGTGTATTCATCGGGCAAAACGGCCTGCCCCGACCTCGAAATATCCCGCAGATGAAGACGAAGCAGGTTGCGGTCGGGCGATAGGCTTGCAGTGAGTCTTATCTGGCTTTCATAACGAACGTGACCCTCTTTATGCAGGTTGATGGCCAGCAGGGTGTGCACCAGGCTGCTATATGGAAACTGTTTGGCAAGTTCGCTGAGTCCGGGAATGCTCAGCGAATCCAGTTTTGCCGGTTCACGCAGGTATTCCGTAAAAAGGGATTTGTTCATGTACTTACCAATTTACTACCGCCTTGTTGAAGATGTTGTCGATGAGCATTTCGGTTATTTCGCCAATCAGCCTGTCCTTTATGGTGTTCAGGTCCTGATCGCTCGGATAATCAATATATTGCGAAAATCGACTCTCGAAATTTTTCGATTCTTCAAATTTATTATAGAAGCGCACATTCAGTGTGATAGTAAGTCGGTTTAGTGCTGCTGTCTGGTCGCTTTGAATGGCCACAGGACTCACTGAATAATCGATGATTTCGCCTTCGAAAGAAAGGTCGCCGTTGGTAGTGGTTTGCCTGAGTGTGGTCTGGCTGGTAAACCGGTCGCGCAGTGCAGTGGTCAGTATATTGCTCAGCAGAGGCTCGACCAGCATTGCATTATTGGAGAATTGCGCCACCGAAAATGTTTTGGCTTCGGGCGGAATGCTGGCTCCTGTGAATGAATATATACCGCACGATGGCAGCTGAAGCGTTAGCACAACAGCCAGCAGAATGGTTAATTTGCCTGAAGCCGCAAATGGACGTTTCGATTTCAAAGGCTGCGTTTTTTACAAATCTAAGTTATATTCCTTAATCTTACGGTATAGCGTTCGCTCGCTGATGCCTAACTCCTGAGCTGCATTTTTTCGCTTTCCCTTGTGTTTCTCAAGTGCCAGCTTGATAAGGTCCATCTCTTTTTTCTGGAGCGATAAGGTTTCGTTTACAATCTCGGTGGGCACAACCTCCTGCTCTTCATCATTCAAAGCCTCATGGAGTGGAGCATATAACGACTCGAAGCCTTTCTGGCTCTGATCGATCTGACGGAAATGTTGGGCTGTATCATCGGCAAAATGATCTTCTACAGCTTGCCCTTCAAGCAGGTTGGACACGGTTTTTTTGAGCTCCATGATGTCTCTTTTCATATCAAAGAGCACTTTGTACAGGATGTCGCGTTCGCTGAGCTTTTCGTCGTCTTTGTCGCGGTTGTATAACACCGGGAGCACTGAAACGTGCTCTGCCGGAAGGTAAGATTTAAGGGTCTGGGCGCTGACAACACGATTTTTTTCGATGATACTGATCTGCTCGGTTACATTGCGAAGCTGGCGTATGTTTCCCGGCCAGCGATAATTTTCCAGCATTTCGATGGCATCGTCCGTTAGCTGAAGCGCTGGTACACGGTATTTTTCGGCAAAGTCGGACGCAAACTTCCTGAAAAGCATAATGATGTCGGCCTTTCGTTCTCGTAGCGGGGGAATAGACACCGGCACTGTATTCAGCCTGTAGTAGAGGTCTTGCCTGAACTTCCCTTTTTCGATGGCTTCGGGAATGTTGACATTGGTGGCAGCCACCACCCGGACATCGGTTTTTTGCACCTTGGAGGAGCCTACCTTAATAAATTCTCCTGTTTCGAGCACCCTGAGCAGCCTCACCTGAGTGGATAGGGGCAGCTCGGCCACTTCATCAAGAAAAATAGTTCCTCCGTTCACCACTTCGAAATAACCTTTACGGGCTTCGTAAGCACCGGTAAATGAGCCCTTTTCGTGACCAAACAATTCCGAATCGATGGTGCCTTCGGGTATGGCTCCGCAATTGACGGCAATATAAGGCCCGTGTTTGCGGGCACTCGACTGGTGGATGATTTTTGGGAAGACCTCTTTGCCAACGCCGCTTTCGCCGGTAATCAGTACCGTTAGGTCGGTTGGCGCAACGGTTACGGCTACCTGAATGGCACGTTCCAGACGACTGTCGTGCCCAATGATGCCGAAGCGCTGTTTGATGGATTGTATATCGGTCATGCTTGTTTCTTTAAAGAATAATCACTGACGCAGTTCAGCGCCTAACTGACTGTTAAATGCAGTAATCAAACGGTCCATGGTTTGGTCTATTTCTTTGTCAGTCAGTGTTTTTTCAGAAGAAATCAAAATAAAGCTAATCGCATAAGATTTTTTACCTGCCGGAATCTTATCCCCTTCATAAATATCGAAGAGGTTCATGGTGTTCAGCAGCTTTCCTGCGGTCTGCCGGGCAACAGATTCGATGTCGCTGTAAGAGATTTTGTGATCAATCACCAGTGCAAGATCGCGTCGTACTGCAGGAAACTTTGGCACAGCATGATAGTTCAGGGTCTTCTGCGGAATGAAAGCCATGAGCTTTTCCCAGGCTATATCAGCCCAGAAAACAGGTTTTCGGATATCGAACTGCTTTGTGGTTTGCGCATTGAGTTGGCCAAGCCTGATCAACACCTGGTCATTCATGCTGTATTGCAGCCCTGCTTCGAACATGCCATCGGTAAAACTGGCAAGGCTGAACTGATTACGCGGAAGCCTTAGCCTTGCAATGATGGACTCCACAACTTGCTTGATATCGAAAAAGTTTGACGGTGTTTGGGCCGACAGCCAGCTTTCGGCTTGCTTCGATCCGGTAATCACAACCGAAAGTCGCAAAGTTTCGGTGTATGCATCAAGGGCATTGGCTGATGAGATTTTATGCTCGTTGAAATGGTAGGTCTTACCGAACTCAAAAAGTTTGAGATCGGGCAGTTTCCGGTTCTGATTGTATGCAACGGTTTCGAGGGCGCCAAATAGCAGACTTTGGCGCAATACATTAAGCTCGCTGCTCAGTGGGTTAAGAATTTTAACATCATGGCTGCTATCGAAGGCAGGATGATTAACGGTGTAATCGCCTCGCGTGAGCGAGTTATTCATGATTTCGCTGAAACCCTTGGCTGCCAGCATATCCGAAAGGGCGTGACGAAGCTTCTCGTCCTGACCGCTTTGGGTGGCATCAACCGCAGCATTGATTTTTTCAGGAATCCTGATGTTGTCGTACCCATAAATTCGTAACACTTCCTCGGCGATATCGGCTTCGCGGTAAACATCAACTTTTGCTGTTGGCACTCTTAAGGTAGCCTCATCGCCTTCATGTTTCAGCAACTCAAATCCCAGGTCATCAAGAATTGAAAGGGTTTGATCTGCAGGAATTTGCTGGCCTGCAAGCCTGTTGAGTCTGTCGAAACTTATCGATACTTCCGCCGGCTTAACCGGATTCGGATAAATGTCCTTGATTTGGGATGAAATCCGACCGCCACAGATCTCGCGCATGAGCAGGGCCGCTCTTTTCATGGCAAAAATTGTTGCCTGCACATCAGTTCCGCGCTCGAACCGAAACGAAGCGTCGGTATGCAGGTCGTGATGCCTTGCTGTGCGGCGAATGGTGCGCGGATCGAAACAGGCGCTCTCGAGGAAGATAGCCGTAGTGGATGTGGTAACGCCGGAATGAAGCCCGCCAAAAACTCCGCCTATGCACATGCCTTCGCTTTCATTACATATCATCAGGTCGTTAGCGGTGAGTTTGCGCTCTACATTGTCGAGTGTAGTGAATGGTGTATCCTTTGGAAGTTTTTTAACCACTACCTTTTTGCCTTTTACTGCCTCTGCATCGAAGGCATGAAGGGGCTGGCCCGTTTCGAAGAGTATGTAATTCGTAATATCTACAACATTGTTGATGGGGCGCAAGCCAATAGCCTTCAGACGATTTTGCAGCCATTCGGGCGAAGGTTTCACGGTCAGTCCGGTCAGGCTGATGCCTGAATAGCGCGGGCAGGCTGTGGGATCAGCCACTTCAACTGCTATATCGAGCGAAGTGTCGTCGATGGAAAAAGTGCTGACATCGGGCAGCCTGAGCGAATATTTCTTGTAGCCTTCCCTGTGGTTGAGCACAGCCATGAGGTCGCGGGCCACACCAAGCTGCGAAGCGGCATCGGAGCGGTTGGGTGTAAGCCCGATTTCGAATACTGTGTCGTTTTCGATATTAAAAAGCCTGGCAGCCGGAATGCCTGCTTCGATGGTGTCGCTGAGTACCATGATGCCCTCGTGCGATTCGCCGAGTCCCAGCTCGTCTTCGGCACATATCATTCCTTCGGAAAGCTCACCGCGTATTTTGGCTTGTTTGATCTGAAACGATTCTTCTCCTTTATATAAGGTTGTTCCAACCGTTGCAACAAGCACCGTTTGTCCTGCAGCCACATTGGGCGCTCCACAAACAATGCTCAGCAGCGATGGTCCGCCCACATTCACTTTCGTAATACTGAGCTTGTCGGCATTGGGGTGGCGGTGGCATTCGACCACCTTACCGGTTATCACGCCACTGAGGCTGCCTTTTACCGATTCATAGGTGGTAATGTCTTCTACTTCAAGGCCTGCCGAAGTGAGCGCTTCTGCTACCTTCGCAGGTTCAAGATCCAGTGCCAGATATTCTTTCAGCCAGTTGTACGAAATCTTCATGGGGATTTATTTTGGTGCGCAAAGGTACTAAAAATGCCAAAATGACATGTTTTGAAGTTTGTAATGCCTGTGTCAGCTTACCCTATCCGATGAGGCTCCAGTCGAAGGTTTTATGATAAATTCTTTCGAACTCCTCACGTGTATTTTTGTTCTCAGGGGCGATCAATTGAGGGTCGGATATCAGAAACTCCTGCGCAACAGTGCGCACATGCCTGATAATTTTTTCATCTTTCGTCAGGTCGCCCAATCTGAATTGCATCAAGCCCGACTGTTGGGTGCCCTGGGTATCACCTGGGCCGCGCAGCCTGAGGTCGGCCTCTGCAATGCTGAATCCATCATTGGTTTCGACCATCGTCTGAACACGCGCCTTGCCATCGGAAGTAAGCTTAAAATCGGTGACCAGTAAGCAATACGACTGATCCGCACCGCGGCCTACCCTGCCACGTAACTGGTGCAGCTGCGAAAGCCCGAAACGGTCGGCATGCTCAATGACCATCACCGTGGCATTGGGTACATTGACGCCAACTTCTATCACTGTCGTGGCTACCATTATATGGGCCTGCCCTTTGACAAAGCGCTGCATCTCGAACTCCTTGTCCTCGCTGCTCATCTTGCCATGCACAACGCAAATCCGGTAGTCTGGCTCGGGAAAATCGCGCAAAAGCGATTCGTAGCCTTCCTGCAAGGCAATGAGGTCAAGCTTTTCTGATTCTTTTATCAACGGATAAACAATATAAATCTGCCGGCCTTCTGCAATCTGTTTTTTCAGAAAGCCAATCAGCCGTAAGCGATGCGATGGATAAAAGTGCCGCGTGATGATGGGCTTTCGACCCGGTGGAAGTTCATCAATAATACTTACGTCCAGATCACCATATTGGGTCATGGCCAGCGTGCGTGGTATAGGTGTGGCTGTCATAACCAGCACATGCGGCGGCGACTGACTTTTTTCGTAGAGTTTGGCTCTCTGTGCCACGCCAAAGCGGTGCTGTTCATCAATAATCACCAGTCCAAGGCTCGCAAAGTTCACCGTGTCTTCGATGAGGGCATGTGTGCCTATAAGTATCTGAAGGCTGCCTTGCCGGAGTTCATCATGCAGCTTTGTGCGCTCGGCTTTTCTGGTTGAGCCTGTAAGCAAAGCAATTTTAACGGGCATTGCGCCCAACAGTTCCCTGATGGTGTGGTAATGCTGCTGCGCCAGTATTTCGGTGGGTGCCATGAGTGCCGCCTGGTATCCGTTGTCGGCAGCCAGCAACATCAGCATGAGTGCAACCACTGTTTTCCCGCTACCCACATCGCCCTGGAGCAGCCTGTTCATCTGAATGCCCGAGCCTAAGTCGGCACGCATTTCCCTGATCACCTTTTTTTGTGCATTGGTCAGCTCAAAGGGCAATTGATCATGATAGAAGGTGTTGAACAGTTGGCCAACCCTGGCAAACACATGTCCTTTGATATGCTGCTCGCGTAGCTTTTTGCTGTGCAGTATGTTGAGCTGAAAGAAGAAGTACTCTTCGAATTTGAGCCTGTATGTTGCCTTTCGTATATCCTCACTGTCAGCGGGCAGATGAATTTTCAACAATGCCTCGGCCCGTCCCATCAGTTTTTCGCTTATCAGAAGTCGTTTCGGAAGGGTTTCAGGGATGACACTCTCCAACTGCATCAGGGCTGTTTTAATGAGCTTGGCTATAACCCTGGTTCCCAATCCGGCACTTTTCATGTTCTCGGTAGTGCTGTAAACGCCCTGCAAGCTCTCTCCCAGGGTAAAGTCATCCGGATTGTAATCCTCAACTTCGGGGTGCACCAGATTATACCGGCCTTTGAAAAGACTGGCCTTTCCGAAAAATACGTATTTCCTGCCCGGAACAAAACGCGACTTAACCCAGCTCAGTCCTTTGAACCAAACCAGCTCCAGCCTGCCGGTTTCGTCGGTGAGCCAGGCCGTAATCCGGGTTGTCCGCTGCCCGCCATGCGTCTGCATACCATCGACAGTACCCACAAGCTGATAAAACACCGTTTCGTTGTTTATTTCGCTCACTTTGTGTATGCGACTCTTGTCGATGTAGCGATAGGGATAATGCTGCAACAAATCCCTGAGATGAATAATGTTTAATTCTTTGGCAAGAACGGCGGCCTTTTTGGGGCCAACGCCTTTCAGAAACTCTACTTTATTATCCAACAGATTGACGTTCATCACGATCTCGATGCAGGCGATAAATTTACGGCCAATTTGGAAAAGGTACGATGGGATACATCATGAAGACAGCAACCAACAGGCATGCTATCTCCTTAAATGCCGGAAAGGGCAGATGCTTTGCAGCCGAAATATTCAGTCTGCCGCGGATATTGCATTAAAAAAGGGCTGCCCGCATTGCGGGCAGCCCTTGTATTTGTTTGTGATGTCATTAGTACTCCCAAAGGTCGTGCTCAAAGTTGAAGATCTCCATTTTGATGCGCTCCGATTCCAGCAGAGCATCAAGTCCGGTGGCATACTGGCTGATACGACGGTCGTAAACGTTTTCTTCTTTGTAGATGTAGCTGTCGAACATTCGTTTGATGAATATTTCATCGTACGATCGTTTCTCAGCCGAGTTGAAACGGTTGAATACAGGTGCCTGGGCAAATGTGCGACGAGCCTGGTCGTAGCTGACCCAGAATAGCGGTTGTGAAAACTCTTTTCCGTCTTTTTCCACCATCATCACAGGGCAAACGGCGATGATGCGGACCATCAGCTGGGAGCGCTGCTTGTCGAAATACCAGTCTTCCTTGAGTCGGAGCCGCATCACGCGGGTGGGGTCAAACTGGCGGACAATCATGGTATCGTACTCGTCGTAGGGCGGATAGGGTCTTCGCTGACGCACATAGGTAGTATCGGTTTGTTTTGCGAGAATTTCCCTATGGGTTAAGGGTACAAGCAGCTCGTCCGTATTGCTCACTTCGTAAGCCTTAAACTTATTTTCTTTCAGTCCGTCCATCAGCACGTTGATGAAGCTGCGCCAGTTGTTGTGCGATTCGAGGGGGTAATAGAACGGTTGGTTCATCTTTTGGCGGAAATCGATTTCGCGCCACACTCTTTTGGACCACATCACATCGGCTTCCCTGATGCTGGGCAAAGGTATTGGCTCCTTTTCCAGCGCAGTGTTTGTTGCAAAAAGCCCGTCCACCGGTCTTTCGTCTCTTATTTGTGCTCCGGCCTGGCGGGTTGCTGTCAGGCACAGGGCCGTCAGCATCAGGATCAGGATGGTATTTTTCATGCCAGTTGGGGTATTACTAGATTATTTCCAGGTTTATTGGATTAAGTGTACGCATGCCGCCATCGGGGCTTTTGGCCTGTATGCGCTCAAAATAGAGCCTTTGGCCACGTGCCGCGTTGCGGATGATATTCAGCACGGGCTCGGTGAACACATTGCCGCGGATGGTTCCGGTGCGTTGCAGTTCGTTGCCCCGATAAGTGGTCAGCTCGTACGAGACAACCTCGAAATGATAATCGCTGAAATCGAAGTCAACCATTTCGGGAATGATTGCACGTGCGGCCAAAAGACGGTTCCGGTCGATCTGACCATCTGTCATATCGGCAATTTTAGCCACCGGGCTGGGCACCTGCTTCACGCGGAATTCGAAACTGCCCAGCGGGAGGCTGCGTCCGTCCACATTGGCGTTGGCGCTGATCACGGCTGTGCGCGTGTTCACCGGCACCTCAACATCCCAGGTTCCGTCGGCTTTTTTGGTAATTTTTCCTACCGAAATAGATGGTACAATCTGTTCGGCCGGGATGCCGGGCGATGAAAGCGAGATGGGGTTCTTCAGGCCGGCATAAAGGATATTCATTTTAAGCGGTGCGACGGTGAGTGAGGGCGGAGCTACGATGTAGTCGGCCGAGAAAGGATATCGCACGAGTTCCTGCGTCGCAGGGTCGCGCATTTCGATGATGCCGGCATAGCGCTGCGGCCCGATGTTCTGGCCCGGGAAGCTCAGTCGCACTACCCCATTTTGGCTGCGTACAACCTGAGCGCTGCCAATGTTGGCATCGGTGATGCGGTCGACACCTCTGAGCACGCGCACATCAGCATTGGTTTTCGAATCGTAGGCTGCCACGAGTACCTCAGCTTCGTAGTTCTGTCCGGCAAGGATGTAAGTTGAGCGCGGAATTACTTTGGCCGAGATGTTGTCGAATTTAAAGTCCTTTTCCGAGATATTGGCGTATAACCTGTTGAGGGCATCAAACTCTGCGTTCTTGATCTCGGTCATGATCTTGTTCAGGATGGTGATATTGGCTGCCAGAATGGTGTGAAAAAAATTGTGATACTGCCAGTCCTGAGGTGTTCCTGTGGCATCTGTATAACGTCCTTTCGTATTGAGACCTATCTTGTCAGCATATTGCTCCCCAACGATGCCAAGAATGAAAGCTCTGTAATCTTCGAGCTTTTCGGCCAGTTCGTAGGCTTTGCCATTTTTGTTCTGCCCCACCATAAGATTAGTGGCTTCGTCGAACTTGTCACGCGTGGGCACTTCGGAAAGCCTTACCTGTGGCTTTTCTATGGTACGGCCCGGGTTCATGCGATCGGGGGTTGGGCGCATGTCGAAGAATTTGGCCAATGCTTCTTCTTTGCTCATACGTTCGGAGCGCGCAACCACCTCGAGCTGAATATCTTCGATATACTCCAGCAGTTCAACGGTGCGACGACGAACTTCCTGTGCCTTTTCCCAATATTCCTGAACCTTGGCCGGATTCATGTTGTACTGATTTTCGAAACGCGCATATTCGTCCACAATTTTGCTGGTGAAGCTTTCGTTGGTGCTCACCATACTTTCGTTAACCACCAGAAAGGCGTCGAGAATGTCTTTCGAAACGTTGAGGGCCAACATAGCAGTCAAAACCAGGTACAACATCCCGATCATTTTCTGCCTTGGAGTTTCTTTATAACCAGCCATAGGCTTTAATCTCCTGTTTTGTACTTATGGTTTTGTTATGCTTTGAAATTCATGGCCGAAAGCATATTGCCATATACCTTATTCAACGCGCTGATACGCTGGTTCAGCTCGGTCATCTGTTGGTTGAGCTGTTGGGTATTGGCGGCGGTCTGGGTCATTTTTTCCAGATACTGGTTCATGGTTTTTTGCAGGCTATCGGCAGCTTCAGCATTTTTTGCGGCACCCTGCAGCTGCATTTCGTAAACCTGATTCAGGGCAGCCATGTTTTTGGCAATCTGCTGCAGTTGTTTGTTGTATGCTTCGCCGTCAACCTTGCCAAAGTCGAGCGATTCCATCGACTTTTTAAGAGTGGAAGCTGAGATAACGTATGAATCAGCCAGCATCTTTGCCGATTGTGCTGCAGTTTTCACGGTATTGGTGAGCTCTTCGGTCGAAAGGGCTTCCTTACGGATGGCTTCGGCCGCCTGTCCGTATGCACTGCTGAGTTTGGCCGCATTTTCGGCAGCACCTTTCATGTTGTCAACGAATTCCACCGTAGCTATAGCATCTTTGCTCAGTGCATCGGAAGCTTTTTTGTATGTGCCGGCCAATTCGCTGACGTTTTTGGAGGCGTTTTTCAGGCTGTCGGAAAACTCTGAAGTAGCCGCAACAGCCGAGCCCAACTGACTAAGTTGTCCGGCCTGCTCACTTATTTTGCGCAATCCCTGACCAAATTTTTCTATGGTATCCTTGTCGATATTCGCCTCTTTGAACAGCTTGTCGAGTTGCTGAGATGCACCTGATGTATGATGCAATTCCTGCTGAATAGGGTCTTCGTGATACATGCCCGCAAGCTGGGGATAAACTAAACTCCAGTCGGGTTCGATATGTGGAGGTTCGAAAGCGGAAAAGAAGAAAATGATGGCTTCGGTAATAAGACCAATAGCCAGCAGTTCGTTGGCATATTGATAATGATTAATTTTAAAAAGTGCGCCAATAATTACGACAGAGGCACCAATGCCATAAATCATCGACATGACTTTCTTATACTTCTTGGTTCTGAGAAAACTGGTAAAACTCATTGTTTTTACTGAATAGATTGTTTGACTTATCTGTAAACTCTTGATGATTTCAATGGATTATCGCCTTTGTTGCGTCCCAGGTAAGGCTGAATGGTGCGGAAACCAATATAGCTCTTTGCTGTGTCCTGATACTCATAGGCGCGTGTGGTCACCTGCAAATAATATTCAATGTCTTTCCACGAACCACCTCTGATAACCTTGCGTTTCATCACCGGCGGGTCGTTTTCTTTGGCATTGTAGGTGTAGTTGGGATTCATATCCCATGTAAGGTTGTATGATGCCGGATCAAAAGCGCTGTTGGTCCATTCGGCTACGTTACCGGCCATATCGTACAGGCCAAAATCGTTGGGCGGGTAGTGCCCGACAATCACTGTGCGAAGACCGCCATCGGCAATATAATCACCACGCATGGGTTTAAAATTGGCCAGAAAACATCCCTGATCGTTACGTGTATAAGGTCCGCCCCAGGGATATGGGTTTAGGTTGTTTCCACCGCGTGCGGCCCATTCCCATTCGGCTTCTGTGGGCAGGCGAAACTCGGCCAGTGCCACTTCGCCTTTCTTCGACAACAGATAGTTATTGAGTTTTTCCGTACGCCAGACACAAAAAGCCCTGGCCTGCTGCCAGTTGACACCAACAACGGGATAATGGTCGTAGGCAGGATGCCAGAAATATTTTTCCGTCATAGGATCGTTAAACGCATAGGCATAGTCGTGAATCCATGCGAGCGTATCGGGATATACATTGATCATTTCCTTGCGCACATAAACTGACCTGTTTGTCAAACCCTGCGGTCGGTTTGATAGGCCGGCATTGCGGTAGTCGTATTTTCCGTTTTCATCAAACTCTTTTTTGGCAGCAGCATGCAAATCCACCCAATAGTAAACGTAGTTGAGTTTGCGTGTATCGATTTCTTTCCGTCGGAAATAACGCTCGAGATCAGGCAGGTACATGGGTTCGAGGGCCTGACGGACATCCTGGTCCTTGCTGTTCCATTCAATAGGTGTTTTCCAGTTCAGATGAGGAGGATCAAACTGTTCGCCGGTTTTCGGATCTTCCGAAATAAGGTATTTGTCGGGCAGCACCTCGCCCAGCATGGTGCGGGCTATAGAATCGCGCACATACCAGACAAACTCCCTGTATTTGTTGTTGGTAATCTCAGTTTCGTCCATAAAGAAGGCCGATACAGAGATTGTTTTTGGCTGGTTCAGTGCTCCGTATGTTATATCCTCTCCACCGGCTCCCATAGTAAAGCTACCTTGAGGTATGAATACCATGCCGTAAGGATCGGGTTGAAAAAAAGGCTTGGATTTCTTGCGTGCACCAACAAGCTCCCCCTGATTGGAACTGCCGCAGGAGGCAAGCATGAGTGCCGCGCCGGCAAACATCAGAATTCTTTTCATCTTTGGTTCAAAATATCTGGTCAACAGCGTATTATTATTTCTTTAGAGATATCGTGTGTTTCGATAGGTGCGTGGGTACTTTTCCGTTTGCACTTTAAAGCAGTAGCCCAGACTGACTTCATGTGAGCCGGGCACACCCAGACCCATGATATTCACATCGTAACTATAACTGATCTTTAGGTCAAGTATTTTCATGCCAAGCAAAAGTCCTACAGATTCCTGTGGCCGGTAATTAACGCCTCCCCAAAACTGATTATTGTACAACAGGGCGCCTGAAAGGTTCATCTGCCATGTAGAAAAATTACTCATCAGGCTCAGCGAGGGCTGCAGGGTAAATGCCGGGTTGTTTGGCAGGGTATATTGATAGCCTCCAACAAGGTAAACGGTGCGATCGCCCACAAAGCTGGCTTCGGAGTTGGAAGTCAGCGCTTTACCTCGGCTTTCCAGGGCGCTGGTCATCGAAATGCCTGCGTAGTATTTTTCTGGCACTTCATAAAACAAGCCGAAATTCAGGTCGAAAAGCATATCGCTGAGTTCGCCCTGCGCCAGCAACGGATCGCCGTTGGAGTGCGGTTTAAACTTGGAAAAATCAACGGTACGGTTCAAAAAATTGAGGGCAGTGCCCAGGCCTAACGTTCCACCGGCAAGGCCTGTGTGGTAAGCGTAACCTAATTGCACGCCTAAATTACGCTCAAAGCCCAGCCTGTCTTGAATGATAGCCAGGGAGGCTCCCCCGCGGAGCAGATTCACCGGCATATCGCCGGTAATCAGAAAAGTTTCAGGAGCCACTTTGTTGCCATCCATGTCTTTAAATCCGGCCCATTGCTGCCTGACGATACCGTTTACACAAATACCTTCGCCCAGACCTGCAAAGCCCGGATTGGTATAGGCATGTGTACTGCCATGATGCGTGAAAATGGGAGCTTGTTGCGCAAATATACGCCACTGAGCCCCAAGGAGCAGCACAAAAATGATAAACGTCCTGATAATCAATGTCATTATGTGGCCTGAGCGCTTCTTAGGAAGCCGCTAAATTAATACTTTTAGTGCAACGTCTCCCCAAGGCCTTAATTATTGCTCTTCAAGGCTATCAAAGCGCCCGGGAGCGATGCGTGAAGTATTAACCTTCATTTTGCCGCTTTATTGCACACCATAATTTGTTCGGGCGGCTCTCAGCCCTCAAAATCCTAATTTTGCAGAAAATTAAGTCAACATGCCCTTTCTGCAAAAGGAGAAGGTCTTCTCCCGTAAATGGATCATCAACTACAGCCTGATTCTGATCGGAAGTTTTATTCTGGCAGCCGGCTTTGTATTGTTTATCACTCCTTACAAAATTGTACCGGGAGGCGTTTATGGTATCGCCATCGTGATGCATTATCTTTTCGGTTTTCCGGTCGGTATGACTGCCCTGAGCATGGATATCCCGCTCACGCTGCTGGGCATCAGGATACTGGGCCCGCGTTTTGGCGCCAAGACGATTGTAGGATTTTTGCTGACAGCCTTGTTTGTGGATGGCATGACATACTTCTATGGCAGCGATCCGCTGGTGCCGGATGAGCCATTGCTGTCTTCAATTTTTGGTGGCGTTTTTCTGGGTCTGGGGCTTGGTCTCATCTTTAAATCTAAGGCTACTTCAGGTGGCACGGATATCGTTGCCATGATCATCAGCAAATACACTAAACTGCCTGTTGGTCAGCTGCTCATTTATGTTGATTCCATCATAGTGCTGCTGGGTTTGGCAGTTTTTCAGGATTGGAAAATTCCACTCTATTCACTGATTGTTATTTTCATCACCGGCAGGGTGATTGATACGATACTGCAGGGGATCAACTACGACAAAACGCTTTTTATTATCTCGGATAAGTATCAGGAAATCAGAGATAAGATCATCAACGACCTGAATCGTGGCGGCACCTATATTAAAGGGCAGGGCATGTACAACGGTGCCCAGCGCACCATTATCTTCACCGTGGTTAACCGACGCGAAATGGCCATGCTGCAGGAATATATCCATCAGATTGACCCGCATGCTTTTGTAACCGTTATCAATGCCAACGAGATTCTGGGCGAAGGGTTTAAATCGCTGAAAGAAAAAGTGACCGACTGATGGCTTATATTGTAAGGTACAAGTTTCTGAGCTGGCCATGGCTAAAGGCGTATGCGCTGATTGTTTCGGGCGCTTTTATCATTGCTGCCGGATATGTACTCTTTATTACCCCTCATCGCATTGTTCCGGGCGGCATTTATGGTATTTCCATCATGTTGCATCATACTTTCGGAACACCTGTCGGGCTGATGGCTATTTTTTTCAATGTGCCACTCACGATCATGGGCTTGAAGGTGCTTGGGCCTAGGTTTGGTGCCAAGACCTTCACGGGCTTTATCTTCACCTCCGGCTTTATCGATGGCTTAAACTGGCTCACAGAGGGCAAACCGATGGTGGAGGATGATGTACTGTTGTCTTCACTTTATGGGGGCGCCGTTATCGGATTGGGCGTGGGCATGCTTTTCAAAGCCAAGGCCACCTGTGGTGGAACCGATGTTATGGCCATGATGCTCGGAAAGTGGACCGGTATGCCACTGGGCCGTTTGATGATGATGGTGGATGGTGTTATCGTTGTGCTCGGTGCGGTGGTTTTTCAGGATTGGGCCATACCGCTTTATTCGTTGGTCGCCATTTTCATGATGGGTCAGGTGATCGATCTGGTTATGCAAGGACTCCGCTACGACAAGCTGGTATTATTAATTTCGGACAATCAGCCGGAAATCGCATCCTTCATCATCGGAGAACTGCAGCGCGGTGCCACAATGATAAGTGCAAACGGTATGTTCTCAGGAGCCGACAGGCCTATTATTTATGTAGTGCTAAACCGCCGCGAAGTGGCTATGCTTCAGGAGTTCGTGGCTCGCTCCGACCCCAAAGCCTTCCTCACGGTGATCGAGGCCGACGAAATTCTGGGTGAGGGTTTCAGGCCACTCAGGGCGAAATTTGAGGACTGAAGCTGCTATCTGAACAGCTTGACGATATCATTGCCGTTGGCATAAATCATCAAGGCCAGCAGTAAGGCCATACCCATAATCTGGGCTACTTCCATGAATTTGTCACTGGGTTTGCGCCGGGCAATGATTTCGTACATCAGAAAAGTGACGTGCCCACCATCGAGTGCAGGAATGGGCAACAGGTTGAGCACGGCAAGCATAATGCTCAGGAAGGCCGTGAGCCTCCAGAAACTCTCCCAATGAAACTCAGCCGGAAAAATATTGCCGATGGCGATGAAGCCGCCCACATTTTCGTAGGCCTTCACTTCGGGCGAAACAATGAGTTTTAGCTGTTTAAGGTATCCGCTGATGCCGTCAATAGTCTTTTCCATGCCAGCAGGTATGGCTGAGAACAGTGTAAAGTCTTTTTGGGCAAGGTTGAAAAAGGCATCCAGCCTTTGAACCGGAAAAACGCCGATCAGGCCGGCTTCGGGAACCATAACCGTCAGCTGCAAGGTGTCGTTGCCGCGTTTAAGTCCAAGGCTGATTTCCTGATTACGATATTGCTGTATGAGTTCCCTGAAGTCTTGAAAATATCTGGCTTCCTGACCATTGATGGACAGAAGGGTGTCGCCGGGCAACACACCTGCATCGCGTGCAGGCGATGTTTCAGGAAAGCCCTGCACAACAAATGGAATGCGGGCTGAAAGAAACAGCGGCGATTGATGCTTGACAAGCTGGCCAATGGCGCCTTCCGGCAGTTCGAGCGTAATGGTCTCACCATCACGCTCGATGGTCAGCGTACGGGCCTTTTCGAGTATGATAGTCAGTGGAATCTTATTGAAATCGGCCACTTTGTTCCCGTCAACGGCCAGGATACGATCGCCGTTTACCAGCCCGAACGATCTTCCCAGCGAATCGGTGGCAATGCCATAACGATTGACCTCAGCGGTTGGCAGATACTGTTCGCCATAGGCGGTGAGCATACCGATATATATAACAAAGGCCAGAACTACATTCATGATAACACCACCCAGCATGATAATCAGTCGCTGCCATGCAGGCTTGGAGCGAAACTCCCAGGGCTGAGGCGGTTGCGCCATGCTTTCCTTGTCCAGCGATTCGTCAATCATCCCGGCTATCTTGACATAACCACCCAAAGGCAACCAGCCGATACCGTATTCCGTGCCCTTGTAGTTGAATTTAAACAGCGAAAACCAGGGATTGAAAAAGAGGTAAAACTTTTCCACTCTTGTATGAAAGATGCGTGCTGCAATAAAATGGCCAAACTCGTGCACGATGACAAGGATGGAAAGACTAAGCAGGAGCTGAAAAATTTTTATCAGGATTTCCATTTAAGCGGATGAATTTCGTTGATATTGTAATGCAGGATGAGGTAACAATCACAATTTTAAAAGGGATTGCAAGATTAGTCAATTTTTAAGCAGTGCAATTGCAGGCAATTCTCAAAATAAGTTAAAGCATTTACTGTCAATGAATCAGAAAGAAATGTAGTCTTCGGGATTGATCGGACTGGCATTATACCACAGTTCGAAATGCAGATGCGGGCCTGTGCTGAGTTCGCCGCCATGCCCGATAATGGCAATGGGTTCGCCTGCTCTGACGAAATCGCCTTCGCGACGCAGCAGCACCGAATTGTGTTTGTAAACAGAGAAAAAGTTGCCTGCATGCTGAATGCCAATAACATAGCCTTTTTCGGGCGTCCAATCGGCGATAACGACAATGCCTTCGAGTGTGGCCTTGATAGCCTCGTTCGGCCTGCTGACAACGTCAACACCGAAGTGGCGCTGCGAAGGATTGAACTTGTTGGTTACCGTTCCTTTCAGTGGCACAAAAAAGTTGGCAATGCCCATGGCTCTTCGTCTCGACTCGGGTATGATGCTGCCCTCAGCAAGCAGGTTGAACCGCTCGATACTCTCAAATTCAAGTCTGAGCAGGCTGTCTTCTCTTGAGCGTGTAAACCGGATGGTATCGCTCTTGATGGCGGGCTTGTTGCGAAAGCTCTGTTGCACGGCCATCAGGCTGTCGTCGCCATCCTCGTAGCCCATCACAATGCGCCTGATGTTATCAAAAAAAAGCTGTTTCTGTTCGAATACACGCTCGAGCGAATCGGCTCTGCGCTGCAGGGTGTAAACCGATCGCTTTGTTTCCACATCGGTATAGCCGGGAATGTATTCCCTGAGCGGTGTGAAAGCAATGATGTATGTGGTTATAAAAACCAGAAAAAAACTTAGGCTGACAACCACCACAAAAACGTTCATTCTGCTGAGTCTGAAGCTGATTTTTTCTTCGAACGACTCATCGTCGAACATCACCAGCCGGTACTTATTGTGCAGCTTTTGATACCATTTTCTTTTGTCGCGTGCCATTTGTCGGATCAATGCCTCGAGGGCGGCAAAGTTATCAATATTATGCCATGCATAGGTGCTTCAGCTCCGCATGTAACAGGAGTAAGCTGAAAAGGGCATGATTTTGCTTACTTTTGCCAGACGTCATATTTGTAATATTGTTGCAGACTAAGCCATTAATTTTGACGTTTGAAAGGGTTGCAAAACACAGGAATGAAACCTCCACTGCATATCAAATCTTACTGGTTGTTGCTGCCGGCCTTTTTGCTGCTGGCGCAGGCCTGCTCTACCAAAAAAAATACATGGACAAGGCGCACTTACCATAACCTGACAAGCCATTACAACGTTTACTGGAATGGCAACGAAAGCCTGAAATCGGGTGTTGCCGACCTGAGAAAATCAGCCGAAGACGACTATTCCACCATTTTAAGGGTATTCAATTACGGCTCAAAGGCAGAGGCTGCCCGCATCAATGCGCAGATGGAGCGCGCTATTGAAAAGGGCGCCATTGGGGTGCAGAAACATTCCATGTTTTTTGGCGGTAAGGAACAGGTGCGCTGGATTGACGACAGTTATCTGATGATGGGCAAGGCGCATTTCTACAAGCAGGACTATATCAGCGCCCGCCGCACCTTCGAGTTTGTGGCCCGTCAGTTCAGCTACGACATGATCACGCATACGGCCGATTTGTGGTTGGCACGCACCTATATCCAGCTACAACAGTTCGAGAAGGCTGAGGTAATGCTCGAATCGCTTCGCAGCCGGAGCCGTACAACCCTCATGCCCCGCGAAGTGCGCGAAAACCTCAGCCTGGTGACCGCCGATTTCTACATTGCCTCAGGGCGATTTAATCAGGCCTTGGTACCTCTCGAACAAGCCATGCGCGAAAGCAAAAGCAAATATTACCGCACAAGGTCGCTGTTTATCATCGGCCAGATTCATCAGCTTAATGGCGATAAGCAGAAAGCCAACAGCTATTATGCTCAGGTGCTTAAATCAAACCCATCCTATGCCATGGCATTCGAAGCCAAAATCAATATGGCCCGCAATTTCGAAAGTGCCACCAACGATAGTCGCGATCTGGTAAAGAGCCTGAAAAAAATGCTTCGCGACCCGAAGAACGACGATTACCACGATAAAATCTATTCGGCTCTTGCCGATATTGCCCTCAGCGAAGGGAATACCGATCAGGCGATGGAATACCTCAGGCTCTCAGTGGCCCGAAGCACACGCAACAAGCAGCAGCAGGCTGCCTCGAGCCTCAGGCTTGCTTCCATGCTTTTCGACCGAAACGATTATATCAACTCACAGGCTTATTATGACACGGCTGTGAGCTCGCTCAACCGCGAATTTCCCGGCTACGACAGCATCCGAAACAAAGCGGCTGTGCTGAGCGAACTTGTTTCGAACCTCAACGTCATTCGCGAGCAGGATAGTCTGTTGCGGGTTGCCAATATGGACTCGGTGAGTCGTATAGCACTCATTGATGGCATTATCAATAAAATTCGCGATGAACAGCTAAAGCGGGAACAGGAAGAGCGCGAGATGGAGCGCAATGTGCTCATGAACCGCGAAACGGGTGTTCGTGGAGGCGGTTCGCCCGTGGAGCAATCGCGCGAATGGTATTTCTACAACCCCAACACCCTAAGCTTTGGATACACCGAATTCCTGCGTAAATGGGGAAGACGAAGGCTTGAAGACAACTGGCGCATCAGCGATAAAGCCAGTCTGGGATCAGCAGGCAGCGAAAGTATTGCCCTGGGCGGAGCCGCAGGAAGCGGAGCCAATCAATCCGATTCGACAGCAAAAACATATACGGAAACCGATCGTGGATTTTATCTGATCAATCTTCCGCTCACCCAGGAAGCTAAAGATGCCTCCCTCTATATGATCGAAGAGGCATTGAACAGCCTTGGCTATATATATAAGGAGAAGCTCAACGACTACCCCAGATCCATCGAAGCCTACAACGAGCTGCTCAGCCGATTTCTTGACACGGAATTCAGGCTGCAGGCCTGGTATGCGCTCCACCGAATGCACGTTGCGCGCGGCGAAACCGCTGAGGCTCAAAGGTATGCATCCCTCATCATGCAGCATTACCCCAATACTGATTATGCAAGGGTGATCGAAGACCCGGAGTATTTTGTTAAAAAGGCTGCTCAGGGCGATGAGTCGATACGCTTCTACGAACAAACACTTCAGGCTTATCAGAATGAAGAGTACTTCAGGGTACTTCTCAACACCAACAGGGCTCGCTCACTTTATAGCAACGACGTAGATCTCTTTCCCCGTTTCGAGTTTCTCAGAGCGGTGGCCCTGGGACGTGTCTTTGTAGTCGACTCCATGGTCGTGGTGCTCGATAACATCGTGCGCAACTATCAAACCAATCCGGTTGCACCACTGGCAGCAGGTATTCTGCATGGTATAAACCAAACCTATAACCTCAATATTGCTGTACCTGACATTCCCGGTGAGCAAATCCCGGACAAGGAACCTGAAGAAACATTCCCTTACACCTTTGAGCCCGCTTCCGGACATCTTGTAATGGTGATTGCCAGCACCGAAAGGGTGCGTATCGATCCACTCAGGGTTAGGCTGTCCGATTTCAATACCCGAAACTTCAGGTCGGCCAACCTGAACCTGCGAAGTCTAGTACTCAGCGATCAATATACGCTGGTTACAGTTGGCAATTTCAGCGATAGCCGCGAGGCCGATGCCTATCGCATTGCACTCTCGCAGTCGGATTATGTATTTGGAGGCATCAACCCCAATGATTTCTTTGTCATGCCGGTTTCACTGGCCAACTATCCGGTGTTTTACCGCCAGAAAGACATTCAGGAGTACGAGCGTTTTCTGAAAAAGTATTATCCATAATCCATCAAAAACCCAATACATTGAGAAAGCTAACATCCGTTGTTCATGATTCTGCCGTAAGAAATATTCTGGGGCAGGGGACTGTTATCAAAGGCGATATTGAGCTCCAGGGCGATTTCCGTATCGATGGCAATCTCTTTGGCAATATCAGTAGCCAGGGACGAATTGTAATTGGACCAACCGGAGTGGTTGAGGGTAATATTGTATGTGCCAATGCCGATATTTCGGGCAAAGTCGCAGGTAACATTACCACCTCCGACCTGACAACTTTTAAAGCATCGGCTGTGGTCAGTGGCGAACTTACCACAACAAGACTAGCCATCGAGGTGGGTGCTGTTTTTAATGGCATGTGCAGCATGCAAGCGGCAGGCACCAAAGCAGCCAATGACTGATGATAAGCCATCAGGGCAAAAAGGACAGCCCGTGGACCAGATGAAAACCTATGCCCGCTATTCGGCAATGGCTTTTCAGATGTTGTTTATCATATTGGTGGGTGTGGTAAGCGGGTATTGGATTGATACCCAAACCGGCTGGAAATTTCCGGTCTTCACGGTATTATTAAGCCTGTCATCAGTGGGCCTTGCCATTTATTATGCAACCAAAGATCTCTTAGGCAAGAAAAGGAAATTATGACGCTGAAGCAATATCTTATCAAGCAGTTGTGGATTACCCTGTCTCTGGCGTTGATCACGGGTGTGATTATGCCCTGGTTGCCGGCTGCATGGCAAACAATGGGATGGATATGGTCCTTAATATTGTTCTACTTTTCAGGAGCAGTGTTTTTTGGAATTTTCCTTAACGTGATGAACAAGAAGCAGCATGCGTTTGCCAACTTCTTCCTGATAAGCACCGGAATCAAGCTGCTGCTGTATTTAATTTTTATCGTCGTTTATCTGCTGATCAACAGAAGCGAAGCCAAAATTTTCCTTCTGTTGTTCATGATTTATTATGCGGTGTTTGCCATTTTCGAGTCAAGGCTTGCCGTGAAAATGCAGAAACCTCGCGGTAATTTCAAACCCGGAGAAAAACAGCACTAACTTTGCCTCAGACACATTTTTGCCATGACCGGAAACAGACCTTCAAAGCCACTACTTGGTTACGAGAAGATAGAAAAATATGCTCCCGAAAAGCTGGAAGAATTGCAGCAGCATTATGAAGCCATTATCCGGCTCATCGGCGAGGATCCTGAACGCGAAGGTCTGCTCGAAACGCCCAGGCGGGTTGCCAAGGCCATACAGTTTCTCACACAGGGCTATGACCACGATCCCGTAGAGATACTGCTCTCGGCCAAGTTCAAGGAAGACTATCGCGAAATGGTCATTGTAAAGGATATTGAAGTATTCTCGCTTTGTGAGCATCATATGATTCCTTTTATCGGTAAGGCCCATGTGGGATATATCCCGAATGGCTATATCACCGGATTGAGTAAGATAGCCCGCGTTGTCGAAGCCTATGGTCGTCGCCTTCAGGTGCAGGAAAGGCTCACTACCCAGATCAAGGATGCCATTCAGCAGGCGCTTAATCCTTTAGGTGTGGCTGTGGTCATCGAAGCACGGCACCTTTGCATGTCGATGCGGGGCGTGCAAAAACAAAGCTCGGTGACCACCACCAGCGATTTTACGGGTGCTTTTCAGCGCATGGAAACCAGAGCCGAATTCATCAGTCTGATACAAAACAGGATGCATATTTAATATACAGGTAGCTATAATAACGAATGTTGCTCCTTTTTTTACACAATTAACGATATGGGCAGCATTGTTGATAGTTTGACGAACAGCTTAAAAGTCCGGCATTTTTAAATTGCTATTTTTGCAGCCAACGCGCGAAGCCATCAACAAAAGCAATGATTAGCGCGCGGCCCTGAGTGGTTAACTAAACCTGATACTATGAAAGCTTATGTTTTCCCCGGACAGGGAGCCCAATATCCGGGAATGGGAAAAGACCTTTACGAAAAGTCAGCCAAAGCCAAAGAGCTTTTCCAGAAAGCCAACACCATCCTGAAATTCAAGATTACCGACCTCATGTTCGAGGGTACTGACGAGGATCTTCGGCAGACAAAGGTCACACAACCGGCCATCTTTCTTCACTCAGTCATTCTGGCTGCGGTATTGGGCGATGAGTTCAAGCCTGACATGGTTGCCGGTCATTCGCTCGGTGAATTTTCGGCTTTGGTGGCCAATCGCACGTTGAGTTTTGACGATGGACTGAAGCTGGTTTACAAACGCGCCATGGCCATGCAGGCTGCCTGTGAGCTCAAGCCGAGCACTATGGCCGCCATTCTTGGTTTGGATGATGCCGAGGTAGAACGCATATGCGCAGGCATCAAAGATGAAATTGTGGTGCCTGCCAACTACAACAGTCCCGGTCAGCTGGTGATTTCCGGAACGGAAGCCGGTATAGCCAAAGCCTGCGAGCTTTTGCTTGCTGCCGGCGCCAAACGTGCGCTCCCGCTCAAAGTGGGCGGCGCATTCCATTCGCCCTTGATGGAGCCTGCACGTATCGAGCTTGCCGAGGCTATCAATGCCACCAAATTTTCGAAAGGTATCTGCCCGATCTATCAGAATGTTACAGGCCAGTCGGTGACAGATCCCGAAATCATCAAAACGAATCTGATTGCACAGCTTACTTCGCCCGTACGGTGGACACAGATCATGAACAATATGATTGCCAATGGAGCACGTACTGTTATTGAAGTTGGACCAGGAACTGTGCTTCAGGGTCTGTTTAAAAAGGTCGATAGAAATATCAATACCATGAGCGCGGCCCCCGAAGGGTAAACATAAAGAAAACCTCAGCCACGTAGCGCCTTATGCAGCATATTGATTGCGGCAAGGGCGCTTCGTCGTATATTACGGTCGCGCTTATCGCCAAACAGAAAGTGTTCAGCCACGGTATGATCAGGTCCGGCTAAGGCAATCCATACCGTCCCGACAGGTTTTTCAGGTGTTCCTCCATCCGGTCCGGCAATGCCCGTGATGCCAATGGCATAATCTGTCTGAAGCCTGCTGCGTGCACCTTGTGCCATTGCCACCGCCACCTCCTTGCTCACCGCACCGAAAGCGGCGATGAGCGATTGGTCAACACCAAGCAGCGCTGTCTTTGCTTCGTTGGCATAGGCCACGATGCTGCCTTTGAAAATGGCCGAGCTACCCGGCAGACTTGTAAACAAATGCGCCAGATAGCCGCCGGTGCAACTCTCGGCCATGCCGAGTGTGAGGTTTTTAGCCTTCAGCAGGCGCGAAACGGTTTCTTCGGGCATTTCGTTATCGAAGCCATAAACCAGATCAGGCAAAAGCGCCACCAGTTCATCTACCTTGCGGTTGAGTTCTTGCATCAGATGTTCACTGTCGGTGCCCGAAACCCCAAGCCTGAGCCTGACAATGCCCGGCTGAGGCAAATAAGCCAGTTTGAATTGCCCGGGCAACGACATTTCAAAGACTTTCAGCCGCTCAGCTATTGCCGACTCGCCGGCACCTGTAGTCATCACTGTCCTGAAAAAGTAATGGGTGCCCGCAAATCTGAGCCTGAGGCGCGGGATTATTTCGTTTGTAAGCATCGGCTTCATCTCGAAAGGAACTCCGGGCATCGAAACAATGATAGAGTCGTTGTGCTCAAACCACATACCCGGTGCTGTACCATTGGGATTTGGTATAGCAATGCAGTTGGCCGGAAGCATGGCCTGTTGCCTGTTTTTTTCCGACACTGACATGCCTCTGCGCGCAAACAAGGCTTCCACCTGAAGATAAGCCTCCTGATTCCACACCAATGGCACTTTAAAGTAGCTGCAAAGCGCTGGTTTTGTGATATCGTCGGATGTGGGTCCAAGACCTCCTGTCAGCAAAACAAACTGCGACCTGCTTATGGCCGCGTCAATAGCCTCATGAAGATCAGCCTCATTGTCGCCTATGGTGATTACCCTGCGCAATGCAATGCCCGCCGAAAACAATTGTTCGCCCATCCATGCAGCATTGCTGTTTATCACCTGTCCGATTAGCAGTTCATCTCCAATCGAAATGATTTCGGCATAGCCTTCCTTTGTTGACATAGATTTTTGGATATGGTGCTTCAAACAGTCATTTTGAGGCATTGTTCACCAATAGTCCGAAGTGAAAAATCAATCGGACAAACAAACTACCTTTGCAAAGGTAGAAAGCATATCTTATGACAGCAAAGCCTATTCCGGATAGTCAGCTTCCACTCAATGCGGATGGTTCGGTTTATCATCTTAAGCTAATGCCTGAGCAGGTGGCCGAAAGCATTATCCTTGTTGGCGATCCCAACAGGGTGCGAAAGGTTTCAGCTTTTTTCGATGAGCTGGAATTTGAAGTGGCAAACCGCGAAATCATCACCCATACGGGCTATTACCGTGGCAAACGCATTACTGTGCTTTCCACCGGAATGGGTACCGACAACATTGATATTGTGGTTCACGAACTGGATGCACTATTCAATATCGATCTTAAAACCCGAATTCCCAAACCGGAGCATACAAGGCTCAAGCTGATACGACTGGGTACTTCGGGGGCGCTTCAACCCGATGTGCCGGTTGGCGACAGCGTGGTGGCTTCGGAGTATGCCCTCGGACTGGATGGTCTTCTCTATTTTTATGAAGGCTGCAACGAGGTAACGGATTCTGGCATGACCGATGCTTTCATTGCTCATACAGGCTGGAATCCATTGTTGCCTCATCCTTATGTGGTCAAAGCCTCCGACCGTTTGCTCCAAACAGTAGGTAAAGCATATTTAAAAGGAGTAACGGCCACTGCACCGGGTTTTTACGGACCTCAGGGCCGAAGCCTGAGACTAAGGTTGCCCGACAAGCAGATGAATACTAAAATTGAATCGTTTGCCTACAACGGCCACCGAATCACCAACTTCGAGATGGAAAGTTCGGCCCTGTATGGCCTTAGCCGGCTTTTGGGCCACGATGCCTTAACGCTGTGCGTGATTATCGCCAACAGGGTGACCGAAAAGTTTGCGCCTAACTACCATCCTTACATGGAAAAGTTAATACGCACAACGCTCGACAGGCTTGCCGAACTGTAATTGAACATCGGAGACGACATGGCTGTTTATGGATAGTCCATTCAACCGCTTTCAGATGAAAAGTATTTTTCTCCCTTTTTTCCTGTTGTTGCCGTTGTGGCTTGTTGCCCAATCGCCTGAAACAGATTTTTTTCGAAAGAGCCTGCATACCAACCAGACGGGAATGTACGTGCTGGGTAGCTGGGCTATCGCCAATATGGCCATCGGTGCTGTGGGTATGGCTCGTACGGAGGGCTCCGCAAAGCACTTCCATCAGATGAATCTGGCCTGGAACGTCGTGAATCTTGGCATTGCCGGTTATGCACTCTGGAACTTTTCGCAACAAGACATATCCTCCACACCTTTTCCCGAACTTGCTGACGAGCATCTGCGCATCAAGCGGCTCTATCTGATCAACGCCGGTCTTGATGTGTTTTATGTGGCAGCAGGTGCTTATCTGTGGCATCGCTCAGCAAAAGCAGAAAAGCGCCCCGAATTGCTCCGTGGCTTTGGCAGGGCTGTTGTACTTCAGGGTGGATTTCTGCTGGTGTTTGATGCAGCCATGTATCTTTTGCAGCAAGGCAACGAGAATAAATTTCCCGGCCTGATCAGTGCCGTGATCGCGCTCTAAGTCATGCACCGGCCATTTTATGGCTTGTGGTGCCTGATTTCCATGCACAAGGTGGTGATTCCATAAAGCCTTGCTGGTGCGCTTTGATGCGCTAAATTGAATTCATTGCTCAATAAGTCGAGGTTTCTTATGGCCATCTGTTTGGCCGATGAAGTCAAAACTCTAAATTTGCCGGTTCACAAATATGATCGGCGCGATGGTATTCAGCAGCAGTCTGTTTATTCTATACTTCCTTCCGGCCTTTTTGTTGCTTTATTACATCTCGCCACACCGGTTACGCAATTATGTGGCATTGCTGGCCAGCTTGTTCTTCTATGCCTGGGGTGCGCCTGATTTCATCTTCATTGTGGTCATCAGCATTATCGTGGATTTTTATCTTGTAAAATTCATGTATGCTGCGCCTTCGCGCCCTTTGCGGCGGGCTTTTACCGCTGCAAGTATCATCATGAATGTGGGATTGCTGGCCTATTTCAAATACGCCAACTTTTTCATCGAAAATCTGGATGCCTTACTTATGGCTTTCGGGAGCGGGCCTGTTCAATGGACAAAGGTTGCCCTGCCCATCGGCATTTCGTTTTTCACCTTTCAGAAGATGACCTACACCATTGATGTGTACCGTGGTATGCATCCGCCGCTGAAGCGTGTGAGCGATCTGGCCCTTTACATCCTGATGTTTCCGCAGCTTATCGCCGGGCCTATCGTGCGTTTCAACGAAGTGGCCCATCAGCTCAACGATCGCCGCATGAACGAAACTGCCGACAATCGCATCACGGGTTTCTTCCGTTTTGCGGTGGGTCTGGCCAAAAAGGTGTTGATAGCCAATCCTTTGGGGGCCTATGCCGATAGTGTTTTTGCTGCCGAAGTTGCTCAGCTGGATACTGTTACACTCTGGGCAGGCATTCTGGCCTATGCTTTTCAGATTTACTACGATTTTGCCGGCTACAGCGATATGGCCATCGGTCTTGGCCGTATGATCGGATTCGATTTTCCTGAAAACTTCAACAATCCTTATATCTCGCGCAGCATATCGGAATTCTGGAGGCGGTGGCACATGACACTTGGACGCTGGATGCGCGATTACCTTTATATTCCGCTGGGTGGCAACAGAGTGAGCCCGCGACGGATGTATTTCAACCTTTGGCTGGTGTTTCTCATCTCAGGATTGTGGCATGGCGCTGCATGGAATTTTGTCATTTGGGGTGCCTTTCATGGTACTTTCCTCATTCTCGACCGACTTTTCCTGCTCAGGTTTTATGAGCGTATCGGAAAACTACCCAGCCTGCTCATCACTTTTTTCATTACCCTGATTGGTTGGGTGCTTTTCAGGGCCGAAAGCATGTCGCAGGTTTCCGAATTTTTGCCAGGCATGTTTGGTTTTGGCGGCAACAACCACTTGCCGGTAAGCCGCGAGGTGTGGATGACCATGACTTTTGGAGGTATATTCGCATTTCTGGCCTATATTCCTGGTGTTGAAGCCTGGCAGCAGCGCCTTTTTTCCAAGGATCAATCGCTCAGGTCGCTTATCTTCATGGCGCTGGCATCGATTGTATTGCTGGTGCTCAGCCTCGGAGCCATCACCTCATCAGGCTTCAATCCTTTCATCTATTTTAGGTTCTGAGCCATGAAAACCCTCAGGAAGGTTCTTGCTGCATTGCTTATAGTTGTACTCATTCTGCCCGCTATTCAGCAGTTCACCGGATTTCCGAAAGTAAGAGGTCTTAAAGGTTATTTTACAATGCCGCCAAAGCCGGCATTCAGTTTTTCGGGCTTCTACAAGGGCACTTATCAGGATAGCCTGAACAACTGGGTCGAGCATCATATTGGATTCAGGCCCGATTTGGTCAGAATTTACAACCAGCTGAGATATAGCTTGTTTGATACCATAACGGCACAATCGGTGGTAAGAGGAAAGCATGGTTTTCTTTACGAGATTAACTATATCAAAGCCCTTTATGGGCTCGACTTTGTGGGCCACGACAAGGTGCAGCAGCATGCCGGACAACTGGCCGATATTTCGGATTGGCTCCGCGCACGCAACAAACACCTGCTGGTGATGCTGGCACCGGGCAAGGCCTCATTTTATCCGGAGCATGTGCCCGACATGTTCAACATTCCGGAAAACATTACACGAAATGATTTTGCCTATGCTCAGGCCCTCACTGACCGGGGAGTTACGGTTATTCAAGGCAACCCCTGGTTCAGTGCCATGCGCGATACCTCACGCTATGCCCTTTTCCCCAAAAGTGGCATCCACTGGAGCTACTATGGCATGGCCCTGGCTTTCGACAGCCTCATCAGCACGATGGAATACGTATCGGGCCGCAAATGGCTCGATTTCAGCATAAAAAGCATTGAAGTTTCGCGCCGGTTGCGCTCGCCTGACCGCGACCTGTGGGAGGGCTTGAATATCCTTGTGCCACCCAACGATTTTGCAATGCCTTATCCTGACTTGAGTTTTATCAAAACAGGCCCTGCACCAAAAGTGATGGTGGTGGGCGACAGCTATTACTGGCAGTGGTTTGGCAGCGGATATGCCACAGAAGCATTCGGCGAACATGCGTTCTGGTACTACAACGAACAGATTTATCCCGGCAATGGCAGCAAACCGGTTGAGCGCCGCAATGTTGACTTGTTGTTGCGCGTGCTCGAAACCGATTTTATCATCATCCTGCTCACCGATGCCAATATGTACCGCTTTGGTTTTGGTTTTGTCGAGCAACTCGATGAGGCCATTAAGCAACAACAAAGCCTTACACCCGAGGACCTTCAAAGCCTGGAACAAATCATTGCCGGTATCAGGTCGAGCCAAGATTGGATGAAGGTTATCATACAAAAGGCTACTGAGCGCAATATCAGCGAGGATGAGATGCTGAGGCTGGATGCCATGTGGGTGCTGGAAAACAATAAACAGCAAAAGAGGAATGAGTAAAAGCCGGGTTCTAAACGCCCTGCAAAGGGCTGATGTTTCATTTTATGTCATGCTTGGCACGATGACAGTGCTGGGGGCCATGCTCCTGTCGCATTTTCCGTCAATCCTGCTGTCCTGGGATATTTTTGGCTATTACCTCTATCTCCCCTTTACTTTTATCTACCACGACCTTGGCCTCGAAAACTTTGCAGTGGTTGAGGGTATTATTGCCAAATACCAGAACACTGTCGGTTTTTATCAGGCCCTGCCGATGCCCGACGGTCGCTGGGTGATGAAATATCCGATGGGTATGGCGGTGCTCTACAGCCCATGGTTTTTTATCGGCCATTTGTGGGCTTATGTGTCGGGTTACGAGATGGATGGATTTTCCTTTCCTTATCAGGCCAGCCTGTTGTATGGCAGTTTCATTTATACCCTTGCCGGCCTTGCGCTGTTTCGCAAAGCCATGTTGCATTTCTTCCCGCCTTGTATCACAGCCTTGTTGCTGGTGCTGATTCCGTTCGGAACAAATTTTATGATTCACACCGTTTGGCATGGTCAGGGGCTGATGTCGCACAATTACCTGTTTTTTCTTTTTGCTGCCGTACTTTGGCTCACCATCAGGTGGCACCAAAAGCCGACCATGCGAACTGCCGCAATGTTGGGGCTTACGATAGGACTTTCTGCTTTGAGCCGGCCTACCGAAATTTTGGTAGCCATAGTGCCTTTGTTGTGGGGTGTTTACGACCGCAATTCGCTGATGGCTAAGTGGAAGCTTGTGCTCCATAATTGGAAGATGATAGGTGTAGCGATATTGACCACCATTGCTGTAGGCAGCTTGCAACTCATTTATTTTAAATGGCTTACCGGAAAGTTTCTGTTTTATAGCTATGGTGGAAATGCAGGCGAGGGCATGGAGTTTTTTCAGCCTTACATCATGGAGGTGTTGTTTAGTTTTCGCAAAGGATGGCTGCTATATACACCGCTGATGGCGCTGGCTATCATCGGATTTATCAACTTATGGAAGCAAAAACGGGAAGTATTTCTTGCTGTATTTGTCCTTTTTCTCCTTTCGTTCTATGTCATAGCCAGCTGGTCATGCTGGTGGTATGCCGATAGCTTCAGTCAGAGGGCAGTAATTCCCGGTTATGTAATGCTTTCTATACCAATGGGATATCTTTTGCAAAGCGTGCTCAAGTCATCGTGGATGGTAAAGGTGCCGTTTTTCGTATTGCTTTTGCTTTTATTGGCCTTCAACCAGTTTCAGAGTTGGCAGTTTCTGCAGGGTCACATCCATAGTGCAAGGATGACACGGGAGGCTTACCGGGCTGTCTTTCTGAAAACTGCGCCACCCGCTGATCTTGAAAAGCTCTGGCTTGTCGATCGTACAAAGAGTCCTGAGCAGCTGCTCGAAAGTGGGCGCAGGTTTCGTGTTTGCACGCTGGCTCATTACACTTTTGATGATCAGCCGGCAGTTGCAAGCATGCCTCCCGCCGGTGCTGACAGCGGTTTCTTCGTGCTGAGTCCACAGCAGCCTTTTTCGCCTGTTTACGAAACCGACTGGCAACGACTTTCGCTGCACGAATTTGGTATAATCAGGGTTTCGGCCAGGGTATATGCCAACGCTTCTCCGGCTATCCAGCCGTTTTACCTTACCGCTACTTTCATGCACAATGGTTATGCCTATGCTTACAAGAGCCGGCTTCCTGACCCTGAATCGTTTGAAATTGGAGCCTGGAATGAGGTTGAGTTATACTATCTGACCCCTGAAGTGCGTAAACCGACAGACCCATTCAGGGCAACCATTTGGCTACCCGGTGAAGGAGAAGTGCTCCTTGACGATTTTAAGGTGGAGTTGTTTTTGCCCGATGGCTGGAAAGAATAGGAGCTGATTTTTTTGTGTCTGTCAATCAGCGCTTTATAGGATTGATGTAATGATTACGGTCGAAAAGATTGTATTTCAGAATGCAGAATATGGCCCTGAATCCGTCTTGCCAGTTGATTTTCTTACCCTCGGCATAGGTTCGGCCGTAATAAGAGATACCTACTTCATAAATTCTTATTCCCGGTATGCGGGCTATTTTGGCGGTTACTTCGGGTTCGAAACCAAAACGGTTCTCCTTGAGCCGGATATTCTGGATAATATCGCGTCTGAACAATTTATAACCCGACTCCATATCGGTGAGGTTCAGGTTAGTGAACATGTTTGACACGAAAGTCAGGAATTTATTGCCTATGCTGTGCCAGAAAAAGAGAATGCGGTGCGGATCGCCGCCCATGAAACGAGAGCCATAAACCACATCGGCCATGCCTACGAGCACCGGACCAAGCAGTTTTGGGTAATCCCTCGGATCGTACTCGTAATCAGCATCTTGTACTAAAACATAATTTCCTTTCACCTCCTTAATGCCTTGCCGGATGGCATAGCCTTTGCCCCGATTGGTGTTTGAAATGATGAGCCTGACGGCATGCTCAGGATTTTTTGCCATATATTGTTCAACCTGCTGAATAGTAGCATCCTTAGAAGCATCGTCAACCACAATAATCTCACCGGCAATATTGTTGTTCTCCAGACTTTTGAAAACCCTGCCAATCACATCGGCTATCGTTCGTTCTTCGTTGTATGCAGGGATAATTACACTTAGCAAATAATTCTCCATAGTAGATTCGCTTCTCCACAAAAGTGCAAAGGTACTCATCAGGATTCAATCCCCCAAGGAAAAGTCTTGCCAGTGCCGCCACTGAACCATTCCGAAACAGCAATCGTGATAAGAATAGATGCCGAAAGTTATCCCGTTTTCAATCGCCTTAAGCGCTGTTTAAGCCAAAGCCTGAGCAACAAATGCATGATTTAAAAGCGAAATAGCGTAATTTCGGCGGGCAACTTCACTACTATGGAATACTTCATCATCGCGATTGCGGCATTTGCTACTGCTCTTTTGACATTTTTCTCAGGCTTTGGGCTGGGCACCATTCTTTTGCCGGTCTTTGCTGTCTTTTTCCCGGTTGATGTAGCCATTGCCCTCACCGGCGTTGTACACTTTGCCAACAATATTTTTAAGATTGCGCTTGTTGGACGCAATACCGACAATGGTGTCCTGCTTCGGTTTGGTTTGCCTGCCTTTTTTGCTGCCTTTGGCGGAGCATGGGTGCTGCTGCAGATCACCGGCCTGCCCGTCTTGTATCAGTACGAACTGTGGGGCAGACTTTTCGAGGTAACAACCGTAAAAGTTATCATTGCTCTGCTGCTCATCGTTTTTTCGCTGGCGGAGTTGTCTCCTGCAGTCAACAAGATTCAGTTTGGCAAGGACAAGCTGTTTATCGGTGGTGTGCTGAGCGGGTTTTTTGGCGGCTTATCGGGCATGCAGGGTGCAATCCGGAGCGCTTTTCTTATTAAGAGCGGATTGTCGAAGGAAGCCTATATAGGCACCGGTGTCGCCATAGCATGTCTGGTCGATTTTTCCAGACTGTCGGTCTATGCCTCAAGGTTTGTATCGGCTCAGCTTCACGAAAACGCTGCCTTGCTCACTATAGCCATACTTTCGGCAGTTTCAGGCGCTTTTTTCGGCAACCGTATGTTGCGCAAAGTAACCTACAGAAGCATTCAGACCCTGGTGGCCATCATGCTGATGCTGCTGTCTGTCGCTTTGGGCATGGGGCTGATATAAGCCCAGCTTGTCGTGCTGAAAAATGCCACTGTATGCCTGAACGGTAAAGATGACAATCTCTACCTTTTTACGTACTGTTCCTCGTAATACTTTAGGTAGTGACCCGAGGTCACTTCGTCGAGCCATTCTTGATTGTTCAGATACCAATCGATGGTCAGGCGTATGCCTTCTTCAAACTGCAGCGATGGTGTCCAGCCCAGTTCGCGTTGCAACTTTCCTGCATCGATGGCGTAACGAAGATCGTGACCGGCACGGTCTTTCACATAGGTGATAAGCTTCTCGGAGGTGCCCGCCTCACGGTTCAGTTTTTCGTCCATAATACGGCAGATGACTTTAATCAGGTCGATGTTCGTCCATTCGTTATGCCCGCCGATGTTATAGGTTTCGCCATCCTTGCCTTGATGAAAGATCAGTTCAATGGCGCGGGCGTGGTCAACCACATAAAGCCAGTCGCGGACGTTTTCGCCCTTGCCATATACGGGCAAGGGTTTGTTGTGGCGTATATTGTTGATAAACAGTGGTATGAGTTTTTCGGGAAACTGATTCGGACCGTAGTTGTTGGAGCAGTTCGAGAGCACAACAGGCAGGTTGTAGGTATCGTGATAAGCCCTTACAAAATGGTCGCTGCTGGCTTTTGAGGCCGAGTAGGGGCTGTGGGGGTCGTAAGGCGTTTCTTCGGTGAAAAAGCCTGTTGCGCCCAGCGAGCCGTAAACCTCGTCGGTAGAAACGTGATAAAATCGCTTCCCTTCCAGATTATTTGCCCAGAAATGCTTGGCAGCATTGAGCAGGTTGACGGTGCCCACCACATTGGTCATGACAAATTCCATAGGATTGGCTATCGAACGGTCAACGTGCGATTCGGCGGCCAGATGGATTACGGCGTCGAACTGATATGTAGCAAACAGCTGCTGAATGGTTTCGCCATCAACGATGTCTGCCTTCAAAAAGTGATAGTTGGGCAGATGCTCTATGTCTTTGAGGTTGGCCAGATTACCTGCATAGGTAAGTTTGTCCAGGTTATAAATCTGGTATTCAGGATGTTTCTGCACAAACAGCCTGACCACATGCGAACCGATGAATCCGGCCCCTCCGGTGATGAGAATTTTTTTCATGTCTCGGGTTTTATGCTTTATGATTGGTTGGATTTAGATCGGTAGGCTTGTTCCCATTTCCAGGCTGATGCTGTCATTTCATCGAGCGATCGCTGGGCTTTCCAGCCCAGTTCGGTATTGGACCAGCTGGGATCGGCCCACACTTTTTCCACATCGCCCGGACGGCGGTCAACAATCTTGTAGTTGAGCTTAAGTCCTGACACACGCTCGAACGAGGTGATGACATCCAATACCGAATAGCCGTTGCCTGTGCCGAGGTTAAAGATTTCGAAAGCCGATTTCATGCCGCTGTTTATCATGCGCTCCACGGCTACCACATGGGCCTGCGCCAGATCAACCACATGAATATAATCGCGTATGGCGGTGCCGTCGGGCGTGTTGTAGTCGTTTCCAAACACACTGAGCTGCTGTCGGATGCCAATGGCTGTCTGGGTGATAAAGGGCACGAGATTGTTGGGAACTCCTAAAGGAAGTTCACCAATAATGGCCGAATCATGCGCCCCGATGGGATTAAAATAGCGCAGCGCAATAGCCCGGAGCATGCTGTTCGACTTCAGGGTGTCCTGAATAATTTCTTCTGATATCTGTTTGGTGTTGCCGTAGGGCGACTCTGCCTTTTTCACAGGCGCGTTTTCCGATACAGGCAACTCGTCAGGCTGTCCGTAAACGGTGCAGCTCGACGAAAATACCAGGTTTGGAACGCCACAGGCTGCCATACCTTCCAGAATATTCATCAGCGAAACCAGGTTATTGCGGTAATACTTCAGCGGATGAGCCACCGATTCGCCCACAGCCTTATATGCAGCAAAATGAATGACTCCCTTAATATCACTATGCCGGTTAAACAAATCCGACGTCAGTGCCCTGTCGCTCAAATCAATCAACTCGAAATGCGGCTTAATGCCGGTGATTTCGGCAATTGCGTCAACAATCCAGGCCTGGGAGTTCGACAGGTTATCGGCAATCACTACCTCAAAGCCTTTGTTTTGCAGCTCTACTACGGTGTGCGAGCCTATGTATCCGGTGCCACCGGTAACGAGAATTTTCATGACGATTATTTTTTTCAAAATTAAGCTGCTGCTTGCAAGATTGCAAACCTGAAAATGATGGGAAC
>DAOKYW010000013.1:0-82320 GCA_035325985.1 Bacteroidales bacterium
TGCCAATGTTGGCGCAGAAAACATTGATTGCCAACACAAAAGCAGTTGTCCCAACATTGGTTAGGGCCTGCCGGATGCAACACGGAGCTGTGCAGCAAATGCCGGTTGCAACAGGTGCTCAATTGCCTCGAAAGGGAGCATGACCACCGGCTGACCTTTGGAGGGCGGGCCGAGTTCGTAAACATTGTAAGCAAAACCCAGCGCACCGGCACCAAGTAAAATATTCTCGTTGGGCAACACTTTGTCAACAAAAAAACCGGCCTGCCTTAGTTCAGTACCTGATTCTATCATAAACATCGACTTCAAGGCTGTGCCGAGCAGGGCCGAAAGCTCCTCTTTCGCATAGGCCCTGAAAATATCTTCGAAGGTAAGCCGCCGGTTCGAGCCCAAATCGATGAGCGTGTAGTCGGCATGATTGCGCATTGATCCTGAACCCGTGCTGACAGCCGAAGTTTTTGCCAAACAAAGCAACTGCCCACTGACAAAAACCGGGAAACCCGTTGCGCTTTTCATCCAGTTCATGTCCAAAGTGTTGCCTTCGGCACTGGTGCTCGTCTGACGATAGCGGTCAACAAAGGCATCCACATCGGCCTGCATCATGGCTTCAGGCCCCGCAAGCTGAGCGTCGAGGCCATAAAATGAGGCGAGCACAGGAATCAGCGAATGTCCGGCATGGTCGGGGAAATAGTAATTCAGCTCGATGATGGCGCCTGTGCCGCGATCGTTCTTGTGACGGTAGCTACCCTCGGAACGTATAAAACGCCAATCGTTAAGATATGGATTGTCAGTCTTTTCCAGTTTAACAGCTAAGGTTTCGCCACCAATACTGATCAGGCCTTCTATGAGGTTTTCCCTGACAGCTCCTGACAAGAGTGCGTGACCGTCAGCCTGACGCCATTCCATCTGTCCCTGATCCGGCTCCGACGGCTGAAGCAGCGCAAAACCCGGCCTACCGGCCTGTTTCCACGAAAGTGCAGCCAGTCGTTGCGTAGGTATGTGGAGCAATTGCACCTCAAGTGCATCCGAACGGTAAGCGAAGGTTTCAACTTGTCCAACTGCACTGAGCCAACTGATGAAAATGATGAGTATAAGATTGAATTTTCGCATCATATTAAAAGTAAATATTTTACAATGATGTTATTTCGGTCTTTCAATGCTTTCCGACTGTCCTTTTACTCCGATATAGGAATATCCCAGTGTTTCGACTATGCTCTTCACTTGTTCAAGATTGATGTGGTCTCCTTCGATCAGTACCTCGTTGCGTTCGAAACTTGCCTGAACATCCGTCACCTGGTCAAGACTGCGAAGATTGCTTTCTATGCTTCTTGCACAATGGTTACAACTCATGCCTTCCACTTTTACCAATAACTTTTTTGCTTCCATAGGGGTATTCTGATGTTTGGTTTTTTCACGAAATTGATTAAATAAACTATTGAAAATAAGTATTATAAGTAAAATTCCCGACCCGACCGCAATCCAATCCGGCAGTATCCCATGTTGGTGATGATGATGACCCGAACCTAAAACTTCGAACCATGCCGAAGGCAGCAAATTGACTATAAAACCTGAAACAAGAGCGCCGAGCACAATGGTAACGAGATAAACAATGGTTGTTTTGCGACCCAGTGCTTTGTGAAGAACTGTGAGGGATGCTGCGTTAGTGGCCGGACCGGCCATGAGGAATACCAGTACAGCGCCGGGCGAAATGCCTTTGAGCATCAGCACTGCAGCTATAGGAACTGAGCCGGTAGCACAAACATAAACCGGAATACTGGCTACAAGCACCAGCAACATCTGCAGGCCGGGATTCGAAACGGTGGAGGCAAAGAAGTCGTTGGGCACCAAAACTGCGATCAGGGCGGCAATAAGCAGTCCGTAAACGAGCCAGCGGCTGATATCGCCCATAAAATCCACAAAGGCATAGCGCAGCATATAGCCAAAGCTTCGGGGAATATGCTCCTCTGTGGCCCGGACAACTTTATTGTCGCTTTCATTTTCCACTTTTCCGGCAGCCACGCCACCTGCAAATCCGGTAAGCAGGGCTACCACAGGCCTGATGATGGCCATAGGCAACCCCAACATGGCGTAGGTGACCAGTATAGAGTCAACGCCTGTTTGCGGCGTCGAGATGAGAAACGAAGTTGTAGCGCTTTTCGAAGCGCCATTGTTGTGCAACGAGATGCCTGCCGGCAGCACACCGCACGAACATAATGGCATGGGAACGCCTAACAGGCTGGCATTAAACGAGGAGCGGGCAGTATTTCCTCCCATATATTTCACCAGCAATTGGCGGGGAAAATACACCTTAAGCACACCGGCAGCCAAAAAGCCAAACAGCAGATATGGTGCCATTTCCCTGGTGAGGTGCCAAAGTTCGCTGAGGTATGAGAGTAAAAACTGCATGGTAATGTGGCCTTCAACAGCTGCAAAAGTAACTATTTCTGCCTATGGGGATTCGCTGTGGATGGCCCTGATATCCAAATCGAACACGTGTTGCCGGAGTTCTGAAAGCAGATCTTCCATAAGCCTGGCCCTGTGCGGGTCGTGCCATAAGCCTGCGGATGATTGTCGCAATACGGTAGTCAGACCCGCGGCGTCGATATGGCACTCTTTGTATCGGGCCACTTCGTAGAACCATTGCAGGTAAGGTATATAACCGGCGCGACCGATGCGACCTTTTTCAAGTCGCACTAAATCGTAGCGCCGCACTGTGCGTATGATGTCGCGGTAGCGCTCGAGCCTGAACTGGGCCAGCAACATCGAGCTGAAAAACAAGTGCCAACGAAACTGAAAAAGTTCCTGCCGGAATTCGTCGAGAAACTGACGTGCAAAATTCAGGCCTTGCTGAGCCTTCCCGTTAAACGCCAGACTTTGGATATAAAGCGAAGCAAAGCCTATGCGGTTGTGCGGGCTGATGGTATTGCGGAATTCGGGAAGATGGCTCTTGAGCAAGCGCAGCGACTCTTCGTGATGCCCACACCTGAGCAGCACACTGCAAAGGTTGGTCAGATAGAAAAGGAAGTCGCTTCCCTTGTGCCGGATGGAAAGCCGTCCGTAATATATGGCCAGTTCGTTTTCGTTTTTGCGCGAGTGCACCAGCACCAGGTTGGCGTAGTAGTTGGCCAGAATCCTGCGGCTGTAGATAATGCCGCTGTTGATCAGCTGATCCAGCTGGCGGTATAGCTCAAGCAGTTTATCGTACTCTTTGTAATTGTAGTACATGAACGTCAGACGCACGATAGCGTAATAGCGGTTCAGCCCATCAAGTGTTTCATCCAGAAAAATGCTGATCAGCCGCTGCTCCCAATGCTTCGATTCTCCTGTCGATAGGGCGTACTGATCAACGATATCGCGTGTGGCTTCGTGCAGTTCCTGATTGATGGCTTTTGAGCGCATCCAGCCTTCGCGATGGGTTTCCAGGTAACTGTTGATGGTTTTCAAATAGTTGTACCGCATCCTGATAAGCAGGTAATAACGGTAGTTTTGGATGAGCTCATAAAAGCGAACAAAGTAATAATCCGTGTTGCGGCTGGCCCTGATCATAGCGAGCATCTGGCGCTCATCTTCGGCGCTCAGCGCATCTGTCATAATTTTCTTATCCAGTTCGGAAAGTCTTTCGAAAAACACATCGGCATCAATGGCAATGAGCTTTTCCTCAATCCATTTTTTCACGTAAGAATAATGCCTTTTGTCAATGCTCCGGTCGAACCCGCGAAATTGTGCCGGCCGCAGGAGCGATTCGCGCAACTGACTGAGGATTAAACGATTTTCATTTGTTTTAAAATTTTGTCGGCTGCTCACATACTCCAGCTCGTGGGGCATCAGGGTTGCTGCAAAGGCCTCGAATGCCATGCGCTGCTGCCTTAGGTTGTCCGATGGGGCTTTCACTTTTTCTGTTCGGCCAGCCATTCGCTGGGTGTTTTACCGGTTAACGACCTGAAAACCCTGTTGAAGGTGGGTTTGCTGTTGAATCCGCAATTGTAGGCTATTCCCATCAGGCTAAACTTCCGACCTTCCTCTGTTTGCGATTGCAGCATAAATTCTTCCACTCTTTGCCGGTTAACGAACTCAAAAAAATTCATCCCCAGTTGCCTGTTGAGCAGTGCTGAGAGTCTTGCGGGCGTCATGCCGGCTGCGCGGGCAAGCTGTGCCAGCGTGAGTTCGGGGTTGGTGTACGGTTTTTCTCTGTCCATGAGGCTTTGCAATGCCAAAACCTCCTTCTGTTCCGGTGCCGGCTCACCCGGCGTTTCCCCGACAAGCGTTTCGAGGGCTACTTCAACGTTTGCCTGAGTGAATACATCGCCCTGCCGAAAGCCATGATATCCCAGATAAATCGTATAGACCGCGGCAAATAGATAACCTGTTATCTGCAAACTACCATAGGGCATGAGGTTAAATAGATAGTCGGTAATATACAGTAGGCTGATGGCTGCATAAAAAATGACGGCGCCAATCAGCAAGTGCCTCAGCCACAAGGGATCTTTTTGGTCGAGATTACCAAAATAGCGCTCAAGGGCTTTTCGGTGCCTTCGCAGCTGAACCCAGCTGAACCAGTAATAAGACTGCGTAGAAGCAAAAATCATCAATACCACTATCGGGAACATGAGCTGCTGCCGGAAGGCCTCCGAGTCCTCCTGGGCAATGCGCTGTTCGGCGGGTAACATATAGTTTTTGAAGACAAAGAGCATCAGCACCAGCGCAAATGGCAGCAGATGAAGCAGGTGGACAGGTTTTGGTCTGAACTTCGGCCTTGTAAGGTAGCTCACATACAGCCACATCAGCGGTCCGTGCAGCAGGATGGGTGGGGTGGAAGTGTGCAGAATGAATGCAAAGGGATAGCCAGCCTTACGGTTGATGATCTCAAGAAACCCGAGCAGGATGGTTAGTCCATTGACTAAAAACAGGAGCGATAAGGCATAGTCGGCCTTGCTTTTATCTTTCTTGATGTGCAGGAGCCAGGCTAAAAAAAACGCCATAAAGGCACCTATGGCAAGTAAAAACTCCATTGAGGGATCTGACTTTTCGGTTGTGCAAATTAACCAAAATGAACATAGGGTCAATACGCCGGGTGCGAGATATCCGGCCTTTTATACAAACTTTCTTGTTCAACTATATACCGTTCACCCGGATGATGTCTTTTCGACCGTTTTGTTCATGTTTTAAACCAGGCGTGCCCTTGATCACATTTTGAGCTTACAATGATGCCTGACAGCTTCACTTCTTTTTTATTGCTTTTATGAGGCCTTCCAGATAATCAAATTTGACTTCCTGTATTTCCAACAGCTTTTTATTTTGATGGACAAGCAGATGGTCAATTTTTTCACTCAATAGCTTGATCTCCAGCTCCGCTTTCAGGTTTATTTTATAATCATGTTCGCTGCGTTGTCTGTCTTTCTGATCCTGCCTGTTTTGGCTCATCATAATGATTGGGGCTTGTATGGCTGCCAAACAAGAAAGGATAAGATTGAGAAGAATAAAAGGGTAGGGGTCAAAAGGTTTTGTTGCTAAAAACCAAATATTAGTTGTCATCCAAATTAAAATGAATAAAAAGAATATCACAATAAAAGTCCAGCTGCCGCCAAATGCAGCAACTTTATCGGCAATTTTTTGCCCAATAGTGAGTTTGGCCTCAATTTCTTCCTGAATGTTTTCTGAGAGGATAGCATTATTTTTTACTGCATCCATAACCTCTTTGTCAATGGATTCCAAATCACCTTTCTCTTGAATAATCAGTGTTGTCAGATACAATCTTCTATAGTTGTTGAGTTCAGCCAGGGTGATGTAACTGTTTTTATCAAAGTCGGGATGCTCGGATTTGATAAGGTTGAATATACCTTCCTGGATATCCATGCCTTTTATGTCTTCACCATATTGAATTTTAACTTTACTAATATGACTTGTTTTCATTTTGGGTGTCTTTTGTTAGATAAAATTGTTTTGATGGTTTGTATTGGGTAAAGGTTACTTATGACTTTCATCCTGTGGCAGATCTTTCAGCATCCAGGGTATAGATGTTCTCTGCAAAAGCACCATATAGCTTGATTGTTTTTGAATCATACTTGGGTATATATTTTTTGAAACATGATTTTTTTCTTACAGACCGCTTTGCGCACCTGACGAACACTAGTCTGGTAACCGTCTTTAAAATTACTGGCTTTTTTGCACTAGTTAAATTTTTAATGGTCAAAGTAGAATATAGCTCAAATCATTCATTGAAATTGGTGTTAAACTTAGATCAATGTCACTTATTTGTACGGTTCAAAGATGACATTTTTTGGTTGAGATATCGTCGAATAATACTGGCAAAACCGTGTTTTGCCATGCGATAAGTATTCCGTAATTTTGGGGCGAACCAAAACCGCGCGCTGTTGCTATGCAAACTGGTATCCACCTTATCAAATCGCTAAAGGGTATGGTAGGCAATACGCCCATGCTCGAAATCAACTTCCTCTACAAAGGCCGTGAGCGCCGCATCTACGCAAAAGCCGAGAATCTCAATATGACAGGCAGTATCAAAGACCGTATGGCTTTTCACATCCTCTCGCAGGCATTGATTAGCGGACATCTGGAGCCTGGCATGGAGATTTTTGAGGCTACGAGCGGAAATACCGGTATTTCGTTTGCGGCCATAGGCAGGGCGCTCGGCCATAAGGTAAATATCTTCATGCCCGACTGGATGAGCGACGAGCGTAAAAACATCATCCGTTCGCTTGGGGCCAACATCAAATTAGTAAGCAAGGAGGAAGGTGGCTTTCTTGGCAGCATCGCCATGGCCAACGAAGCGGCTGAAGCCTGCGGGGGTTTTTTACCTCATCAATTCAGCAACGAGCATAATACCGAGGCGCATTACAAAACCACCGGCCCCGAGATATGGTGGCAGCTCAGGTTTCGTGGTATTCGGCCCGACGCTTTCGTTGCAGGTGTAGGTACCGGCGGAACCGTGATGGGCGTAGGAAAGTTTCTGAAAGAGCAGGATCCGGCCATCAAGGCCTACCCGCTCGAACCCACCAATTCACCCACACTTTCCACAGGTCACAAAGTGGGCAAGCACCGTATTCAGGGCATCTCCGACGAGTTTATTCCTTCCATCTGTCAGCTCAAAAAACTGGACGAAGTTATCGGTGTTGACGATGGCGATGCCATCATCATGGCCCAGAAGCTCTCGGCCGAACTCGGTCTGGGTGTAGGTATCTCGTCGGGCGCCAACTTTATCGGGGCAATAATGGCGCAGGAAATGCTGGGCGAGGATGCTGTGGTGGTTACTGTATTTGCCGATTCGAACAAAAAATACCTTACCACCGACCTCATGCGGGAAGAGCCTGTCAAAGAGGGCTTTATATCTCCAGACGTTAAGTTGTTGAATTTTATATCCTTCAAGCGGGTCTGCCTCACCTGCTGCGACCCCGCAATGTGCGAAGAGATGGCAGCTCCCGATATCAGTTTTAAGCTGCCCAAATGCTCCAGAAGGTGAGCAGAAATCTTTCCGCACATTTTCATAACGCATAAAAAAAGCCACCGGTTCGGACCGATGGCTTTTTTAATGCTCAGGATCCTTCTCAGACAAGTCCGGTAAATCCCATAAACGCCAAAGCCAGGATACCGGCAACTATCAGTGCAATGGGCACGCCGCGCATACCGGCCGGCACTTCCATCAGGTCGAGGTGCTCGCGTATGCCGGCAAAAACGACCAGCGCCAGCGAAAAGCCTGCCGCATTGCCAATGGCAAAGGTCACGCCCTCGAGCAGGTTAAAGTTCTTTTGAATGGTAAGGATGGCCACGCCAAGAATAGCACAGTTGGTGGTTATGAGAGGTAGAAAAACACCCAGGGCTGAGTAGAGCGACGGGCTTACCTTTTTGAGGATGATTTCGACCATCTGCACCAGCGAGGCAATGACAAGGATGAACACAATGGTCTGCAAAAACTGAATACCTAATGCTTCGAGCAGATAGGTTTGGATCAGCCAGGTAACGATAGTGGCCACAGTCATGACAAACAATACGGCTCCGCCCATGCCGGCAGCGGTGCTGATCTTGTTCGAAACGCCCACAAAGGGGCAAATGCCCAGAAATTGTGCCAGGACAATGTTGTTGATGAAGATGGCCGATATGATAATGATGATGTATTCCATGATGTTCAGTATTTACTTGTTGAACTTACGGCTCAGGGCGATCAGGTAGCCCAGGGCGATAAAGGCACCGGGCGCCAGCACAAATACCAGCATCAGGTCGCCGGGAATCAGCTTGATGCTGAACAAAGCGCCACTGCCCAGCAGCTCGCGTACCGCACCGAGTATGGTGAGCGAAAGGGAGAAGCCAAGTCCCATGCCCAGCCCGTCGATGAGCGCATTAGCCGGGCTGTTCTTCGAAGCAAAAGCTTCGGCACGTCCCAGCACGATGCAGTTCACAACAATCAGGGGAATGAAGAGGCCCAGCTGCTCGAAAAGCGCAGGAACATAGGCTTGCATGAGCAGCTCAACCATGGTAACAAAGGAGGCAATGATGACGATAAACGAAGGTATGCGCACCTTGTCGGGGATAAGATTCTTGATCAGTGAAACGACCAGATTCGACATCACCAGTACAAAAGTGGTAGCCAATCCCATGCCCAGGCCATTAATGGCCGATGTTGTTACCCCCAGTGTAGGACAAAGACCCAGCAGCAGCACCAGCACCGGGTTTTCCTTGATAAGGCCTTTGGTAAAATTCTGCATCTTATTCATCACTGCTGTCCTCCATGATTTTTGGTGTAGGTTTCGTGGGCGTGGAGCACTGCATCCACAAAAGCACGCGAGCTGATAGTGGCAGCGGTAATAGCATCTACCTCGCCGCCATCTTTTTTCACGTGAATGTTGTTGGCTGACGGATTTTTCCCATTAAACTTCAGGCTCCAGTCCGATTTATTTTGCTGCATCTTGTCGCCTAAGCCCGGAGTTTCCTTGTGTTCGAGTACCGCCGTATTGTTGATGGTGCCATCGGGCAACAAACCAACCATCAATCTGATAAGTCCGCCAAAACCCTTGTTTGTGTAGGTGTTAACAGCAACACCAACCAGCTGGTCGCCCTGATAGGCATAGAAGATGCTAAGCGAGTCGGACCCACGTGACGATAATGCCTTTGCGGCTTCGATACGGTCAAAAGCGGGTAAAACCTGTCGGATGGCTTCTTCTTGTTTCTTCTTTCGGGCAGCTTCGATGGGTTCCTTGGTAAAGTTGTACACTGCTCCGAGGCTGAGTGCTGCCACCGAAGCCACCGCAAGCAGGGTAATCACCATGTTCGGAAAATTGGATGCTAATTTTTGTGCCATTGCTTTGCGTTTTTCCGTTGGTTAGCCGGCCACCTTGCCGAATCGACGGGGCTTGAGCGTCATGTTGATAAGTGGCGTAAAAGCATTCATAATCAGGATGGCAAAGGAAATTCCCTCGGGATAGGCTCCCCATAGCCTGATGATGATGGTGAGCAAGCCAATACCCACGCCATAAATAATTTTTCCCTTCATGCTCATGGGCGACGACACCATATCGGTGGCCATATAGATGGCTCCCAACATCAGCCCGCCGGTAAACAAATGAAACATGGGGTCGATATAATGCTGAGGATCAATCAGATGGAATATGCCGGCAAAGACATAAACCGTAGCAATAATAGCTACAGGAAGTTGCCAGTCGATTACCCTGCGGATAACCATGAAAATGCCGCCAAGGATGAGGGCGATGGCCGACATTTCGCCCAGAGAGCCGGACATATTCCCTGTGAGCCGGTCGATGTAATCGGGCATATGAGGGTCGCTCATGATCTGATCAATGGTTTTTCCTGCGCCAACGCCTTCTTTCAGCAGGCCAAGCGCTGTGGGTCCGGTCACCGCGTCAGTAAGGCTTTCGGCAAACAGGGGTTTAGGTACAGGCCAAGAGGTCATCTGCACCGGAAAGGAAATCAGCAAAAATACACGTCCGACCAAAGCAGGGTTGAACGGATTGCGTCCCAGTCCGCCGAACGACATCTTACCGATGCCGATGGTAACCAGCGCGCCGATGACCAATATCCACCAGGGCAGGTTGGCCGGCACGTTGAAGCCCAGTAAAACGCCTGCAACCACCGCTGAGCCATCGCCTATGGTTTGCGGTCCTTTGATGAGGTATTGCTGAATCAGCCATTCGAAAGCCACACAGGCTGCCACCGAAATGGCCAGCACCCTTATGGCGTCGAACCCGAAGAAATATACCGATACCAGCATGGCCGGCACGAGGGCAAGCACCACAGTGTACATAATTTTGCTGACGCTTTCGTCGCCATGTATGTGGGGTGAGCCGGAAATGATCAGTTTGCTCATGCGTCGTTATGATTTTCGGTTTCTTATCATTTGTCCCGTGCGGAATTTTCCCAGCCTTAAATAATCAAGCAGCGGCAGGTTCGACGGACAGGTATATTGGCATGAACCGCATTCGATGCAGTCCATAATCTGTTCTTTTTCAGCGTCTTCGTAGCGTTCAAGCTTGGCGAGTTTCGACAGCAGGAAAGGCTCCAGACCCATAGGGCAGACTGTGGTGCACTTGCTGCAGCGTATGCAGGGCTGAGCTTGCTTGCGGCTGCTCAAGTAGCCGGGCATAACGAGGATGCCCGAAGACCCTTTGACCACCGGAATTTCGAGGTTTGTCATGGCTTTGCCCATCATAGGGCCGCCATTGATGATTTTTCCGCTGCCTTCGGGCAGGCCCCCGGCTGCTTCTATGAGCTTACTGACGGGAGTGCCGATTCGCACCAACAGGTTGGATGGTTTGGCCAATCCGATGCCGGTGACGGTGACAACCCTTTCTATCAATGGTTTGTTTTTGGCCACAGCCTCGTAAACTGCAAAGGCCGTGCCTACATTCGAAACCACGCAACCCACTTCGATGGGCAGTTTGCCCGAAGGTACTTCCCTGTTGAGCAGTGCCTTGATAAGTTGTTTTTCGCCACCCTGCGGATACTTGACTTTCAGCGCTTGCACACTGATGCCCGGGTGCGATAGTGCCATGGCTGCCAGGTGGGCAATGGCGTCGGGTTTGTTGTTTTCCACGCCGATGATGGCTTTTTTCACGTTGAGTGCAATCATCATCATGCGGATACCCTGCATAATTTCCTGAGCATTTTCGAGCATCATGCGATGGTCCGAAGTCAGGTATGGCTCGCATTCCACTCCGTTGATGAGGAGGTAATCAGCTGTTTTGCCGGGAGGGAGCATCAGCTTCACATGCGTTGGAAATGTAGCCCCTCCAAGGCCAACAATTCCGGCTTCTTTTACCTTTGTGATGATTTCATCGCGGCTAAAGTCGAGCCTTTGTACCAGTTCTTTGCTGCTGTCGATGCCATCTGCCCACTGGTCTTCGCCGCTGACGTCAATAAATATGGCCGGGCGTCGGTAGCCTGAGGCGTCGGGTGCATCATCCACCTTCAGCACTTTACCGGTGGCAGGCGAGTGGAGGTTGGCCGAAATGAAGGCCTCGCCGCGGGCTATGAGCTGCCCGGTTTTAACCTCATCACCTTTTTTGACCAGCGGCTTTGGCGGAGCGCCAAGGTTTTGACCCAAAGGTACAATCAGCTGCGCAGGCAAGGGCAAGCTTTCGATGGGTGCATTGGCCGATAGCTTGTGCTCTTCGGGGTGAACGCCGCCCAGTGCAAATGTCTTGAGTTTCATAGGTTCTAACGGTCTTATGCTGTGGGTTCGGACGGTTTCTCGTTTTCGCCGGCTGCAGGTTTCTCTTTAATGACCTTTTCGGCTTTGCGGGCAGCCGCTGCTTCTGCGGCAACACTGCCATCGCCGGTTTCAACCTTTATCTTACGAGCCGGGAAATTGATTTCGTGAATCGAATTGGTGGGGCATACATCCACGCATTTCCGGCATAGCTTACATTTTTCGGCATCAATATAGGCCAGGTAGTCGGCCATGGTAATGGCGTCGTACGGGCACACCTGAAAGCACTTGGTGCACCCGGTACAGGCCACTTCGCAGTTTTTCTTGGCTATTCCGCCCTTGTCCTTATTCATGCAGCTGACAAAAATGCGGCGGTCTTTCTTGCCGCGTGGCCGCAGTTCGATGATGTTGCGCGGACATGCCTTTACGCATGCACCGCAAGCCACACATTTATCATTTACAACCGGCAGTCCGGTTTCGGGATTCATATGGATGGCATCGAAATCGCAGGATACCACGCAATCACCCAGTCCCAGACAGCTGTAATGACAGCCGCCCTCGCCACCAAACAGGTTATGTGCAAAAGTGCATGAGCTTGCGCCTTCGTAGCTCACACGCGAAGGGTGATGGGTAGGTGTTCCGTTGCAACGCACTACCGCAATCTGCGGGTCGAGCTCGGCCACCTCAAGCTGAAGGATAGCCGCCACCTGTTTCATCACGGCATTGCCGCCCACCGGGCAGTTGAGTCCCTCGAGGCTTTGCTTTTCGCTTGCCGATTTCACACTGACCTCGGCAAAGTTGCGGCAGCCGGGATATCCGCAACCTCCGCAGTTGGCTTTTGGCAGCACATCGTCCACCAGGTCAATGCGCGGGTCCTCGATTACCTTAAACTTTTGTGCAACAAAGAATAGAATCACTGCCATTACTCCGCCTAAAAGGCCAAGCAAAAGCAATGCATTGATAATGATATCGTTCACGGCTCAGGATGTTTGATTACACAATCCGTCGCTGTTTGCTGTTAATGTGCAAACAGCAAAGCAAAAATAGAAAGTTTACAGGGAAAATAATTGATTGTGCGATTACCAGAATCTGATTCGTAACTAAATATAAATCAGTTAAATAGACGTTGTTAATCTGATTAGATGTATTTGCTCCACTGCGAAACAGATTGATATTCAGCGGGCTGTAAAATTGTTTAGAAATATTCTAAATTGACAGAAAATCAGCAATTTAGAACATATTTAAATATCGGGATATTTTTGTGTTTAATGAAAAGCAGGGCTTTAGAAATTTATGCCGGACTAAATGCTTTTTCAAAACGATAAATGATGCCTCAGTGCTTGAAAGTATTCCGCCTCAGCGTCACACGAAAATGGCTATTTCCCGGTCAGTTGACTATTTTGCATAAAAAACAAAAGTTGAATTGAGCCGGTTGCGGTTCAGGTAAAGCACAATATAATAGGGTACAAGCGTGGCCAGCGCGATAAGGCCTGCCTTCCCCTGTCCGAAGCCAAGGCTTACCAGACCAAAGAGCATGATAATGACCAACAAAAAGGGAATTATGTATCCATAAAAAACGGCCAGATTGCCCAGATTTTTGCGCATGTAAACCGTAACTTGTTGTCCTTCGGTGTAGCTGCTGCCGGGCGTTTTCAAGGCATTGACCTGCTTTTCTTCCATATCGGCCATCGAACATGCGCCTTTGGCATGACAGGCACTGCAGGCCGACTGCGACATTACCTTTACTTCCACATACTGGTCAAATACTTTGACTACCACTCCGGGGTGTTCGATATGTTCTGCTTGTTTTGTCATGGTGTTGAAACAGATACAGGTAATATTTTTCCGTTGAAAAACCGATGGCCGTTCAGGGCAAACCAGCTGATGTAAGCAGCCATTTCGTCGGCGCTGACCGGAGCATGATAGCCCGGAAAGGCCTCGCTAAGCATTTCTGTCTGCGCTGCACCAAGAGCCAGACAATTGACCTTAATACCTCTGGGCTTTAGTTCTTCGGCCAGACACTCGGTAAGGATGGCCAGAGCACCCTTGCTGGCACTGTAGAGCGAAAGTCCGGAAAATTTGGCACTGCCCTGAAATCCACCCATGCTGCCGATATTAACTATATGAGAATCAGGTGCAAACAGGCTTTCCAAAGCACGAATGATGCTGAATGGCGCTTTTACGTTTACATCGAAAAGCCTGTCGAAATCATCATCTGTCAATACCTGAAACGGCTTGTTGATGAGCAATCCGGCATTATTGACCAACACATCAACATGTTCAAAATGCCGGGACACAGTTGTATGCAATTCCGCTACAGAAGCAGTTTGTTCCAGGTCAAGACGCAGTGGAATTAATAAGCCCTTATGCTTTTCCGCTTCGATGTCTTGCAATGGCGCAATATTTCTGGAAACGGCCAGCACACGATGGCCCTGATGAACGAATTGATTAACCAGACTGAATCCTATGCCGCGGCTGGCACCTGTTATGACAATGTTCATGGAGCAGGAGTATTGATGTTTCGGCCGCGCTCAAGCTGGCGGTTCATCTGCTGAACATCCACTGCGCTGATGGTGAGAACGCCGGTTTCGTCCACGGTAATAGAAATATTAACCGGCGCATCTTTTTTGAAGGGTTCGAAGTTCATGTAGGCAATTCCCTTCAAAGGATTGCTGCTGTATTTCTGAGCAATTTCGCGGGCTTCCTCAAAATCTTTGCTAAGCGGTACACGGGCCTGACGGGCAATACGGCTGGCCTCCTGCATGGCTGTCTGATAATCGCCATTGAAAACCAACAACACCGAATTAAATCCTTCGTCCGGATTATTTACCGATGTGATCTGCGAAAAACCCTGATCGAGCTGCATACCATTGGGCAGGCTCAATCCCAGTTCGATGGCCCAGGATGGCAAACCGGCAAAGTTTCGTTGTGGCTCACGTTTGGCCAGTGCTCTGCCGTAAGTATCCTTTACCATGCTTGTTTTTCGTTTGAATTCCTCATCGCTGATGTCACCGCTTGCGCGTTGCTTTTCCAGTTGGTCAAGTTCGTTCTGCATGGATTCAAGCAGCTGCACCTGCTGACCCAGATTGTCCATCTGGCTGTTAAAACTTTTCAGGTCCCTTTCAAACCGTTCAGTCTCCGACTCCTGCTTTGGAGGTTCGCAGGCTGTAAGCAGAAAAATCATGAAAAGTGCCATCAGGCTTGATGTATAGCTGATTTTGAATGTTTTGCAATGCATAGGCCGGAAGTTAATAACATCACCAAAGGTATTCAATTTGAAGCAACCAATCAGCCTATTATGAATGATGATGGCTGAAACCTGACGAAAAACGGGTACGAATTTTGCAGCATTTAAGGACGTTCACCTTGATGAAATGATGTTAAATTTACACGCTGAAAACATAACTGCATGTCCGTTTCCCGTATGATCATACTCATTTTTGCGATGGCTGTCTTGCTTCCTGAATCATCAGCGCAAACGGTAACCAAGCCTGCTGGTCAGGAGGCATGGGTATATCATATCCTGCAGAGTGATGCCAAAAAATTGCTGGGTTTTATGGCGCCAATGGTCGATGTGGAGCTTCCAACCCAGCGGGGAGCCTTCAACCATTCGCAGTTGCAGACTGTACTTGCCGGTTTTTTCCGCCAGTATCCTCCTTCAGCCATCACCATAAGCCAACAGGGAGCGCTCAACCCACGCAACGATTTTTTCATTGGAACCTACACCAGTAGCGAAACGGAGTATCGATTGTATATTCAGGCCGAAAAGCAGCCCTCGGGACATAAGATCTTTTCTTTCAGCATTCAACGTAAATGAACGCAGACAGCACTATCGACAAGCTTATTGAATTGGCCATTGCCGAAGACTTTGGCGATGGCGACCACACCAGTCAGGCCATTATTCCCGCCGATGTAGAAGGTAAGGCCATGTTGCTGATTAAAGAGGAAGGCATTCTGGCTGGTCTTGATATTGCCCGTAAGGTATTTCGCAAGGTAAATGCCGGCTTGGTTTTCGAACCGCTGATGAATGATGGCGATCAGGTGAAACCCGGCGATAAAGCATTCATGGTTTCGGGAAGTGCGCGTTCCATATTGTCGGCCGAGCGACTGGTGCTCAATTATATGCAGCGAATGAGTGGCATTGCAACGAGCACACGCCATTATGTTTCGCTGATCGGCAACAGTGGCACGAAACTGCTCGACACCCGCAAAACTACGCCCAACAACAGGATTTTCGAAAAAATGGCCGTAGCCATCGGCGGGGGATACAATCATCGCTTTGGATTGTTCGATATGGTGATGATCAAAAACAACCACGTGGATTTTGCCGGAGGTATCGATAAGGCCATCAATGCTGTCAGGACATACCTCGATCTGAACGGCAAAAACCTTGACATTGAAGTGGAAGTACGAAACTTTGAAGAACTTGCGATCGTTTTACAGTGTGGCGGAATCAAACGGATCATGCTCGATAATTTCAGTCCGGCCAAGTTGTCCGAAGCCGTTAAGATGATTGACGGGCGATATGAAACAGAAGCTTCCGGTGGCATCACCGAGAGCACTATAGCCGAATATGCCGCCACAGGTGTCGATTTTATTTCGGTCGGTGCGCTTACCCATCAAATCCGGAGCCTCGATATGAGTCTAAGGGCTATCGCCTGAGCTTATGAAATTACGCGAACTGCAACGAAAATCCGAGCTTCTTTGGTCGAAATATCTGAACAGGTATAAATGGCAAAAAGAGAGGTTCAACGCACTGCTTAGCCGTGTAAGATTGCCCGGCTTTGGAGGCATAACATTGCAGCAGGTGCTATCGCTCTACATACGGGGACTTTTTAAAGGTGCTGTCTCTTTGAGGGCTTCGGCCGTAGCTTTCAACTTTTTTCTGGCCATTTTTCCATTTATCCTGTTCTTGTTCACCTTAATTCCCTACGTGCCTGTCAAGAACTTTCAGGACTCGTTGTTCGAAATGTTGGCCGGTGTGATACCACCGGAAGCCTTTACCATGGTCGAGAGTATCATTTATGATATCATCAATAAACAAAACAGCGGATTGCTGTCGTTGAGCTTTATCCTCACTTTCTTTTTCAGCACAAATGGCATCAGCGCCATCATCGATGGATTCAACACCAGTCTGCACACTACCGAAACGCGCAACTGGTTTCAGCAACGCATCATTTCTTTCATGCTGGTTATCGTGTTATCGATGATGCTTATTGTTTCTATTGCACTGTTGACCACCGGAGGTTATGTCCTTGATTATTTGATTAAAGAGGGCTGGATCACCGGAGACCTCACCATCTGGGCACTTTTTGCCGTCAAATGGCTGGTTTCGGTATCGTTGGTCTTTTTCAGCACTTCCATTCTTTACTATTACGCTCCGGCCAAACGGAAGAACTTTTATTTTTTTAGTCCGGGCGCTATCCTGGCAACCCTCTTGCTGGTATTCGGTACCCTGGGATTTAATTATTACATCGCCAATTTCAGCAGATATAATGCTTTATATGGTTCTATTGGCACACTTATCATCCTGCTGATGTGGATCTTTTTCAACGCCTATATCCTGCTCATCGGCTACGAACTCAATGCGAGCATTATGCGTGCCGGTCACTCGCTTCAAGAATCAACCCGGGATGAAATTTAAAAGGGAAGAGCAAAGCCGGAAAGCTATTCTGATGATCCAGCTGCACCCTTCCACCTTTGTGCGGCGCGACGAGGAAATGCTGCGGAGTATGGGTCCGGTTAAAGTGTTCAGGTTCAGGCGTCAGAAAGGAATTGGTGTGCTAACCGAACTCATCAGAGAAAAGATTTTCCTGCTGCGCAACATCTGGACTTGCCGGCTCATTTATGTTTGGTTTGCCGATTTTCATACCGTATTACCGGTAATCTTCGCCCGACTCACCGGCAAAAAGTGTGTGGTGGTGATAGGTGGCGTTGATGCGGCATATCTGCCTGAATATCAATATGGTACAAAAACAAGAATCCTTGGTCGTATCAGCCTTTTGCTCACCGTCAGGCTTGCCCATGTGCTCCTGCCAGTGTCGCGCTTTACCCTGGAAGATTTAAAGCGTAATGTATCAGCCCGATTAGCAGCCAAATCCATTGTTGTACATAATTGCTACACGCCTGCACTGATCATTCCCGCTGCACAGGGCGAGCGCGAGCTGGTGCTGACTATAGCTCTGGCCTCGTCGAAACGAACTTTGTTTATTAAGGGTGTGGACGTTTTTCTCGGTGCTGCTGCCCTGATGGACCGGTATAAATTTATGGTTGTAGGTCTCAGTGGCGAAGCACTCGAAGCGGCACAGGAGATGGCACCGGCAAACGTTGAGCTGCACTGGCCTGTTGCTTTCGAAGAGCTGCAGGAAATCTATAGCCGTACGCGCGTCATCTGCCAGTTTTCGCGACAGGAGTCTTTCGGCATTGCTCTGCTCGAAGGTCTGGCTGCCGGATGTGTGCCGGTTATTGCAAATCGTTGCGGCCCCGCCGAGGTTTTTGAGGGCTCCGGAATACCGGTCATCGATCAGATGGATGCTGATCGCGCAGCTCAGGCCATAAGTGCAGCAATGAGCATGGATCCCGAAAAGCTCAGCGCGATACAGAAGAAGGTGCTTCCATCTTTCGACTGCACATTGCGACAGAAAAAACTGCACGCGGTTATCCACAACTTAATCAGGCAATAATTCTACCTGCTTTCACTATATCCACACACCCGAAGCCGGCTTTCAGGCCGGGCATACGATTGGGCTGAAGTCGTTTGCAAAGCTCAAATTATCGTAATTTCGTGACCGTTTAGATTGGCATATCGAATGAAACATTCACATAATCAGCGAATTGTATTTGTCGGAAGTGGAGCCATCGCCACAGCACTGGGGAACATCCTGGCCTCTGACGAGGACTTTGAGGTACAACTGCTCTCGCAGGAGCCCGAAGTGATAGCATCGATCAATCAGGAACACGTCAATGAAGCCTATTTTCCTAATATTCAGCTTACACCATTGTTGAAGGCAACTGCCGACAAACAAATTCTGACCTCTGCTGATCTTGTTTTTCTTGCAATACCTTCGGTAGCGGTGACAAGTTATCTTGAAGAAAACAAGGAACTTATACCCCGCAGTGCCATCCTGGTTAATCTTGCCAAAGGCTTCGGTCCTGAGCGCAGATTGCTTCCCGATGCCATTGCCGACATCATGCCAAATGCTTTGGTATCGCTCAAAGGCCCCTCTTTTGCCAGGGAAATCCTCAACAGGCAGCCAACGGCCCTTACGGCCGCTTCGGAGAACAGCGAAGTTTTTGAAGTGATGCAAGATCTTTTCGACAATACGCCTGTCTATCTCGACTTCAGCACGGATATCCGGGGTGTAGAGTATGCCAGTATTCTCAAAAACATCTATGCCATAGTGATTGGCATTGTGGATGCCAATTTCGACTCGCCTAACCTCCGCTCTCTGGTCATTTCGCGCAGCATCAACGAGATGCGCAGCTTGCTCGTCAGGTTTGGCGGGCAGGAAAAAACGATTTTCAACTATTGTGGTTTTGGCGATTTCTCACTCACTGCACTCAACGACCTAAGCCGCAACCGGACCCTCGGATTGCTCATCGGCAAGGGTTTCTTTACGCAGGGCATCAGCGAAAAGGTGGTGCTCGAGGGTCGCATTGCCGTTAATGTCTTTCACGAGCTGCTGACTGAATTGCGTGTGCCGCACACGGCTTATCCAATCATGTACGAAGTGCACAAGGTGTTTAACGTCGGCTATGATATCAAGAAATTCGTAAAGAATATTCTGGAAAACGGCTGATCAGGTTTCAGCGCTCAGCCTGTCGAGCAGGCTTGCCAGTCGGCCTGTGAGCACTTTTCGGGCAAACATTTCCGTGTTTACCGAAGGCCATGCCTCACCGCTTTTGTACCATTCGTAGGCATTCGTCAGAGCCTGTTTCAAGGCCTCAGTATCGCCAAATGGAACCACCCAGCCGCCATTGGTGTTGCGGATAATTTCGGCCACATCGCTTTCGGGCGGACAAAATGCCAGTACAGGCCTTCGGGCAGCCAGATACTCGAACACCTTTCCTGTAAGGATGTACGGGGCATTCTGTATCCGGTTTATGCTGAGCAACAGGACAGCTGCATATTGTTGTTGCACAGGCACTTCGGCATGTGGCACATAGTCGGTGAGTTTTAGGCAATCTTCAAGATTGGCCGCCCGGATGTCGGCAAGAATACCGGCATCTGTTTTTCCCACAAAATGCAGTTTCAGCTTTCGACCGAATTCAACATCCTTAAGCCGCATATCGCGCAGGCAGGGCCAAAGTTCCACTGGATTCTGGTCGGGCAGAAAAATGCCGCTGTACATGATGGTAAAGTCCGATGGCCTAATGGTATCACCGGCCGGAAGGTCATCATCATCGTAGCCGTTGGTGATCACTTCCACAGGGGTAGTGGTCATCTTTGCGAAGTCGCTTTGCATGGTTTTGCCCACTGTCAGCACCAAATCGGCTTCATCAAGGCAAGCTTTCTCGAGTTTTTGGTGTTTTTGTAAGGCACGTTTACCCACCTTCAGCTTATCAAAATAATAGATACCTGTCCATGGATCCCTGAAGTCGGCCAGCCAGCTGATACCCGTGGATCTTTTGATGCTCAGTGCAATAAGATGCATGGAATGAGGAGGGCCGGTGCTCACCAGGACATCCACCGGATGTTTTTGAAGATATTTTTTAAGAAACCGAACCGAAGGCCTTATCCAGAGCGACCTTGCATCGGGGATAAACAGATTTCCGCGAATCCAGACCGACAGGCGTTTCGTAAGCGATTGATATTCATTGTTTTCTGATTGCAAAAAGCCGTGTTGAAACCGTGCTTTGCGATTCCTTCCGGTAAACAGATTGTAGAGCTGATACGGTTCTGTAATGCGTTTTTTCAGTACCTCGATACCATCGGGAACGTCGCAAAGCAGAGAAGGGTCTTCGTAAGGCATTTCGGGCATTAGCGGCGTATAAACCACCGGTTCCCAGCCAAACTCACGCAGGTATTTGACGAATTTGAGCCATCGTTGCACACCTGACCCACCCGAGGGCGGCCAGTAATAGGTGATGATGAGCACCCTTTTCATGCCTCGCTGCGGGCAAGCTGTTTCACCTGCATCACAATCCAAACCAACAACAACAGAATGAGGAGACCTGAAGAGGCCAGCGAAACGGCCTGACCGGTTTTCCATACTTTCGGCTCGAAACGCATCTCCACCTTCGACTCGCCGGCAGGCAGACGCAATGCGCGAAGCACATAGTTGGCCCTGATCAATGGCTGCTCCTGTCCGTTTACAAATGCTTTCCAGCCGGCGGTGTACCAGATCTGGCTGAAAACCACCAAAGCCTCTGTTTCAAGATTAGCGCTGTAAATTAGATGGTTAGGTTCGTATTCCATCAATTCAATCTTACCTTTCGCCTCTGCGGTTTCGCGAAGTCCGGTCAGTAACGGAGCAAACTCGCGGTTGACAATGGCCACTTCGTTCAGAGGGTGATTTGCAATGGCATCGATTTCATCATTAGGGTTATCTACCCAAACCAGCGATTTCACGGGCCAGGCATCGCCGTAGGCATGAATATTGATGATTGGCGAAGCATTAGGGTTGAAAATAATGTATCTGGTATTGAGCATATTGAGCGCCTGCCAGTTGCGCATGGTCTGATCAATGGCCGACAGGTTGGGGCTATCGTTCAGGGTTCGGGCAAGGGTCGAAATTTCGGCTTGCAGATGATGCTCAATCAGGTCTTGATAGCGTTGCAGTTTAGCACCATGATAGCCGCCTATCGAGTGATGGAAATAGGAGGCTGACGCATCGTTGAAGGTGCTGTTGGTCAGGTCAAGCACCCGCTCGTTAGGCTGCTGCCTTTGCATAATTTCGCGGTTAGCGGTTGAGGCTTCAAAGGGGTTTTCAAATTTCCGCCGGGGAATAAAATCACCCGAATTCAGGTAACGGGTATCAATCGGCACCATATCCAATAATATCAGCAAGGTGATGCCTGCAGTCAGCCAGTTGGCTTTTAATTTATGACGACTGTATGCCAGCACCATGGCTGCGGCCAGGGTGATAAAGAAAAAGCTGCGTATGGCATCTTTACGAAATATGGCAATTCGCACCTTTTCAAGCTCCTGCATGAAAAGATTGATTTGTCCTGCATCCGAAGGACTGTCCTGCCGTAGCCTTGCAAATTGCTCCAGCTCGTACTGGCTGAAAAAATTGAAAAATACCGAGGGCAACATATAGAAAATCAGCGCCAGCCCGCCGGTCAATCCAAAAGCTATATAAAGCCATTTGTTTTTATTGCCGAGTATTTGCGGGTTTTTGTACACTTCCCATAGCGCAAGAAATCCCAGCAAAGGCATTGTAAGGTCGGCAATGACCAAGGTCATGGAAACAGCCCTGAACTTGTCATAACCGGGCACGTAATCAAGGAAAAAATCGGTGAACGGCATGAAATTCCTGCCCCAGCTGAGCATGATGGAAAGTATGGTGCCGGCCAGCAGTATCCATTTATATTTTCCTTTCACCACAAAGAGTCCCAGCACAAACAGGAAAACGACGATTGCACCGGTGTAAACCGGTCCTGAAGTGCCGGGTTGATCGCCCCAGTAGGCATTTTGCTGCGCCAGTGCCCGCCTGAATTCGCGGCTGGCATGGTCGAGTGCCGGGTGGTCGGAGCCAATGGCCTTGGTGGCACCACCTTTGGCATTGGGAATGAGCAGTGACCAGGTTTCGCCAATGCCATAACTCCAGTGCGTGATGTAACTCCTGTCGAGGCCTTTGGTCTGATCTTCTACATTTTTAGTCAAAACGGGCTTGCCACGCATGCTTTCTTTACCATATTCCCATGTGGCATAGAGGTTAGTGCCCACTGTGAGGGCAGCCACCAGCGCAGCCGGAATAAGCACTGCCATCGCTTTGGCAAAACGCGGTAGTGTTTTGAACCGGATAGCATCAATAAGTTGAAAAAGACCAATAATGATAACCAGGAGCATAAGGTAGTAGGTTATCTGCAAATGATTGGCCTCAAGTTGAAGGGCTAATGCTATGGCGGTGAGCAGACCACCTTCGGCATATTTACCCCTGAATGCCAGTATGATACCTGCAATCACGGGAGCCATATAACCTATGGCAATAGCTTTCGAGCTGTGACCTGCATTGAGAATAATGAAGAAGTAGGATGAAAATCCAAAGGCCAGTGCGCCGGCGATGCTCAGCCATGGATCGACCCGCATGACCAGTAAAAGGATGTAAAATCCGAAGAAGTACATAAAAACCGTAGAGGCAGGGTAACTCATTCCGAGATTGACAATCTTTTTGACGTGCCGAATCAGGTTTCCGGTGTAAACCACCGAAATCTGCCAGGCCGGCATGCCGCCAAACATGGAATTGGTCCAGAGGGCCTCTTCGCCCGTTCGCTCGCGGAAGTCTGAAATTTCTTTCGACATACCCTTGAACATGGCGATATCATGCTGTTCGATCTGTTTTCCTTCGAGCAAAGGATGCAGATAAGCAAAAGTGACCATGACAAACACCAGTATGGCCGTGAAAAATGGCATACCTGACTTGATGTACTTCGACAGATGCTTCATATAGCTAAGTTTTATCATCTTTAATCTCCTCAAAATCAACATACTCTCCTAAGTCGTCAAGTTTGCTCCGGGTGGAAGTATTCGGAGAGGAAGGTTCAGCCTGATGTTCATTTTGTTGCTGTTCCATGCGTTTGACGACTCTTTTCATCCAACGCCTGACCAGCCAGGGGAATAGGTAAAGAAACATGAGCCTGAGCAAATACAGGCCGACAATAACATAGAAGACGAAAGCCAAAAATTGTTCCATTTGTATCGAAATGTGGCTTTGGAAAGCCTCGCGAAATTACGCTTTATTGGTGGTGCAACCTAAAGGGTTTGAGTAATAACAACGAAGGCAATGGTTAAACCATCGCCTTCGCAATACTTTATGTTGAAAACGCAGGGATTATCGTTCGTCAGAAACGGTAAGTTTTTTTCTTCCCTTGGCTCTTCTGGCCTTCAGCACACGGCGTCCGTTGGCGGTGGCCATGCGTTCCCTGAACCCGTGTTTATTTTTGCGCTTCCTGTTCGACGGCTGATAAGTACGTTTCATGGTGTCTTATTTTGGGAGTGCAAAGGTAGAGAAATATTTGTTTCTCCCCAATCAATCTTTTGAAATTTTCTGAAATATCTGACTGACAACAAAAAATCCCGGCATCCTGTTGTGGCATTATGCTAATCAGGATGCGGGATGATTAGTATTGAATATCAGTTCTTTGATGGAATATTAGCCAATGTTTCCACGAGATAGTCCCAGAAAAGACCCACACTGCCAATGTGTACTTTTTCGTCCGGCGAATGGGGATGACGAATGGTAGGACCAAACGAAATCATATCCCAGTGAGGGTAGGCGCCTGCAAGAATGCCGCACTCCAGTCCGGCATGAATTACTTTTACTTCCGGGATTTTACCGTACTTTTCGTTGTAAACCTTCTTCATGGTTTGAAGGATGGGCGAGTTGACGTTGGGCTTCCAGCCAGGATAATCGCCGGATGAGTAGGCTTCAGCACCCGCCTCTTTAAAGACCATGCGGATGTTTTCGGCAAGCCGTGCCTTGCTCGTATCGTCGGAGCTGCGTTGCAGGGTAGCGATGATGATTTTTTCGCCGCTGCTTTTCACAATGGCCAGATTGGTCGATGTTTCAACAACATCAGGCATATCGGGGGTCATACTGATGACACCGTTGGGGCAGCGTGCCACAGCCTCGAACAGGCCGTCCTGTGTTTTCTCGTCAATCACCGTTTCGGGCAGGTCGGCAGGCGTAGCGCTTATGCTGAGTCCGCCATCAGCTTCCTTGAATTCTTCTTTCGAGATGGCCTCGAATTCCGATACAAAGGCTTCGAAATCTGCGGCATTTGAGGCAGGCACCACCACCGTGGCAAAAGCTTCGCGAGGTATAGCGTTGCGCAGGCTTCCACCCTGTATCTCGCTCAGCCGGAGTCCGAATTTATCCGCTGCCATCAGCATGAGGGTGTTCAGCAGTTTGTTGGCATTGCCACGTCCCAGATGGATGTCGAGGCCTGAGTGACCGCCTTTGAGGCCTTTAACGGCAATCCGGTAAGCTGCACTGTCAGCACTTACCGGCTCAAATGTTGGGGTGAACTCGCCCGTTGTGTCAATGCCGCCGGCGCAGCCGATGTAAAGCTCTCCCTCGTCTTCCGAGTCCATGTTGAGCAAAATCTCGCCATGCAGAAGGCCTGGCTTAAGCATCTTGGCACCTGTCATACCGGTTTCCTCATCGATGGTGAAAAGGGCTTCGATAGGTCCGTGTGCAATATCGTTTGATTCCAGTACGGCCATGGCTGCTGCCACACCTATACCGTTGTCCGAGCCGAGGGTGGTGCCATTGGCTTTGAGCCATTCACCATCGACAACTGTTTCTATGGGGTCATTTTCGAAGTCATGAGCTGTGCCTTCGTTTTTTTGCGGCACCATATCGAGGTGAGCTTGCAATACAACGCCGCGCATGGTTTCACATCCCGGGGTGGCCGGCTTTCGTATGATGACATTACCTGTTTCGTCAACAATGGTTTCCAGACCCAGACTTTCGCCATAGGATTTCATAAAACTGATGATGCGTCCTTCCTTTTTCGACGGTCGGGGGATTTGCGTCAGGCTGTGGAAGTGCTTCCAGATGCTTTTGGGTTCGAGATCGGTTACTTTGCTCATGTTTAAGGGATTTTTAAGGAATTTCAGGCCATAAAGATACGATTTTTGCCTTTTTACGGCAGGCTTTACTACGCCAAAAAGCAAAAAACCGCCCTCACCAGGAGGGCGGTTTTCATGGGTTTTGTTAAATGTTATTTCTTGTTAGGCAGGTCGAGGCCGTAACCTTTTTTCTTGTCCACTATGCGCAGCACCACCGACAAAATCATGGCCAAAACGCCAAAACCGGCAAAGATAAGCTCAGGCACGGTGTAGTTGTATCTGGCTGTTGCATCACCTGAGGCAATGGCTTCGGCCACGCCGGGATTTGCCGTAGTGAGTGCCCAGCCAATCAGGATGGGTACGGCCAGCAGGCCAATGTTCTGAATCCAGAAGGTCAGACCATAAGCCGAGCCAAGGTACCTTTCTTCAACAATTTTTGGAATGGAAGGCCACATCGAAGCCGGAACCAGCGAGAAGGCTACACCCAGTATCACAATAGTGGCATAAGCCACCAGTGGAGTAAAGCTTTCGGCAGGTACGAGAGCAAAGATAAGGTGCGAAATGGTGAGCAGGATTGAGCCATAAAGCATCATGGTTGCTCCCAGGCCTTTACGGTCAAGAAAAGCTCCGATGAAAGGAGTAAGTATCATGGCACCTATCGGGAAGTAAGAAAACATGGCCGCCGCATCTTTAATCGGAATATCAAGCTTGGTTGAAAGCATATCGGTGGCAAACTTCTGAAACGGAAAAATCGCCGAATAGAACAGCACACACAGGCTGGCAATGGCCAGAAATCCGGGATTACGCATAATCAGTCCAAGATCACTTATCCGGAAGACCTCTTCGGGTGCCGAAGTCTCATCTGTCCCAATTTCGCGGTCAAGACGGACATCCATAAAGGTGTAAATGAGGGCAGTAAGGAAGCCAACCATCAAAAAGGCGACACCATAGAATATGGCACCTGTAACACCGCTCTGCTCGGCAAAGATGGGCGACAGCCTGAATACGGCAAATACACCCAGACGGGCTAGAGCCATTTCGAGTCCCATAGCCAGGGCCAGTTCCTTGCCTTTGAACCATTTGACGATGGTTTTACTCACCGTAATACCTGCCATTTCCACACCTACACCAAATATGGCGAAGCCGAAAAACGCAAGCTTTGCGCTGCCGGGCACGGCTGTCCAGAAACTCTCGAGCCAGGTGTGCAATCCGGTTGCGGCAAAGCTTTCGGTAAGGGCATAATACTTAATAAAGCCGCCCAACACCATGGCGATGGTTGCCGTGAGGATGGTAAACCGGATGCCCATCTTATCGAGGATAATGCCTGAAAGGATCAGGAAGAAGGCAAATACGTTGAGGAAGAATTCCGAACCGCCCAGCATGCCGAAAGTTTCGGGCGACCAGCCATGATTGCGCTCCAGCAGACTCTGCAATGGCGAGGCCACATCCACAAAGAAATAGGCAAAGAACATGGTGAGCGAAATCAACGTCAGCACAATCCAGCGGGCTGTTTTCGATTCGCGCAGTGAAGTTTTGATGGTTTCAGTCATTTTGAATGGTTTTTGGATTTATACTGTTTTAATAGATGTGTATGAGCAATTTGGTTTCGAACCAGGGTTCGCTGAACCATTTTTTGATTTCGTAAGTGTGAGCAATGGTTTTTTTGGGCAGCAACCGTATTTCATCTGCCACATCGCCGCCTTTGAGATAAATGATGCCATTGGCCTTGTTGTTGCGGCCGGATCGGCTGTATTTGCCCGAAACCCATCCGTAAAACTCAGGAAGGGTAGTGACGGCCCGGCTTACAATAAAGTCGAATTTGCCCGCAATTTCTTCGGCTCTGCATTGTCGGGCACTCGCATTGTTCAGCTGCAGCCGGCTGATAACCTCGTTGACAACCTTGATTTTTTTTCCGATACTGTCCACCAGCAAAAACTCAGCTTCGGGGAACATAATGGCCAGTGGTATTCCGGGAAACCCGCCACCTGTTCCCACATCGAGGATTTTTGTGGCCGGCACAAACTTTACAAACTGTGCTATGCAAAGCGAGTGCAGCACGTGACGCTCGTAGAAATGAGCCATATCCTTTCGCGATACAAGGTTGATGCGTGCGTTCCATTCCTCGTATAGCGGCATTAATGCTTCCAGACGTTCCAGCTGTATTGTGTCCAGCCCGGGAAAATATTTCCTTATCAGCTCCATGGTGATGCTTAAAGGCGCGTAAAGGTATAAAATCAATGGCTTCAACATTCCAATCATCATTTCATGCGATAATAACATCATGCTGTCAGTAAGTCAGCAGCCTTTTCCGGGGCAATAAACCGTCAAGAGTGTAGTTTTGGTGATGTGCACTGAATGAGTATGACCCGATTTTACACGCTCCTTATATTTATATTGATGCTTGCTTCCGCCCCAATGTATGCACAATGGCCTGCGGCCGAGCAATACATCAATCGTTTCAGCGATATTGCCATGCAAAAGATGCGCGAATACCGCATACCGGCTTCCATCACCCTTTCGCAGGGCATACTCGAATCAGGCAGCGGAACCAGCAAGCTTGCCAGAGAGGGCAACAACCATTTCGGCATCAAATGCCACAGGGGCTGGGAAGGCCGGACCATATACGCCGATGATGATGAAAAGAATGAGTGTTTCCGTGCTTATGATCACCCGGAGCAATCATATCATGATCATTCCCTGTTTCTGACTACACGTCCGCGCTATGCACCCTTGTTCGAGCTGGACGTGATGGATTATAGAGGCTGGGCACAAGGGCTTAGCAGGGCCGGCTATGCGACCAATCCGCGTTATCCGGAGCTTTTGATTGGTATTATCGAGCGTCATCGCTTGTACCGCTTCGACAGCATGGCCATGAGGGCTATCGAAACCGCACCGGCCCTCGTGGTGCATGAGGAAGACCATCGCTTTCTTGCTGTAAGTCCGTCGCAGTATGAGGTGGTAGGCAAATCGAAACTTGGAAGATTTATTTTCGAAAACAATCGCCGAAAATTGGTATTTGCCCGTGAAGACGACCGTGTGGCATCACTTGCCGCCGAATTTAATATTTACAGTTATCAGATCAGGAAGTACAACGAGCTCTCGAAGAGTGAAGAGCCGGAGGCTGGACAGATGATATATCTCGAAAAGAAAGCCCGGCGGTCTAAGGAATACAGCCGGCACGTCCTTCGCGAGGGTGAGAGCCTGCACGGTGTTTCGCAACAGTATGGCATCAGACTTAGCAGGCTTTTGAAAATGAACGATTTGCACGAAGGCTCCGAAATCAAACCCGGAAAAGAACTGAGGTTACGATAAAAAAACAGGGCTGCGGAGACCCACAACCCTGTGATTATTTTCATCTGAAAATCAGATTCAAAGAGCTTCTTCGATGATCACACCTTTAGCTTCGATGGTGTATTGCCAGGCATCTTCGGTGATGCTGTCGATGTATTCCTGCGGGCGGCCTGCATCTTCGGCATAATGTCTCAGCAATTCGGCGCTGATGAGTTCGCGAAGGGCAACACCTTCCACCCAGACCATTTTACCGGCTGCATCCATAGGCACAAAAAATTCATGGTCTTTCATGTTCACCTGAATGGTTTCGCCATTGCCAAGATCCATGGTGAGCCAGCAACCTGTATGCTGACAAACCTCGACGATTGTGCCGAATACTTTAACTTCTACGGGAGTGTCCTCGTTGATGAGGCCGGCAATCTCAGCAACTGGTACGGCACCATCTTTGGTGATGGCTTCGCCAAAGCTGCCGGTTGAAGGCAATGCTTCGGTGGCTTGATCATGTTCATGGTCGTGCTTGTGACCGCCTGCGCACGAAAACAGCATCGGCACAGCCATCAAAGCAAGAATGAGGTATTTTCTTGCGTTCCCCATAATTATTTAGGGTTTATGGTTACTGTTTTGGCATCTTCAAGGCTGATGTATCCGAGGTCGTTGCCAAAATGGTTTGAAACATAATTGATTACGGCAACAGCTTCTTCGTGGGTGTTCACCTGAGGTGGCATAGGAGCATTGTATTGCACACCTTTGATAATCTTTCCGCCGGGATCGCCGTTGAGTACCTGATTGATGGCGGCAAGTTTGTTTTCGCGCAGCAGATCGGAGTCAACCAGCGAAGGGAAAGCGCCGGGAATGCCCTGTCCGTTGGCCTGATGACAAGCGATGCATTTCTCGTTGTAAATTTTAGCGCCCAGCACAAAATCCTTTTCCGGACTAACTTGCTCAACAGCCACAGTTTCACTCTGGCTTGCTGTTTCCTGCTGAGCGCTCTGCTGTCCGCCTCCACAGCTGCTTAACATCATGGTAATAGTTACAGCTGCAGACAAGAGGGTGATGTAATTTTTTTTCATGGGATGATGATTTGTTGTTTAAAAAAGCGGTGCAAAGGTACGTAATTTTTTCATGTTCTCCCTTAGGTGGAGAATCCTTTAGGTTAACGGATTGTTGACCAATACAAACAAATCTAAGCCCAAAAAGTTGACCTGAATCAGTAAAAGAGATCATTGGAGAATCCGGAAGCAAATCAAATGCGATCAGTCAGCTTCCCCGAATAAATCTGAAACATTGGAAGTTTCTAAAATAATATGCTAATTTTGCACCCTCAAAAATCTGAGGTAAGCAAATCGAAAACTAATAAATATCAGCAATGCAGAACAAAGGAGCGATCAAAGTTTTTGCAATAGCGCTGGCGCTGGTGTCGTTGTATCAGCTTTCGTTCACCTTCGTAACCTCGAGGGTTGAGCGCAAAGCCAGACAATATGCGCAGAGTGAGGCAGCCAGCACGCTTGCAAGCGAACTTGCCAAGGGCGACCAGGTGCTTTTCAAACATTTGCTGGATTCCATCATTCAGGCGCGCGAGACGTATTTTCTCGATTCGATGGAAAACCAGCCGGTTTACAACCTGTTAATTGGCAAATACACTTATCAGCAAGCCAAGGAGCGCGAAATAAACCTCGGACTTGACCTTAAGGGCGGGATGAACGTTGTTCTGGAGGTCTCGGTGCGCGACATTATCGATGCACTTTCAGGCTACAGTCAGGATCCCGTATTCCGTCAGGCTATCAAACTTGCCACAGAAAAGCAGAAGAACAGTCAGAAAGATTTTGTTACCCTGTTTGGGGAATCGTTCAACGAGATCGACCCCAATGCCCGTTTGGCAGCCATTTTCCTATTTGAGTTCAAGGATAAGGGAATAACCGTCAATTCGACCAACGACGAGGTGCTTAAAGCCATCCGTACGGAAGCCGAGGCTGCTATCGAAAGGTCGTTCCAGATTCTGCGTACGCGTATTGACCGCTTCGGTGTAACCCAGCCCAACATTCAGCGCCTGGCAACCTCGGGACGTATTCTGGTTGAGCTTCCCGGCATCAAGGACCCCAAGCGCGTTCGTAAATTGCTTCAGGGTACGGCTCAGCTCGAGTTCTGGGAAACCTACAACTTTTCGGAGCTATATACCTATTTCGACGAAGCCAACAAGCGTCTGGCACAAACCAATCGTATGGCAGATACAACAGTTGCTTCGCCTGAAGTTGCTGATGATCAAAGTGCTGATGCTAATGAAACGGAAACTACTCCTGAAGCCAAGACCGACAGCCTGAGTTTGGCTGATCAGCTCAAGGCGGATACTACTGCCGCAAAAGACAAGAGTTTCGCAGAGTATGCCAAGGAAAATCCCCTCTATGCCTACCTCATGCCTTCGTACATGCAGGATGAGCAAAACAGGTTTTTCCCGGGTAATACAGCCCGCGTAGGGACAGCACTCGCCAAAGACACCGCGCGTATCAATTATATGCTTCGTCAGGTTCAGGGAATATTCCCGCGCAATATGAAGCTGGCCTGGACGGTAAAGCCTCGTGGTGGCCAAGCCGGACAGCCCGGAGTGCTTGAACTGGTTGCGCTCAAAACATCGCGCGATGGTAAAGCAGCTCTCGGTGGCGAAGTGATTGTTGATGCACGTCAGGATTATGATCAGGCAGGCAGGGTAGAAGTAAGTATTCAGATGAACAGCGAAGGCGCCAAAGTCTGGAAACGCCTGACCGGGGAAAACATTGGTCGTCAGATTGCCATTGTGCTTGACGATTATGTGTATTCCTATCCTGTTGTTAATGATGAAATTCCGAGTGGTCGCTCCTCGATTAGCGGTGGCGACATGACCATCGAGGAGGCACAAGACCTTGCCAACATCCTTAAGGCAGGAAAGCTGCCTGCCCCGGCCAGGATTCTGGAAGAAGCTGTTGTAGGCCCATCGCTTGGCCGCGAAGCCGTGAATTCCGGCTTGTGGTCTTTTGTCATCGCCTTTATGATGATCCTTGCCTATATGTGGTTCTTCTACAATAAAGCCGGCCTCGTAGCTAACTTTGCCTTGATCACCAATATTTTCTTCCTGTTCGGTGTGCTTGCTTCACTTGGTGCTGTGCTCACTTTGCCCGGCATTGCCGGTATAGTGCTTACCCTTGGTATGGCCGTGGATGCCAACGTGATTATTTATGAGCGTATTAAAGAGGAAGTTAAGCTGGGCAAAGGACTCAGGCTGGCTATCGAAGACGGATACAAAAACGCTTACTCAGCCATCATCGACGGTAACGTCACAACTTTGCTCACAGGTATCGTGCTATACACATTTGGTACCGGACCTGTTCAGGGCTTTGCAACTACACTCATCATTGGTATTCTGACCTCTCTTTTCACAGCCATCCTCATTTCGCGCATCATTTTTATATGGTTGCTGGATAAGAATACAAATATCACCTTCAGCACTTCGCTCACCAGAGACTTCCTCAAAAACGTTAACATCAACTGGCTTGGAATGCGCAAGAAGGCCTACATTTTTAGTTCGGTGCTTATTGTAATCAGCCTTGGATCGTTGCTCACCCGCGGATTGAACTATGGTGTTGACTTCACCGGTGGACGCACTTATCTCGTGCGTTTCGATCAGGATGTGCGCGTAACTGATGTGCGGGCTGCACTCAGCAAGCAGTTTACCGAAGCTATACCCGAGGTCAAGACTTTCGGCCCTAACCGCCAGGTGAAAATTACCACCAAGCACCTGATTGAGGATGATACCCGCGAAGCTGATTCGCTCATTCAGACCATGCTTTACAGCAGCCTCAAGGACTTTTTTAATAGACCCATTACTTTTAACGAATTCACTTCTGATGAAGAAACGTCAGGTGAAAAGTTTGTTGGAATTCTGAGTTCGCAAAAAATCGGTCCCACCATTGCAAGCGACATTCGCAACAGATCGGTTATGGCCATTTTCTTTGCATTGATTATCATCTTTGCCTACATCGCCATCCGTTTCCGTAAGTGGCAATACGGCCTTGCCGGTCTTATTGCGCTGGCTCACGATACCACTATTGTTATAGGTTTGTTTGCGCTATTCCATCACATCCTGCCTTTCAGCCTCGAAGTGGATCAGGCCTTCATTGCGGCCATCCTGACCATCATCGGATATTCCATCAACGACACGGTGATTATCTTCGACCGTATCCGCGAGAATATCGGTCTGCATCCGCGTAAAACGCTCAAGCAGAACATTAACGATGGTTTGAACCAAACCCTCATGCGTACCATCAACACTTCGGGAACCACATTGCTCGTGCTTGTCATGATCGGATTGTTTGGCGGTGAGGTAATCAGAGGATTTGTATTTGCGCTCTTCATGGGTATTTTCGTGGGTACCTATTCATCGGTATTCAACGCCAGCCAGATTGTTTACGACCTCTTAGGCGGCCCGAAACAGGAAGAGGAAGCAGCCCGTCAGGCCGAAGAAAAACAAAGCAGGAAAAAGTAAGCCTGTTTTAGCATCATAGAATCCGGCAGGGAACACCTGCCGGATTTTTTTTTCGTGTTCGTGGCTGCATTAGTCAAGCTTTGCGCCGGAAAAGTCCAAAAAGCATAACTTTGCCACAAATAATCCCGGGGTGATGCTTTTGTTTTTTGACCTTGGAACAGGCGAAATATTGCTGATACTGCTTGTGCTTTTCATTGTAGTTGGCCCAAGGCAATTGCCCGAGGTGGCACGTACTGTCGGCAAAGCCATTAACGAAATGAAAAGGGCCTCAACCGGTTTTCGCAACGAAATCCAAAAGGAGGCCAACCGTTTGGAACGTGAGTCGGGAATAAACGAAATCAGAAAAACACTCGAAGATGTTAAGGTTACTGAAGTATATCAGGATCAGAGTGTTGCTGCTGTCGAGCTGCAGTCCGATACTTCAGGAGACACCATTGGCGCCATACCTTTCGGCACAGATCAAGCTAACGACACCGATCAAAGTGAGCACAATGCCAATAAATCACAAGTATAATCGTTCAACGACAGGAAACACCTAAATTGGATGAGCAAAAGCCTGAAAATATTTCTGGTATTCATATTCAGCCTGTTGGCAAATGCAGCGGTAGCACAACGATCGCTGGTAAAAAGCGCCGACGATGCTTTCGACCGTAAACAGTATGCACTGGCCATCGACAGGTACAAGAAGGCATTCTCGAGGGTTAAGGACAAAGACGAAAAAAACCGCATCAGCTGGCGTATGGCCGAAAGTTACAGGCTAACAGGCAATTTTAAAAGAGCCGAAGCTACCTACAGACGTGTGATGCGTTCTGAACTGCCCGAGCGCAATCCTTCGATTATGCTCACCTATGCCGATTTGCTCAAGGTGACCCAGAAGTATCAGGAAGCCATAGAATACTATAATCGCTATGCCCAGTTAGTGCCCGATGACCCCCGTGGCCCTGAAGGCGCTGCATTGGCGGCGCAGATTGAGGATTGGATTGCCAATCCCTCGCGCTTCGAAGTAAGCCTGATCAAACCCATCAATTCACGGGAATCGGATTTTGCTGCAGCCTGGGCTTCCGGAGAATACAACGAAATTATCTTTACTTCCACCCGCGACGGATCAACCGGTAAGGAAAAAGACCGATGGACCAACCAGTCGTTCAGCGACCTCTACACCAGCCGCCTTGACCGCAATGAGCGTTGGAGCACACCTGTGCCTTTCGATAACACCGAAACCATCAATACCAAGGCCAACGAAGGTGCGCCGCACATGAACAGCACCTTCAATACGCTTTATTTCACGCGATGCAACAATACGCCTCAGCAAGCCTCAGGTTGTCAGATTATGGTAAGCAACCGGCAGGGACGCACATGGAGTCAGCCTGTGCCGCTTCAGATCAGGGGTGTTGACAGTCTTGATATTGTCGGGCATCCAAGCCTGAGTAAGGATGAGCTGACCATCTATTTCTCGGCCGATCGCAAAGGCGGTTTTGGCGGAAAGGACATCTGGCTCGCCATGCGCGACAACAAAAGCCAGCCCTTCGGACGTCCGGTGAATGCCGGCCCGAATATCAATACTGCCGGCGATGAGGTGTTTCCGTTCCTGCGCAACGACACAACACTTTACTTTGCATCCAACGGACATCCGGGAATGGGTGGTCTGGATATTTTCGTGAGCAGCCTTACCGACAACGGACAATGGGGAAAAGCCAAAAACATGAAGTACCCGATGAACTCCGTGTATGATGATTTCGCGGTGATTTTTCATCCGACGGAAGAAAGAGGATTTCTGTCGAGTAATCGCGATAATATTCGCGGGGTGGACAACCTCTTTTACTTCATCGAACCACCTGTGCTCTTCACCCTGAGTGGAACCGTGAAAGACGAAAAAACACTTCAGTTTGTCGAAGATGCCACCATAAGGCTCATCGGCTCCAACGGCACATCAGTGAACACACGCACAAACAACAAGGGCTACTTCCTGTTTGGCAACTCCCAGATTGACAGGAATACTACCTACGAAATCATCATCGACAAGCCCAACTACTTCACTCTCAATGCTGTTGAAACAACTGTAGGCCTTGAATTCTCAAAGGATATTACCAAGGATTTCCTGTTGTCACCCATTCCGCAGGTTCCCATTGTACTGCCTGATATCCTGTACGACCTTGCCCGGTGGGAACTTAAGCCACAGTTCGAAGATTCGCTGCAAGGACTCATTCTTACCCTGCAACGCAATCCCACCATCGTAGTGGAACTTGCTTCGCATACCGACAACCGCGATACGGAAGAACGCAACGACATCCTCTCGCAGCGTCGTGCACAATCGGTAGTGGACTACCTGATAGCCCGCGGCATCGAGCCGGAGCGACTGGTTGCCAAAGGTTACGGCGAAAGGGTTCCACGGCGTCTGGAGCGTGATATGGTGATCAACGGCTTCACTTTCAGGGCCGGAACAGTGCTCACCGAGGAATACATCAATAGTTTGCGCAGCAACGATGAAAAAGAAGCTGCTCATCAGCTCAACCGACGAACAGAATTCAGGGTGCTGAGTAAGGATTTTGTTCCAAAAGCCACCAATCAGCCTGTTGGCACTGCTGTGCGCATTGTGCTGAACCCCGAAGAAAGCGAGGTGCCGTTCAACACCAATGCTGATGGAGCCATCGTCGTCCCTTGCGTGATTGACGGATTCAACGAGAATTTTGTCTTCGTACGCAACGAACAGGCGCATATCTCGCTCGCCAAAGGTCTCGACTGGCTGCGCAAGGGCATCATCAGTCGCGACAACCTTAAGGGCGAAGCTGAAAGTGTGCTGAGTGCAGGTAATATTGCAGATGGTGCAGTGTTTGTGGTTAAGGAAATTCGCATTGCCAACCGCAGCCTGACAGATGTGGAGATCACAGTGAGGCACAAGGCAGAATCGCCGCTTGTATTCGGTCAGGCCCTGCTGAGCCGGTTGGGTGAATATGAAATAAACACACGCAGCCGCAAGCTGATTTTTAAATAGCCCGCATGGACGACCACCGCCGCTACCAGCAACGAGGCGTTTCGGCCGGAAAAGAAGATGTGCACAACGCCATCAAAAATCTCGACAAAGGTTTGTTTCCCAATGCGTTTTGCAAAATCATCCCCGATATACTCGGTGGTGACCCTGAGTTTTGCAACATCATGCATGCCGATGGGGCAGGAACCAAATCGTCGCTGGCCTATGTGTATTGGAAGGAGACCGGCGACCTGAGCGTTTGGGAAGGTATTGCACAGGATGCTGTGGTGATGAATACCGACGACCTGCTTTGTGTGGGTGCGACCGACAACATACTCCTTTCTTCGACCATCGGAAGGAACAAAAACCTGATTCCCGGCGAGGTCATTTCGGCTCTGATCAATGGTACCGAAAAGTTTCTTGCACATTTGCGCAGTATGGGCATCGGAATCTACAGCACCGGAGGCGAAACTGCTGACGTTGGCGATCTGGTGCGCACCATCATTGTTGACAGCACGGTAACTGCCCGCATGAAACGCAGCGAGGTGATTGAGAACAATATTCAGGCAGGAAATGTCATCGTCGGCCTTGCCTCTTTTGGTCAGGCAAGCTACGAAAACACCTACAACGGTGGAATGGGCAGCAACGGGCTGACCTCTGCCCGTCACGATGTGTTCCATAAAGCGCTTGCCACAAAATATCCTGAGAGCTTCGATCCACTTGTGCCCGACGAATTGGTGTACAGCGGCACTTTTAGCCTCACCGAACCTACTGAGGTGCCCGGCGTGAATGCCGGACAAATGGTGCTCGCGCCCACACGTACCTATGCCCCGATTATCAAAGAATTGCTAAACCATTACAGGCCGAAAATAAACGGTCTTATCCATTGCAGCGGCGGAGGTCAAACCAAGATACTACACTTCGTTGATAAACTGCATATCGTTAAAAATCAGCTTTTTGAGGTTCCACCGCTCTTCCGCATGATACAACAAGCATCAGGCACCAACTGGAAAGAGATGTATAAAGTGTTCAACATGGGCCACCGGATGGAAGTCTATACGGATGAACAGACTGCCGCTGCCCTCATCGCCATTTCAGACTCATTTGGCGTTGAGGCTAAAATTATCGGGCACGTGGAAGGCTCCGAAAGCAAAAAACTCACCATACAAAGCAGTTTGGGAGAGTTTGTGTACTAAGCACGATTTTTGCTGTTCATGGTTTTGCTAAGGTTTTTTAACAGCCAGATTTTCATTCTATTACTAATTTCTAACTGGAATTTTTTCTTGTTCGAACAGCCAATTCAAAGGCAAAACTTAGCTATAGCTTAGGCGTCCTGCTTTGTGACAACCCTGATAAAAAACCGTAATTTTGCCGATCAAAAACCGATTAAGTGGAAATAGTTGACAAGCTGGAGGATATCCGCCGCCGGTGGGAAGAAATGGGCGAACAGCTCAACGACCCTGCCGTGATGGCTGATATGAAGCGATATGTGAAGCTTAACAAGGATTACAAGGACCTGGAGCCCGTGGTGCGGGCTTTTGCTCAATATAAGGATGTGCTCAGGGGCATCGAAGATGCGCGCGAGCTCATGCGCACCGAGAAGGACGAAGATTTCAGGGCTATGGCTCGTCAGGAGCTTGAAGAGCTGGAGGGCATGAAAGAAAAGCTGGGCGAAGACATCCGCCTGATGCTGATTCCGAAAGACCCGCAGGATTCCAAAAATGCCGTTGTCGAAATAAGGGCAGGCACAGGTGGTGATGAAGCCAGCATATTTGCGGGCGACCTTTACCGCATGTATGCCAAGTATTGTGAGCGCAAGGGCTGGCGTACGGAACTGGTGGACATGAACGAAGGCACTGTTGGCGGATTTAAGGAAATCATATTCAATGTGATAGGCGATAATGCTTACGGCATCATGAAGTTCGAAAGCGGTGTGCATCGTGTGCAGCGTGTGCCAAAAACCGAAACACAGGGACGTATTCACACCTCTGCGGCAAGCGTGGTGGTGCTGCCTGAAGCCGAAGAATTCGATATCGAACTCAACGAAAAGGATATCCGTAAGGAAACTTTCTGCTCTTCGGGTCCGGGTGGTCAGTCGGTGAACACTACCTATAGCGCCGTCCGCCTCACTCACGTTCCCAGTGGTATTGTGGTTTCGTGTCAGGACGAAAAATCGCAGATCAAGAACCTGGCCAAGGCCATGAAAGTACTGCGAACGCGGCTTTTTGAGCGCGAATACAACAAATACCTCGAAGAAGTGGCATCCAAGCGCAAGACCATGGTTTCTACCGGTGACCGCTCAGCCAAAATTCGCACCTACAACTGGCCTCAGGGTCGGGTTACCGACCACCGCATCAATTTGACCCTGTACAATTTGCAGACCATTATCGATGGCGATCTGGACGAGTTGATCGAAAAACTGCAGATGGCCGAAAATGCAGAGCGGCTGAAAACAGAACTTGAAGGTGGTTAAACAAATACCTGTCCTGATGAAGATGAACGGCAACAGTTTTTGCAAGTTGGTTATCAGCGCCTTGTTTGCTGTTGTGGTCATCACATCTGCTTCTTGTGGATTTTATTTCCGCAGCCGCTTGTATGAAGAGCACGATATCGTAAAAAACTCATTACGTTTCCGGCAGGAATTCTACTTTAATGAGGTAGTTGAACGCCGAACGCCTTTTCTGGGCCTGCATAAAACCATGCTCAGGGAAGTTGATGCCGATGGCACGGAAATACTTAAGGTGTACGACCGCCTGAGCCTTGCTTTAGGCAGCTTCAAACCCAAAAATACTGTTTATCTTATCATCGATGGTCAGGTGTTCTCCTGCGAAAGTATTGATGCTGAACAGGATGTGTTAAGCAATATCTCGGAAGACAAAAAGGATGTGCTAACTGCAGATTCAACGAAGGTTTCTGTTGTTACAGGTTATTCTTCTTCGCAAAGCCGACTCATCCGATACAGCTATTTCATCTCTCCTGAAGTGATAAGTAAAATGCAGAACGCCGAAAGTATAGCATTCAGGTACTATGCTGGTCCATCGATGATGACCGTTACGGTGGGACCCGCAAATCTGAAGAACATCAAAAAACTTTTAAGGGCTTAATTCACACCCATGAGCAGACAAAAACTGTTTGAAAGCATCTGCCGCAAACAATCGTTTCTGTGCGTTGGTCTGGATACCGATCCAAAACGAATTCCGGACGTGCTCCGCAACGAGCCCGATCCCGTTTTTGCATTTAACAAAGCCATCATCGATGCCACTGCGCCATTTGCCGTTGCATTCAAGCCCAATACGGCCTTTTATGAAGCTGAGGGGCTGAAAGGGTGGAGCAGCCTGGAAAAGACAATGGCCTACATCAAGGCACAATATCCTGAAATCCTTGTGATTGCCGATGCCAAGCGCGGGGATATCGGCAATACATCCGCAAGCTATGCCAGGGCTTTTTTCGAGGTCATGGGCGCCGATGCCATTACTGTTTCGCCTTATATGGGCTTTGACTCGGTTAGCCCTTTTTTGACTTATAAGGACAAATGGACCATTCTTTTAGCCGCCACTTCCAATTCCGGATCAGCTGATTTTCAGCAGATTGCCGATGCCTCCGGGGCCAGGTTATACGAACGCGTTGTGCATAAGGCCACACAATGGGCAAGCCCTGACCAGCTGATGTTTGTGGTAGGTGCTACCAAACCTTCCGAGCTTGCCGGCCTCAGGCGCCTGGTTCCCGATTATTTCTTTCTTGTGCCGGGCGTTGGTGCTCAGGGCGGAAGCATGCCCGAGGTGGTTGCCAATGCCGTGAACGATCAGTGCGGTGTTTTGATAAATGCTTCAAGGTCAATTATATACGCTTCATCCGGTGAAGATTATGCCCGGGCTGCTGCCGGCGAGGCAAAGCGCATGCAATCAGAAATGGCTCTTTTGCTTCAACAATACGGCATATGTTGATTGAGCCGATTGTTATGTCTTGATGCGCTGATTTCTACAGTGAGATTATGATAATCTGAAATAACAAATGCCGCTCATAAGCATATGTAGCGGCATTTGTTATGGGTTCCGGGTAAGTTATATGCCTTCGAGTATAGTTGTCCAGCCAAATTTATCCTCCGTCTCGCCATATTGAATGGCTCTGAGGGTATTGTAGAGTTTGGTTGACCATTTGCCTGCTGTTTCGCCATAGAAGTATTCCTTCTTCAATTCGCGGTCGTATATCGACCTGAACGGACTGATGATGGCTGCAGTTCCACAGGCGCCTGCTTCGTCGAATGTTTCAAGCTCTTCAACGGGTACGGGCCGCCGTTCGACGGTAAGGCCCAAGTCAGCCGCAATGATTTCGATACTTTTGTTGGTAACCGATGGCAGGATGGTGCAAGATTTTGGTGTGATGTACGACATGCCGCGAATGCCGAAGAAATTGGCCGGACCGGCTTCGTCGATATATTTTTTCTCTTTTGCATCCAGAAACAATACCGAAGCATAGCCTTCGGCATGAGCGCGTTCGGCTGCACGGAGACTTGCGGCATAATTGCCACCGACTTTGATATGGCCGGTGCCCAGTGGTGCAGCACGATCATAGTCGCGCACCAATTGAACCTTTACAGGATTGAAGCCCTCCTTGAAATACGGCCCGACCGGCGTAACAAAAACGACAAGCATATACTCTTTGGCTGGTTTAACACCCACCTGAGGACCTGAGCCAAACAACAAAGGCCTGATATAGAGTGATGAGCCTGTGCCATATGGGGGAATGAAACGGGCATTGAGCCTCACGGCCTTTTCAATGGCTGCAAAAAAGAGTTCCTCGGGTGGAATGGCCATCATGATACCGCTGGCCGACATACGCATGCGACGGGCATTCTCCTGCCAGCGGAACAGCCTTACCTTGCCATCAGCACCGCGATAGGCTTTCAGCCCTTCGAAGGCCTCCTGACCGTAGTGCAATCCGGTAGCCGCCATGTGGATACTGATATACTCGCTGTCAGTTACTTCCAGTTCGCCCCATTCGCCATCGCGATAGGTGCATCTGACGTTGTAATCAGTACGGAAATAGCCAAATGGCAGGCTGCCCCAGTTAATGTCTTCTATTGTCTGCATAAAGGGAGTATTTGTTTTCATGTAGCTAATTTAGGGAGAAAAAAGTTGATGGAAAAGTTTATTGTGAATAAGTAAACAATGAAAAAGTTTCAGGCACATCTTGCCCTCAAATTACCGCAACTCAGTTTTGCGGAGGTTCAGAAGTGTGGAAAAATCCATGCCGTGACAACAGCAAAGATCAGGGCAGGCAGCAGATTCAATACACTGATTTTCGTAACCTGGAGGATATTGAACCCCAGGCCAAGCAGAATGATTCCGCCGGTAGCCGTCAGGTTATCAATCATGAGTTCGGGCATCGAAGCGCCAAACCATGCTGCCAGAAGGGTGAGTCCTGCCTGATAGATAAAAAGCGGGACGACGGAAAAAAGCACGCCAATACCCAATCCTGAGGCTAAAGCGATGGCGCTGATGCCGTCCATAAGCGATTTGACATAATACAGTGAACGCTCGCCGCTGATACCTTCCTCCACGGCGCCCAGTATGGTCATCGATCCCATACAGAAAAGCAGGAAGGCTGTGAGCAAACCCTGATTGAACCTGCTACCGCCGGCACCGGTTCTTTTCCCTATGCGCCCGGCCAGCCCCTCGAAAAAATTTTCCATTCGGAGTAATTCTCCGGTAAGCGCTCCAAGGATCAGGCTTAAAACAACCAATAGCCATTCCTGAGCCCTCAAGGCCATCATCATGCCCAGCGCCAGCGTAAACAGTCCGATGGCCTGAAAAAGAGCAGTTACGTATCGTTGCGGCAATCTGGCGTGAAGCATCAGGCCGGCCAGCCCGCCAAGCAAAACAGCCAGTGCATTTATTATGGTTCCCAGGATGAGCATGGTTTGAAAAATCGTTTAAGTGTTTTTTTCGAGCAATTCTTCCAGATAGTGCCGTGTGATACCAAACTGGGTTTTGAGACCGGAAATTTTTTCGTCGAGCTGATGTATATCGGGTGTTCTTTTTGTCTTTATGCCTGTCAGCAATAAATTTTTTGGTGTATGCCCAATTTCAATAAATTCCTGTATATGAGACTTATAGCCGTATTTTTCCATGATAAGGGCGCGTATAGTGTCGGTGAGTATTTCGGCCTGACGCTCCCAAAGTATGCCGTAGCTGAGCATGGGCATACTGCCCTGATTGAGCATCGACCTGCGCAGTTGTTTATGGCAACACGGGGCGCAAACCATCAGTTGCACATCAGCCTTGATGCCGGAAGCTATGGCATCGTCAGTGGCGGTATCGCAGGCATGCAGGGCGATGAGTACATCGGTGCCGGTGGCATCATAGCTTTCGATGGCTCCCTGGGCGAAACTTAAGCCGCCAAAACCGGCAGCTTCGGCCAGGGCATTGGTCAGTGCTACCAATTCCGGACGCTGCTCAACACCGGTTACGTGCAGTTGGCCGCCAAACCTGTCGCGCAGGTACTCATAAAGCGCAAAAGTGAGATAGCCTTTTCCGGCGCCCATATCGGTTACACGCAATGTTTCAGATTTGAGCAAAGGCTCCAGCAAGGGCTCAAGGATGGCAATGTATTGATGGATCTGTTTGAATTTGAACTGCATCGATGGCAATACCTGACCGGTAGCATCAGTGAGTCCCAATCGGTGCCAGTGAATTCCTGTAGGTTTGATATGGCGTTTTTTTTCCTTATCGTGGCTTAGGCTCACTTCCTCCACTTGCTTCAGAGACTTGCGCAGGAGTTTCATATGGCCTTTGGCATTGGTAAGCACTTGCAGATGTTCGCCGGCTGTGAATAGGTTGGCTTCGAGAAATTGTTCGTCGAATCGTTTTCTCGCCATTGTTATACCCTCTTCGGGAAGGAAGTTTTTGGCTATTTCCTGCCGCTCGAAATGTTCGGTCAGCTGAAGCATGACTGAGCCTTTGATGATCACCGGCCTGAGGCTTAAGCGCTTGGGTCCGCTCTGTTTCTTTCGGGGTTTGCTCAGCACCAGTTTGATGAGGGCGTTTTGCTGCACAGCCATTTTCAGGGCTTGCCACAGGCTGCTGATGGTTGAATCTGATTCCATTTTGGCAATAATCGCTTCTGCTGCTAAATTATCCTTTTTTTAGTGCTGCACGGGCTTTGTCAATTTGTCAGTTCGAGCGGATGGCATAAACTTTGAAGGTCACAGCCTAAACTTAAAAAAACCGAAAGATGCACAAAGGAACCATCGACGTCAGGACGGAGAACATTTTCCCAGTCATCAAAAAATTTCTTTATTCTGACCACGAAATCTTCCTTCGGGAGCTGGTCAGCAATGCGGTGGATGCCACCCAGAAACTCAAAACCCTTTCATCGGCCGGAGAAGTTAAAGGCGAGCTTGGCGACCTTACCATCCAGGTAGAAGTAAACAAGAAGAAAAAGACGATAACGGTTCGCGACCGCGGCATCGGGATGACGCGCGATGAAGTGGAAAAGTATATCAATCAGATTGCATTTTCGAGTGCCGAGGAGTTTGTGGCGCAGTTTAAAAACAAGACACAGGCCGAAACCAATGCCATTATCGGTCATTTTGGGCTTGGATTCTATTCCTCTTTCATGGTAGCCAAAAAGGTAGAGCTGTTCACCCTCAGCTATCGCGAAGGGGCCGAGCCCGTGAAGTGGGAATGCGACGGAAGCCCTGAGTACACCATTACCGAAGCTGACAAATCCAGCCGCGGCACCGAGATTGTGCTGCACATCGACGAGGAAAATGAAGATTTCCTTGAAGAATATAAAATCCGCGAACTGCTCAACAAATACTGCAAATTTCTTCCGGTTCCCATCCAGTTTGGTACACGTAAAGAACAAGAACCCATTGAGGGCGAAACCGATAAGGACGGCAATCCAAAGACTAAGACAGTCGAGAAACCCTGGATTATCAACCACACTTTCCCGCTCTGGAAAAAGGCGCCTTCGGAGGTTACGGACGAAGAATACAAGAACTTCTACCATGAGCTTTACCCGCTGAGTTTTGAAGAGCCCCTGTTCAATATACACCTCAATGTAGATTATCCTTTCAACCTGACAGGCATACTCTATTTTCCGAAGGTTAAACACAACTACGAGCTTCAGCGCAACAAAATCCAGCTCTATTGCAATCAGGTATTTGTAACCGATTCGGTCGAAGGCATTGTGCCCGACTTTCTGACCCTGCTGCATGGCGTGATTGATTCGCCCGATATTCCGCTCAACGTGAGCCGGTCGTTCCTGCAAAGCGATCAGAATGTGAAAAAGATATCTGGTCACATTACCAAAAAGGTAGCCGACAAGCTCGAAGAGCTCTTTAAGAAAGACCGCGAAGCTTTTGAGCAGAAATGGAAGGATATCCGGCTCTTTATTCAATATGGGATGATATCCGAGCCTAAGTTCTATGAGCGGGCCGAGAAGTTTGTTTTGCTCAGCAATGTGGATGGCAAGCACTTTACGATTGAGGAGTACAAGACCCAAATCGAAAGTACGCAAAAGGATAAGGACGATGCCCTGATTATCCTCTACACCAGCAATCCGGATGAGCAGTACAGCTATATAGAAGCAGCGCGTGAGCGTGGTTACGATGTGCTGGTGATGGATGGCATACTCGATACCCATTTCATCAACACGCTTGAACAGAAGATGACTAAAACCCGTTTTGTGCGTGTGGACAGCAATACGCTGGAGAAGCTTATTGAAAAGATGGAAGAAGGCCTTCCTTCGAAGCTGACTGATGAGCAGAAACAGGTCCTGAAGGCCGCTTTTGAAGCAGCCGTTGATAAAACCCGCTTCGAGGTATTGTTCGAGCCTATGAGCGAGAGCGATGCGCCTGTGGTCATCACCCAGAACGAATTCATGCGCCGATACAAGGACATGTCGGCTGTAGGCGGCGGCCCGCTTATGGGAATTGGCGATATGCCCGAACAGTACAATCTGGTGGTTAACGAGAATCATCCGGTTGTGGCAGGGCTGGTCGATAAAGACGAAGCCGACCGCAACAAGCAGATAAGCTATCTGTACGACCTGGCGCGCCTGTCGAAAAACTTGCTCAAGGGCCGCGAATTGAACGCTTTTATCAAAGCCAGCATGGAGAATTTGGCATAAAGTGTTTTTTAACATCCCAAAGGCCGGTCACTTATGTGGCCGGCCTTTTTTATTAAATAACCTTAATATAGGGTCATTTATATTATTTTAGCCCTTTCTAAAACTAAGTCTATTATGAAAAAAACCCTCATTATCATTGGCGTTATCGTTGTTCTCCTGCTGGTTTTCTACAGCTTTTTCAAGAACACCTACAACAATATGGTCAGGCTTGGCGAGCAGGTTGATGCCCAATGGGCACAGGTAGAAAATGTTTACCAGCGCAGGGCTGATCTCATTCCCAACCTTGTGAACACTGTCAAAGGCTTTGCTGCTCAGGAACAGGCAGTGCTCATTGGTGTTGTTGAGGCTCGTGCCAAGGCTACATCAGTAAATCTTTCGGCCGATAACCTTACCCCCGAAAACCTTCAGGCCTTTCAGGAAGCTCAGGCAGGACTCAGCAGTGCACTGTCGCGGCTGATGGTAGTGGTAGAGAAGTACCCGGAACTGAAATCGGACCAGAATTTTCTCGAATTACAATCGCAGCTCGAAGGCACCGAAAACCGCATCGCGGTGGAGCGCATGAAGTATAACGACACCACCCGTGAATACAATTCGTATATCAAATCTTTCCCACAAAACCTGCTGTCGGGATTGTTTGGTTTTGAATCAAAGGCCTATTTTGAATCAAAACCGGGAGCGGATACTGCCCCTGAAGTGAGTTTTCAATAAAAATCACTGATTGATGCCTGGAGCAAGAAATTTTTTTACACCTGATCAGAAAAAGGCCATTGTCGATGCCATCAAGGCAGCGGAGCTGAACACTTCGGGCGAAATCAGGATACACCTCGAAGAAACCTGCAAAGGCGATGTGCTCGACAGGGCAGCTTATCTTTTTGAAACACTGGGCATGTCGAAAACTGAAGCCCGAAACGGTGTGCTGATCTATATGGCTGTCAAAGACAGGAAGTTTGCCATTATAGGTGATTCCGGTATCAACGCTGTAGTGGAAGAACATTATTGGGAGGATGTGAAACATATGATGGCCGAGTATTTCAAGCGGGGCGAATACCTTGCAGGTCTTGTGAAAGCCATTGAGCGTACGGGCAACAAGCTCAAGAAGTATTTCCCATTCAAAGCAGACGATGTCAATGAATTATCCGACGAAATTTCGTTCAATTAGCCATATAGCAGGTTTTTTCCTGTTTGTGGCACTGATTCTGCCGATGGGCATAAACGCCCAGCTTCCTGAGCCACCCAGTCCTCCGCGCCTGGTTGTCGATCTGGCCAACATCCTAAGCGAATCGCAGGAACAACGGCTTGAACAAAAGCTGGTGGCATACGACGATTCTACTTCCACGCAAATCCTTGTGCTTACAGTTCCGGATCTCCAGGGATACGATCCGGCCGATTATGCCTATCGCATTGGTCAAAGCTGGGGTGTGGGCCGCAAGGGTTTCAACAACGGAATTGTCATCCTGATTAAACCTAAAACGGAACGCTCTCGCGGTCAGGCATTTATTGCCACAGGTTACGGTATGGAAGAAAAAGTACCGGACGCACGTGCACGACGAATCGTCGAAACTGAGATGATTCCATCTTTCAGGGCAGGATATTATTACGAAGGAATTGACAAATCGGTGGATGCCATTATTGCCCTTGCTGCAGGCACCTATAAAGGCGCCGCTGAGGATGAAATGCCCTTGGCCGCAGGTATGGTGCTGCTGGCGGTTGTGGCATTCGTGGTCCTGATTATCATACTCGGTGGCCGTGGTAATCACATGAGCGGAGGCCGGATGAAAAGCCCTGACCTGTGGACGCTCATCTGGCTTGCTTCCATGGGCAATAAAGGGCATACCGGCAGCTGGGGCCGATTTTCCGGAGGCTCAGGTCGCTCAGGTGGCTTTGGAGGCGGCAGCTTTGGTGGTTTTGGCGGTGGAAGCTTTGGAGGCGGTGGAGCCGGAGGCAGTTGGTAAACATATAATGCAATCGTTTTAAGTATCTGATAATTAATATTTTATTATTAATAACCAGTGAATCCTTCAAAAAAATAAAAAAAATGTGGCCGCCAACATCCCTAAATTGTGGTATGTTGTTACTGAATTGTATTTTTGTGTTAATAAAATTTAAATAACTTTTCCTAACCAATTTTAGACGGACATAGTCCGAAAAGTACTCGAAATGAGCTTTTTATATCTGCTGACCATCAACCTCACCTTGTTAATTTCAAACCAGCATATCTTATGTTGAACACCTTACCCTCCCCGGGGAGAACGGGATTTTTATGGCGTACCCTCACCATTGGACTGTTTTTGTTGTTGATTGTTGTGTTTCCTATTCAGGCGCAAACACCTGAAGCGGAAAAGAATTTTCAGCAATGCAGAGCATGCCACAACATTGATGGGCCCAAGCTTGTTGGCCCCAGTCTGGCCGGAGTCACACAACGCTACACCCAGGATTGGCTTATCCGCTTCATCAGGAATTCGCAGGAAATGATTCAGGCCGGCGATCCTCAGGCGGTAAAAGTTTGGGAAGAGCATAACCGTATTCCCATGCCGCCCCACAACCTTACCGATGAGCAAATCATCGACATTTTGGCCTATATCGAAAATGGAGGCAAAGTTGCTGCCGAATTTGCCGCTGCCGGCGAAACCGACGAGGCCAAAGCCGCAAAGGAAGCACTGGCTGCACAGATTGCAGCTGAACAGGAAGCCCGTCAGCAAAGGCTGCTGGAGATAGAGCGTGATGCTAACCGCAATTTTGGGACAACCTTCATCATCTCCTTATTGGTGTTGCTTATTGCATTGGTCGATCTGTTTGTCACCAAAGTGGTGAAAGCCAGATTTGTGCATATCACGATGAGTCTCGTGGCTGTATTTATCATTTTGGAAATCACCTACAAAGAAGCTACAGCGCTCGGACGGCAACAATACTACCAGCCCACTCAGCCTATATGGTTCTCACACAAGGTGCATTCCGGTCAGAACCAGATTGATTGCAAATACTGTCATTCCGGAGTGGATTACGGTAAGCAGGCTGTGATACCCAACGCCGGTTTGTGCATGAATTGTCACAATGTTGTCCGTCAGGGCAAGATAACGGGTACTGAACAAATTGCCAAAATCATCCAGGCCTGGGAAACAGGTCAGCCCATCGAATGGGTGAGGGTGCATAATTTGCCCGATCATGTTTATTTCAATCATGCACAGCACGTCAACGCCGGAAAACTCGATTGTGCCGAATGCCACGGAAAGATCGAAACCATGCACGAAGTGATGCAGGTGAATGATCTGAGCATGGGGTGGTGCCTCAATTGCCACCGCACACGCGAAGTGCAGTTTGCCGGTAACGGGTTTTATGAAACCTATACCAAGCTGCACGAACAGTTCAAGAGTGGGCAAATTAGCCGCGTTACGCCGGATATGGTGGGCGGTGGCGAATGCATGAAATGTCACTATTAAGCCAAAAAGAATCCTGATGGAAAAGAAATATTTCAGAAGCCTCGAAGAGCTCAGTATTGATCTCGAGAGGGAAGAAAACAAAACCTACGGCGATAAAAAGTTCATGCTGCAAATGCAGGAGGAAAGCAAGTCGAACGGAACTTCGCGGCGCGACTTCCTCAAGGCATTTGGTTTCACCATTGCTTCGGCGGCCATTGCCTCAAGCTGCGAACAGCCCGTGCGCAAGGCCATACCCTTGCTTGTTCAGCCCGAAGGCATCATTCCGGGTAAAGCGGTTTATTACGCCACATCCTACTTCGATGGTGTCGATTATGGCAGTGTGCTGGCAAAAGTTCGCGACGGCCGTCCCATAAAGATTGAAGGCAACAAACTTTCGCCCGTAACCAGGGGTGGAACCAGCGCCAGGATGCAGGCTTCAGTGCTCGATCTTTATGACGACATCCGCTACAAAGGCCCTAAATCGGCCGGCAACGATACCGACTGGGAAACCATTGACGCAGAGATTGTTTCGCGGCTCGCCGCTGTCAAAGCCAAAGGCGGCCGCATAGTACTGCTCACACCGACTGTTACCGGAATAGGCTCTAATGCGGTCATCAATGAATTTAAAAAGGCTTTCCCCGAAACAACACACATACAATATGATGTGCTGTCGGCAGCGGGTATGCTCAAGGCTAATGAAGCCACTTTCGGAAGGGCGTTTATTCCCAATTACCGCTTCGACAAGGCTGAGCTGATCGTGAGTTTCGATGCAGATTTCCTCGGAACATGGCTTTCGCCGGTCGAGTTCGCTTCGCAATACGCCATCGGACGTAAGGTGAACGACGAAAAGAAATCAATGTCGCGCCACATCCATATCGAAGGTAATTTCTCGATGACAGGGTCGAATGCCGACGAGCGTCTGCAACTCAGGCCATCGCAGCAAAAAGCCGTTTTAGCGGGACTGCTCAACGCACTAAAGAACAAGGCCGGTATGTCTGCTTCGGGTTCGTATAGTTTGCCGGTCGATGTGAATCGTCTGGCAGACGAACTTTGGGAACATGCCGGTAAATCGCTGGTGGTTTGTGGCAGCAATGATGCTGAAGACCAGATACTGGTCAATGCCATTAACCAGCTTTTGGGAAATTATGGCAATACCATCGAAACAGATATTCATCTCAAGCTGCGCAAGGCCGATGATACACAAATGGCCGCGCTGCTAAGTGATGCCGCAGGCGGATCCGTGGATGCCATCATTGTCTGGGATGTCAATCCGGTCTTTGATTATCCGGGCTTCGCCGATGCCATGGCCAAAATTCCGCTCAAGATATCGCTTGCCGTGCACAAGGACGAAACGGCCGAAGCTGCCGACTTTGTTTGTCCCGATCACCATTATCTGGAGAGCTGGGGCGATGTTGAAGCGAAGACTGGAGTGTATTCCACAACACAACCGGCCATCAGGCCAATCTTCAACACACGTGCGGCTCAATCCAGCTTGCTCAGGTGGGCCGGGCAGGACAGCGACTACCGTACCTATCTGCAGAAAGTGTGGGAAAACACGGTTTACCCCAAGTCGGGATTTGTGGGTTCGTTCACGGCATTCTGGAACAAATGCATTCACGATGGAGTGTGCGAAACCGGCGAAAAAGAGCCTGCATTGAGCCCCAATGCCCTTGCTGTCGCTTCCGCAATCAACGCCCGGCCGTCCAATACCGACGAAATTGAACTTTCGCTATACACCACAGTAGGTGTGGGCACAGGAAAGCATGGCAACAATCCATGGCTACAGGAGCTGCCCGACCCTGTGAGCAAAGTCTGCTGGGACAATTACCTGGCTATTTCGCCAAAACTGGCAGCCGAGATGGGCATCAAAGACGAAATGCTGGTAAAAGTTAACGGTATTGAACTTCCGGCCTTAATTCAGCCGGGCCAGGAATATAAAACCCTTGGTATTGCCCTTGGCTACGGTCATGAGGTAGGTGGCGCAGCTTCGAAGGGCATTGGAAAAAATGCTTATCCTCTGCTTGAAGTACGCGATGGCATCCGCTATTTCAATGTTTCAAATGTCAACCTCAGTGTTGCAAATGGAAAATACCGGATTGCCCGCACGCAAACCCATCACAGCATGGAAGGCAGGGCTATTGTGCGCGAAACCACACTTGCCGAGTGGAAGGATAACCCGATGGCCGGCAATGAGATGCGCAAAGAGATTCAGGAGCACCTTAAATCCTTGTATCCCAAGGCAAGTTTTGATGGCCTTCACTGGGGTATGGCCATCGACCTGAACAGCTGCACCGGCTGCAACGCCTGTGTGGTTGCCTGCTCATCCGAAAACAATGTGCCGGTGGTAGGTAAAGACCAGGTGCTCATGGTGCGCGAAATGCACTGGATCAGAATCGACCGCTATTACACCGGCGACCCTGACAATCCGGCAATAGTCAGGCAGCCGGTAATGTGTCAGCATTGTGATAATGCACCTTGCGAAAACGTTTGCCCTGTAGCAGCCACCACGCATAGTACCGAAGGCATCAACCAAATGGCTTATAACCGTTGCATCGGTACGCGCTATTGCGCCAACAACTGTCCCTACAAGGTGCGCCGCTTCAATTTCTTCGATTATACCGGCGCCGACACTTTCAAGGGCAACCGTTATGATAAGGTGGAAATGTCGAGCGACCTGCGCCGCATGGTGCTCAACCCCGATGTTACAGTACGTGCCAAAGGGGTGATCGAGAAATGTTCTTTCTGCGTTCAGCGCATACAGGACAAAAAGCTCGAAGCCAAGAAAGAAGGACGTCAGCTTCGCGATGGCGAAGTGGTGCCCGCCTGCGCACAGGCTTGCCCATCGCAGGCCATAGTGTTTGGCAACCTTAACGACAAGGACAGCAAAGTTTCGAAATACTATGCTGACCAGCGCAACTACCACCTGCTCGAAGAGCTGCACACTTTGCCCTCAGTCGGCTACCTGACAAAAGTTAAGAACACCTCCGTATAACCAAAAACTGAAGCATAATGTACGTATCTCCACTTAGAGAACCGCTAATAAAGGGAGGCAAGAGCTATAGCCAGGTAACGCGCGATATCCTTGCACCGATGGCCGGGAAGCCATCGAAATACTGGTATATTGGCATTACTATCGCTGGTATTGCAGCCCTTATCGGGGCCTACACTTCCTATCTGACTGTTTATAAAGGGATTGGAACCTGGGGCCTTAACAGAACCATCGGCTGGGGCTGGGACATCACCAACTTTGTATGGTGGGTCGGTATTGGTCACGCCGGCACGTTCATTTCAGCCATTCTATTGCTCTTCAGACAAAAATGGAGAACATCCATCAACCGCTCGGCCGAAGCCATGACCCTTATTGCCATTGCAGCAGCAGGATTTTTCCCTCTCATCCACATGGGTCGTCTGCTGTTGGGCTTCTTTATTTTTCCTTATCCCAACACCCGTGCATTGTGGGTCAACTTCAACTCGCCCTTGTTGTGGGACGTTTTCGCCATCACCACCTACTTCCTTGTTTCGCTGGTGTTCTGGTATGTAGGTCTTATCCCTGATATCGCCACAGTGCGCGACAAAGCCAAGCACAAGATTCGCAAAGCCATCTATGGTTTTCTTAGCTTCGGCTGGACCGGCTCAGCCAAGAATTGGGCAAGACACGAAACCGTCAGCCTTATCCTTGCAGGTTTGGCAGCGCCTTTAGTGCTCTCGGTGCATACGATTGTGAGTTTCGACTTTGCCACATCGGTAATCCCCGGTTGGCATACCACAATTTTTCCGCCCTACTTTGTGTCAGGCGCCATCTTCTCCGGCTTCGCCATGGTACTAACACTATTGATTGTAGCCCGCAAAGCCCTGAACCTGGAGGAATATATCACTGTGGCCCATGTCGAATCCATGACCAAAATCATCATTCTTACGGGTTCCATAGTAGGTATCGCCTATCTGACTGAATTCTTCATTGCTTGGTATTCAGGCGTGGTTTACGAGCAGTATGCCTTTATCAACAGGGCATTCGGGCCTTATGCATGGGCCTACTGGATTATGATGACCTGCAATGTGGTAACGCCTCAGCTGTTCTGGTTCAAGAAAATCAGAACCAATATGGTGGTAGTGTTCATTATCTCCATTTTCGTGAACATCGGTATGTGGTTCGAGCGATTTGTGATTGTGGTCACATCGCTGCATCGCGATTACCTGCCCTCGAGCTGGTCGATGTATTCGGCCACTTGGGTCGAAGTAGGACTATACATTGGCACCTTAGGCCTGTTCTTTACGGCTTTCCTGCTCTTTGTCAGGGTATTCCCCGTTGTGGCCATTGCCGAAGTGAAAAGTGTATTGAAAACATCTTCCGACAATAATAAGCACGATCACCATGAGCACTAAGAAAATTATCACCGCATATTATCTCGACGAGACTGACCTGCTCAAAGGTATCCGTCATATGCGCAGCAATGGCGTTCAAGTGGCTGACGTACTCAGTCCGTTTCCTGTGCATGGCCTCGACAAGGCCCTGGGATTGCGCCGCTCGCGCCTTACCCGCGTAGCCTTTGCCGGCGGTGCCATAGGTGGATTGATTGGTTTCCTGTTTCAGGCGTGGGTGTTTACCGTTGCCTACCCCATCAACTTTGGCGGTAAACCGCTGCTTTCGGTGCCTTCGTTTATGCCGGTCACCTTCGAACTAACCGTATTGTTTGCTGCGTTTTCTATGGTCATTGCCTACTTCATCAGCCACAATATCGGACCCGGAGCTAAACCCCTGATCCACGACGAAAAAACCACCGATGACCATTTTCTGGTCGTTGTGGCCCTGCCCGAAAACGACGAGCAGCATATGCAAAACATCACCAAAGTAATGACCGAGGCTGGAGCCGAAGGAATAACCCTAAAAGAACTGAGCCATGAATAAGACACTGAGCATCAGCAAAAGAACTTATACGATACTGGGAGCCATGATCGGCATCGGTCTGCTGTCGCTTGTTTACGCATTATTGGCAGGCATTGAAGGTAAGCGCATTGCGGCTAACCTTTTGCTCAACAATTACTATTTTCTCAGTATCGGCCTTATCGGCTTGTTTTTTGTGGCAGTGCATGCCATCAGCGAATCGGGATGGCACACCAGCGTTCAGCGTATTGGCGAAGGAATGTCGGCCTTTATACCTGTAGGTGCCGGCCTTCTGCTCCTGTTTTTCCTGGCCGGTGGCTTACATAGCATCTTTGCCTGGACTCACGAAGAACATCTTGATGAACTCCTGCTGAAAAAGCAGCCTTACCTGAATGAACCATTTTTTTATATCAGAGCAGTTGTCATACTGTCTGCATGGGCCTTGCTGGCACATTATATCCGTAAATCCTCGCTTGGCCTCGACAAAGGTGACTTGAAATATTTCAGCCAATTGCGCACCCGCTCGGCCATCTTTGTAGTGGTTTACGCCCTCACCAGTGTAGTTTCAGCATGGGATTGGCTCATGTCGCTCGATCCTCACTGGTTCAGCACCTTATACGGCTGGTATGCTTTTAGCTCCATGCTTGCTGCAGGTGTGGCCGTTTACATCATCATCCTCTACGTGCTCAAAAAGATGGGCCATATGGCTCACGTAAACAGCGAGCATCTGCATGACCTTGGCAAGTACCTCTTCGGTTTCAGCATTTTCTGGGCCTACCTTTGGTTTGCTCAGTATCTCCTGATCTGGTATGCCAACATTCCCGAAGAAACCGTCTATTATTATTACAGGCTGAAAGACTTTCCCGTTTTCTTCTACCTCAACCTCATCCTGTGCTTTGTATTGCCGTTTTTTGCCCTGATGACGCGTAACTCCAAGCGTAACTACAGTGTACTGGTTCCGGTTGCGGTGATTGTTTTTGCCGGACATTGGGTTGATTTGTACCAGATGATCATGCCGGGTGCAGTTGGGATCGAAAAGGCTGGTTTTGGCCTGCTCGAAATCGGCCTTACGATCGGGTACTCGGGACTGTTTATGATTGTAACGCTGTACACCATGAGCAAGGCCGCTCTTGTGCCTGAAAAACATCCGTTTTACAAGGAAAGCCTTGATTATCATACAAATTATTAATGGCAGCAGAACATAGAAGGCTAAAAATCAACGAAATGATGAAGAATCACCATACCATAATACTGCTGATATTGCTGGCTCTGTTGACGGCATCGTGCAACAAGAACAAAAACCACCCGGGTTATGTCTATTTTCCCGACATGCAATACTCCGTGGCTTACGAAACCTACTCCGAAAACCCTGTGTTTGCCGAAGGAAAGACCAACAGGCTTCCGGCCGAAGGCACCATATTCCGTGGCGGCCCTGAACCATATCCGTACAAACCCAAATCGTTCGATGATCAGCAACGCGCAGGCCTTGAGCTGGTTAACCCCGTTGTACTCGACGATCAGGTTTTAGCAAAAGGTAAGGAGCAATACGAGATTTACTGTAAAGTATGTCATGGTGCCGAAGGCAAAGGCGATGGCCATCTCTACACCAGCGGTCTTTTTGTGGCCAAGCCAACCTCGCTTGTTGACACCTTTGTAAAGAATAAGCCCGATGGCGAAATTTATCACGTCATTACAATGGGCTCATTGTCAGGACTTATGGGTGCTCATGCCGGACAGATTTTGCCCGAAAACAGGTGGAAAATCATCCACTATGTGCGCTCACTTCAAAAGTAATTGAAAATCAGATTACTGAAAATCCAATAAGCCTTCTGAATAATTTCGGGAGGCTTTTTGGTCGGAAAACATGACCATGACAGACCTTAAAATCGACAAAGGCATCATTGCCACACTTAACTACACGCTGTTGAATGCCGGCACAGGCCAGACCATTGGCACTTACAACGAGCAGGATTTGCTTTTTGGCTATGGACTGCTGCTTGATGGCTTCGAAAAAAATCTCCTTGGCTATGGAGTAGGAGAGCGTTTCAGCTTCGAGTTGGCCGCCGCCGATGCCTATGGTGAGCATAATCCCGGAGCAGTGGTGTATGTGCCCATCGAAAACTTTGCCGACGAAAATGGTAATCCCGATCATGAGGCGCTTCAGCCGGGTCATGTTTTTCCGATGGGAGATGCCCGGGGCAACCGTTACTACGGCAAAATCATCGAAATCCTGCCGGACAAGGTAAAAATGGATTTTAATCACCATCTGGCCGGGTTCGACCTGCTTTTTACGGGGCAGGTCATCAGGCTCCGACCTGCTACCACAGAAGAAATTCAAGCTATCCTTCAACAAGGTTAATCTTTAAAGATATGCGATTGCTATTCATCCTGTTAGCCACGATGCTGCTCATGTCGGGTTGCGTTACCAACACCAGAAAGGCTTCCGAAAATCAACATGACGAAACCGACAGCCTTAAAATTGAATACCTGAACAAAGGACGGCAAATTGTAAGCCTCAGTTTTGCCGCACTCAGCCGGCAGTTGCAGTGGGCCATAGGCGAAAAGGGACTTACCGGAGCGCTTTCCTTCTGCAATGTTCACGCTTTGCCGATTACCGATTCGCTGGCCGAAGTCATGCAGGTTACCATCAGCCGCACAGCCCTTCGCTACCGCAATCCTGAAAACGCGCCAGACCCTGTTGACGAGCAAATTATGCGCCATTTCGAGCAACTGATTTTACAATCAGGCAAAGCAGCCGATACCCTGATTGTCAACGAAAAAGGACATTTTGTTTACATGGCGCCAATTCTGACCGGGGCTGCCTGCCTTCAATGCCATGGTGCCCCCGAAATCCACATCAGGCCCCAGACCATGGATTTGTTGCGCTCGCTTTACCCTGATGACAGAGCAATCGGCTTCAGCGAAGGTGAGTTGCGCGGTATGTGGAAGGTGCAGTTTAGCACACCCGAAACACTAATTCAATGAGCGATAATGCCTGCATTCACTGCGGGGCCGATTGTGGCGTGCATCCCATAGTGTGGGAAGAAAAAAAATTCTGCTGCCACGGTTGCCAAACAGTTTACAGGATTCTTCACGAAAACGACCTGAAGCAGTATTACGAGATTCAGCCCATGGCTGGAGTGAAGATTGCGGAAGGCCAGCCATTGAAAAAGTTCGCATTTCTCGACAACCAGGAGATTGCCTCGCAACTACTCACATTTAATGATGGTAAAACAGCAAGAGTCAATTTCTTTATTCCGGCTATCCACTGTGCGTCATGCATCTGGTTACTCGAGCATCTCGAATCGTTGAATCCCGGTATCATCTTTTCTTCGGTGAATTTTCCCCGAAAAGAGGTTGCCATAAGTTTCAGGCCTGAACAAATAAGCCTGCGTCAGCTTGCTGAACTATTGGCGGCCATTCATTATGTGCCCGAATTAAACCTCAGTCATCTGGCTGAACCGGCAAAAATCAAAACCAACAAGAGCCTGCTGCTGAAATTTGGCATTGCCGCATTCAGCTTTCTTAACATCATGATGTACAGCTTTTCGGAATATGTTCCGGGAGGCCACTTGTTGGAGGAAAATTTCAAGCACACCTTTGGCATTCTGAGTTTTATTCTCATACTTCCTGTGGTGTTCTACAGCGCCTCCGATTATTACCTTGGTGCATGGAAAGGGCTGAAACACGGTGTCATAAGCCTTGATGTGCCCATTACGCTGGGGATTATTGCATTGTTTCTGCAAAGCTCGTGGGAGGTGTTCAATGGCCATGGCATCGGATACATGGATTCATTGGCCGGTCTGCTGTTCTTCCTGCTGATCGGAAAGTGGTATCAGGGAAAAACCTATGAAGCACTCTCGTTCGAGCGCGATTACAGAAGCTATTTTCCGGTGGCAGCTACCCGGATTGAGAATGAAACCGAAGTACAGGTGCCAATTTCCAGCCTCAAAAAAGGTGATATCATCCGCATTCACAGTCAGGAACTTGTGCCTGCAGATGCTACCTTGATTGCAGGAAACGGAAATATCGACTATTCATTCGTAACCGGAGAATCTATACCTGTCGCGCGTGGCAAAAGCGATTTTATCTACGCCGGAGGACGGCAGGTAGGCAGCTCGATCGACCTGATGGTTGAAAAAGCCGTTGATCAAAGCTATCTCACCCAGCTGTGGAATCAGAGTGGACAAAAGGATGAGTCATCGTTGCTCAACACTCATATCAACAGAATCAGTAAGTACTTCACAATTATTGTTTTATTAATAGCCTTCTCGGCTTTCGGCTGGTGGCTGACCATTGATGCCGGCAAGGCGGTTTATATACTGGCTTCGGTGCTCATTGTAGCCTGTCCGTGCGCGTTGGCGCTTACCGTACCTTTCACTTTTGGCAGCACCCTGAGGGTATTTGGCCGTAAGGGGTTTTATCTGAAGAAAACAGATGTAGTCGAGGATATTTATAAAACTGATGCTATAGTATTCGACAAAACCGGAACACTTACCTTAAACCTCAGCGTCAATGTGGAATTTGCAGGCGAGACACCTGACAGCCTGACCCGATCAGTTATCTACTCTGTGACAAAGCAATCGACCCATCCATTGAGTCAGGCAATAGCCAACAACCTGAAAGACAGTAGTCTGCTTCCGGTTGAGCGATATGAAGAGCTGCCGGGACAAGGTATATTGGCGGAAGTAAACGGGAAAAAAATTGCTATTGGTTCAGCCCCATTTGTCATTGGCGTGGACGAACAACTTGCAGCCGATGAAACGAGGGTTTATGTGTCAATAGGCAAAGAGATGAAGGGATACTTCAGGTTCTCAAATGTTTACCGGCCGGGTTTGCAGGAAGTTGTCAAGGAGCTTGGAAAGCACTACGAACTACATCTCATATCGGGCGACAATAATGCCGAAGAGGATAACCTCAGGGCGATTTTCGGCGAACGTACGGCCATGCTGTTTAAACAAAGCCCAACCGATAAACGGGCCTATATCCTTAATCTGAAGGCTCAGGGAAAGCGTGTGGCCATGATTGGCGATGGTCTGAATGACGCAGGCGCCCTTAAAGAGAGTAATACGGGTATAAGTATAGCTGAGGATGTTTTCAGTTTTTCACCCGCCTGTGATGCCATCCTGGATGCGGGAATGTTTAACAAGCTGCATAAGTTTCTCCGCTTCACATCGAAGAGCTTTTTAGTGATCAGACTCAGTTTTGTAATTTCACTTTTTTATAACCTCATCGGCCTTAGTTTTGCCGTCACCGGTCATCTTTCCCCAATAGTTGCGGCAATTCTCATGCCGTTGAGTTCTGTATCGGTGGTTGCATTCGACACATTCAGCATTATGTGGCTCTCGCGCAGGCATTTACAATAAGTTCAGACGCCTTTGGGGAGTTAATTTAGATTTGTTCTAAATAAGTTAAGGGGTGTTAATTTCCGTTAACACTTTTATAATTTTGTTTGAGAAAATAATAATTAGGAACCCTATTACCTGAATGAGTGCCATCATCTTCTTAATCATACTGGGCATTATTGTTACGGCCGGTTTTGTCATTGCCTTTATATGGGCAGTGCGCAACGGACAGTACGATGACGATTATACACCATCGGTGCGTATTCTTTTTGATTCCAAAAAAGAGGCAGTTTCTGAAGATGAAAGGGTCACGCAAAATCATGATACATCATTAACCAATAACCAATAACCAAAAAACTAAGATCGCATGGAGTTACAAAAGTTTGCTTATGACAACCGATTGGTGCGTATGTTTATGTATGCCACCATATTATGGGGTCTGGTGGGTATGCTTGTGGGGCTGACAATTGCCCTCGAGCTCATTTTCCCCCACATGAGTGCCAACATCCCCTGGCTCTCCTTTGGTAGGCTCAGGCCATTGCATACGAATGCGGTGATCTTTGCCTTTGTGGGCAATGGTATTTTTACGGCCATTTACTACAGCACGCCCAGGCTGCTCAAGACGCCAATGTTCAGCGAGCTGCTTGGAAAGATTCATTTCTGGGGCTGGCAGCTCATTATTGTCAGCGCTGCACTCACCCTTCCCCTTGGCTACACGGTAGGTAAGGAATATGCCGAGCTTGAGTGGCCGATCGACATTGCCATAACCCTTGTTTGGGTAGTTTTTGGCCTCAACCTCATTTTGACCATGATCAACCGGCGTACAAAGCACATTTATGTGGCCATCTGGTTTTACATTGCCACTTTTGTAACAGTGGCCGTGCTCCATGTGGTGAACTCTATTAACATACCGGTATTATTCCTGAAAAGTTATCCTGTTTATGCCGGTGTTCAGGATGCGCTGGTACAGTGGTGGTATGGCCATAATGCCGTAGCATTTTTCCTGACGACACCATATCTGGGACTGATGTATTATTTTATCCCCAAAGTTGCCAACCGTCCGGTGTATTCATATCGGCTTTCCATCATTCACTTTTGGGCACTTATCTTCCTGTATATATGGGCAGGCCCTCACCACCTGCTGTATTCAACCCTTCCCGACTGGGCTCAGGCGCTTGGCGTGGTATTTTCGGTGATGCTTATTGCACCTTCGTGGGGTGGTATGATCAACGGATTGCTCACCCTGCGCGGAGCATGGGATAAGGTGAGGGAGGAGCCGGTGCTCAAGATGTTTGTTGTTGGGGTAACTGCCTATGGTATGTCCACCTTCGAAGGACCAATGCTTTCGCTCAAATCGGTTAATGCCATCAGCCATTTCACTGACTGGACCATCGCCCATGTGCACATCGGTGCGCTTGGTTGGAACGGAATGCTCACCTTCGGTATGTTATATTGGCTGTGGCCGAGGCTGTTCAATGTAAAGCTTTACAGCAAGGGATTAGCCAATGCCCACTTCTGGCTCTCCACAACAGGTATGCTGTTTTTTGCCATTCCACTGTATTTTGCAGGATTTACCCAAAGTTTAATGTGGAAAGAGTTCACCGAGGAAGGATTTCTGAAGTATCCCAATTTCATCGAAACTGTAGTTCAAATCCTGCCTATGTACTACATCCGTGCATTTGGCGGATTGCTTTACATTTCCGGTGTGATTTTAATGATCTTCAACCTGGTCAAAACTACTCAGGCCGGTAAGTTCGTTCGTTTCGAGGAAGATCAGGCACCCGCATTGCATACCCAGATTCATGGTACGGAAAAGGGACACCGTGTCATTGAAAGCAAACCTATTCTTTTTACCGTTCTTGCGCTCGTTGCTATCCTCATTGGTGGCATTGTGGAGTTTGTCCCGATGTTTATGGTAAAATCCAATGTTCCCACCATCGCCAGTGTTAAACCATACACACCGCTTGAATTGCAGGGGCGTGACATCTATGTGCGCGAAGGTTGCTATGTATGTCATAGCCAGATGGTTAGGCCATTCCGCTCGGAAGTTGAACGCTATGGCGATTACTCCAAAGCCGGCGAAACGGTTTACGACCATCCATTCCAGTTTGGTTCGAAAAGGACCGGACCCGATCTTGCGCGTGAAGGGGTGAAAACCAGCCCGATCTATAAACCTGCTACCTGGCATTACAACCATTTTCTTGATCCGCAGCGCGTGGTAGCGCAATCGATCATGCCCCCTTACCCGTGGCTCATAAAGAACAATCTGGATATCAGCACTACTCCTAAAAAAATCCGCGTTATGCAACAATTAGGTGTGCCTTATCCGGAGGGCTATGATCAAAAGGCCAATGACGACCTGATGAAACAAGCTCAGGAAATAGCCCAAACATTAAAACAGGGAGGTATTGAAGTGGATGAAAATAAGGAAGTTATCGCCCTGATTGCGTATATCATGCGACTTGGTGTGGATATCCACGAAAACAACAATGCCATTGGACAAAAATAATCTGAGCTTATGAAAATTGTCACCAAAATCTTCGAAGGGATAGCCGACATACAAATGTTCCCTATTATCGGGCTCTTCATCTTTTTGACAGTCTTTATTGTGCTCATCATTCAAGTATCCAGAATGAGCCGTCAGCAAGTGGATGAATACAGCCATCTTCCCCTGGACAATGACAATCATCAAAGCTATGATCACGAAATTCAAAAACATTGAAACATGACCAATACAGACCAAAATATCAGAAAAGAACCCGAAATGGAGGTGGACAGTGTAACCAATGTCCCTCTGATTAAGGATCATGAATACGACGGTATAAGAGAGCTGGACAACGATATGCCCTCCTGGTGGGTATGGTTGTTCATCATTACCATTGTATTCTCCTTAGTTTATCTTGTCAGATTGTGGGTTTTCAGGGCCGACGATCTCATTCAGGAAAAGGAATTCCAGAAAGAGATGGCCGCCGCGCCAAAGGTTAACCGACCCGTCGAAGAGCTCGCCATGGCTGTGCTTGATGATGAATTATCGATAAGCAACGGAATGGAAACCTGGAATAAGATTTGCTCCGTTTGTCATCTTGCCGATGGCGGCGGTCTTGTGGGCCCCAATATGACAGATAATTATTGGATCCATGGCAACAGGGTTGAAGACCTGTTTGACGTGATTACCAACGGTGTGATTGAAAAAGGGATGATTCCATACAAGGATCAGCTATCACCACGACAGCGCCTCGAAGTCATAAGTTTTATCATGCTTAGGCTTCAGGGCACTACACCTGCTAACCCCAAAGCGCCCGAAGGCGTTTTATACGAGTAAGGGAGTAATTACCGGCTGAAGTGATATTACATATTACTTTTATTGATCATATCGGGTAGTCTTTTCAACAACTAAAGATTACCCGATATCAACTTAATTACCATGACAAGAGGTAATCAAATTCACTCAGAAAACGAATCGTTTCGCGACAAGCTGGCAACTGTGGGCGAAGGTGGCAAGCGTATCTGGATTTATCCAAAAAGGCCCAAAGGTAAGTTCTATGCCTGGCGATGGGCGGTGGCTATTGTGTTGCTGTCGTTTTTATTCATCGCACCCTGGTTGAAGTTTGAAGGGGAGCAATTTTTGCTGCTCAATGTGTTGCAAAGAAAATTTATACTGTTCGGCCATATCTTCTGGCCACAGGATTTTCACCTGATCGTTCTGGGGTTTATTACGCTTATTGTATTCATTATTCTGTTTACTGTCATCTTTGGCCGGCTTTTCTGCGGCTGGGCGTGCCCGCAGACTATTTTCATGGAATTTGTTTTCCGGCAGATAGAATATCTCATCGAAGGAGATGCCCATCAACAGAAAAAGCTTGCCCGTCAGCCATGGAACTTCGATAAGCTGTGGCGAAAAACCACCAAGCATGCAATTTTTTTCCTGATAGCTTTCTTTATTTCCAATACCTTTCTGGCTTATCTGATTGGTTCCGACCGACTGAAAACACTAGTGTTCGATGGACCGTTGCCTCATTTGAGCACCTTTATTCCGTTGGTCATATTTTCAGGCGTTTTTTATTTCGTTTTTGCCTTCTTCCGCGAACAGGTCTGCATGATTGCCTGTCCGTACGGGCGTTTGCAGGGTGTGCTGCTCGATAACAAATCCATGGTGGTGGCCTACGATTACAAGCGTGGCGAACCTCGCGGAAAGCACAACCCTTTAGAAAAGCGCGAGACGACCGGTAAAGGCGATTGCATCGATTGTTCCAGCTGTATTGTGGTTTGCCCCACCGGAATCGACATTCGCAACGGCACCCAACTGGAGTGCATAAACTGCACAGCGTGTATTGATGCATGCAATAGTATCATGGATAAGGTTAAACTGCCCCGTGGTCTTATTCGTCACACCAGCGAAAAAGGAATTGCCGAAGGGCACAACAAGCTCATCAATCCCCGAAGCATAGCCTATTCTGCTGTGCTTCTTATTCTTGTGGGCTTGATGACATCTTTATTCTTCTTCCGCAGCGATATTGAAGCCACTATGCTGAGGGTGCCCGGAACCATGTTTCAGGAATACGGACCAGATCATCTCTCAAATATCTATAAAGTGCAACTGGTCAACAAAACCCGAAATGATATAAACGCCGACCTAAGGATTGACAATCACAGCGGGGAAATCATCGTGATGGGAGGACCAATTATAGTGCCTGGTGGTCAGATAACTGAAGCCAATTTCCTTGTTGTCATTCATCGCGACAGCATAAGGATGAGCAGCACACCGCTTCAAATCGGAGTTTACAGCGACGACAAGCTGATTGACCGCTCAAAGATTACCTTTATTGCGCCTAATACCATCGACAAAAAATAAAGTTATGAAGTGGAACTGGGGATCAAAACTGTTTATTGCTGCTGCGCTGTTCATGATTATGCTCATCGTGTTTGGTGTGCTGATGATGCGGGAATCTATACCGCTTGTCGAAAGTGATTATTATCCGAAAGGGCAGGAGTTTCAGAAGCAGATCGAAAGACGGAATAATGGATTGGCCTATGCTGACGCAATCAGGATTGAACAGCATGAGGAATCAGTGCTTATGTATCTGCCAGACGATTTTCTCAAAGAAGGACTTAAGGGAAACCTTCACATGTACAACCGCTATGACGACACCAAAGATTCGTTCTACGAGTTTGCCTACAATGGCGACAGCGTTTTTATGTTTGCCGTGCCGGGTTTCAGCGGTCGTTACTTGGCTAAAATTTCCTGGGTCATGGATGATCAGGAATATTATGTGGAGAAATCAGTGACTTTGCAATGACATGAATTTTCATCTGTTAACGGCGCTTAGCATAGGACTTGTTGGTAGTTTGCACTGCATTGGCATGTGTGGACCGATAGCTGTGGCATTGCCGCTGAAACACCACGGCTGGCTTCAGAAAATTCTGGGCGGCTTTTTGTACAATATCGGCCGAGCGCTTACCTATGGGTTAATCGGGGCGCTGTTTGGCTTGTTAGGCAAGGGTTTGCATCTTGCAGGTCTGCAAAAATGGGTTTCCATTGCCATGGGTGTGGTGATGATTGTCAGTGTGGTTTTTCCGATAGTTTTCAGGGAAAGGATAAAAATCGGAAGCCTCGCAGGAAGCTACTCTGCAAGGCTGATAAGCCGTTTTAGGGAACTTTTCGGCAGACGCTCGCACCGAAACCTTTTTGTTATCGGTCTGCTCAATGGTCTTTTGCCATGCGGACTGGTTTATGTGGCAGTAGCCGGTGCCATCAATACCAACGATATTGCAGTGGGTGCGCTGTTTATGATTGTTTTTGGTTTGGGCACCTTCCCGGTGATGATGGCTGTATCGCTGGCCGGCAGTATTATCAGTGCAGGAATACGGGCTAAACTGTCCAGGGTTGTTCCGGTTTTCATTGTGCTCCTGGGGATTATCTTTATTCTTCGGGGAATGGCCCTTGGCATACCATACATCAGCCCCAGATCGCAGATGCTTACACCTGAAAAGGAAATGAAAGTGAATGGCTCGTGCTGTTCGCCGGCAAATACCAAACAGCTGCATCAGGCAGAAAAGGAAGAATAGAGCCGATTGCCGCTAATACCGCAGCCACTTCCACAATTCGCCCCAGTTTACTTTTTTGCCGTACATCAGAATACCTGTGCGGTAAATTTTTGCAGCCACCCAGGTGGTGAACAAGAACCCGCCCACAAGCACGGCCATCGAAAGTGCCAGCTCCCATGCGGGCACACCGAAGGGGATGCGTACCATCATCACAATGGGCGAGGTGAGCGGAATAACCGAAAGCCAGAAGGCCAGGCTGCTATCGGTATTATTAATGAGGAAATTCATCATTACAATGCCCAGAATGAGCGGCAACGAAATGGGCAGCATGAATTGCTGCACATCCGTATCGTTGTCCACTGCCGAGCCAATAGCGGCAAATAGCGCTGCATAGAGCAGATAACCTCCAAGGAAATAGAACGCAAAACTGAACAGAATCAGCGGGAAATTGATGGTGCTTACCACCTCAAAAACCTCCGACATGCCCTTGGTGACTGCGTCCATCTGCTCCTGAGGCACCTGTTGCATCAGGTCGCCGCTCACGGCTGCAGGTTGTTGAACTATATCGCCGCCAAAAAATGCCATGAGCCCGAAGTAAATGCCCAGTGTGAGCACCACCCAAAGCAGAAACTGTGTCAGGCCTACGAGAGCGATGCCGAGCACCTTGCCCATCATCAGCTGAAAAGGTTTGACCGACGATACGATGACTTCGATAATGCGGTTTGTTTTTTCCTCAATCACCCCGCGCATCACCTGCGAACCAAACAGGAAGATGAAGAAATAGATGAGCAGTGCACTGATAAATCCCAATGCCGATTGCACATCGGTGTAGCTTTTCTTGAGTTCGCCATCGCTGCCCAGCTGATAGGTGAGTATATTCACCGTGGTTTTTGACTGACGAATCACCTCGGGATCGATGCCCGAAGCCAGCAATTTCCGGTTCTCAACCTCTGTCTTAATCACATTGCGCACATACGACCTTACCGAAACCGAAGGCTGCTTGATGCTAAACAATTCGGCATTCGAGGGCAGGTTGAGCTGTGTGGCCGGGATATAGACAAGAAAGTCGAACTTGCCGCTGATAACCTGCTTTTTAAGTGAATCGAGCGATTGGTCAACAATGATGAAGGTCATTTGCTCGCCCGACTCAAATTTGCCCGCAAACCAGCCGGTTTCGTCGAGCACGGCAACACTCTTGCTGCCTACATCCTCGATAGTGGCAAGGATGATGGGCACCACCATCAGCGCAGCCATCAAAAGTGGACCCAGAAAAGTCATGATGATAAAACTCTTCTTCTTTACCCTGATAAGGTATTCGCGCTGGAGAATGAGCAGTGTCTTGTTCATCTTTTCCGGGAGTTAAAGCAGGTTATTACCATTGTTACCATCCACGCCCTGCACTTGCTGAATGAAAATATCGTTCATGCTTGGCAGTATTTCCCTGAAAGCAAAAACGGTAGTGTGTTTCATCACGTTGGACAGCAGGGCGTTGCCATTTTCAGCTAATGGGTTTTTTACTTTTACGCGGGTCTGGCCAGTGGTAAGCGTTGTTTTCTCCACAATATCGTAACCGGCAGGCATCAATTGTTCCACACTGCCGTTAGTTTCGCCAATTTCCAGCTCAAACAGATGTTCGCGGAATTTGCGTTTAATTTCAGCCACCTTACCCTCAAGGATTTTTTTGCTCCGGTTGATGAGGGCGATATCGTCGCACAGCTCTTCGACTGATGCCATGTTATGGGTCGAAAAGAGGATGGTGGCACCCTGGTTGCGCAGCCGGAATATTTCCTCTTTCAGCAGATTGGCGTTGATAGGGTCGAAGCCGCTGAAAGGCTCGTCGAAGATGAGCAGCTCAGGCTCGTGAATAACGGTGACAATAAACTGCACTTTTTGCTGCATGCCTTTACTGAGCTCTTCAACTGTGCGGTTCCACCAATCTTGTATCTCGAAGCGCTCAAACCATTCCTTGAGTTTCTTTTTGGCCTTTGCATTGTCCAGGCCTTTGAGCTTGGCGAGGTAAAGTGCTTGTTCGCCAACTTTCATTTTTTTATACAGTCCACGTTCTTCGGGCAAATAGCCGATAATTGCCGTATCGCTCGGTTGGAGTTGCCTGCCCTTGAGCAATACACGACCTTCGTCGGGCGCCGTAATCTGGTTGATGATGCGGATGAGTGATGTTTTTCCGGCGCCGTTAGGGCCGAGCAGCCCGTATATGCAGCGCTCCTTTACACTAATACTCACCTTGTCCAACGCTCTGTGGTTGGAATACTGTTTGCTTACACCTTCGGTTACAAGAAAACCCATCGGGGATGCTTTTGGTGGGACGAAATTAACCGAAAAGGTCTTTCATTCTTCCAAAAAAGCTTTTTTCTGCTGCTGATGGGTTTGGTTTGAAATTTTCGGAGTGTTGCAGATTTTCCATTATCCTGCGTTCATCTTTGCTTAGTTCGGTAGGTATCCAAACATTGATGTTGACCAACAGGTCGCCTACATTATGGTCGTTTACCGAAGGCAGTCCTTTGCCTTTAAGTCGTAAAACTTTGCCGGGCTGAGTTCCGGGAGCGATTTTCACCCTGGCCCGGCCATCCACGGTTGGCACTTCAACGCTTGCGCCGAGCGTTGCATCAGGAATGCTGATGAAAAGATTATGTATCAGGTTGTTACCGTCGCGTTCAAGTTCGGGATGTTTTTCTTCTTCTATCTGTACAATGAGGTCGCCCGGAACACCGCCTCTCGCGCCCATATTACCTTTCCCGTTGAGCGAAAGCTGCATGCCTTCGGCCACACCGGCCGGAATGCGAATGCTGATGACTTCTTCGTCGCGTACAACTCCATTGCCCTGACAAGGCTCACATTTCTGGGTGATGATTCGACCTTCGCCACCGCATGTCGGACAGGTTGAGGTGGTTTGCATCTGCCCAAGAAATGTATTCGTTACGCGTGTCACATGTCCGCTGCCACGGCAGGTACTGCAGCTGCTGAAGCTGCTGCCATGCTTTGCTCCGCTTCCATTACAGCTGCTGCATGACACATATTTGCTCACTTTCACCTTTTTCTCCACGCCGGTGGCGATTTCCTGCAGGGTGAGCTTAACCCTGATACGCAGGTTGCTGCCTTTATTCACCCTACGTCCCGAACTGCGTGAATTAAAACCAAAGGCACCGCCGAAAATATCGCCAAACTGACTGAAGATATCTTCCATCGACATGCCGCCACCAAAGTCGGATGCACCGCCTCCCATGCCCGAATGTCCATAACGGTCATAACGGGCACGCTTTTCGGGGTCGCTGAGCACTTCGTAGGCTTCGGCTGCCTCCTTGAATTTGTCCTCGGCCGTTTTATCACCGGGGTTTCGGTCAGGATGGTATTTGAGTGCCATTTTCCGGTAGGCTTTCTTGATATCAGCCTCCGACGAATTGCGCTCAATTTCAAGTATCTCGTAATAATCTCGTTTTGACATCAGCGAAAGTTAAGAGTTGTTTGGTTGTTCAACTGCCCACAATAACCTGAGCAAAGCGTATAATTTTTCCCTGCAGACTGTATCCCTTCTTAATTACTTCAAGCACCTTTCCTTTTTGCTGTTCGTCTGGTGCCGGTATATGGGTTACTGCTTCGTGATAATCGGTGTCGAATGGCTCGCCAAGTGCTTTTATTTCTTCTAAGCCCTGTTGTTCGAGAATTCTTTTTAAGTTGTTGTATATGAGTTTAATGCCTTCATAATGGCCATTGTGATCCGTTTCCGGAAAAGTGTTGATGGCCCGCTCAAAATCGTCCACAACCGGAAGGAGGACTTTGATGAGATCGGCCGAGGCTGTCTTGCTCAATTCAATCTTTTCCTTGAGCGTGCGCTTACGATAGTTGTCGAATTCCGAAAAAAGCCGTAAGTATTTATCATTCAGTTCGTTAAAATTGTTTTGAAGGGTATCCAGTTGTGATGAAACAGCATCTTGTTCCTGCTGTTCCTGCGCCATAGCCTGCTCCTCAGCATTCGTTGTGGGTTGTGCTTCAGCGGCATGCTCTGCCATTTCAGGCTCATGGTTTTTGGCAGTATTTTTTTTGTGTTTGGACATATTATTTTTTTTGTTTCAACCTACGCAAATAGTTTGCCAGCATATGGCCCACTTGTCAATTTGTCAGTTTTGTAGTCTTTCGATATGTGCTCCGAGTGCCTTAAGCCGTTGCTCAATGTTTTGGTATCCACGGTCAATCTGTTCGATATTGTCGATAATACTCGTGCCTTTTGCCGAGAGTGCTGCAATAAGCAAGGCAACACCAGCCCGGATATCGGGCGAACTCATTCTGATACCGCGGAGCGGCATGCGCCTGTCCAGACCAATAACATTGGCACGGTGAGGGTCGCAAAGAATAATCTGGGCTCCCATATCGATGAGCTTATCAACAAAAAACAATCTGCTTTCAAACATTTTCTGATGGATTAGCACACTGCCTTTAGCCTGTGTTGCCACAACGAGCACTATGCTGATTAAATCGGGAGTAAATCCGGGCCAGGGCGCATCGGCAATGGTCATAATGCTACCATCCATGAAGCTTTCCACTTCATAATGTTCCTGTGCCGGCACTAGAATATTGTCGCCCTGAATCTGTAATTCGATGCCCAAACGTTTGAATACTAATGGAATAAGACCTAGATGGCCGACTCCGGCATTCTCAATCGTGATTTCAGAAGCCGTCATGGCTGCCATGCCAATAAAGCTGCCCACTTCGATCATGTCGGGAAGCAGACGGTGTGTTGTTCCTTTCAGGCGGTCAACACCATGCACTGTGAGCAGGTTCGACCCAATGCCTTCTATTCGCGCACCCATGCGCACCAGCATCTGGCTGAGCTGCACCAGATAGGGCTCGCAGGCTGCATTGAAAATGGTGGTGGTGCCCTTGGCTAAACATGCGGCCATCAGCACATTGGCAGTTCCCGTCACCGAGGCTTCATCGAGCAAAATGTAGGTTCCGTTGAGCTCGCCGCTGAGTTCGTAATATTTGTTTTCGGCAGGTTCGAGTTTTGCGCCAAGGCGCACCAAGCCGTGAAAATGGGTGTCGAGCCTACGCCTGCCAATCTTGTCGCCGCCCGGAAAAGGGGCATAGGCCTTGCCAAATCTGGCCAGCAGCGGACCGGCAATCATGATGCTGCCTCTGAGCCTGTTGGCTCGCTTAAAGAATTCCGGTGTCCGGAAAAAGTGGAAATCAATATTGCGCGCATTAAGGCAAACCTTTCCGCGCTCCGGCCTTTCGACGGAAACACCCATATCGGCAAGCAAATCGATAAGGTTGTTCACATCAAGAATGTCGGGCAGGTTTTCAATCTCGACAGTTTCATCCGTCAGCAAACAGGTACACAACACTTGTAGTGCTTCGTTTTTTGCCCCCTGAGGCTCAATTTTTCCACTGAGCGGATGACCACCTTCGATACGGAATGAATCCATGGCTTTACTCTTTGGTTACGAAAATAAAAAATCCGGACGTGGGGTTGAGGTGTTTATGGCCATCAACAGGTAAGTCCGGTTTTTGATACTGCCTGAAACTGCAACAGGCATCGGTATTTTATTTGAACTTTTTCTTCTGATTCAACTGTTGCTGCTTTTTGTTGGGCTTTTTCTTCTTCATTCCGGTAAGCAAAGAATGCGATTGAGGTCCGCCTTTGCCCATCAGGTCAGCCGAAGCCTGAAGCTTAACGTTTTCTGACAATTGCAGTTTGCCCCCCGAGAGTTCTTTTAAGTCGTTGAGGATGACTGCATCATTGACAGAATCTTTATTATAGGAAAGGTAGAGCCTTTTCATCTGATTGGCTATAGCTAATGCGAATGCATCCCTGGCCTCAGGATCGGTTTCAAGCACGGCCTCATCAATCATTTTGAGAATAATAGATCCGTAATGACCATGGCGCTGCTCGTTTTTGGCATACCCAAGGTGCTTGGGCCTCAATCGCATCGACCCTTTTTCAGGCACAGGGTAAGGACTCTCGACATCCAGTTTGTAATCGCTGATGATGTGCAGATGGTCCCATAGCTTGTGAAGATAGTCTTCGGATTCTTTGAGGTGAGGGTTGAGTTGCGCCATCACACCAACAAGGTAATGGGCGGCCATAGTGCGCTGCAAACGGTCTTCGATCTGATTGAGTTTGAGAATCATTTCCTGAATGATGCGGCCATATTCCGAAATGACGAGTTTGCTTCGTGTGGTATTATATTCCATGCTAACCTGATATACTGATTCCCGGGGTGGAAATTTCCGCAAAGTTATACATTTTAATCTCAGGCTATTGATATGCCTCTGATTGTGCCGGCGAAGATGTAAAAAACCCCCTTAAGTGATAATTCTGAGTCGGGCAAACTTGAGCAGCAACTGCTTGTGACCGATTCCGTTGAAATGCACCGTGGCCTTCTTGTTTGCGCCACTTCCTTCCACTTTAACCACTTTTCCCTGGCCAAATTTCTGGTGCTCGACCATCATGCCTTCTTCCAGATTATCGGTATCGGAAGGGTGAAAATCCTCCTGTTTATCATCCTGGCTGACAGGCTGTGCAACAAGAGTGAGCTTTCGTGCAGTAAATCCGGAAGGTTGTATGGTCTCAAAACCGCTCTTGGCCAGTTTTCGTGGCTTTTCGATGTAAGCAGGGTCAATCTCTTCCAAAAACCTGCTTGGTTCCGCAAGGCTGAGGCTGCCCCAGCGATAACGCGTTTCGGCATAGCTAAGGGTAACCTTTTTCATTGCTCGTGTAAGCGCCACATAAAACAGCCTGCGTTCCTCTTCCAGCTCGGCTCTGGTGCCCAGCGACTGTATGGATGGAAAGAGGTTTTCTTCGAGCCCAACGATGAAAACATACGGAAACTCCAATCCTTTGGCCGCATGAATGGTCATCAGGCTGACAAAGTCGCCGCCTTCCTCGTCTTTTTTATCGGCATCAGTGAGCAGGGCTACCTGTTGCATAAAATGTCCAAGCGATCTTGCCGGACGTCCATCCTCGCCCAGCTCATCAGGGTCAGGCTCACGTTCGCTGAACTCCATGATGGCATTCAGTAATTCCTCGATGTTTTCTATACGGCTGACGGATTCAACAGCATCTTCTTCTTTCAGCGCATTTAATATACCTACCGATTTGGTGATATGATTAGCCAGCTCAAAAGCGTTTTTTGTATCGTGCTGTACAATAAAACTCCGGATCATGGTGGCAAATTCCTGCAGCTTGCTGATCGTTCCGCGGTTCAACTCAGCAAGCGTAGAAGGGTGGTCGGTAATCAGGCTGAAAATGCTGGTTCTGTGATCGTTGGCCAGCACCTGAAGTTTTTCGATAGTAGTTTTACCAATTCCTCTTGCCGGATAATTGATTACGCGCAGCAGGGCTTCCTCGTCATTGGGATTGATTACCAACCTGAAATAGGCCAGCAGGTCCTTCACTTCCTTGCGGCTGTAAAACGACACTCCACCGTAAATTTTGTAGGCTATGCCCTGCTTACGTAGTGCTTCTTCCAGTGTGCGCGATTGTGCGTTGGTGCGATAGAGTATGACAAAATCCTTGTTTGGCAATTGCTTCGACATCTTCAGCCCGAAAATGCTGTTGGCTACCAGCGTGCTTTCTTCGTTATCGGATGTGGCTTTGAGCACCGTGATGAGATCGCCTTCTTCATTTTCGGTCCATACTTTTTTCTTAATCTGATCCTTATTATACTCGATTACTGTATTTGCGGCGTTCACTATTGTCTTGGTTGAGCGGTAGTTCTGCTCCAGCCTGAAAAGCTGATAATCAGGATAGTCCTTCTTGAAATTGAGGATATTTTGAATATTGGCGCCACGAAAAGCATAGATGCTTTGTGCATCGTCGCCCACAACAGTGAGGTTTTCGTGAGCAGCCGCCATCTGGCGTATGATGTGATACTGCGCAAAATTCGTGTCCTGATATTCATCCACCAGGATGTATCCAAAGCGGTGCTGGTATTTGTAGAGCACGTCGGGAAAATCACGAAACAGCAGGTTGGTGTTGAAGAGGAGGTCGTCAAAATCCATGGCGTTAGCCCTTTTGAGCCGGGCATTGTAGGTGCGGAAAATTTCGCCGGTCAGCGGTTTTCCTGCAGCATGGTCGGCACTGACGATTTCCTGATCAGCCAGATAGTTTTCGGGGGAATACAAATTCGATTTGGCGTTCGAAATACGATGCAGCAAATAGGAAGGGTGATACACCTTAGGATCGAGCTGAAGTTCGGATAAGATTTTCTTTATCAGCTGCTTGCTGTCGTCAGTGTCGTAGATTGTAAAATTATCAGAGTAACCGAGCTGATGCCCTTCAGCACGCAAAATACGGGCAAAAACACTATGAAATGTGCCCATCCACACGTTGCGGCCCATGGCAGGACCAATCAGCTGCATAATACGCTCTTTCATTTCGCGGGCAGCTTTGTTGGTAAATGTCAGCGCCATGATGCGAAACGGATCGGCACCTTTCAGGAGCAGATAGGCAATGCGGTAGGTGAGTACACGCGTTTTTCCTGCTCCTGCTCCGGCAATGATCATCACAGGACCTTCGGTGTGCTCAACAGCCTTGCGCTGAGCATCATTCAGATGGGATAAAAAGTCGGCCAAGTCCGGGAATTTTGCCCGGCAAAAGTAGGGAAAACTAGCTCACGGTGCAGCCACAGGCTCGCACCCTGTCAGTGTGAGTTTGCAGACTTTATTCGACTACTGAAAGATATGACATAGATTTACCCGTTGCGGCTGATGATGGTCAGCCTTTCTTCATCAATGATTTCAATCAATTTACCTTTTACCGAAATAATCCGGCCCTGATGAAAATCGCCTAATGTCCGACAGCATCGATAAAGCCCTCAGCAGCATCGACATATCAAGGATAAAGTCTTACCAGATCTTTCGGCAACCGGAAATTTCTGAAACCTCAAATGGGCACCGTAAGGTATAATCTTATCGTTATTTTACCGTTCTTCGCTTGTGCAACTGAGCACATTCTTCAAATAATGATAATCAGATCAGTTTATGTCCGAAATTGTTGACCTTATCACCCAATCCGATACATACACCAAAGACGAGATTGTCGCCCTGCTTGGACTTACTGACAAGGAAGCAATCAACAGGCTGGCTGTCAAAGCCTCAGCTGTGAAAGAAAAATATGTGGGTAAGATAACTTACTTCAGGGGACTCATAGAATTTTCGAACTACTGCAGCAAAAACTGCCTTTACTGCGGCATCCGCAAGGGCAATATCAATGTGGAACGATACAAACTGAGCAGACAGGAGATTGTTGATGCTGCTGTTTTTGCCTGGAAGAACCGCTATGGATCTATCGTTCTGCAGTCGGGCGAACTGGAATCTGAAGCGTTTACGGATTTTATATGCGGTGTGCTGGAAGAAATCAAACAAAAAACCAATGGACAGCTCGGTATCACCTTGTCCTGCGGTGAGCAATCGCCCGAAGTGTATCAGCGGTTTTTCAACAGCGGCGCACATCGTTACCTTTTACGTATTGAAACTTCCGACAGGGAACTTTACTATAAGATTCACCCCGAAGATGGAATGCACAGTTTTGAACGAAGGCTTGAGTGTCTGAGCGTATTGCGCGATTTGGGCTTTCAGGTGGGTACAGGCATCATGGTGGGATTGCCCTGGCAAACTATTGAATCCATTGCCGACGACTTGCTTTTCATCCGCGATTTTGGTGCGCATATGGTAGGGCTGGGTCCTTATATCGAGCACTCACAGACACCGCTGTACGATGCGCGGGAACTGCTGATTGACAAGATTGACAGGTTTCACCTGACACTTAAGGCCATTGCTATTCTGCGCCTGATGATGAAAGATATCAATATAGCTGCTGCCACTGCACTGCAAACGCTCGATCTGATGGGCAGGGAAAGGGCGCTTCGCTTTGGCGCAAATATCATAATGCCCAACATCACGCCAACCGTTTACAGAAAAGACTATCAGTTGTATGAGGATAAGCCCTGCATCGACGAAGATGCCGAGCAATGCAAGGATTGTCTGAAGAATCGGATTGCCCTTATTGGCGACACTATAGGTTATGATGATTGGGGCGATTCTCCCCGTTTTTTTAATTCAGGCCAGACAAAAACCCCCTGACCATGATTTTTGGCACTTGCCTACAGCAAAATCAGCGTATTTGATCGCTGCAGCTTTGGCATAAGCGAAACGTTTTCTGGTCAATGTCCTCAACGTATGTGCTCGATTGCATCACACAGCCCGGGTTGTGGCAATGAATCAGCCCGAAACAATGCCCAAGCTCATGGTGTACCTCCTTGGTGAGTCTGCTTTGAAACAAACTCTCATTTCCCGGAAGACCATAGCGCTCATTGGCAAGCCTGTATCCTGAAGCTATGGCTGTTTTGCCACCAAGATAGGCCTGGCCAAAAATGTAGGTGAGTATGGGAATAAACAGATCAACATTGAATAATCCTACGATTTTACCTTCAATTGCTTCCGAACGACTGTCGATGAAGCGGAGGATCTGGTTTCCGTTATATTGTTTCCGTGAAGCATCGTAAAAATTGTTTATTTCAAAGTAATCCTCCACTATCACCACTTCGGACTGAAATTCTGCAATAATAAGCTCTGCCAGACCGGTAAGTATTTTTTTGTCAAAATAACCGTAATTCAGCAAGGTGATATGTCGGTCAGTCATGCTCAGCGAAAGTTAGCCGGGTTTCAGCGCTTGATTATCAATCGTTCTCTTTTAGGCCGTATTTCCTGATCTTGTTGTAGAGTGTTACCCTGTCAACCTGTAAAGCCTTTGCTGCCCGCGATATATTCCAGTCGTATTTGTCAAGAACTGCTTTAATATGTTTCCTTTCAAGTTCCTCGAGGCTCTCAGTCAGTGTTTGGCTGGTTTCTTTCAGAAAAGGCAGATCCCTGACCTTGATTTCCTTACCATCACCTACAACAATGGCACGTTCAATCATATTTTCCAGCTCGCGCACATTACCCGGAAAGTCGTATTCCATAAGCCTGGCCAAAGCAGCATCTTCAATTCCTACAGGATTCCGGCTCATGGCAGTACAGTATTTTTTGATGAAGTGTAAGGCCAGCACAGGTATATCGTCTCTGCGCTGACGCAGCGGAGGTATTCGGATATTCACTACGTTAAGCCTGTAGTAAAGATCTTCTCTGAACCGTCCGTCATCAACCATTTGTTTAAGGTCGCGGTTTGTGGCACATATTACCCGAAAATCGGATGTGATGACTTTGCTGCCACCAACGCGCACAAAGCTCTTTGTTTCGAGAACCCTGAGGAGTTCGATCTGCATTTTATTGGAAATGGTGGCGATTTCGTCCAAAAATATAGTGCCATTATCGGCCATTTCAAAACGCCCTTTTCTGGTATAAATGGCTCCTGTAAAGGCACCTTTTTCATGACCGAAAAGCTCACTTTCGAGCAGGCTTTCGCTCAGGGCGCCGCAGTGAACACTGATAAGCGGAAAAAACCGGCGCGACGAATTGGCATGTATCGCCTTAGCAATCAGCTCTTTGCCTGTTCCGCTTTCGCCCGTGATAATCACAGAACTGTTGGTGGCTGCTACCTTTTGCACCTCCTCCAGCACTTGTTTAATTTCCTGACTTGTGCCGATGATGTCGTCCACTTGCTCGAGTTTGAGCTGTTCGCGGAGCTGTGTGTTCTCCTGGGCAAGCATAATCTGCCGCGAAGCATTGCGGATGAGGTGTGATAAATCATCCGGATCGAATGGCTTTGTCACATAATCGAAGGCTCCATCTTTCAGTGCCTGGACTGCCGTGTCAACCGTTGCGAAAGCTGTCATAACAATGATAATGGCATCTTTCTTTATCGATTTGATGCGTCTGAGTAACTCAAGCCCATCCATCCCCGGCATCTTGATATCAGTCAGGATGATGTCAAAATCCCTTTGCTCGATCATGTTTAAGGCACTTGAGGCACTGTCGGCGCATACAGCTGCAAATCCATCCTCAATGAACCAGTTAAATAAGGAGTCCCTGACCGATTCTTCGTCATCCACGATAAGTAGCGAAATCTTCTTGGTCATATTGTTGCTTATTTGCTTGCTATTAAGGGCAAGGTAATCGAAAAAGTTGTACCAATTCCCGGCGTAGAATCTACGCTGATTTTACCGTTGTGGCTATTCACAATGCCATGAACAATGGCAAGTCCAAGGCCAATACCGCTGGCCTCGTGCTTGGTAGAGAAAAAGGGTTCGAAAATATGTGGAATGATTTCGTTGCTCATTCCCTGACCATTGTCGGTAATCCTGAACCTAATATGCTTATCGTCAGGATTATCTGTTACTATCGTTATTTCCCCGCCTGTTCCCGGTATTATGGCTTCTGATGCATTGACCAGCATGGCCAGACAAGCCTGTTTGATCTGGTTGGCACTGCAAATGACCAAATCATTTGTGGCCTCAAATTGAGTGTAAAAGGCAATGCCTGAAATTTTGAGTTGGTGGCGCATCAGATCGGCCGTAGCTTCGAGAATCTGATGCAAATGATTTGGTTCGTGTTCGCTGGTGTCCTTTCTCGAAAAGTCGAGCAATCCCTTTACGATATCGCCGCAGCGCTTTGTCTCATTTTGGATAAAATTCAGGTGTTTCATTATAACCTCTTTTCGCTGAGGATCAAATTCGGTTTGCTGAAGCTGCTTCAGAATAAGTTTGGCGTAAACAAGGATACCCGACAATGGATTGTTGAGCTCGTGGGCCACCGAAGCTGAAAGCTTTCCTAATGAGGCGATGCGCTCGATTTGTATCAATTCATTTTGAACCGAGCTGAGCTCTTCTGACTTACGCTGAACTTTATATTCAAGTTGTTTTGACCAATTTTCGAGCTCCAGATTAGCTGTCTGAAGCTTATCCAACATTTCGTTGAAAGCCATCGAAACCAGGCGCATTTCTTCTGTCTGACCAGAGGAAATATTGAGTCTTGTGTCTGTTTTGCCTGAGCTGATGGCACTACTGGCCTCAACCATAGCCGACAACGGCTTTTTAACATTCCTCCAGATAAAAAGTATCAACAGAGCCGTTATCAGAATTGTGGCAATTATTGCCAGAAAAAAGTACCTGTTGGTGATATGCGAAACAGTGTTGTCAAACTCGCCTAAAGGCAATTTGATAATCAAAGAACCTAATATGTGATCATTGGGGCTATGAGCATGACAACTTGCTGTATAACAACTAGTTTCATTAATAATCGGGTTCCTGATCAGCAAATAACGCATGCTGTTATCCGTCCGGTACATGCTGCACGCGCTTTCCAGCCCTATTATCCGATAGCTCTTACCCTCGCCGGAAAACAGGCTGTTTAGGGTTTTGTGGCACTGTATGCAATCGGGCTGATTATAATGCAGGGCATCTGAAGAGAAGGAGGAATAAACGAGGCTGTCAAACTCATTATATAAATTTACTTCATCGATTCCACTCAAGGTATTGATAACATCAAGCGTACTTGATAATTGCGTTTTATCGTTTTCGAGCATCGAATGGTATAGTGCGCCTTCCACAATCGAAGCTATATTGTTGCCATTTTGAAAAATGATGGTTTGAAGATATTGCTCGTTCACGGTATTGAAGATGACAAAATAGGTTGCCAGCAGAAAAACGGAGAGCACAGCAGTGATTAGTACAACCCTGCTGTAAATAGAGGAGAATAGTTTGTTGAAATTCATTAAAAGAGCCCGAAATCTATTCTTAAATCTGGTCATTCAGTTGTTTGTTAACATCGCTGTTCTTCATGGTTTTTATCGAACAAGAGGTTGTAGATCAGGAAACTGACCTACAACCTTCGGTTTACGCATTGCACATCTGCTTTCGATGAGGAAGGTGTGCAAATTAAGGATTATTTTACATTTTACAGAAAATCATCGTATTGGCCTTAGTTAGAAATAAATTCTTCCTGAAAGTCATTCCAAACAGCCTGTGGCATTTCCTCCATGATATGTTCCTTGAGTTCGCCACCATCCTGCAAGGCCATAGGCTGCAACTGAGGTTCGTGTTTTGCAAGACTTTTTACCAGAAAATCCCTGAAACGAATCACTTCCAGGCTGGCCCAATGGCGGGCATCGTCTGCGAGGTAATAATTACTGGTCTCAGCAATCCACGCTGTAGGTTCGATTTCGGCAATCCATCCGCTTCCGTATGGATCTGTAATAATATCGGCGGTGTTTTCGTGACTGAAGCCCAGCACTATGCCCGAAATTGGTGCATTCAGGATGATCTTTTTGTCGCCTTGACGAATCTCAACCAAAGGAGTGCCTTTTGTAATTTTTTCGCCGACATTCGTCAGAGGAATCACTTCAATGCTACCGATCATCTTGAGGAGCAGGTCGCTAAGCCCTATTCGGGCCTTGCCCGATTTAAGCAGATACATCCAGCTGTGATTAGGGCTGTGGTAAACTCCACGCGGCAGGTTGATTTTCGATGCCGAGATAATACCCAGCCTGTTTAATGCATGCTTACGTTTGGCTTTAGTGTTAAGCAATAGCCAAAAGGGTACGAGCAACAGGAAGAACACAATCGTGAGAATGTATTCCATTCCTTTGGTTTCGAATAAGTTGTAATAATGAAATCCGTCCATGTCTTATAGATTTTATTGGTGTAAATTCATATTAATGTGCACCGGCAGCCCATTTTGGTCCGCTGCGAAGTACAGGCATACGCCTGACAATCCAGCGCAATACCCATATTTCGATGAAAACAATAGTAAGTGTTACGATAAACTCCTGCCAGCTGGGTACATAACGCTCAACGTCTTCCCAGCGATAACATATAATAGAGATATTCATCCTGTTGAGCAGGATGCCAATCAGGGTCATAATAGATGAGATTTTGATTATCAAAGTGTTATGATGTCTGTAGGCATATGTAAACATCAGCATGGGAATCATTACAAAGCCAATAACCTCAACCAGAAACCAGTATCCGTATGGTGTGTTGATGTAAGCCCAGTTCTTTTCGTGCACAAATACAAGCACCAAAAGAGCCATATACACAAACATCCCCAGAGCACAAATCTTGGAAAGACCGATCAGTATATCGTCATGCTGTTTGTGGTTGGTTTTATCCATGTAGTTTGCAAAAACCTTATGACTAATCGATCCTTCGAGGATAACCATCGAAATACCCGCAAACACACTGGATACCACAAAAAGGAGAGGCAGATAGCTATTATACCACAATGGGTGAATTTTGTCCTTGGCCATGAGGAAAAGTGCCCCAATCCCCGATTGATGCAGCACCGACAGGGTAATACCAAATATTACCGCACCCATGGAAATGGCGGTCAGGTACCTGTGCATTTTTTTGGCATTCATCCATTCCGCCACAGCTGGCGAAAATTCGATGAACAGGGCCAGCATATAGAGCAGAAAGTGCCATCCGACGAGAAATAGTACCGAACTCACACCGTAATTGTTGCCAATCACAACATTGACAACATTGAGTGGTCGGCCAAGGTCGAGCAACAATGCTGCCGAATAGAATAAATAGGCCAAAAATCCATTGAGCACGGTGATTCGGAGAATGGGTTTATATTTTTGCAGGTTTAGGATGTTCACCATGAAAACCAGCACGTAAGCGCCACCGGCAAAGGCAACTCCCGTAACTACATCAAAACCAATCCATAAGCCCCAGGGGACTTCTTGCGTCAGGTTGGTAACAGAGCCGATTCCATTCTTAAAGCGGAAATAAATGATTACAAGGCCCAGGATAATGATAGGAAAACTGATGATATTAAATGGTGTAAAAATTTTGCCCTTTGGCTTGAGCTCAGAGAGCAGAAATTGAAAAAAGCCTGCATCAGGCGTCACGTTTGAAGTGTTTATCGCTTTGCTCATTGTTCTTCTTCTTTAGTGTTTTTGGTTTTGGTAGCTTCATAAATACCCAGCAGCACTGCAGGCAGAAGGATGTCAACCGGTGCAATACTGGAGATAAAACCCTTGGTCAGCGCCGGATACGAACTTTTCTGAATTTTGGTGTTGAAGCCGATTTCATCAAAGGGTACAGGTGATAAATAGAGCCATGATGTGCCTCCTGCTTCATGTTCGCCATAAATATGATCTACATAGCGATCCGGTTCTTCAACAATGCGTCGCCTTGCCTCTCTGATCAGGTCGCTTCGCTTTCCATAAACCAGTGCCTCTTCCGGGCAGTTGTATGCGCAGGCCGGTGTTTCGCCTTCCCTGATACGGTCGATGCACATATCGCATTTTACGATCTCGGGATTTGTGCTGCCATATTCAAACTTTGGGATATCAAAGGGGCACGAAATCATGCAATAGCGGCAACCCATGCATTTATCCTCGCGCCAGATAACCGGTCCATCAGGGCATTTGTGCATGGCCTGAGTAAGGCAAGCCGCATCGCAAGCCGGTTGGTTGCAATGCATACACTGGATTTTCCGGGGTACGAGTCCTTTGCTGGTTTCATATTTATTGACGACAGTGCGCTGAGTGTCATCAGTTTTTCTCAGCGGCGGGTCGATGGGAATTTCGTAATCGGGATTTCCATGAGCCTCTGCGCAGTCGTATTCACAGCCAAGACATGCCACACATTTCGTTGAATCATACAGAATTGCCATGAACTCTGGTTTCTGGTCGTCTGTCTGTGTTGCGCTGGCTTGCTTGCCTACCGATAAGGCAACCGCAGTTGCCCCCATCGCCTTGAGAAATGTTCTTCTGTCAATCGACATAATCGTATCTTTTTCTGGGTTAAACGTTAACCTGCATAAAGGACTTCTGAAAATCTTCCCATGCCTGAGGTTCAACATGCAGCATCACACCTTCGATGATTTCACCTCCGTCGAGCATGATTACCTGAGTCTCCTTCTGTGAATACGATCTCATCGCATCTGCAATAAACTCCCTGAAGCGCTGGAATTCCGATTTTAACCAATCGCCATGTTGCTCTGCCGTTGAAAGGAATCCTTGCTCCCTCGTCCAGTTATCAGGCTCGATGCGATAAATCCAATCGGCTGAGGCATCCATGGTGCGATCTGATTTGGAAGGATTTACAGCAAGCACTTTTCCTGAAACAGGGGCTTTAACCGACACTTTTTTGCCCAGATGGGTAATTGTTGCCATGATTTCGCCTTTAATGAATCGATCGCCAGGCTTCAGCTGTTCTATTCCGACTGCATCACCGAATACCTTATTAATAAAATCATCCAGCCCAATCTTTACGGTGCCGTTTTCTTCCCGAAACACCCAGGTGTGTGTTTTATCGTACAATCTGCCACTGGCCAGACCAAATGAGTTGGACCCAAAGGCGCTGGGTTTGGCGCTCGTTTCACCAACCGGTGAATGTGGCCGGGTGAGTGCCGAAA
>DAOKYW010000013.1:82420-85185 GCA_035325985.1 Bacteroidales bacterium
CTGGGTTTGGCGCTCGTTTCACCAACCGGTGAATGTGGCCGGGTGAGTGCCGAAATAATCAGGTAAAACACGATTGCCAGTGCTGCAAATACAATCACAATGATTACCCATAAAGGAATAGTGCTTGCACTGGCGTCTTCCAACTGAGTAAGCGCTGTGGTCTGAAGTCTGTTGCGGTTCGCCATCAGCTCATGTGCGTTAAGCGGTATGAATCCATTCGAGGCAATCATTTGCTGCCCGTCCGATAAGAGCCACTGAACGAATTGGTTGTCAGCAATGCCATCTGCTGGCACCACAGCATTTAGTGTCAGCGTAAATGCCTTTGGATATTTGCCCAACCAAACTGCCCTTGAAAAGGTTTCGAAGCTGGCATAAAACGATTCATTATCTTCAAGCTGGCCATTGCCATTGCGATCTAGAGGCACAATCATCAGGTTGTTACCTTCAGCGAAAAGCTCCGCTCCCATTTCCGAAAACAGCATTGCATGTACGCTTCCCACGCGCATTTCCTTGCTGAACGATGAAAATGGAGGAGCCTGCAGTGGCTGAATGTTCAGAAAATGTATGAGCTTCTCATAAATAAGCTCATCTGCAATGCTCAACGCATCGCTTTTGTTCATGATTAATTGTTTAATGCCGTCGAAGCTCAGACCGTTGTTGCGGAGCAAGCCTGCTGAAGGATGACGGGCATCGGCAACAAATACGATGGCATCACGACCCAGTGGAATCACCACTCCATCATTGGCATTAAAACTGTAAGTGAGCCGGAACCCTTCTCCAGGTTTCAGATTTTGAACTGTGCCATCACTGGCGCTTGCGGAATAGGCTTCCTGCAACCTGACCGCCATCTTGTCCATTCCAGCCGGTTCGGCACTGATGCCCTGCAAGCGGACAAGCATCATGATGCCCAGAAGAACCAGCGTTGCGATTGTTGATTGTGTTTTCATGGTATTGAGGTGTTAATGTGTCTCGTGTTACACCGGCTTATTTGCCAAAATTATACCATACTTTATAAGTATAACATAATCAACAACATAGAACGAAATGTTCAAATATACAACACTCAAAAGTGTTGAAAAACGCAACAAAAAATATTAAACATTAAGCTAAACAGCAGAATAACAGATAGATAAAACATATGTTGAAAATATACACAGCTGTTGTGAAAATCAACACCTAATATTAAATAGCAGTAAATCAGGAAAATATGCAGATATGTTTACGGCATGCCTGTATTGCCAGACGCTCATGCAAGTAGTTTTCAGTCAACCCGGTTTAGTCATTAAATCCCTTTGGGTGGATTATTGACTACTGTAACTTCCCGTGCCTGTTGCATTTATTTGCTGCCCTATATTAATAAGGTGGTTTCTGGAATTCTCGTGGTTTGTAGTTCATGAAACAGCATGTACAGACCGGCCAGGTGGAGCTGTGTCAGGAGATGCGAAAACTATTTCAAGGAACATGGATTATTTGGTCATTGAGTTCGTCCATTGTCCTGCACAGAAATCTTGTTCGATGGGTATGCAATAACAACATGAAGCCAGACTAATAGTCCGGTTGGTATGATTGTTCTTAAGTTCAATTAGTAAATGCGACTTATAATTGCGAAGATGGAGAGAGAAGGGCTATAGTTTTTCAGGAAGGAGCAGAGAGTAAAAATCCCTGCTCCTATCGCTGAAAGGTTAAAAGTTTCTTTTTTTTGCCTCCTAAATCGCCAAAAATAAGTTGCAAATGAAACATCTAACACTCGAACAAAGGTATCAAATACAAGCGTATTTCCGTTCAGGGAAGTCCAAAGATTTTATTGCAAAGGAGCTAGGGGTGGATCGTTCAAGCATTTACAGAGAGTTTAAACGCAACTCAGGGCAACGTGGTCAATACAATGCATCCCATGCCCAAATGCTTTGCCAGGAGCGCAAGGAACGATTAAAGCGCCCACGCAGGTTTGATCGGACAAAAGAAGTCTTTATAAGACAATATCTCCAACAGGAGCAGTGGTCGCCGGAGCAGATTGCTGGCTACTGCAAGGAACAAGGTATAGAGATGGTTAGCGCCGAGCGTATTTATCAATACATAAGAGCCGACAAAGCACAAGGGGGTAATTTATATCATCACCTAAGGCATCGTCTTAAGCATCGAAAGCGACCAGTAGGTAACAAGCATACAATGCTTAAAGATAGGGTTAGTATTGATGAGCGTTCGCAAGTCATAAACAATAAGGAGCGATTCGGGGACTGGGAGATTGACACGATCATAGGCAAAGATGGCAAAGGAGCTATAGTGACCATTGTGGAGAGAACCACAGCATTCTTAATGATGAGCAGGCTTTCTAAGGGGAAAAATGCCGTTGGCCTGGCTGAGAAAGTCATAAGTATGCTTTTGCCTTATAAACATCATATTCACTCTATTACAGCTGATAATGGAAGTGAATTTGCTGAGCATGGAAGGATTAGTAAAGCCCTGAAAGTTGAATTCTTCTTCGCACACCCTTACTCTTCTTGGGAAAGGGGATTAAATGAAAACACTAACAAGCTGATCAGGCAATATATACCCAAATCCACAGAATTTAGCCGATATAGTGATGCAGAAATCGCTCATATTCAGTATAAAATCAATAGAAGACCCAGAAAAACACTGGGGTTTAGAACACCCAAAAGCTTATTCTTTAACTTAGTTGCCCAAAATGTCGCATTTGCGAGTTGAATCTACCGTTTGAAAAAAAAAGTATGGAAAAGTTTGAAAGACAAAAAAAAACTTTAATTTTG
>DAOKYW010000014.1:0-78909 GCA_035325985.1 Bacteroidales bacterium
ATGACTGAGATACTTAACATGAGCACGAAACGCCTGCTGCGCACCATTACGCAATACATGGATATTTCGCTCCTGGAATCGGGTAATATGCCGGTTATCACTGCAAATATTTCTTTTTCAGAGTTGATGCAGCCGGTTATTGCTGAGTTTGAGATGCAGTGTAAGAAAAAAGGTTTGTCATTCAGCTTTGATAATCAGGTTGGAAACCTTGAACTGATAACGGATAAATCCCTTGTCGAAAAGGTCATTACGCATATTCTGGACAATGCAGTGAAATTTACTTCACATGGCAGCATACAGCTAGCTGCCCGTGTATCAGGTAGCCAGATTAAGTTCGAGATCAGGGATACCGGAAAGGGTATGGAAAAAGCTTTTCAGAAAAGGCTTTTTGATTTATTTGTGCAGGAGGATGCGTCTGACAAGCGAAAATTCGACGGCAGCGGCCTGGGTCTGCCGATTGTTAAAGGAATCCTCAAATTGCTTGGCGGCACAATTACTGTTGAATCTGAGCCCGGAAAAGGAACCAACTTCTTCATTTCTTTACCTATCACCGTCGAAGAGCCTTCTCCTGCAACCTTGCCTAAACACATTCTGCCTGCATCAGGTCCACCACATATCCTGATAGCTGAGGATGAGGATAGCAATTTCCTGGTGCTCAAACTATTGATTGGACGAAAACTCAAAGCCGAGGTTTTCAGGGCTTTTAATGGTGAACAAGCCATTGAGATGGTTCAAAAAGACAACCAAATAGTGCTGGTGCTGATGGACATAAAAATGCCTGTCATGGATGGTTATGCAGCTTCCAGCATCATCAAAACCCTTAAACCATCTCTTCCCATAATCGCCATAACGGCCTATGGTCTGAGCGGCGATGAACAAAAGGCACTGCAGTCAGGTTGTGATGATTATATCGCAAAGCCTGTTCAGGCTGGTGTCATGTTTCAAAAGATTAATAAACTGACGGGTTTATAATCTTTCGCTGATTAAGCTTTTTGTTTACGTTGCCTGATGGCTTCGAAAGTGACAATGGCAGCGGCAGTTGAAACATTTAGCGAATCAGCCACACCACTCATGGGAATTTTAATGCGATGATGGGCATGCTTGATCCAGAATGGGGAGAGGCCATCGGCTTCTGTGCCTAAAACTATGGCTGTGGGTACGGTATAATCGGCGTTCAGGTAGTTTTCGGATGCTTCGAGGGTTGTGGCAAAGATGACAATCTGATGTTCACCAAGCCATGTAAGCGCCTGTTGCGAGCTGCAGGCCCTGACCGGAACCGTAAAGATGCAGCCGACGCTTGAGCGTATGGTATTGGGGTTGAAGAGGTCGGTGGCCGGATCGCAAACCAGCACGGCATTCACGCCTGCAGCATCGGCCGTGCGCAGGATGGCACCCAGATTACCGGGCTTCTCAACGGCTTCCAGCACCAGTATCAGTGGGTTTGCGCCCGGATTCAAGGTGTTCAGGCTCCAGTCAGGTGCTTTGGCCAGCGCTATCACCCCATCCGAATTTTCCCTGTAGGCCACATGTTCAAACACTTCGGTACTTATTCGTTCGGTTCGGCAACGTTGAGCAAGTGTTTCTACGACATGACGGTCAGCAAACTTTACCAACTCATCGCATACGAAAAGTTCGGTGAAATTCCATCCGGAAGTCGCGGCCCGCCGGATTTCGCGCATACCTTCGATGACCACAAGCCCCTGAGCCCTTCGCTCGCGGGGTTTTTGCAGTTGCACGAGCTGCTTGATGCGTGGATTGGCGCGGCTGGTGATCATGATATCTCTTCTTCGTGCGAGTGGTGGATGTAATAGATGCCTCTTTGCTCCATATCGGCCAGGATAAACTTCACAAGTTGCTCATCGGTCCCGATTTGCTCCGGCATATGGACGCCCGGTGAGGAGAAACGACCGGCAGCGAGCATCCGCAATGCTGCTGTTGCAGCATATCCTGTTGTACGGGCCATGGAATGAATGCCGTGGGCATGGTCGTAGTAATCAAGCAGATCCCACCGAAGGGTTGTCTTTTTTCCTGACTTTTGGATTCCGCGTGCCTCCACGCGCATCACGGTCAGGTCGGCTTCGCCGGGCTTAAGTTTCCACTGCTCAAAAAGCATGGCGGACGTAACTTCTAAAGGAACAAACTGCAATTTGCCTGACTTAAATGTATCGGTGCTGAGGAAACCGCTGTCGCGCAGCAGCTTAACTGCATCGATATGGCCGGGATAGCGAAGTGTTTTCTCGACCATTTTATCTGCTTTAAGGGTGTAAGCCAATGTGCGCAGTCCATCGCTGTTAAAGGCCTCGAGTGTTCCAATGCCTTCAAAATCAATATACTCCGATTCGCTGAGCGCTTCTTTGAAAACAATTTTTCCATGTTCGACCAATCGGGCAGGGCGGGTATATTCTTCTATGACATCCGAAGGCGAGAAAACCGCTTTGTATTGCCATGGCAAGCTGCGTTGAACAGGCAAGCCGCCGACAAGAATCCTGATTTCGTCAACATGCTCAAGCTTTGAAGCAGCATAACCACTCAGCAGATGACTCATGCCCGGAGCAACGCCCATATCACAGATCAGACAGCTTCCGGCCCGTCGTGCTTTTTCGTCCAGTTGCCTTGGATCATCAGCATAAAAAGCAATGTCCACTACGGGTTTTCCAAAGCCCGCAAGTATTTCCAGCGTCCGGAAACCAAAGCTTCCCGGTACTGCATTGATAAACAGGTCGAAACTTCCGGCAAACTGATGTAAACTTCCGGTATCCGACAGGTCAGCCTTAATGGTGCTGATTCCATCCAGCTGCAGTTTGTGGAGTGCAGCATCCGAAAGGTCGGCCACAGTTACCGAAAACCCGCCACGTTCGTGCAGGTCGAGTGCCATTGGCCGGCCCACCAGCCCACCACCAAGAATTAATACGCTCTTCATACTATGGTGCTTTTGATTTTTCGTTGTTGTGCAAGCAATACACCAATGATAACCAGTGCAATACCTGCCATCTTATCGGTTCCTATCGCTTCGCCAATCAGCAGCCAGCTGAAAAAGGCCGTGAACACAGGGATCAGGTTGGCGTAGAAGTTGGCCCTTGTTATGCCGAAGTGCTTCACGGTTGCAGCGAAGAATACATAGGCAGCCGAGCTGGCAAATATGCCGAGCATCAGCAGGTTGAGCAGCAGATCGGCATGGGCCGGAAGGATAAAAGCATCAATCCCGCCCGTAAACAGTAAGAATGGAATCAGATACACTGCGCCTATGCTGTTTTCGATGGCAATGATAGCCAGCGGTTCCATGCTGAAAGTGAGCTTTCGTAGTATGATACCATGCACGAGTGCGCTGCCAACAGCCAAAAACAACAGCAGTATGCCATAGGGAGAGGCACTAAGGTTCAGGCTTCGGTCAACGACCATGATAATTACGCCCGCAAACGAAACAAACAGTCCGGCTAGGTTTACAAGCGTGATCCTTTCGCGCAGCGTAATAAATGCGACCAACGGCATAAACACAGGTATCATGGCAATGATTACGGCGCTTATCGTAGGTGAAACCAACTTCAGACCATAGTTCTCCGATAAAAAATATAGAAAGGGATTGAAAAGAGCGGCTATAGCCAGAAGTTTGAGCTGTTCGGCATTAATCTTTGGGAGCCGGCCTCTGATAACCAACAGCCCGAAGAGGAATACCGTCGAAATAACCAAACGGAAAAAGACAGTCGAGGCCGGATCGATATACTCAAATACTCTTTTCGACCACAAGTACGACATGCCCCAGAATACCATAGCCATGACGGCCTTCAGATGTGTTGCAGCGTCTCTGGTCATGCCATTTCACAATTAAATTGCATGGGATAATTGGGTATTATCGTTTTTTATTGCTGAAGCTTTTCGCCTCCTTGAGGAATGAGACAGCAATCTTGCCCGACAACTCATCATCGTGTGCCATCCATTCGGGATGCCACTGCACCGCCATAATCCAAGGCGAAGTATTCGGCTGGTTTTCAATGGCTTCGATCAGCATATCCGGTGATGTGGCAGAAGCCGAAAGTGCCGGTGCAAGCTGCTCAATACCCTGATGGTGGTTGCTGGCCACCATCACAATAGGAGTTTTGACGAGTGATGCAATGCGACTTCCGGGTATCAGGGTTACAGGATGCTCTGCCCAGTCCTCACTGCCCACACGATGCAATTCGGCTGTTCCCTTATCCTGCGGAAGGTCGATAACCAAAGTGCCGCCCATGGCCACATTGATCATCTGCAAACCTCTGCAGATGCCCAGCACCGGCATCTTCAGCCTTTGTGCAATACGAAACGCCTCTAATTCGTAGCGATCGCGGATGGTGTCGATAGCTCCACACCGTATTGTGTCTGAGGCTTTGCCATAGTTGGCCGGATGAATGTCGGCTCCTCCGGTAAAAAGTATGCCATCGGCCAGCGCAAGACTGTCGGCAAGATTTTCGAAAGCAACTTCCGAAAGATAAATGAAGCGCAAGGTGCTATCCTGTCGGCCAAGCCATTCACCATACTTTTTTCCCTCAATTTTTCGTTCTTTGGTGATGGCAATAACCAAAGGTTTTTGATGAATGCCATGCTGATTGCACGAAGGCATCAGAAAAACCAAAGCAATTAAAAGAAAGAGACTAGGATAAAGCCTTTTCATCGTATTAAATTTTGAACAAATATACCGGTGGAGGTTCATTCGGCAAAGCCCAGATAAAATTCTTTCAGCACCTGGTAGTAGGTCGGCGTAAAATCCAAAGCAGTATCGCGGATAACAAAGTAGTGCTCTTGCAGACTATTACCCTCAGATTTCCTGAGTTGAAGGTTCATCCTGTTGGGCTCTCGTCCCGAAACCGGTATGATATGCTGAATGCCGGCCGGCCACAGCCCGAATGCCGGTGCTGCCTCTGCAAGTTGCTTTCCGGTTGTCCAGGGAAGAACAATCGAGAGCCGTCCATCCGGTTTGAGCAAACGTTGGCAAGCAATCAGCAGGTCATCATGGCTGAGGTTGTCAGCATGCCTGGCTAAGTTTCTTCGTGGATCGTTGGTGCGGATATGTTTGTCGAAAAATGGCGGATTGGTGAGTATGTGATCATAGGTTTCACCCTGACCCATCATATATGTCCGGAGATCGGCCTGAATAGCCACAAGCCTTTCACTCCAGGGCGAACGGGCAAAATTTTCGGCTGCTTCGCTAACCGATTTTTCATCCACATCGATGGCATGGATGGTGGCCACAGGATTGCGCTGGGCAGCCATCAGTGCAAGAATACCTGACCCGGTGCCTGCATCAAGTATAAGTTTGTCGGCCTCAATATCAGCCCAGACGCCCAGCAGCACTGCATCGGTACCCACTTTCATGGTGGCTTGATGATGCATCATGCTAAACTGCCTGAAATGAAAGGGTCTCTTCATCTTATGGGTTGAGGTACATATCGATGAGTCCCTCAGGTGCCTTAATGGTGATGGTCTTACTACGCCTGTCCACCTTAAGGATGATTTGGTCGTGCAGCGGAATCAGCACCTCTTTCCCTTTGTGAAATACTTGAAAAACAGGCTGTCCGGGATATGGAATAACCTGAACGATGGCGCCTAGTTCGCCGAAAGATTCATCCACCAGCAGGAAGTTTGTCACTTCGTGGAAATAAAATTTGTTTCCCTTCAATCTTGGTAGCTGATCTGTTGGCAGATAGAGATTCTTTCCGGTCAGTGTGAGGGCCTTTTCAACGCTTTGAATATCCTCGAACATCACATAGGCTTTATCGTTGCGAATACTGAGCTGCCTGATGAAGAAGGGGACCGGCTTGCCAGAAATATCCACGAACAGCATTTTCAGTTTGCTGTAGCGTGCAGGTTGATCGGCATCGATACGGATGCTGAGCTCACCCTGAATGCCATGAGTTTTAATGATTTTACCGAAGTAAAAGAAATCATCCTTATTCATTGCTGAAATTTGAAAGGCTTTTTCAAAAATACAAAAAGCCGGCGAAGGCCGGCTTTTGGTGTGTGTTGCAAGGTATGTTATTCCTCTGCTGCTGGCTCTTCCTGAGCGCTGCCTTCCATCTGGGCCAGACGTTTCTTAGCCACTTCAGCAGCTTTATGTTCCCTGACGCGGGCTTCCGACTCGAGTGCCTTTTTCTTCTCAGTGCGCTTAACATCTGAGATCGATTTTTTCTTGGCCTCAATTTTAGCTTCTTTGGCAGCCAGCCACTCCTGAAATTTAGCTTCGGCCTGTTCGGGGGTCAGAGCAGCTTTGGCGACACCTTTAAGAAGGTGACGTTTGTAGAGGATTCCTTTATAGGACAGAATCGCGCGAACGGTATCGGTTGGCTGGGCGCCATTTCCAAGCCATGTGATGGCCCGATCGGTGTCGATGTTAATTTCTGCCGGATTAGTCATAGGGTTGTAAGTGCCAATCTTTTCGATAAACCTGCCATCCCGTGGTGCACGACCATCCGCAACTACAATATGATAAAAAGGGTTATTCTTCTTACCATGTCTTTGTAATCTCATTCTTACTGGCATAACTGATAATTTGTGGTTTAAATTGATAATTAAGGAGGTGCAAATTTCTGCATTTTTTCTGAATAAAACAGCTTTCGCTCCTTTTTTGTTAAAAATCAGGCAGAAATTCATCGGCTAACTGTCCCAGCTCCTGTTGCCTAAGGTACAATGCCAACGCCTGACCGCAAGCCGCCAGTTCGTGTCTGCACCGCTCAAGGTGCACTTGCCATATATCAGGAATTTTGTGTCGCATCTCATAATCGTTCCGCAACAGATCACAGGCATCGGAGGCATTTTTCCATTGAGTGATGAGCCTGGCTGCCTCGGGTTCAAGCGAGTTTATGAGCCTTAACAGGTCGGCAGTTGTATGAAGATCTTCGTGATCTTTGCCGTTTCGTCTGATAATTGCCTTGCAAATTTCCTCCAGCATAGCAGAATTCTTGAGCCGTCAAAGCTAAAGTAATGTGCGGATATGCGATGCGATTTTTTATTTATAAAGATTCTAAATATTCATGGAAAATGCTAATTTTACAGGTTGAAAACAGAAGATGGCTGCATGGAGTTTTTTCTGTGTTCTGTTTGTAATCCAGCACCATGCATCCAACAACAAAGAGCTTAGCAGACATGAGCGAAAATACGAATGACACTTTTGATACAGTAAAAAGGATTTTTACTGATTATCTCGAGCAAAGGGGACATCGTAAAACACCTGAAAGGTTTACCATCCTCAAAGAAATTTATACAACCGACGGCCATTTCGATATTGAAACGCTGTATGTGCGGATGAAGAACAATAAGTATCGGGTGAGCCGGGCTACCTTATACAACACCATCGAACTGCTGCTTGACTGTTCGCTTGTAACCAAGCACCAGTTTGGCAACAATTGTGCGCAGTTCGAACGATCGTTTAAGTTTCGGCAGCACGACCATTTTGTGAGCGTTGATGATGGTTCTGTGCTCGAATTCTGCGATCCTCGTATTCTGGAAATCAAGAAGTCGGTTGAGGAATTGTTGGGCGTCGAAATTACACATCACGCACTCACGTTCTATGGCCGGATAAAGAACACTGAAGCTACCGCTATACAGGCTTAAGTCAGGATATTTGTTGTGTTGATGGCTGAACTGCCCCGCAATATGCGTAATTTTGCCCCCTTCCGGGGCTTTTTTTGTCATAAATATATCATTTGAATATGAAGAGAGGCAAGGTTGATGTGCTTATCGGGCTGCAGTGGGGCGATGAAGGCAAAGGAAAAATTGTAGATGTGCTTGCTGCCAGATACGATGCTGTGGCCAGATTTCAGGGTGGTCCTAATGCCGGTCATACCATTGAGTTCGATGGGAAGAAATTTGTATTGCATACCATTCCGTCGGGTATTTTCAATCCCGAAACCATCAACCTGATCGGTAATGGTGTCATCATCGATCCCCTCATCCTGAAGCGCGAAATCGAAGGATTGGAGAATGCCGGGCATCATCCACGAAAAAACCTCTACATCAGTAGGAAAGCCCATCTGATCCTGCCTACTCACCGGCTTCTGGATGCCGCCCTCGAAGCATCGAAAGGCGCCGGTAAAATTGGCTCAACACTCAAAGGGATTGGTCCGGCTTATACCGACAAAGTCAGTCGTCATGGACTCAGGCTTGGCGACCTCGAATCACCCGACTTTATTGAACGCTACAACAAGCTGAAAAACAATCATCTGGATATTGTCCGGTTGCATAAGTTTGATTTTGGCAATCATCTGATTGACGGCCTTGGATTTCAGCAATACGAAGAAGCCTGGCTTGAATCGACCGGTCAAATCCATGCACTTAAGCTCGTTGACAGCGAGTATTTTATCAACGAGCTGTTGGATTCGGGAAAAAATGTTCTTGCGGAGGGTGCTCAGGGTTCGCTGCTCGATATCGATTTTGGCAGCTACCCGTTTGTGACCTCATCCAATACCACCATAGCCGGAGTGTGCTCCGGTCTCGGAATTCCCGCTTCAGCCATCAACAGAGTGCTCGGCGTTTTCAAAGCCTACTGTACCCGCGTTGGCAGTGGACCATTTCCGACGGAACTTTTCGACGAAACCGGAACACTCATGCGTGAAGTTGGCCGGGAATTTGGTTCAACTACTGGTCGTCCGCGCCGCTGCGGCTGGCTCGACCTGCCTGCCTTACGTTATGCCATCATGCTTAATGGTGTTACTGACCTTGTGATCATGAAGCCCGATGTGCTCGACTGTCTGACAGAAATCAAAGTTGCCGCTTCCTATAAAATTCAGGGCGAGATCACCCACCGTCTTCCCTTCGACACATCGGCAGAAAATCCTGAACCTGTGTATGAAACCATAAAGGGTTGGAAAATGGCATTAAACGAAATCAGGAATTTCGAAGACCTGCCGCTTCAGTTCAAGGATTACCTTGCGCTGATCGAGGCACGCATGGGTGTTCCTATCAGCATTATTTCTACGGGACCAGATCGCACTCAAACCATCTGGAGATAAAAAAAGGGGCTGAAAGCCCCTTTTTTATTGAATGTGTATGCAATTAAAGTTTACGCATCACTTCCTTTTCGGTGAAGCCTTCGATAATATCGCCCACCTTAAGGTCGTTGAAACCGTCAATATTCAAGCCGCATTCGTAACCTGCCGAAACTTCCTTGACATCGTCCTTGAATCGCTTGAGCGAACCCAGATTACCGGTATAGATCACAATTCCATCACGAATAAGCCTGATGCGGGTGTTGCGTGTAATTTTCCCGTCGAGAACCATACATCCTGCAACAGTTCCAACCTTACTAATCTTGAAAGTTTCGCGCACTTCTAAATTGCAGGTGATCACTTCTTCGATTTCAGGTGAGAGCATGCCTTCAATAGCCGCCTTAATTTCTTCGATGGCGGTATAAATAATGCTGTAGAGCCTGATGTCGATTTCCTCCGTTTCGGCCAGTCTGCGTGCACTCATGCTCGGGCGGACCTGGAAGCCGATTACGATGGCATTGGAAGCCGAGGCAAGCATGATATCCGATTCGGTGATGGCGCCAACCGATTTGTGGATGACGTTCACCTGTACTTCGTCGGTTGACAGCTTGAGCAATGAATCGCTCAGTGCTTCCACCGATCCGTCCACGTCGCCTTTTACGATAAGGTTCAGCTCCTTGAAATCGCCTATGGCAATGCGGCGACCGATTTCGTCGAGCGTGATGTGTTTCTGGGTACGCAGGCCTTGCTCGCGCTGCAACTGCTGCCTGCGCATGGCAATGGATTTTGCTTCTTTTTCGTCTTTCATGACCACAAAAGCATCACCGGCCTGCGGAGCGCCTGTCAATCCAAGCATGAGCACAGGTGTTGAAGGCCCAGCCTGCTTTACCGTCTGATTGCGTTCGTTGAACATCGCCTTGACTTTACCAAAAACCGTTCCGGCAACAACAAGATCACCGATCTTGAGGCTTCCGTCCTGAACCAGAATCTTGGCCACATAGCCACGGCCTTTGTCGAGCGCTGACTCAATAACTGTGCCTTTGGCATGTTTCTTGGGATTGGCTTTGAGGTCCAGGATTTCAGCTTCGAGCAGTACCTTTTCGAGCAGCAGGTCGATGCCAAAGCCACTTTTGGCCGATACTTCCTGACTCTGGTATTTGCCTCCCCATTCTTCCACCAGGAAGTTCATGTTGGCAAGTTGTTCCCTGATCCTTTCAGGATTAGCTGATGGTTTATCTATCTTGTTGATAGCAAATACAATGGGTACGCCTGCAGCCTGCGCATGGTTGATGGCTTCGCGGGTTTGAGGCATCACGCTGTCGTCGGCAGCAATCACAATGATAGCCACATCGGTGAGTTTTGCACCACGGGCACGCATGGCTGTAAAGGCTTCGTGACCCGGCGTATCAAGGAAAGTGATTTTTTTCCCTTTTTCAGTAACCACCTCATAGGCACCAATGTGCTGGGTGATACCACCTGCTTCGCCTGCAACGACGTTCGATTTACGGATATAGTCCAACAGCAGTGTCTTTCCATGGTCAACGTGACCCATCACGGTGACGATGGGTGCTCTCGGTACAAGGTCTTCCGGATTGTCTGCCTCTTCGGTGGTGGCGATGATTTCCTGAATGTCTTCGGTAGTAAACTCCACTTTGAAGCCAAACTCGTCGGCTACCACGGTGAGTGTTTCAGCGTCGAGCCGCTGATTGATCGAAACCACAAGTCCGAGGCTCATACAAGTGCCAATGACCTTGGTGACCGGCACATTCATCATGGTTGCGAGCTCGTTAACCGTAACAAATTCAGTAACCTTCAGGGTGCTCTTTTCTTCTTCCTGCCTGGCCATTTCCTCAGCCATCTTATCTGAAAAGGCTTCGCGTTTCAGACGGCGGTGCTTGGCGGCTTTTGATTTGCCCGGAGCGGTAAGACGGGCTAATGTTTCTTTGATCTGGCGCTGAATTTCTTCGTCAGAAACTTCTACCTTCTCCTCTTTCTTCGGAGCCGGTTTTCCTTTACGCTGCTGATCGCGTGGCTGGCCCGGACGCTCCTGTGCAGGAGGCGAGGCTTCAGTGCCTTTATTTTTAATTCGCTTACGTTTCTTCTTTTTACCATCCTGACCGGGTTTGGGGTCGGATGAGGTAGCTACCGGCTTAGGTTTTGCAGGAGTGTTGGAGAATGAGGAGACGTCAATCTTACCTAAAACTTTTGGTCCCGCAAGCTTTTCTACCCTTGTAGCCAGGAAATTATCAGGTCTTTGTGGTTGTTCGGGCGATGCTACAGGCGTTTCAGGAGCAGCAGGTGTTTCTTTTGGAGTTTCCTGCTTTGGTGGAGCCTTAGCTGCTTCAGCTGCCTTTGCAGCAGTCTCAGCCTGTTTTCTGGCTGCTGCTTCCTGTTCGCGTCGGGCTTTTTCTTCTTCCTTTCGCGTTTCGCTCTCCTTAATGCGTTGCTCTTTTGATTTCTTACCCGGCTTGGTCTTTTGATTCAGACTGTCGAGGTCGATCTTACCGATAATTTTAAGCTCTCCTTCAACTTTAGGAGTATCTTCTGCAGGAAGTATGGCAGCAGGCGCAGCATCTTTTGGTTCAGCAGCGGAAACTTCCGACGATGTTTCGGTCGTAGGTTTCGGTTGCGAAGCTGTTTCTTCCACCGGTACATCCGGTTTGGCTTCCTTAACGGGCTCTATGACAGGCTTTGGGGGTTCAACAGCAACCACAGGCTCAGGCGGTGGTGGGGCTGATGGCATAGCGGGTACAGGTTCAACCTTATCCGGCTCAGGCTTTGGAGGCTGTGTTGGCGTTGGCTGGGCTTTTGCGGTTCCGGCAGAAATCCTCGAAGAACGGATCAGGTTGTTGGTGTCAATATCTTCCTCTTCTTCAAAAGGTTGACTGACCAACTCTGCCGTAATGGTTTTCCTGTTACTGCCACCTATCTCAATCTGTTTGGAAACCTCCTTTACTTTCTTTTCCAAACTGTATTCCTTGAGCACAAGTTCATACATCTCCGCCGTAAGGCGTGTGTTTGGATTGGGATCGATGATGTGACCCTTTTTGCCTAAAAACTCAACGATGGTGGCTGTGCCAACGTTGAACTCCTTGGCCGCCTTGCTTAATCGTACTGACGTTGAGCTTTCTGTCATGGTGAGAATGAGATTCTTAATCTTTTTTAACAAGCTGCAAAAATATGAGATTTATTCAAACTCGGCTTTCAATATTCTAACCACTTCGTGTATGGTTTCGATCTCAAGATCGGTGCGCTGTTCGAGCTCTTCGGGGCTTAACTGCAATACGCTTTTAGCGGTATCGCATCCGATGGCTTTCAACTGATCAATAATCCATTGATCGATTTCATCGTTAAATTCCTGAAGGTCAACGTCTTCTGTGTCAACATCGGAGTCACGGTAAACATCAATTTCATAACCTGTAAGTTTACCGGCCAGTTTGATGTTATAGCCGCCTTTTCCAATGGCGAGGCTTACCTGATCAGGCCTCATAAACACTTCGGCATGTTTATTTTCTTCGTCTATTTGAATAGAAGTGATTTTGGCCGGGCTGAGTGCACGGGCAATGAACAGGTTAGGGTTGGTTGTGTAATTGATTACATCAATATTTTCGTTGCGCAACTCGCGCACAATACCATGGATACGTGAGCCTTTCATGCCTACACATGCGCCAACCGGATCGATGCGGTCGTCGTACGACTCAACGGCAATCTTGGCGCGCTGGCCGGGTTCGCGCACGATTCGTCTGATGGTAATCAAGCCATCGTAAACTTCCGGAACTTCGGCTTCGATCAGCCTCTGGAGAAATATCTCTGAAGTACGCGAAAGGATGATCTGCGGAGTGTTGTTTTTCATTTCTACTTTCAGCACAACTGCCCTGATGGTTTCGCCCTTGCGGTAAAAATCGCTTGGAATTTGCTCGCTTTTGGGCAGAAGCAGCTCGATACCTTCGTCGTCGAGCACCATGATTTCGCGTCTCCATATCTGATACACTTCGCCTACGATGATCTCGCCTACCTTGTCCTTGTATTTTTGATACACATTGTCCTTTTCGTATTCCATAACCTTCGACACCAAGGCCTGGCGAATATTGAGGATTTCGCGGCGGCCAAAGGCATTGATGCTGATCGATTCCGATACTTCTTCGCCTACTTCGAAATCCGGTTCAATTTTAATGGCTTCGGATAGCTCAATCTGACGGGCAGCATCTTCCACCTCACCATCTTCGACAATGATGCGGTTGTGGATGATTTCGAGGTCGCCCTTGTCCACATTGACGATGATGTCGAAATTTTCGTCGGAGCCGTATTTCTTGATAATGACCGAACGAAACACGTCCTCGATGATGCGCATCAGTCGCTCACGGTCAATATTCTTGAACTCCTTAAATTCGGAAAAGCTTTCTACAAGGTTGATGCTGTCCATGGATGCGGTGGATTTATTATTGGAAACTGATTTGTATTCTGGCTTCTTTAATCTGGTCGTAGGTGTAGTGCTGCTCAGGAGCTTTTTCGGTCTGCTTCAGCTTATTACGCTTTTTGACGATGATAGGCGCTATAGTTATACCTTCGTCATTGGCAGCAGTGATCAGGCCTGTGGTTTCGCTCCCATCGGCCAATTCAAGCTTCACATTCCTGTTAATGTTCTTTTTGTATTGACGTTTCATCGTCAGGGGGTGGTCGATGCCGGCCGAGGATACTCTGAGCTCATAATCATGAATTTCGCGGTCGAGTTTGCTTTCGATCATCCGGCTAACCTGAGCACAATGGTCGATGGTAAGCTGGCTGTCGGCATCCAGAAACACCATGATCACATCGTCTTGTTTCACGATCACATCAACCACAAAACGGTCGGTGCCTTCGAGGAATTCTGTAACCCAGTTTTTTATAAGATGTCTGTCAATCATGTTTAAGTCAATTAAAAAGGGGACCTGAGTCCCCACTGTATTTTCAACCTCCGCAAAAATCGCTGCAAAGGTACAACAATTTATGCCTCAATTGTCCATATCGGGCGATTTTGTTGGCCTATCGGCGGACTGGCCAACAAAAAAACCTGTTACCAACGGTAGCAGGTTTCCATTTTTTTGTTGTCCGACCAGGATTCGAACCTAGACAAGCAGAACCAAAATCTGCGGTGCTACCGTTACACCATCGGACAATTACATCGCTTCCGGCCCGGTAGGCTACCCCGAAAGCGAGTGCAAAAATAATATTTTTCAATTAAAGTTTTTATAATGCAGCGCCTTAGATTTTAATTTTACTTGTAAGACACACGCAATCAACTATATAAAAATAACTGCTTCTTAACCTGCCTATGAACCAACGAAGGTTTTAAAGTGCAGAACCATCGCCGGTATGCATTCAATTTGCTTCCACGGTCCGTGAAATAGTGAGCAAACATGAGGCGTTGGGTCATAGGAGATTAAGTTAAAAAGGCCAAAGGAATCTATATTTTGGGTATTTTTGTCGGCTTTCCGGCACAAGGATTTCCGGCTTGCCAAAACCCATATATGCAGCAACAACACCCAAAGAATAATGAATTTCAAAAAGCTTAACGACCTGACGGGTTGGATTGTCTTTGCCATCGCAACCTTAGTGTATTTTTTGACGTTAGAGCCAACAGCCAGCTGGTGGGATTGTGGCGAATATATTGCCACGGCCTACAAACTTCAGGTTGGACACCCACCCGGTGCGCCCCTGTTCCAGATGATCGGACGGTTTTTCAGCCTCTTTGCCTTCGGAAACCTCACTCAAGTGGCACTCATGATTAACATCATGTCGGCCATCTCGAGCAGCCTCACCATTTTGTTCTTATTCTGGACCATTACCTTGCTGGCGCGTAAGGTGTTAATGGATGGCGGAAACGAAAATGATCGCAGATCCCAGTATCTGGTGCTTGCTGCCGGAGCCATTGGTGCACTGGCCTATACCTTCAGCGACTCATTCTGGTTTTCGGCAGTTGAGGGCGAAGTGTATGCCATGTCGTCGTTCTTTACGGCACTGGTTTTTTGGGCCATATTGCGCTGGGAACGCGTAGCCGATGAGCCGCACAATTACCGCTGGCTGTTGTTCATTGCCTACCTTGTCGGTTTGTCGATTGGGGTGCATATGCTCAACCTGCTGGCCATACCTGCCGTAGTGTATGTCTTTTATTTCAAAAAGTTCAAACCTGATTTCAAGGGATTTGTGCTTGCCGGTCTGGTTTCGGTTGCCATTCTTGGTTTTATCATGAGTTTTGTCATTCCTCAGGTGGTCAACCTTGCCAGTAAGTTTGAGTTATTATTTGTCAACACACTGGGTCTGCCGTTCAATTCAGGTACTTTGGTCTATTTTGCTTTGCTGATTTCCTTGATTGTGTTTGGGCTTCGATATACATCGAATAAGGGCATGCCGAAACTAAATGCTTCTATTCTGGCATTTACCTTCATCCTGATCGGCTATTCTTCGTTCTTTATGATTGTCATCCGATCGAATGCCAATACCCCGATCAACGAGAACGAACCCAACGATGCCATCTCCTTGCTTTCTTATCTCAACAGGGAGCAATATGGCGACTGGCCGCTCTTTCACGGACAATATTATACAGCGCCTGTAGTGGATTACGCTGACGGTTCTCCCGTATATGTGAAAGATCGTAAAGCCGGGAAATATGTGATTACCGACTATCGGAGGGGAACAAAACCCATCTACGACGATCGGTTCACCACCATATTCCCGCGTATGTGGAGCAATCAGAAACAAAGTCATGCCAGCATTTACAAGCAATACACCAAATCGGGCGTGCCCATCCGGGTAACAAAATCTGATGGTACATCCGAAGTCGTTTATCGGCCGTCATTCAGCGATAACCTGCGGTTTTTCTTCGGATATCAGCTCAATCATATGTATTTCAGGTATTTCATGTGGAATTTTGTTGGCCGACAAAATGATATTGAGAGCCAGGGTGAGATTGATGCGGGCAACTGGATCAGTGGCATCAACGCTATAGACAAGATAAGGCTAGGCGACCAGTCCAACTTACCCGAAAGCATGCAGAATCCCGCCAGAGCCCGTTTCTTTTTCCTTCCATTACTTCTTGGATTGGCCGGCTTATTCTGGCACTTGAAGCGCCAGGCGCAGGATGCATGGGTGGTATTCATGCTTTTCCTTCTCACCGGAATTGCTATTGTGGTTTACCTCAACCAAACGCCATATCAGCCACGCGAACGCGATTATGCCTATGCGGGTTCGTTTTATGCCTTTGCCATCTGGATTGGTTTTGGTGTAATCTGGCTTTACGAACAGCTTGCAAAGGTGCTTGGTAACAAAACGACAACAGTGGCTGCAGCCACAGCCGTGAGTCTGGTTGTGCCTGCCATTATGGCGAGCGAGGGATGGGAAGGGCACAATCGTTCGGGTCGTTATGCTGCCCGCGACTTTGCCAAATCGTATTTAACGGGTTGTGCACCCAATGCCATTTTGTTCACTAACGGCGACAACGACACTTTTCCCTTGTGGTATGTGCAGGAGGTGGAAAACTTCCGCACCGATATGAGGGTGGTCAATTATATGCTGGCTTCGGGCGACTGGTATGTGCATCAGATGGCCAAAAAAGTTTACGAATCGGATCGTTTACCGCTCACGCTCACATCCGAGCAGTACAACAAAGGGGTGAATGAGTATATTCCTGTGCTTGAACGCATTCAGGGGCCGGTCGAACTCAGGGAGGCCATTCAGTTTATCGCTGATGAGCGCGACCAAACCAAGGTTCCGTTGCAGAGCGGCGAACGCATCAACTATCTGCCTTCGAAAAGGTTGAAGATAACCATTGACAAGGATGCGGTTATCCGCAGTGGTGCCGTTCCCGAAAGCATGCGTCACCTTATCGTGGACGAGATTGTGTGGGAGGTTAAGCAAAATGGCCTGTACAAGAATGACCTGATGCTGCTCGACTTAATCGCCACCAACAACTGGCAGCGCCCTATCTATTTTGCCAACCCTAACAGTGTAAGTAAAGTGCTTGATGCCGATAAGTATTGCCATATGGAAGGTGTGGTTTTCCGCTTCCTGCCGGTCATTGCGCCTGAATACTACCGCAATATGGGAGGTATTAATGCCGAAATTTCGTACGATGTGCTGGTAAATCGTGCCAGTTGGGGCAATCTGCATCATGACAAGGTGACCATCGACCGCGAATCATATCGCAATTCGGCTTTGGCCAAGCAGAGCTATATGCGTACAGCACAAGCACTTATTAACCTGAACCGTAAGGACAGCGCCATCAGAGTGCTGGATCGCAGTCTCGAGCTTTTTCCGCACAACAAAATCACTTTCGACTTTTATATGCTGCCTTGGGTTGACCTCTATTTTGATGCCGGGGCACCGGAAAAAGCCAAAAGCATCATGCGCATATTGTCTAATCGCTATCTCGACGACCTGAATTACTATAATCGTCTATCACCAAAATTTGCTGCATATTACGACAGACAAACGCAGGAAGCTCTTGCAGTCATTCAGCGGCTGTCGGATATCGCGCGTCAGAAAGAGCTGACCGATTTCAGCGAGGAACTGGAAAATGCCCTGGATATGCAACTGAAGAAAATGGGCATGTAACCCATTTCAGGATCATTTTATTCAACGGCCTGTCGGAAGATTTGACAGGCCGTTTTGTTTTATTACTATTTTGGCGTGACAAAACAATTAAAAAGCCTTGTAATGGACATCAATATGCTAAAAGAAGCGGTCTTTATTTTCGGGGCTTCGATACTCATTTTTCTTGCGTTTCAGCGTTTCAGCCTGCCCTCGGTACTGGCTTATATGCTTGCAGGTATGCTTTTGGGCAGTAGTGGTCTCGGACTCATTAATTCGTCGCATCAAATAGAGCTGTTTGCCGAGGCCGGCATCATTTTTCTGTTGTTTATCATCGGCATAGAATTTAGTATCAAGGGACTTTTGCGCATTGGCAGGGCAGTGTTTCTTGGTGGAGGCATGCAGGTGGGGCTTACGATCGCAGTTGTGTTTCTTTTTGGCCGGCTCTTTGGGCTTGAAGCACCCAAATCAGTTTTTCTGGGCTTTCTGATCGCGCTCAGCAGCACAGCCATCGTACTGAAACTGTTTCAGGAAAAGGGCATGACCACAAGTCCTCACGGCAAAATCTCTCTGGCAATTCTCATCTTTCAGGATATCATCATCATACCCATGATTCTGCTGGTTCCCATTCTGGCCGGAACCGGCGGAAATGTGGGTGTGGAGTTGTTGCTTATGTTGTTCAAGTTCGGGATTGTGCTCGTGGCTTTGTATTTCCTGTCGCGTACGGTGGTTCCCTTTATTCTTGACAGGGTGATCAAAACACGCAGCAGAGAGCTGTTTCTGCTATCCATTGTTACCATCATTTTTGCTGTAGCATGGTTAACACACGAGCTTGGGTTGTCGCTGGCCATCGGTGCATTTTTTGCCGGACTTATCATCTCCGAATCTGATTACAGCCATCAGGCAACAGCCAACATACTGCCATTCAGGGAATTATTTCTGAGCTTCTTTTTTGTATCGGTGGGTATGCTCCTCGATCTTGGTTTTTTCTTCGAACACCTGCCTGCGATCATTGCCCTTACCCTTGCACTTATCCTTGTTAAAACGGTGATCGTGTTTTTCACCGTAATCTGGCTAAAGTATCCTGTCCGCACCGCGCTCATGACTGCGTTGGCCTTGTTTCAGGTGGGGGAATTTTCGTTTTTACTGGCTTCGATCGGTATTCGTAATGATTTGATATCCAACGAGGTATATCAATATTTCCTGGCCACGAGCATCATTACCATGAGCATGACGCCCTTTTTGATGGGTTATGCTGAGCCCCTGAGCGATTTCCTGATCAGGGCTTTGCTGCCTCGCAAAGTACGCCGCAGGCTGCTTTCGTTCAGGGCATTACGCAAGCAGCAAGAGGAGGAAATGCAGGTGGAACTCACAGACCATCTGGTGATTGTTGGTTTTGGGGTCAATGGAAAAAACGTTTCCCGTGCAGCTGCTGAAACGGAAATTCCTCATATAGTGGTTGAGCTCGATCCTGAGGTTTACAAGCTTGCACGCAATGCCGGAGTTCCTGTGGTATTTGGCGATGCCACAGACGAAATAATTCTTCAGCACTTGCGGATTCAAAAGGCACGCATTGCCGTCATTGCAATATCCGATCCGGAATCGACCAAGAAAATCATCACGCAAATGCGGATGTTATCCGAAACGGTGCATATTATTGTCAGGACAAGATAAATCGAAGAAATTGAAGAAATACTCAGGATTGGCGCCGATGAGGTGATTCCGGAGGAATTTGAGACCTCCATTGAGGTTTTTACAAGGGTTCTGTACCATTACCTCATCCCGTACGACAAAGTACAATCTTTTATCAGCCATATCCGGGCACACAATTACGAGATGCTATACAAACCGGGCCAGTCCGGCCGTTTATCGCCACACCTCAGGCTGAATATTCCGGATATGGTAATCGCAACCCTACCTGTTCAGCGCGGTAAGAATAAAATTGTTGGTAAAACACTGCGCGAAAGCGGATTACGTTCGCGCTTCGAGGTAACCGTGCTGGCTATCAGGCGTGGTCAGCAATATCTGACAAATATCAGCCCCGAAACCAGCATCGAAACCGATGATATGCTTTATTTGTTTGGTCATCCGGAAAACATTGCAAAGGTGAATGCCTTCCTTTTGCTCGAAGAGTTTTGATGATGATTGGTGCACTTTCTTACCCTGTATTGCTTATCGATGGCGATTGCAGTTTATGTAATGGAGCGAGCAGGCTTATCCTGAAGCTTGAACGCCGGCCCGAGCTGCATTTTGCCGCCCTCAGGTCCGATGTTGCGCAGCAGCTGTTATTGCTTTATGCGCAAGGCAGGCCAATGCCCGACAGCATAGTGCTTATCGACAGCGATGGTTTGCATGTTAAAAGTCGTGCGTTAATCCGGATTGGCAGGATTTCGGGCGGATGGCTGGTTTTGTTGCGGCTTGCTGCCATATTGCCTCAAAAATGGGCCGATGGCTTATATGATGTTGTCGCCCGAAACAGAAGGCGCTGGTTTGGCACTTCAACCTATTGTGCCCGTGTGGCAAATCGGCACAAACACCGCTTTCTGGACATATAAGGCTTTCTTTGGCAGCTATTTACTTGTCTGGTCCAATAATGCAGCGAGTTGATTGCGCAGTTCATCAGCATCCGTTATGGCTTGCAACTGGCCTTCCTGAGCAATAGAAATCCTTCCTGTTTCTTCCGAAACAATAATGGCAATGGCGTCGCTTTGCTCGGTAATGCCGAGCCCGGCCCTGTGTCGCAGTCCGGGACGTCCCGGAAGGTCAAGTTTTTTGGTAACAGGCAAAATACATCCGGCTGCCCGGATACGCCCGTCGCTGATGATCACAGCGCCATCGTGCAGCGGACTGTTTTTGAAGAAAATGTTCTCAATCAGCGGCTGCGAAAGTGCTGCATCTACAATGACGCCCGTCTGAACAAATTCGAAGAGTTTGTTTTGGCGCACAATCACAATGAGTGCGCCCATTGATTTTCGGCTTAGTGCGAGGCAGGCATCGATCAGCGGGTCAAGTTCAGTGCCTCCCTCTGATTCGCGAATGCGAAGAAAGGGAAATAGAACATTGTATTTTCTGATAAAACGCGGGGTGCCGAGTGCCAACAAAAATTGACGGATTTCGGGCTGGAAAATAATGATCAAGGCGATAAATCCCACGCTGACAAAAGCACCAAGAATCTGGCCCAACAGCTCCATTCGAAGCAGTGTAACCAGTCGCCAAAGCAGAAATATGGATACAATGCCCAGAAAAATATTCATGGCTGCCGTGCCTCGCAATAAGTAATACAGGCTATATAATAAACTGGCAACCAACAATATATCAATAATATCAAATATCCTCAGCTGGATAAATAACATTGAAATGATGGTCGTTGCATCCATGCGGATTGTACAATTTGGTGCAAAGGTAGGCCAATTGGCGCATTTTTGCGAGCGACGATTGGGGAGTGTCAGGTGCATGCCAAATGGTTAATGTATATCTTAGCAACATCGAACATCTGGCATGGAAATTCGTTTAGCCTATATGATTTACGATAAGCCGGTTTTTCAGGAGTTAACATTTGAGGGAATTCGTCATATCGCAGCGCAGGATGCTTATGCCATGCTGATTGCGGGGGCTGCCATTTTGGTAGATTTACGCGAGGAAAGTGAATATGCCGAAGGTGTTGCCGATGTTTCGGGTCTGGAGTATTTTCCGTTGTCAAAAGCAAAAGAGTGGCATTACGACACCCGGAAAACATGCATTCTCATGTGCGCTCATGGTATTCGCAGCGTCAGAGTCTGCGATTGGCTAAAGGGTTATGGCGTACATAATTTGCTCAACCTTGATGGTGGTTTCGAACAATGGAAACTGGCAGGTATGCCGGTCAGGTTTACGAAATAATGGGAGAGGGTATCTGTGGTTAATCGATAAAAAGATTCCTTAGTTCCTTAAGGTCAGCAAGTAAATGAGATGAAGATTGTTCAAGGGAATTAAGGAGATCGTCAAGGCCTTCGTTCTTGCCTTCGGTGGCACGATACTCAAGTTCGCGCGCTATACCCAGAGTTTCTTCAGCCATAAAATTAGCTACAACGCCTTTAAAGCTGTGTGCATCAAACTTCAGTGCAGTGAGGTTGTTGTTTGCTATGTCGTTGCGCATGGCATCAATACGACTGTCGCATTCATTAATAAAGATATCGATGATTTCCAGCACCACGTGCTTGTCGAAGTATTGGAAAGTGTCAATGAACGCTGCCTTGTTGATAGTTTTCATAATTTGTTCGGTTTTAATTAGCGTCTGAATTTACCAGCCTTTGAGCTTTAGTCGGAAATAAAGGCATCATTAGTACGCAAAATTACTAACAAAAAAATCAGAAGCCGAATAGCGTGCCGATTTGATACACCGAAAATGCAGCCAGCCATGCAAGAAGCGTGGTATAAACTGAAGTAAACAATGGCCACTTCCAGGCGCCGGATTCTTTTTTTATGGCAGCAAACACGGCAATACACGGAAAATAGATCAAGATGAAAACCATAAAACTCAAGGCAACCAAAGGTGTGAACACCGGCTCACCGGCTCTTGGCCCTTTTTCGATGCGCTGCTCACGAAGTTTTACTGCCAGACCGTCCATCTGATTTTCTTCTGAGTCGGTCTGGTAAAGCACTCCCATAGTGCTGATTATTACTTCTTTGGCTGCTGAACCTGCCAGCAGACTGATGCCCATTTTCCAATCGAATCCCAATGGTTGAATAGCCGGCTCAATCCAATGACCAATTCGTCCGATGAGTGAGTTTTCCTGCTTGAGTAATCTTCTTTGCTGTTCGAGCAGCGCAAGTTCAGTGGCAGTTTCGATATCGTCAGTATTTGATGTCGTCATCAACAACTCAATTTTGGCATCAATTTCCTCATCAATATGCCTTCCCAGCGGAAAATAACCTAAGGCCCAGATAATCATACTTGCCAGAAGGATAATACTTCCCATCTTTTTCAGATATTGCTCGCCCTTAAACCAGGTTTGCCGGAAAACTGACTTAGCTGTGGGAATGCGGTAGGGTGGGAGTTCCATCACAAAAGGAATCTCCTGCGCTTTGAAGAGGGTTTTCTTGAAGATAAAAGCCAGAATAACAGCGAACATAATCCCGGTCAGATAGATGCCAAAGAGGATGGTGCCTTGCCATCCGGTAAAAAATGCACTGATAATCAGTATATAAACAGGATATCGGGCACTGCACGACATGAATGGGATAATCATCATGGTCACCAGCCTGTCGCTCCGGTTTTCGATGGTGCGTGTGGCCATAATAGCAGGGACGTTGCAACCGAATCCCATCAGCAGCGGAATGAATGAACGCCCATGTAAACCTACCCTGTGCATGATTTTATCCACAATAAAGGCTACACGGGCCATATATCCTGTGGTTTCGAGGAGACTAAGAAAGAGAAACAGGATCAGGATATTGGGTAAAAAAACTATAACTCCGCCAACGCCACCCACAATGCCGTCCACAATAAGGTCGCGAACGATGCCTTCCGGCAGGTTATTTGCCAAAAAATTGCCCAATGCCGACACGCCCTGCTCAATCCAATCCATAGGATAGGCGCCAAGCCAGAAAGTGGCTTGAAAAATAATCCACATCACCAGCAGGAATACGGGGTAGCTCCAGAATCGATGCGTGAGCAGGCGGTCGATTGCCCGGCTTTTGTTCGTGCTTTGCATGGTAGCTTCGCGAAACGTTTCCCTCAGTGCACCTTCAACGAAACCATACTTGGCATCGGTAATCACACTTTCGGCGTCTTCTTTATAAATGCTTTCGATGCGTTGCTGCTCAGCCTTGGCTATCTCCTGAATTTCGCGGGCGTTCATGCAGCCCGAAATTCTGTCCCACTCAGCGGTGTCACCTTCGAGCAGTTTGATGGCAATGAACCTTGGGGCAACGCTTCTGCTTAAGGTTTCGTTTCCTTCTTGCCTTATGGCAGTTTGCAGGCGCGCAATGGAAGCTTCGATTTCCGGTCCGTAATTGATATGGATATGTCTGGTGAGCGGCTCACGATCTTCAAAAACCTTGATAACCTCTTCGAAAACCGACTCGATTCCCTTTCCCCTGGATGCCACCGTGGGCACGATCGGGATGCCGGTCATACGGGCAAGATGTTCGTAATCAAAATGGTGGCCTTTTTCCAGGAGCTCATCATACATGTTGAGTGCCATCACCACTTTGATGTCCATGTCGATGAGCTGAGTGGTCAGATAGAGGTTGCGCTCAAGGTTCGAGGCATCCACCACATTAATGACGACATCGGGGACCTCTTCCAGAATAAAATTTCTAACATACAGCTCTTCAGGCGAATAACTGGTGATGCTGTAAGTTCCGGGCAGGTCAGTAAGGTCAAAATGGTAATTCTGGTGCTCAAACTTTGCTGTTTTCGCGTCCACGGTCACGCCGCTGTAGTTGGCAACACGCTCTCTGGAATTGGAAGCGAAATTAAAAAGTGTTGTCTTTCCAGAATTGGGATTACCCACAATGGCTACGCTGATGTGTCTTTTTTCAGGAAGCTTTTCGAGTGATAGAGCGCCTTCGAGGACCTTCACCCCATGAAAGGCATGTCCGTTTTCCGAAGGCAGCTGATCGGGTGCATAAAGCACAATCATAGCAGCCTCGGCCCGCCGGAGCGATACTTCGTAGCCCATGATGTTGTATTCCACAGGGTCCATCAGCGGTGCATGCTTCACCACTATAACCTGCTTGCCCGGAACAAAACCCATCTCCATGATGCGTCTGCGAAATGCACCGCGGCCTTTGACCTTGGCGATGATTCCTTTTTCCCCTTGTTTAAGATCCGACAACAGCAACATGAGCACAGTAATTCGCTAAGCAAAGAACCAATATTTCGTCAGTTGAGGGAATACCCAATATTAGTGATTCGGGATGCCGTTTACTGATCAGTTACGTACGGATTCGATCCGAAATAGTAGATTTGCTTCATAACACTACTAAAACGAAAGATTAATTCATGAAGAGAATTTTGCTGATACTTTTTGGTGTGCTCAGCACACTGCACGGATGGGCCTGCACTAACTATCTTGTCAGTCGCGGAGCCTCGGTCGATGGATCAACCATGATTACTTATGCGGCCGACTCTCACATACGCTATGGTGAGCTATATTTTAGTCCTGCCCGCGAATGGCCTGCAGGTAGTATGGTCACCATTTACGACCGTGGAACGGCAAAACCGCTTGGGCAGATACCACAGGTGAGCCGCACTTACCAGACTGTAGGTTTTATCAACGAACATCAGGTTTCGGTGGGCGAGTCAACCTTTGGTGGAAGGGAAGAGCTGGTTGATACCACCGGGATTATGGATTATGCTTACCTGATGTTTCTCTCGCTTCAGCGGTCGCGCACCGCGCGCGAAGCCATAAAAGTAATGGCCGATCTGGTCTCCAGTTACGGATATGCCAGCTCAGGCGAGTCCTTCTCGATAGGCGACCCAAACGAAGTGTGGATACTCGAGATGATAGGCAAGGGCACCGAGATGCGAACCGATCGCAAAGGCACAGCATTTAATGCCATGAAAGGTGCAGTTTGGGTGGCTGTTCGTATCCCTGATGGTTATGTTTCGGCCCATGCCAACCATGCCCGCATTACCACCATACCAAAAGCCGATGGGCGCAGGGTGATTACGGATAAACAATGGGACAGGCTAATGATGCCTGAGCTTGAGGTAATCTATTCCCACGATGTGATCAGTTTTGCGCGCTCAAAGGGATATTTCTCAGGAAAGGACGAAGATTTCAGCTTCAGCGATGTTTATGCTCCGCTTGATTTTGGTGCTGCACGTTTTTGCGAACTTCGTGTCTGGGCGATGTTCAATCATATATCCGACGAAATGGATCAATATTGGAACTATGCTACAGGAATAGTCAAGTCGCCCCGTATGCCGCTGTTTATCAAGCCCAAGCGAAAGCTTAGTGTGCACGATCTAATCTCGTTCAAGCGCGATTACCTTCAGGGAACCGAGCTCGATATGTCGCAGGATGCCGGTGCAGGCGCCTTTGGTCTGCCCTATCGCTGGAGGCCGCTGACATGGAAGTATGATGATAAGGAGTATTTTCATGAGCGCGTTACCGTGACTCAACAAACAGGATTTTCTTACGTGGCGCAAATGCGATCGTGGCTTCCCGGGCACGTGGGTGGAATTATCTGGTTTGGTGTGGATGATGCAGGGCAATCGGTTCATGTGCCCTTTTATGCCGGCATCACAAGGGTGCCGCTGCAATGGAGCGAAGGCTACGGCGATATACTCACTTATGTGGACGATGCAGCTTTCTGGGTTTTCAACAGGGTTGCACATTTTGTTTACCTGTTCTACAACAGGACAATACCCGATGTCCGACAGGTACAGTCGGAGCTGGAGCAACAGTTTCGCGATGCTGTGGCCTCCACTGACCAAAAGGCATTGGAGTTATACAATCAAGACCCGCAAAAGGCCCGCGAGCTTTTGACGGAAGTGTCATCAGGTCTGGCTACCGAAACGCTGAACCGCTGGACTTCGCTTGGGCATTTTTTACTGGTCAAGTATCTGGATGGAAACGTTAAACAGGAAAAAAACGGAACCTTCATACGCAATCCATGGGGCTATCCGGCATCACCAAAGCATCCCGGCTATCCGGATGGTTTTAAGCGGGTAATTGTCAACGAAACAGGGGATAAATTCTTGCATCCATCGCATTGATTACTGTTTTCATAAAAGAAAAGCCGGCTTCCAAAGCCGGCTTTTTACTAATATGGAATTGGTGTTTGGAAATTTGGCTGTAAAGATTGATTGCCTTCTGACTGGTCGATAATTTTCAGTTCAGGTTGACCACCAGATTGGCTCCGGTAAGGTTGACAACGGTTTCTTTTCCGGCAAAATTAACTTTAACCGATTTTTCGAAAGCGGGCAGCGTAAGCTTCATTACATAGCTTTCCTGTGCTGTCAGGAAAGCACGCTGATAAACCGCGTTTTTACCATCGGTAACCTGAACCAGACCACCTTGCGTTGCATTAAAGGTCATTTGGTAATCTTTGGTGGTTTTCCAGTCGAAATTTGCCGGCACCTGCAAGTCTTCCATTGATTTTGGTGCATTGGGTTCGAAACGATCTTTCCTGCAAGCAGTCATGGCAAGGGAGGCGATTATGAGATAGAAGGCAATTCTTTTCATTGTTGTAAGTGTTATGGTATTCATGTGACAAAGTTTGTGCCAAATTAAATAATTCTCTAAATCTATTGAAAATCAATAGTATAGAATTTTATGATTTACTACTTTCGTTCTCGAATTTGGAAAATAGAATGATTTATGGAAGTTGATATGTGAACCGAAACGGAAAAACGACTATTTTCACAAGGTTATTTTTATCAACGATATATTCCGCTGATCTATGTCAGAATCATCAAGACAATACAAGTTGCTGATTATCGGCGACGAGTTGAATCGGGCAAGTAATACTGCGCAATGGCTGGCAAAGACGTTCAGTAGCCTTGAGGTAGAATACGCACACAGCGGTAAAGAGGGTATCCTCAAAGCTGAAACTTTTGTGCCTGATGTGTTTCTTGTGGAAGTGCTACTGCCCGACATCAAAGGACTCCAAATTATCAGGCATCTGAGAGGCTTAGCTGCTTTCTCGGAAAGTCAGATAATCCTGATGAGCAATCTTCAATCGGATGAACAACTGATTCAGGAGGCCATTGAGGCCGGAACTGACTTTTTCCTGCAGAGGCCTTTCGAGTTTAATGAAATGCAGCAGGTTATTACACAATGCCTCAATATTATCGAAGTTCAGCATAAATTGAAGCTTTTAAAGGAAGCTGCAAACAACCTACCCTGGTCGCTGAGCAAGATGCAGAAAGGAAGTGTGGCCACAACAAATCAACCGCATTATATCCATCAGCGTGCGAAACGTTCCCTTCAGTTGTTCGAAAATGCTCCTGATGCCATAGCTGTTACAATACCCGATGGAACGATGCTCGATGTAAACGATATGCTGTGCAGGTATTCGGGATATTCCAGACATGAACTGATTGGCAGAAATCTTTCCATGCTTTTTTCAGGCGAACATTTGCAGTTATTTCCATTTGAAGTGGAAAAAGTACTCGGTGGTGAAGTTGTGGAGAACGAACGCTTTATGCTATGCAAAAGTGGCCACGAAATGCCGATATGGATGAAGTCGATGCGTCTGCCAGACCATACTGTTGTGTCGTTTATGCGTGATATTACGGCCATCAGGCAAACAGAACAGGAGCTGAAACAGCAAAAGGCGTTTTCGCAGAATATCACGGAAAAAATTCCCAACATTGTTTATGTGCATGATCTGGAAAGCCGGAAAAACGTTTATACCAACCGGAGTGTGGCTGCCTATTTAGGCTATCCTGCGGATGTGCTGACGGATAATGACGATAATTTTCTGGAAAAGGTAATTCACCCCGATGATCTTGGCATTTTCGATCAATTCTATGCCGGGGCAAACCTCAGCGACCCGGAGCTCATATTTCACTTCGAATACAGAATGAGAACCTATGCGGGAGACTGGCGTTGGTTTAAGGGTTATGAACGCGTATGGGAACAAAAGGATGGTAAAATTACCATGCTTATAGGGGCGGTATTGGATGTTACTTCCGAAAAAGAGAAAGACGAAGCACTGCGCAAAAGCGAGCAAAAGTATCGCGAGTTGATGGAGCTATTCAGGAAACTAGCCGACAATATGCCTGATATGCTTTGGGCCAAAGATGTACACAAGCGCTTCATTTTTGTCAACAATTCCATCTGCCGCAATTTACTCCATGCCGCCAACACCGATGAGCCCCTGGGCAAAACAGATCTTTACTTTGCGGAGCGAATCAGGGCCGAAAAGCCTGAAGATCCTGAATATCACACATTTGGTACAATTTGTACAGATTCTGATGAGGTTATCCTTCAAACAAGGCAGCATGGGCATTTCGAAGAATTTGGTTATGTGCGGGGCAAATTTCTTTTTCTGGATGTGATCAAGGCGCCCATTTTTGATGAAAATGGCGAGCTGATTGCTATTGTGGGCGCCGGCCGCGATATCACCGACCGCAAACGTCAGGAGAAGTTCATTGCCATACAACATGCGGTTTCCGAAGCTATGACCGCTTCCAATAACCTCAAGGGTTTCATCGAAACAATTGCTCAGCAGTTAAGTCAGGTAATTGACACATCCAATTTTTATGTAGCGCTGGTGAACGAACGTACAGGCAAACTGTACACTCCATATCTTCAGGATGAAAAGGATGATATACACGAATGGGATATGGAAGGCTCTGCTACAGGGCTTGTTATAAAGTCAGGAAAAACATATTTGTTTTACGCTGATGATATTCAAAAGCTGATCAATGAAGGTGCATTGAAAGCCATTGGTGCGCTTTCGGCCTCCTGGCTGGGTGTTCCATTGTGGTGTGATGGTGTGGTTGTGGGCGCGCTTGTGGTGCAAAGTTATAGCAACAAGGACGCTTTTCAGCAATCTGATGCTGAACTGCTGGAGTTTCTGGCAAATCAGCTAGGGCTGTACATCCAACGATTAAAGGCACTCGACGAAATAAAACTGCTGGGCCTGGCAATCGAGCAGAGTCCGGTCGGGGTTATCATTATCGATAATCATGCAAGATTTGTGTATGCGAATAAGCAATTTTCTGCCATTTCGGGCTACACTTCGGATATGATACCCACAATAGATAAGCAATTGCTGTTCAAGATGTTTGGTGATGAGGAGGTTGTTGATCAATTTTATCAGGCAGCTGCTTCACAGTCAAGTTGGAACAGACAGCTGCATTTATGCAGGCCCGACGGATCCAAAGTCTGGATCAACCTTTCAATGTCGCCCTTGTTTGGCTTCGAGGGCAGGCTAAATAACTGGATGGTCATCATCGAAGATACAACCGAGAAGCAACGGATGCTTGACGACCTGATCAAAGCCCGCGACAAGGCTGAGGAGAGCGACAGGCTGAAATCGGCTTTCCTGATGAACATCAGCCACGAAATACGCACACCACTCAATAGTATCATGGGCTTTGCCGACCTGCTTACCGACCAAAGCATGCATTCAGAACATGTGACAAAGCAAGCCGGATTGATTTACCGAAATGGTCAACGATTGCTTGATTTAATTAACAATATTCTGAAAATTAGTAAAATAGATGCAGGTTCGGAGTCACTTTCCCTTGATGTTTTCAATCCTGCTCAGTTGGTTGATGAAGCCCTGACATCTTTCAAGCCTCAGGCCGATAAGCGGGGCATAACACTCAAGACGGCTGTTGCTCCCGAAGCAGAGTCGATCCGGGTGGAAACCGACCGATTAAAAATCCATCAGGTGCTAGATAACCTGATCAACAACGCACTTAAGTTCACCGAAAAGGGCACCATCGAAATTGGGTGCTCTTATCAGGAAGGAATGCTGAAGTTTAGTGTTAGCGACACCGGAAGAGGTATTCCGGCAGCGGCCATTGACAAGATATTCGATCGGTTTTATCAGGCTGAAACGGCATTAAACAGAGGTTACGAAGGTGTTGGTCTTGGCCTGGCGCTTTGCCGGTCTATGGTTACGTTGATGGGCGGCCGCATTTGGGCGGAATCCGTTCACGGTAAAGGTTCAGTTTTTCAATTGGAGATTCCTGCGCGGAAGGTGAACCTCATTCAGCAATCAGATGCGCCGGCTTCAAAGATGACCGATGGCGAAATCGCGGCAACCAGTAAGCAACCTATTCTGGTGGCTGACGATGATGAAGCCAGCCTGATCATGATGAAAACCATACTATCGGGAGTCGGTTATCATACGGTTTTTGCCCGAAGCGGAATAGAAGCCATCGAATTGTTGAAGCATCATCCGGAAATTAACCTGATATTGCTCGACATCAAAATGCCTGTACTTGATGGCCGGCAAACCATGCAGAAGATCAGGGAGATGGGCATAAATGCCGTCATTATTGCCACAACGGCTTACGCACTTCCCGGCGATGAACAGCGTTTCACGCAGGCCGGCTTCGACGATTACATTGCCAAGCCCATAACAAAATCACAGTTAATTAAATTGCTGAGTAAATATCGCCCCCAATCGGCATAAGCTGGTTATTGAGGTTGTGGACAACACAATTTCCTTTGACAGTTGAAAAGATACATAACTAAAATGATAGGTTAAGCCTCTGAATCCGCAGAAAAGAAAAGGTAAAATAAATCATTTCGGGATTTTTTTCACGTTCATAGTTTATCAAGTACGAATTTGGCTAAATTGCACGTTATTGAGCTTGGTATAATTACTGATTAATATGCTTAAAGAAAAAGTGATTGTGATAACAGGTGCTTCCAGTGGTATTGGAGAGGCGACAGCACTGCTTTTGGCTGAACAACAGCCAATACTCATCCTCATGGCCAGGCGCAAGGATAGGCTTGATGCACTGGCCTCAAAGGTTGAGGCTCTTGGTTCGCAGGCAGTGGTCGTTCCGCTGGATATCACCGACCGTCAGGCTGTGGCCGATGCTTTTTCGATGATAATTAACCGCTTCGGCAGGGTGGATGTGCTCATAAACAATGCCGGATTGATGCCCGTTTCCTTTATGGACAAGTTGAAGGTGGATGAGTGGGACCGTATGATAGACGTAAATCTCAAAGGTTTGCTTTATTGCATAGCCGGTGTTTTAACCCATATGAAGGATCGCCGGGCAGGCCATATCATCAATGTGTCATCAGTGGCCGGACGGAAGGTTTGGCCAGGTTTTGCCGTGTATAATGCCACTAAATTTGGCGTAACAGCATTGTCCGAAGCCATGCGTATGGAGCTCACGCCAAGCTATAATATTAAGGTAACGGTGATCGAACCCGGCGCCGTTGCCACCGAACTGACGCATACTATCACCGACCAGGATATTCTCGATAGTTTTGCCAAACGGCGGATAACACCTTTGCAAGCCAACGATATTGCGCGCGCAATCAAATACGCCATCACTCAGCCCGATCACGTAAACGTAAGCGAGGTGGTAGTGATGCCCAGCGCACAGATGTAAAGCCACGAAATTCCCGGGGGATATTTCTGTTGGCTGAACAAATCCGGATCTTGTATCCGGATTTTTTTTATTTACTTGGCTAAACTTTTGGCCCGGAATTGTATCTAATCAGGTACAATCAAAAATCAAACTGTAAGATGAAAAAATCTGTTCTGATGCTCAGCAGCGCATGGTTTCTGGCAGCCACATTTTTTATCGCATGCAACAAGACCGACGAAGCCGAATCGACAACACTCAATCGCCAGTCAGCCTTAGAAGCTTTTGCCGAAGAAGCGTTCGACGAGGCATCCGAGATTGCTGATCAGGCTTATTATGCCAAATTGCCGGGCTTGAAAGATGGGGACGACAACCCTTCGCGACTCGGACCATGTGCCACTATTACCCTCGACACTACGGTGATGCCTCGAGTACTGACGATCGATTTTGGGACCGAGAACTGCCTGTGCAACGATGGCAAATACCGCAGGGGAATGATTATTGTTACCTTCAACGGACGTTGGCGCCGGCCGGGAACCGTGGTTACACACACCTTCCAGAACTATTATGTGAATGATAACCATGTTCAGGGCACGAAAGTTATGACCAATCAGGGTCTTGTGAACGGCCATATGACATTCAGCCATGTAAACAACGGCAGTGTGACATTTGCTCAGCATGGCGAATCGCTGACATGGCAGTCAGAAAAAGTGCATACCTGGATACAGGGTTTTGCTACACCACGCTGGCGCGACGACATTCTTCTTATCAGCGGCTTCAGCAATGTCAGCCACAGCAACGGCCGCAATGTGGCCAGGCAGATTGTTGAGCCTCTGCGCCGCGAAATGACTTGCCGCTATTTTGTGAGTGGCACAGTGCAGATTAACCCTTCGAACGCACAGCAACGCATGCTCGACTTTGGAGATGGAACCTGCGATAATCTGGCCACCCTGACGATTGGCGACAGGGTGATTACAATTACCCTGCCTTGAGTTAAAATCGGAAAAGTTGAGGTTCAACACACCGGCAAGTGATGCGGCAACAGGAAAGGGAAGCGTTCTTTGAATCGATGGTAAAGGCTTATGGCACAAAGTTGTATAACCTTATCCGAAGCATTGTGCTCAACCATGATGATGCCGACGACCTGATGCAGGAAACCTTGCTGAAAGCATGGAAGTCGCTCGAATCCTTTCGCAACGAGGCTTCATACGCAACATGGCTTTACCGGATTGCGCTTAACGAAGCGCTGCGTCATCAACAGCGTGCAGCTCTGCGCAGGCGTTTCCTTTTAGCAAAACCGGCTCAAAGCAATACGGCACCATCTGCCGATCAGACGGAATCGATACTTTCTGCTGCGCTGCAAACACTCACAGCACGACAAAGGAGCGTCTTTGCCATGCACTACTTCAATTCACTAAGCTTTGCCGAAATTGGGCAACTCTTGCACGTCACCGAAGCCACCGCCAAAGCTACTTATCACCAGTCAGCGATAAAAATCAAACAATACATACATCAACATGCCGAAAACTGATCCATTCACCTATCCAGCCAACAGGGAACAACCATTCCCGGTACCCGAGGGCTACTTCGAGAAATTGCCCGGGCAAGCCGAAAGCCACGCCTTGGCTTTGGATAAAAGAAAAAGCCGCGTTCTGCCTATTGTTCTTGCCAGTTCATTTATCCTAATGCTGACAGCAAGTGCTGTTTTACTATTGCTCAACAACATTGGAGGCCATTACCCTGTAGAAACCGCTGAGCTTAGGGCATTGATCGTGGATGAAATGAATCTTCATGAAGTGAGTCTTCCCGAAGAAGCTATCGAACTATCCTCGTTCACCATTGACTGGGAAAGGACGATTGAAGACAATCTGCTCAAAGGCGCTGATGCCGATGAGATTGCAGAATACCTTTTTGAAATTGATGACTTTGAATTTTAACCTATGAAAGCAATCAAAAATTTTATTGGCATAATCCTGCTGCTTATTATGCCGGTACTTATGCAGGCCCAGCAGCAGCCTCAGGGACCATTCAGAGAAAGGATGGAAGCAGCCAGAGTGGCAATGATCACTCGGAGCATGCAGCTTAGCCCGCAGGAAGCCCGTGTTTTCTGGCCGCTTTACGACGCCTACAACGAAAAAATCAAAGATCAGCATCAGGCCAGAGTCGAGCGCAATAAGGGTTTAATGAACCTCGAGGAACTGTCGGATGCCGAGGTGAACAAATTGGTTGATGATAGGCTGGAGCTGGCTGAAGCCAGAGTGAAGGCGCGTAAGGAGTTTATCAACCAGCTTCGCAAGGAGCTTTCACCTCGCAAGGCTGCCATGTTCATAAGGGCCGAGGAGGAGTTTCAGCGCGAGTTTGTCGAGCGTTTACGGCCCGATGACGAACGAGCTATGCCACCTGCACGACGCCGTCCATGATTCAGAATATGTCGTAGAAATCGTTGGTGGATTCGCCGGTTTCATCAAACAAATGCCGGTGAACTACCGGTAAAAGTCTGGCCAATCTTGGCCCCCAGTGTTCAAAAAACAATTGCCTGCACCCGGCTACAGCGTTTTCGCGCATGGCCGGGTCAGCTTTTTTAAACAACATCACAAAGTCCTTCATATCCTGATAAACATCGGCAAGATGCTCGCTGATGCTGCCATTCAGGCTTGTTAGCTCACCCAGATCGTTTTCTCCCAGATAAGGAAACTCATCCTGATCGGCAAACAAAGTTCTGAGGTCCAGAAAAACTCCATCCCATTGTTCCTCAGTAACATAGCGCTCATTTGCATCCGGATATTCCGGTGTAATTTCCGGAAGCAGCGTGCCCCGCAGGTAGAGTAAGGGAACAAACCTGCCCAGCATGACAAAAGCAGCCTGAGGTTCCAGGCCCTGAGCGCTTTCGATAAAGTTGCAATACTCGGTGGCTACAGCAGCCATTTCAAGCACATTGCGCGATAGAGTGAGGTCAGAAGTCATTTCGATTGTGGATGAATGGATTAGTTAAGTAAACGATATTGGCAGTTCTCAGATCTCTTGGACGAACTTTCATACGCTTTGACAGCGTTTTTGGGGTGATGGAAAATCAATACCTCACAATTGCAGCTGTCAGAGATGCAAATCCTTTGGCATAACAGACAGCAAGCATAAATGGGTGCGATCTTCAGATGCCCAGGGACTGAAGCATATGATCGATTTGTTTATCGAGTGCTGCTTCAACCATATGGTAATCTTCGAGGCGCTCAAGCTTGCCTTTAACGCCAAAATAGAACTTGATTTTAGGTTCGGTGCCGGAGGGACGCATACTTATTTTGCTTCCATCGGCAGTAAAGAATTGAAGCACATCCGACTTTGGCAGGTTGATGGGACTTTGCTGTCCGGTGCGCAGATCGCGGCAGCTGCTTCCAAGGTAATCCTTGATCATCACCAGGGGCTGGCCACCGATTTGGGCAGGAGGATTGCTCCGAAAACGTTCCATCAAAGCCTTGATTTCGGCTGCGCCTTGCATGCCTTTCTTGGTAACAGAGAGTAGTTTTTCGCGATAGAAGCCAAATTCCCTGTAGATTTCCTTGAGCAAACCAAACATGCCCTTGCCCTGTGCTTCGGCCCAGGCTGCTGTTTCGGCCAACATCACACAACTAATCACCGCATCTTTGTCGCGAACAAAGTCGCCGACCAGATAACCATAACTCTCCTCGCCGCCGCCAATGAAGGTCTGCTGGCCTTCGAGCCGGCGTATGATTTCGGCAATGTATTTGAATCCTGTCAGCACATCATATTTTGCCACCCCGTATTTATCCGCAATGTCGAAGAGTAGCTCGGATGTGACGATGGTTTTAACGATGTATTCCTTGCCGGTCAGTTTACCGTTTTCGTGCCATTTATGAAGAAGGTAATAGATGAGCAGACTTGCGGCCTGATTACCATTGAGCAGCATATACTTTCCGGTGTCGTCCTTCACGGCAATGCCTACACGGTCGCCATCGGGGTCAGTAGCCATGACAATATGTGCATCAACCGCCATGGCCTTCTCGATTGCCATGGTCAGTGCAGCCGGCTCTTCGGGATTGGGTGAATGCACGGTAGGGAAGTTGCCGTCGGGAATATCCTGTGCCTCAACAGTATAAATATTCCGAAAACCAACTGCCCTGAGCGCGGCCGGAACCAGCTTCACCGTGGAGCCGTGAATAGGGGTAAAAACAATGCGGAAATCTTCAGCTTTCCTGATAAGCTCCGGTGAGAGGCTGAGTGCTTTGATACGATCAATGTAAATCTGGTCAAATTCTTCGCCCAGCAAGTGAATGAGTTCAGGCTTTGCTTCAAAGTTTACCTCCGATGGGCTGCTGATTTTTTCCACTTCCACAATCACATTCTTGTCGTGCGGTGGAATAAGTTGTCCGCCGTCGTTCCAATAGGCCTTGTAGCCGTTGTATTCTTTGGGGTTGTGCGAGGCGGTGATCACCACGCCGCTCTGGCATCCTAATTCTCTGATGGCAAACGAGAGCTCGGGCGTTGGCCGCAGGGTTTCGAACAAGTAAACCCTGATGTTGTTTGCCGAAAATACTTCGGCCGTAATACGCGCAAAATAACTGCTGTTGTTGCGGCTGTCGTGAGCTATGGCCACCTTGAGCTCCTGATTTGGGAACATTTTCCTGATGTAGTTGGCCAAACCCTGTGTAGCCATGGCCACAGTGTATTTGTTCATGCGGTTGGTGCCAACACCCATGATGCCCCGCAAACCACCTGTGCCGAATTCCAGGTTACGGTAAAAACATTCGGCCAGTTCAGCGGGGTCGTGAGCGATCAGATGTTCTACCTGATGGCGCGTTTCGCTGTCGAATGATGGCGTCAGCCACAGCTTCGCCTTTTCCATAATTTGCGGGTCAATTTGTTGGCTCATTGCGATAGTTTTTTTGGATTGATAATTTTTCTGAATCCGTCTATGATGCGTTCAGCGGCCGGGTCGATAAGGATACCCAATGGCATACCGGTAAACGAAAGTATGGTATTTAGCCGCGTTATATGATAATCCAGATGTTGAGATGACTTAACAATTTCGATTACGATGTTTTCTTCCACAATCAGGTCAGCCATGAGGCGTTCGTCAACACGTAACCCTTTGTATAGCAATTCAATGCTTGCATTAGGACGGAACCTCAGTCCACGCAGGCGCAGCTCGTGAATAAGGCAGACTTTAAAGATGCTGTCGAGCATGCCCGGTCCGATCGACTGGTGTACCTCACGCGCGGCATCGTAAATTTGCATGGCCAACATTCCCCGGCTGCCTTTATCCATCTAATTCCTCCAGGCATTTTAAAAGACTTGATTTCCAGTAAGGTATGCTGATCCCCAGATGCGACTTAATTTTTTCCTTGGCTAAAACACTATAGAACGGGCGGCTGGCTTTGGCAGGCCAGGACGACGATGGAATAGGGTTTACCTGGCAGGTGCGGCCGCCATGTTCCATAATTGCTCTGGCAAAGTCGAACCAGCTTGTTACGCCTTCGTTGCTGAAATGAAACAGCTCCTTGATCGGTTTACGGTCGTATTGATCGGCAAAGATGACGATAACCCTTGCCAGATCAGCTGCCCATGTGGGCGTGCCAATCTGATCATAAACCACATTCAGCTCGCTGCGTTCGAGGCCTAACTTCAGCATGGTTTTTACAAAATTGACGCCATGGGCGCTGTAGAGCCACGAGGTGCGAATGATAATGGTGTTGGCCTGATGCGCCATCAATAATCGCTCGCCCTCGGCCTTACTGTGGCCATAAGCCGATTTCGGGGCGATATGATGATCTTCAGCGTAAGGTTTATAGTGCTGACCATCAAACACATAGTCGGTGCTCACGTGAATCAGCAGGGCTTTGCTGAGCAGTGCGGCATCGGCCAGATAGCCCACCGCAGTGGCATTGATGAGCATGGCCTTGTCCGGTTCGTCTTCGGCTTTATCAACAGCAGTGTAGGCGGCACAGTTCAGACAGATATCGATGTCGTGGGCCTGAAAATAGCCGAGTACAGCATCACGCCTTGTGATGTCGAGCTGAGCCACATCGGTAAAGTGCCACTGATGCAGCTTATCGGTGCCAGCAATACGCTGCAACTCGAAACCAAGCTGACCCTGTGAGCCTGTAACAAGTATGTTCATAATGACCGCGCTTTATCTGGCCAGTTCTTTTCGGAAGTAGTCGATGGTTTGAATGAGTCCTTGTTCCAAAGGTATGCGGGGTTCCCATCCAAGTTTTTCCTTAGCCAGTCTGATGTCGGGGCGGCGCTGCAGCGGATCGTCCTGCGGCAGTGGCTTATGCACAATTTTTGACTTGCTGCCGGTGAGTCGCAGCACCATTTCCGCTAGCTCGAGCATGGTAAATTCACCCGGATTGCCGATGTTCACCGGCCCGATGAAATCTTCAGGTCCATTCATCATTCTGATCATTCCGTCAAGCAAATCGTCCACGTATTGAAAACTGCGCGTTTGTTGTCCATCGCCATACATGGTAATGTCTTCGCCTTTGAGCGCTTGCACAATGAAGTTCGATACTACACGTCCGTCATTGGGATGCATACGCGGGCCATAAGTGTTAAAGATGCGGATAATCTTGATTTTTACCCCGTTCTGGTGATGGTAGTCCATAAAAAGTGTTTCGGCACACCTTTTCCCTTCATCGTAGCATGAGCGTGGTCCGATCGGGTTGACATGTCCCCAATAAGACTCATTCTGAGGATGTTGCTCCGGATTGCCATAGACTTCGCTGGTGGAGGCCTGCAAAACCTTGGCTTTGATGCGCTTGGCCAGGCCCAGCATATTGATGGCGCCCATCACAGAGGTTTTGATGGTTTTAATCGGGTTGAACTGGTAATGCACGGGCGAAGCCGGACAGGCCAGGTTATAGATTTCGTCCACTTCGGCAAAATAGGGCGTAGTGACATCGTGCCTCACCAGCTCGAAATACGGATTTCCGATAAGGTGAGCCACATTCTTTTTCCGCCCGGTGAAATAATTGTCCAGGCATATCACGTCGTTGCCTTCGTTGACCAGCCGATCACAGAGGTGTGAGCCGATAAAACCCGCTCCACCGGTTACCAGTATGCGCTTCATTATGCCAGATTTAAGTGATTTTCAGATGATTGTTGAATGAGCTAAGGATAGTGTAAATGTCAAATTTTCAGTGTATTAAGTCCGATGCAGAAGTAATCGATCTGCTCGTTCTTCATTTCTTTGGCATCGTAAATATTGCGTCCGTCGAAAATGGCATGCTTACGGAGGAGTTTTTTAATGACCCTGAAATTGGGAAACTTGAACTCGGCCCATTCGGTTACGATAACCAGGGCATCGGCATCCACCAGAGCATCGTATTGGTCTTTGGCAAACTCGATACTGTCGTTGAAAATACGCTGAGCCTCGTGCATGGCCACAGGGTCATAGGCCCTGACCGTGGCACCGGCTTCGAGCAGCTTGCCAATGATTACCCTCGAAGGCGCCTCGCGCATATCGTCTGTATTCGGCTTGAATGACAGGCCCCAGATGGCAATTGTTTTTCCCTTGAGATCGCCGTTGTAATACTTGCTGAGCTTATTAAAGAGTATAGATTTCTGATCATCGTTCACGTCTTCAACAGCTTGCAAAACACGAAGGGGATAACCATATTGTTTTGCCGTGTGGATAAGCGCTTTCACATCCTTTGGAAAACATGATCCGCCATAGCCGGTACCGGGATAAATGAAATATGGTCCAATACGGCGATCAGAGCCAATCCCTTTTCTTACCATGTTCACATCAGCGCCAACAATTTCGCAGAGGTTGGCAATGTCGTTCATGAAGCTGATTTTGGTGGCCAACATGGCGTTTGCGGCATATTTGGTCATTTCGGCCGAAACGATGTCCATAAAGATTACGGGATGACCATTCATGGTAAAAGGCTTGTAAAGACGTTTCATGAGGTCTTCGGCCCTTTGACTGTCCACACCTACCACTATACGGTCAGGTTTCATAAAATCGTCGATGGCAGCGCCTTCTTTCAAAAACTCGGGGTTTGAGGCTACATCAAAAGGTATGTCAAGGCCGCGTTTGTTCAGGGCTTTTTTGATTTCGGCACGAACCTTTTCGGCTGTTCCGACAGGCACAGTGCTTTTTGTCACCATCAGGATGTAATCTTCCATATTTTCGCCAACCTGTCGGGCAACATCCAGCACATACTTGAGGTCAGCACTGCCATCTTCATCCGGAGGTGTGCCTACAGCGCTGAAAATCACTTGACTGTCTTTAAGCTCCGGACCAAGTTCAGTGGTAAAACCCAGGCGCTTCTTCTCGACATTACGGTGCACCATATCCTCCAGCCCCGGCTCGTAGATGGGTATAATGCCTTTGTTGAGGTTGTCGATCTTTTTTACGTCAATATCAACACAAACGACATCGATACCAACTTCAGCAAAACAGGTTCCGGTTACCAGACCAACGTATCCGGTTCCTACTACAGTGATTTTCATATTTTTATTTGTTAAATAATTAATTCGGTGATTATTTCAACTGAAGAGATTAAATCCATTTAAACTCAATGGTATGCAAATGTACTGATCCGAATATTTTTTTCAAAGCAATTTTTTTCAAACAAATCAATTGTTTTTTAACCATTTGTCGAGCCAGCCAAAAAAGGTTCGTTGCCACAGCACACTGTTTTGCGGACGCAGCACCCAGTGGTTTTCGTCCGGAAAATAAAGGTACTGTGCGGGCACGCCCCGCAATATGGCTGCATTGAAAGCCGCCATTCCCTGCGATGCTACAATACGATAGTCTTTCTCGCTGTGTATGACAAGAATAGGCGTGTCCCACTTATCCACAAAGCGATGAGGGGAATTGGCATAGGACCACTGTGCGACTTTGTTATCCTTTTCCCAATAAGGGCCACCCAGATCCCAATCAACGAACCACATTTCTTCGGTTTCGAGATATTGTTGTTCGAGGTTAAACATCCCGTTGTGGGCGATGAATGCCTTAAAGCGTTTGTTGTGATGACCGGCAAGCCAGTAAACCGAAAAGCCGCCATAGCTGGCACCAACGGCGCCAAGCCTGTTTTCGTCCACATAAGGTTCTTTGGCAAGGGCATCAATGGCCGTGAGGTAATCGCGCATGTTTTGTCCACCGTAGTCGCCGCTGATTTGCTCAAGCCATTCCTGCCCGAATCCGGGGAGTCCGCGACGGTTTGGGGCAACAACAATATAACCATTGGCGGCCATGAGTTGAAGATTCCAGCGGTATGACCAGAACTGGCTGACAGTGCTTTGCGGTCCGCCCTGACAGTAAAGAAGCGCAGGATATTTTTTATTCGGGTCGAAATCGGGAGGATAAATCACCCAGGTGTGCATCTTTTTATTATCGGTAGTGGTCAGCCACCGCTCCTCGATTTGGCCCATACGGATGTTATCGAGGATATTCTTGTTCACAAACGTGATCTGCTGTTGACCGCCGGTTTGCTCGTCAATGGCAAATAATTCTACCGGCGATGACATCGACATGCGTTTTCCGATCAGTTTATCGCCGGCTGTAACTATCTCAGTGTAAGAGTGTAGGCCTTCTGTCAGCTTACGTATTTGGTTATCGTTCAGACTAATACTATACACCTGATCCAGTGCATGCCAGTTGCTCACAAAATAGATTTTGCTTCCATCGGTGCTCCAGTTCAGGCTGTGAACGCTTTGGTCGAAGTCTTTGGTTAGATATTGCTTTTCGCCCGTGGATACATTCATGATAAACAGCCTGATTTTATCAGCCTCGTAGCCATCACGTTCCATACTTTCCCAGGCCAGCCACCTGCCATCCGGCGAAAACACCGGATTTTGATCATATCCCATCATGCCTTCGGTGAGGTTGACGGTATTGCCTGATGCAAGATTGTAGGCATAAAGATCGCTGTTCGTGGATTTTGCATAAGCTTTGCCCTGCTTTTTCCGGGCGGTGTAAATCAAGGTCTGGCCGTCAGGACTCCACGCTATCTGTTCCATGCCGCCAAAGGGTCTCAGCGGCGATTCCCAGGGTTCGCCTTCCATGATATCTTTTGCATTTGCGATGCCATCAGCCGTTAGATCAGCAATAAAGACATGGCTGAAATCATCCACCCAATGGTCCCAATGCCTGTACATCAGATCATTCTGCAGGCGTCCTGTGGCTTTGGGAAGGTCGGGGTGAAGGTCGGAAGTGGTGGGATTGACCTTCACATCAGAGGCAAACGCAATGCGGCTTCCATCCGGGGAAAAAGCGAAACCGTTGATGCCTTTTTCAACATTACTCAGCATGCGTTTGCCGGTGCCGTCGGTTTTCATTTCCCAAAGCTGGGCACTGCCGCTTTCGGTTGATAAAAATGCAATGGTTTGTTGGTCTTTCCAACGCGGGTTGAATTCGCCAAAGGGAGTTTCGGTTAGGCGTTTCAGCCCGCTTCCATCAATATACATCAGCCAAAGCTCTGCATTACCTTTATTTTCAGCCAGATCGAAGTAGGTGATGGTGAGCAGCAGCTGACTGCCATCGGGCGAAGGCAGAACTTCGCCTATACGTCCCATCATCCATAATGCCTCGGGATAAAGGACATCTTTTTCAGGCAGGGCAGTCGTAGGGCCGATTACTTTTACGGATGTGATGTTTTGTTTCTTTTTCTGGCAAGCCATGGCCAGCAGGAAGATAAAGAGGATTGAAAGCAGTTTTGCAGACCTCATCGTCATGGTTTTGGATTTTGGCATAAAATTATGTCAAATCCCGGCTGTCGCCGCAAAAGAGTAAGCCTGACGCAAGTAAAATTCGAATTTGTTGTTGTGATCTGACTGCTTAAAAATTGCAGGTCAGTGATTGCTGCGTCTTCATATCGTAAACTACCGCATTTTAATTACCGCGAACTTTTGCTCGTCAATGTGTTTAATTTTCCATATATACTCCTGACTTCCACCCCAATACCTTGTCTGTATTGTCATGATGTCGCCTGATTTTTCCCATTGTCCCTCGTATTCGGCATAGGTAATGGGAGGGGTTCCACAGAAGCCGGCATTTTTGCGTTCAACAAACAGGCCATTGCGCACCAAAACAAATCCATAGTCGTCCAAAGGTAATTTGTTTACTCTGGTGAATGTCCATACAGAATCGTTGACTACCGCATGCGACCAGAAACCTAAGTGCAAATTGGCAGGATCGTACTCAGCCTGGGGCACCTTTTTACATGCGCAAACCAGCGCTAACAACATCAGAAGAAAGAATAACCTGGTTTTCATGTGGTGTTACTGACGATGGAAACAAGACATATTATCCGGACAACTCGTTGCAAAGGAAAGGCTTTTTTTAGCCACTAACCTTAGCTGAAAGTTATGATGGATTGGCGGTCAGATAAAAGCCTATGCCAATGCGATAAATAGTCTTTCTGCCCTTTCGGCAGGATAGCGCCATTTTGCCTTAACTTTTGATGGACGCTACACCATTCTTTGTATTGACGGTGTTTCAGTGATTACTAAAGTTGCAGGAGCGGTTTATCCGCTTCAATATTCTACTTCACCCAATCATACCCTCAGTGGGGCCGAGGCAGGAAATTTGCTCAACGAGGGTGATTATTTCAGCGGAAAAATCGATGAGGTCAGATTCAATAAAGGGTTGCAGCTACACACAGGGACTTTTTGCTATGAACTTCCTACTAAGAACTGAACTCCAAATTTAACACTTTCCTGTCATACGATGCACCAAACCCATGCTTTTGTGTAGGTAATGTTAGCAGGTCGTAATTGTTTTATCGTCACTTTATATGGTTTTCCTTTATGGTCATAAGTTGTCCATTCACCAACTGGTACACCGTTCTCAAAATGTCCTGAACGCTTTATTGTACCGTCAAATCAAAACCATTTATAATAACCTTCTGAAATGCAGTTTATTAAATTTCTTTCTGACCAAATTGTTTTTCCGTTGGCGTGACATTGTATGGCAACACCGTCAACTATTTCCTGCTTTTTCTATTTCATATCATGTCGGTGCTTTGTTCTTGGATAATGGTAATGCCTTCTGTTTTGGCTCCATTGCTTTTCAAAAAAGCAAATGTGAGTTTATCAGCTTTGCAGCCAATAAACTCAACGCTGTTAAACTTACGATTATGCTAAAAAAACGAATTCAAGATGGCAGCATTTACAAACTTTACAGTTTTAAATGAGCAATTATCAAAAGAACAATCTTCAATATTTCCTCCAAAGGTAATGCCTTTGAAACCAATGTTTTTAAAGGAAGTGTTTTTTAAAACAGCATTCTTCTGCTTATTCCTTTGAAAGTTAGAGCTGATAAATTCTGCGCCTGACAGATTGGAGTTGTTAAAGTTGAAGTTTTTGATTTCGCTTTGCTGGAATTCAGCATCATATTTTTATGTTTTTGAGTGATGCTGCAAAGTTATTTTGTGTTAAAGCGGTAAAATAAAAATGTACGCTGCTTACAGTTGCAAAGTCGCTTCATTCTGTTGTTTTCAGGAATCATTCAGTTGTTTTTATGTCAAGTTGTCTGTTTGGTTCTATTTCCGTCTATTTTTCTTGTTATCAGACAGTGTTTTGGTTGTATAGGTCTTTTTTACAATGCCCGCTGACATGTTTTAGCGGATGGTTGTTCTTAATTTTAGACATTGATGACTTTCATTTCTGTTGGTCACTAACGATGTTGATCTAACAAAATCATATTTCCGTCCGGGTCAGTTAACATAAGGCTTGCCGGCCCTTCTGTTTGTTCGTCAGCTTCGCTTATCAATGTAAGTCCATTGTTTTTAAGTTGCTTTTGAATTTTTCGAATGTCTTCAAAATTTTCCACATTTCTTGCGTTTTCGTCCCAACCCGGATTAAATGTCAGAATGTTGCCTTGAAACATGCCCTGAAAAAGTCCGATGAGTGAATTGTCGTTTTTCATAATAAGGTAGTTATGTTCCATACTTCCTCCAAAGACTGTGAAGCCCAGTTTTTCATAGAACTCTTTTGAAGTCTTTAAGTCCTTAACACTAAGACTGATTGAAAATGCTCCTAATTTCATATTGTTTTGATTTTCTGTTTTTGTTATAGCTATGTTGTTGGTTGTTGATTTTTTCTCAGGAACCTTACTTAGATAAAATCCTAAGGCAAAAGAAGCAATAAGTCCTGCAACCATTAAAAATCCTTTTTTCATTTTGAAGTTTTTAGTCGTTTATTCATTTTTCTTCTGTCGTTCGCAACAATGCCCGCTAACATTACGCTGGCATCACAGAATTCAACCCTGTTTACATCCGCAACAGCATTGAATCAGCAAGTTGCAAAGCCATTCAGTTAGAGGTTAATGAACGATTTTGCGGCACGAAAGGTAGTCATTTCCATCGATATTCAAGGGTCAGGTTTTGTTGATCCTGAGCTTTACGGTATTTTAGGGAACTTTGTTAAAAAATCGCGCAAAAGCTGTTTGTTTCAGGCACGCATCAGCTCCGGTACAGCTCATATAGTCATGGCGCTTCAGTTTATCTATGCAATGTGCGGTCTGGTAATTTTGTTAAAACGAAAAAGTTTGCGCATACAAACTGATCAGGGATCAGTTCAGTGTCGATTCGAAACCTGCTCGGAGGCACTTTGACAGGGTATGTACAATAATTTTAAGCTGATTGACAATTGTCAAGGGTTCGTTGCGTTGAGCACAGCTTTTGAATGAAGATATTAATCCAATCCTCTAATGTGCAGAGGCATTTAAATTCCCCGTTGAAATAACCGAAACTGCCATGTGGTTTTCGCCTGCTGTCAGTGGTGGTATCATTGCATGGAAAAAGAAATTTTCAGCGAACTCCTGTGGAGCGAAATTTCCCTGCGGCACTGCGATAATTGAAGGAGGATTGGGAAACACGCCATCGTCAGGAGCGTTCGAGGGCTGGATGCCCAGCACATGGTTTGGCGCTCCGCCCGGAAATGGCGACATGCCGGGCATGCCCAAACTGCGGTACATCAGGATGAGGGCATCCAAAGCTGTCAGTTGGCCACTGTTGTTGATGTCGGCAATCTTCACGGCCAAAGGGCTTACCGGTGGTGGGCCAATCCATGGCAATTGAGCCGTGACAGGATTCAGTGCAACGATATAGCTCAATATCAAGGCATCCACTGCGGTGATGCCTCCCCAATTGTTCCACCACCAGCCGCTTCCGAGCCGTCCGGTGGAACTTTGCTCAAAAATGCGCAACTCCAGCGGTATTTCAGCCGGAAGGTTCTGTAAAACAATAAAATGACTGTTAATGGTCTGACAATTGGTAGTGGAAAAGCCGGGTTGTTGGGGATTTGATACCGTGGCGCAGAATCGATGACCATTTTCAGCCGGAATGGGAGGTTCTCCGGCACCGAAAAATCTTACCGGTAAAGTCAGGTTGGAAGATGTGCCGTTGCCTGTGCGGATATACCGGATAAACAGCGGCAACTCATTGATATTAAGCACCAACTGGTTGTTGTTCCACACCGGTGCCTGTTGCAGTGGAATGGTATCATTATGGTCAAGCAAGTAAATGTAAGTTAACCAGTTGCCTGAGGGCAGGGATGGGTTATGCAGGTAATCGTTGATAGCCAGATCCTCTGATGTAGAACACCAAATGACGTCGGTCAGCGTATCGGCATCGGCCGTGCGAAACCGGTAGGCCAGCACGCGGGTATCTGAAGTGGATTTTTCACTGCTGAAATAATGACGGTTGAGCAGCCCGGAGAAGGCTTTGACATAAAACCAGGATTTCTTTGGTTGATGGCCAAACCAGATTTCACCGGTAAGGCCGCTGCTGTTGTAGATATTGGGGTTGGAGTGGTTCACATCGCGAAGCATGAAGATGTGTGCACGATCAACACCGGCTGCTGCAGCGGCGAGCAGGCTCCGCAGCAGCCAACGTCCCTGCATTTCCTGAGCATCGGCATTGCCCACAGGCTTGCTGGCTATCGGGCTTTCGGGGTTGGTATCGTAACCGAATTCGGAAAGCCAGACTTCTTTTCCGGGCAAATAACGGTTACGCCATTCCACCAGCTTGCTTAGCTTCAGCCTGAGGCTATCGGCCTCGGGACTGATGCCATGATACCCGTTCTGGCTGTAGTGGTGGAAGTTGAGCACATCGGCCGGAAAGCCTGATGTGCGGTTAAAGTCGCTCCAGAGTTTCATGCAGCGCACATATTCAAGATTGAGACTGGCTAATCCTGCCATCACCATTTTTATTTGAGGATCAGCCGTTTTCATGCCTTTGCCAGGTCCAAGATTACCCTCGTGGCCATCGAAATCGGCGCTGCATAGGGCAGCAAACTCGAACGGGTGAAAGTAGCCGCCACGGCCAAACCACCATTTGTCAGGTTCGTTCCAGTTTTCGAGGTAGTCGGTCAGTCCAAGCCCTGAAAGCACCGGCTGACCCGGCTTGAGCTTGAGCATGCCTGCCGGAACCTGACTCTTTCCGTATCGGGCGGCAAACTGAAACATGTAGTCGGCATGTTCAATATAGGATGCAGGCTGAAACGGATCTTTGGCTCCGGCGATGGGTTTGTGCTGTGCGAGGCTATCGGTGAATCCGGTGATGTAAGGCGCATTACCCTGTAATACAGGACTTACCGATATGCCTGCCTGCTTTATTCGGCTGTAGAATTCGTCGAAATCCCATCCCCAGCCCGGTCCGCTCACCCAACTCGGGCTCCAGGCATACTGGTTATTTGGATAGCCCGGATAGGTGGTGTCGGTATTCCCTTCGTCCCATTGCCAATCGTGATATTCTCTCAGACTGCCTGCAGCCTTAATCCGAAGGATGGGGTCGTCAACAAAGCCATTGATGCCAATGAGCTGCTGCATGGGTTTTGGTGCATGCGCAATGGGCTGAGGAGGCGGCGGGAGGCTGCCCTGTGGAGTGCCATAAAGCACCAGCTCAGCAATGCGGCAGGCAGGCGACCTGAACCTCAGCATCACAAAACGGCTGGCAGTGTTGAGGCTCAGCTCGCGCCAACTGTTCCACTGGTCAAGCACAAACAGACCTGCCGGCGTCCATCCGGCCGGATTTCCCAGAAAGATACTCAGGGTGTCGCTATCGTTCACATCGAAAACCCAGAGGCTTGATAGATAGTGAGATATGCCGAGATCAATGATAACATCCGCGGGATAATAGATGTCCTGATGTGGCCAGCCCGGAAAGAAAACAGTTTCGGGAGTGCCACCCTGACCTGAAGCAGGGTCGCCGGCTAATTCCTGTTCGTCGGCCAGCATCCATGCATTTCCCATGGTGCTGCAGTTGAAGAACATATCAGGGTTAAGACTGATTTTGACTGATTGCGCCCTGGCCTCCGGCAATCCTGAATGCAACCAGATTAAAAGGCCATAAAAAACCAGAACATTGGGTCTGAATAATCGAAAATTTATTTTAATCATCAGTTAATCAAAATGTTAAATGCTGTAATCAAAAGTTTAATACCTTTTGTTATTGATCACCAGTGCTGCAATTACTCCGGGCACCCAGCCCGCCAGTGTCAGCAGAAAAACAATAAGCACCGAGCCACAGCCTTTATCAAGCACAGCAAGTGGTGGAAAAAGGATACACAACAAAACTCTGGGCAACGACATATTGTTTCATTTTGTGGTAAAAATAGCGGATTGGGGCTTAGGTTCGGGTGAGCCTCTTTCAAATTTCTCAACAGAAATCCGTATGGTTTTACTTTCTTTGTGCCTGATATGCCTTGGCAATAAAAGCCTTAGGATGGCGTTTCAATACCGTTTTAACTTCTGCAGATGAAATTTGCTACGCGCTTCACATTCAGTCTTATCGCCCTGTTGGTGCTTTCGTCTTTAAGCGGCCATGCACAAATTGGTGGAAGAGGTACGTACAGCTACCTCGAAACCATACTGCCGGCGCGCCTTGCAGCGCTTGGCGGTACACCACAGACAGGGGTGGACAATGATATTCAGTTTACGCAATATAATCCGGCGCTTATCAATCCATTGATGCACAATCAGATCAGTCTTGCTTTTGTGGATTATTTCGCTGATGTGAAGTTCAGTAATCTGCAGTACAGCCGCACACACGATAAACTGGGCAGCTTCACCGGCAGCTTGCAATATCATAACTACGGTAAGTTTGACTATGCTGACGAATCCGGTCAGCGTGACGGGACATTTGGTGCTGCTGATTACGCGCTTATGCTGGGCTGGGGCCGCAGACTCGACAGCAATTTCAGTATCGGTGCGCAGGTAAAATGGGCAGTATCGCAATACGAATCCTACACCTCATTTGGTATGGCCGTTGATGTGGCCGGAATTTACCACTCGCCCGAAGGCTGGCAGTTGGCTCTTGTTGCCCGGAATATCGGAAGCGAGCTGAAGTCGTTTTTACCCGGCCATGCATCTACGATGCCATTTTCGATGTCATTAGCCTTTTCTCAGCGACTGGAGCATTTGCCCCTGCGTTTTTATGTGGTATATGATCACCTGCAGCAATGGGATCTAACCTATACGGATCCGATTGACCTCAAAGGTCTTACAGACCCCATTACCGGTAAGCGTAATGAGCGCAAAGGCATCGAAAAAACGGCCGACCAGCTGATGCGCCATATCGTAATCGGTGGCGAGCTCAGCATCGGACGCAACCTGAACCTACGCGGCAGTTACAATTACCGCCGACGACAGGAGATGCTGATTCCTGAAAAGCCCGCTCTGGTTGGCTTTGCCTGGGGCGTGGGTATCAAGGTTTCGAAATTTAGTATTGATTATTCCCGTGCTACCTTCCATGTTGTGGGTTCCCCCAACTATCTGACCGTAAGCACCAATCTGGATGCTTTCAGGTAAAAGGGGATTTCCCGCCGGCAATTTCATAACTTTGTGGCGGCACTATATTCATCCATGCACCTGAGCCATCTACACCTGATTGATTTCAAAAACTGCCAAAGCGCAAGCCTCAGATTTTCAGAGCGCATCAATTGCTTTATTGGCAACAATGGCGCAGGCAAGACGAATTTGTTGGACAGCATTCACTATCTTTCCTATTGCAAAAGCTATTTCAATCCCCTCGACCAGCAAAACATCCGCAACGGCTGCGAGATGTTCAGCCTTAACGGCACCTACAGCAATAGCACCGATAACATTCAGGTGCAGTGCATTCAGCGCCGCAATCAGAAAAAATCTTTTCGTTTCGACAAGAAAGAGATTGACAGATTGGCCGACCATATCGGCCGCATCCCACTGGTCATGGTTTCGCCATACGACCGCGACCTGATCAACGATGGGAGCGAGCTCAGGCGACGCTTTATCGACAGCATGATATCGCAGTTCGACCCCTTGTATCTGGATGCGCTCATCCGCTACAACAAGGCGCTGGTGCAGCGCAACGCCCTGCTGCGCAGCGCCCGGCCGAATAGTCCTGATCCGGCAATGCTTGCACTCTGGGATGAACAGCTGATTCCGGCAGGCAAGCTGATCTATGACCGCAGGACAAGCTTCTTAGCTGAATATGCACCGGTCTTCACCAAATACTACACACAACTCAGCGGGAGTGCCGAAGAAGCCGGGATTTCCTATGACAGCGCACTGACCGATAAACCTTTCGAAGAGTTGCTGAAATCGAGCCTGCAGCGTGATCTTCAGTATAGTTTTACTACACGAGGCATTCATCGTGACGATCTGAATCTTAACCTCAATGGTATGCCTCTGAAGAAATTTGGTTCGCAGGGCCAGCAAAAATCGTTTGCCATTGCGCTCAAGCTTGCTCAGTTTGAGCACACTGCGCTGAAGAAACAGATGAAGCCCATACTGCTTCTGGATGACATTTTCGACAAGCTCGACGACAAAAGGGTACAATACCTGATTGAGCTGGTAAGCGGCGGGCTGTTCGGACAGGTGTTTATCACCGATACACAACCGCAGCGCATCATGCAGCTGTTCGAACACGGTAACATTGAACACCGCATATTTTATGTGGAAAGGGGAACGGTCATTCCCTGGGAGCAATACGCGGAAACTCATGAATAATAGCAACGAACAGCCGCTGGGTCAGGTGATTGACGAGTTCCTGCGACGCTACAATCTCAAGGATAAATGGGATGCGGCAAGGGTAGTGCAGTCGTGGGAAAATATCGTTGGCAGCTACATTGCCTCGCATACCACCGATATACACCTGCAAAAGGGCGTGTTATTTGTTTATCTTGATTCTGACGCGCTGCGAAGCGAACTCATGTATGCCAAAACCTTGCTCATCAGCAAGCTGAACGAGGTGGCCGGTTATGCCATAGTTGAAGATATTGTGCTGAGATAGTATGCTTTGTGGCTTTCACGAACCGGAAAACGACATTGCCGGCGTGTGAAAGGACCTTAGCTGTCAGACGATGTTATTCAGTTGGCCGGAAAGAAATATTCCAGAGGCTCATCGATGAGCGCGCGCCAGTTTCCCCATGAGTGACCCTGATTCACTTCGGTGTAGCGCAGCGGATAGCCTTTTTCATCGAGAACTGCCTTCATGCTTCGGGCCTGAACCTGTGTGTCGAAGATGGTGCCGGTGCTCATGTAAATCTTCAGCGGAAGCCTTGGACTATTCCCTAACTGTTGAATGATGGCATTATCGAAAGCAGGGGAGTGGATGCCGATGAGCCTGAATCTGTCGTAACGCATCATCCCGAAAAATGCTGAATTCCAGCCACCCAGCGAAGTGCCGAGGATGGCCCGTTGGTTTGCTGCGGTATCGGTTTTGTAGGCCTGGTCGATGGCAGGCACCAGTTCGTCGGCCACAAAGTTGGCAAAGCGGATATTGGCTCTGTACTCGTTCATGCGGCGGTTGTTCCCTGTGGCAGGGTCACGTGGGTCGATGAAAACAGCCATTACCGGCCTGATTTTGTTCTGATGGATGAGGTTATCCAACACGATAAGCATAGCGCCCAGGCGATCGTCGGCATACTCATGGCCATCGGTTACATAAACCACCGGCAGCTTGGTGAGGTTGGCATAATTGTGTGGCGTGTAAACGCGATAGCGTACCTGATAGCCAAGGTTTTGCGCGGATGATGTGATCAGTTTGGCCTCGCTGAGTGTGCCCCGGAGTGTTCCGTTTTGAAGGCGGGTTTCTTCCGGAAACACCCATTGCGGCATGCGTAGCTCCGAGTTTGGTCCAAAGCCGCTGTATTGTACGTAAGGGTTATCGGTGTCGAGAATCCAGTTGCCATTGGCAACAATCTTATAATCGAGCCTGGCATCCGGCGGAAAGGTTTTCAGCAGCCACCAGATATGGGTGCCGGCCAGTCGTTCGCCGGCCCAGCCGCTGCTGTTGGCATTCCAGCCGTTGAAATCGCCAACCCATTGCAGGGAGTTGATGCCTGTGCTTTTAAACAAAAACAGGACAGTGTCGTTGCGCCTGAAGGGAATCTCGGCATTGGCTTTGAGACTGTCCCACAGCGTATTGATTCTTTGCTGCCTGATGGTGGAATCGGTAATAGCAGCCAGCGAACCGAGCTTCTGCTGTAAAGCCGAAACTGTGGCAAATCTTATGTAGTCAGGGTCTGGATCCGGTGTGTCTGAGGTTTTTGTGCATCCCTGCACCGTGGCGGCTGTCAGCACTATGATGGTTATGATATGGATAAGCGTAGGCATGATAATTTCTTGGTGAACAAAGTTACGAACTTCGTTTGTTTGCAACGTGATTTATGAAAGCATATCAGGTTCAGCATGCTCATCAGAGCCTTACCAACGGAGAACAATACCTTAAACATGAACTGTTTAACTTTTCTTATGAAAATGATTTTCTGTGCTTGCCTTAGTTTTGGCAAAAAATATCCGAAATGCCTGAATTAAACCGACCGCGCCGCGGTTTTTTTGATGCCTTTCTGCACACTGTCGAACGTGTGGGCAATGCGCTTCCTCATCCTGCAACGCTATTTGCAGGCCTTGCCTTTCTGGTGATTATCCTTTCGTGGGTGGCATCCATGTTTCACCTCGAGGTCACGCATCCCGGCACAGGCCAGCCTATTCAGCCCTTCAACCTGTTATCGGTGGAAGGGTTGCATATGATTTTACAGAAAATGGTGACCAATTTCACCGAGTTTGCTCCTCTGGGCGTCGTATTGGTGGCTATGCTGGGCATCGGCATTGCCGAAGGCAGTGGTTTGATTGGCACCGCGCTGCGTTTGTTGGTGCTGTCGGCACCACGGCGTATTCTCACTTTTGTGATTGTATTTGCCGGCATCATGTCGAATACGGCCAGCGAGGTTGGCTACGTTTTGCTCGTACCGTTGAGTGCAGTAATCTTCAGGGCAGTTGGCAGGCATCCCATCGCCGGACTGGCAGCGGCTTTTGCAGGTGTTTCGGGTGGTTACAGTGCCAACCTCCTGTTGGGGACTATCGACCCGCTGCTGGCCGGCCTTACCCAGGAAGCTGCACATATCATCGACAAGGATTATATGGTGAATCCTGCAGCCAATTATTATTTCCTTTTCGTCTCCACTTTTTTCATTGCCTTTGCCGGAACATGGGTTACCGAACGCATTGTGGAGCCCCGGCTTGGGAAACCGGAGATTGAAGGTGAAAGCGAGGCCATCGAAAAGCTGAGTCCGGCCGAGCGCAAAGGATTACGATATGCATTAATGGCTGCCATGGCCTTTGGCGGTTTGATGCTTTGGGGAATCCTGCCTTCGAATGGTTTCCTGCGCGACCCTGCCACCGGAAGCCTGCTGCATTCACCCTTCATGAGCGGCATCGTAGCCATCATCTTCATCACTGCTGCCATCATGGGTATTGCCTTTGGTATAGGTGCAGGCACCATAAAAAGTGATAACGATGTGATGAAAGGCATGGGCAAATCGATGGAAACTATGGGGACCTACATCGTGCTGGTATTTTTTGCTGCTCAGTTTGTGGCCTATTTCCGCTGGACCAATCTGGGCCTTATTTTTGCTATCGAAGGAGCATCGGTGCTGCAATCTTCGGGTCTGGGCAGCATACCACTTATGATTGGTTTTGTGCTGCTTACAGCCCTAATCAATTTAGTCATGGGCAGTGCCTCGGCTAAGTGGACCATCATGGCGCCGGTGTTTGTGCCTATGTTTATGCTGCTGGGCTATAGCCCTGAACTGACACAGGTGGTGTACAGGATTGGCGACTCTGTTACCAACATCATCTCGCCCATGATGTCGTATTTTGCCCTCATTGTGGCTTTTGTTCAGCAGTACGACAAAAAGGCCGGCATTGGCACTATCATTGCCTTGATGCTGCCCTACACCCTTATTTTTGCCGTAATCTGGATGCTATTACTGATATTGTGGATGATGATGGGGTGGCCTGTAGGTCCTGATGCGCCTCTGGTTTATCCGCACTAAATCAGTTGAAATAGACTGAAAATACCAGAAATCCAAGGTAAAGCGCAAGCAATACGCCGCCTTCGCGACGCGAAAGGTGAAGGCCGTGGCCTATCTTTACAGCTAACAGGAGGGCAATATTGGCCAGCATGACCATCACGATTTCTACGTTCATGTCCAAAGGCATGCTGATGGGTTTGATTACGGCTGTAGTGCCCAAAACAATAAGGATATTTATGATGTTGGAGCCCAGTACATTGCCCATGACGATTCCGACATTCTTTTTCAATGCAGCTACAATGCTCGTCGCTAATTCGGGAAGACTGGTTGCAAAGGCCACGATGGTGAGTCCGATAGCGCCTTCGGAAATGCCCAGCACATTGGCTATGTGAATGGCGCCGTCGCTTACCCATTCGCCACCGAAATACATGCCGGCCAGACCACCAATCAGCATGAGCGCTGTAACAGGGATGGAATCAGCTTGTTTGTTTTTGTATTCCGAGGCTTCATCAGGGGTATCGCCGCTGCGCATAAGCCAGGCCAGATAAGCGCCGAATATCAGCAGCATCAGTAAACCTTCGAGGCGTGTGACGGTTTTTGCAAAACCCAAAAAATAGCCATTGCCCATGAAAAGCAGGAGAAAGGTCACAAAAATCCCAAAAGGCAGATCGCGGCGCATCGAAGGTCTGTCCACATGAAACGGGAATATCAATGCGGTGATGCCAATTACACCCAGGATGTTTACAATATTGGAACCCAGGACATTGCCAATAGCAAGACCGGTGCTTCCCTTGAATGCGGCAAAAATGTTGACCACCAGCTCCGGAAGCGAAGTGCCGAATGCGACCACGGTGAGGCCGATGACCAGGGGCGAAAGCCTGGCTCTGATACCCATAGATACAGCTCCGTCAACAAAGTATCTGGCCCCTGCAATCAACAAGACAAATCCGACAATAAATAATATATAAATCATTATGGATCAGTTATCTGTAATGTCGGTCACCAAATATGGCACTGCCGATGCGTACCATGGTTGAGCCTTCGTCAACAGCCACCTGATAATCGTTGGTCATGCCCATAGAGATTTCTTTAAAGTATTCGTTATCAGGAAAATAGTTGTGCTTCAGCCATTCGAATTCTTGTCTCAGATGGGCAAACTCCCTGCGCACCTGTTGCATATTGTCGGTATAGGTAGCCATCCCCATCACTCCGGCAATCCGGACATTCATCAAGGGACTGGACGAAAGCGTTTGGAGCAAAGCGGCAGCTTCTTGGCGATCAAGGCCGAATTTAGTTTCTTCTTCTGCAATGTAAAACTGCAGCAGACATGGGATGATGCGATGATGTTTTGCAGCCTGCCTGTTGATTTCCTGCAGCAGTCTGAAGCTATCCACGCTGTGGATCATGCTGACAAATGGCGCGATGTATTTTACTTTGTTGGTTTGCAGGTGTCCGATAAAATGCCACTCGCAATCCTGTGGCAGCCTGGGGTAGCGGGCCGACATATCCTGCGCCTTGTTTTCGCCAAAAGCCCGTTGTCCGGCTTCGTAGGCCTCCATAACAACCTGGTCGGGCATGGTTTTCGAAACCGCAATAAGCTTCACCTCACGTGGAAGCGTTGACCTGATTTTCTGAAGATTGATACTGACTGACATGCCTGAGGTTTGCTAAAGCAGTCTGCAAAAGTAACCAAAAGCCCGACGCTTTTGGAGTAGCCCCAAACAACAAAAAACTAATTTTGCGGACTGTTATGAAATCATTAATTTTTCGTCAACTCAGGCTGTTTTTTTACTGGCTTTTGGTTTTCCTGATTTTCAGGCTGATTTTTTTTGCCTACAACCTGCAATTGATCGGCCTGGCCGGGATCAGGCCTGCCGAACTGCTGCAGAGTTGCTGGGTGGCATTGCCACTTGATATAGCCACAGCAAGTTATCTTTTGATGATTGCTCTTTTTGCCGATGTGCTTCAGCTGAGCACCGGCCTGAAGCTCTTCAGGAAAGTAAAACTGGTAGTAGTTGGTGTATTTACTTATACACACGGCTTGATCTCCATAGCCGAAACCGGTCTTTATGCGGAATGGCAATCTAAGCTCACTTACAAGGTTTTCATCTACTTCAAGCATCCGGATGAGATTGTTCAGACTGCACCAACAGCTATGCTATTGCTGCTTACGGGTTTTTGGTTGTTGGCTGCAACAACACTTTTTGTCGCTTATTCCAGACTTAGCAGCACCGAGCGCAATGAAATGATCCGTCTGAAATGGCCATTAATTCCAGCTTTCGTTCTTAACGCAGCCTTGTTGTTCCTGGGTGCCCGCGGAGGTCTGGCAGCTATTCCGATCAGCGTCAGCTCAGTATATTTCAGTCAGCATAATATCCTTAACCTTGCTGCGGTTAATCCTACCTATCATTTTGCCGTCAATCTGATCAATGCTGTAAACTTTAAGAATCACAACCCATACGAGGTCATGCCGCGGGACGAGGCAGAGGCCATCGTCAGCGAGCTTTTCAAGGTTGAAAAGGATACTACGCTGAGCATTCTTGCTAAGCCGCGACCCAACGTAGTGGTGTTATTGCTCGAAAGCTTTTCGGCCGATCTGATCGCATCGCTGGGGGGCGAGCCGGGCATCACGCCAAACATTGCCCTTTTGGAGAACGAAGGGCTGATGTTTACGAACTTTTATGCCAATGCTAACCGTTCGCAGCAAGCTATTGGCTCGCTCATCGGTGGCTTGCCCGGAATTCCCGTTACCACCATCACCAACCATCCCGAAAAATACTATGCGCTTCCATCGCTCACCAAGGAACTCAAGCAAGCCGGTTATCACACAAGTTTCTATTTTGGGGGGCAGCTCAACTATGGAAATATCCGTTCATATTTGATATACAATGAGATAGATTTGCTTGTTGAAGGCAAAGACCTACCTTCAGCTTTCAGGAGGGGAAAGCTTGGCGTGCACGATGGGGATCTCTTGCCGTATTTTGCCACCAACCTTAACCAATTGCCCGAACCTTTCTTCAGTGTGGCTTTCACGCTCAGCTCACATGCTCCCTACGATTTTCCGGGCGACCGCCCCATTACCTGGCCTGAACTTGAACGCAATCATGTGAATGGCGCCTATTATACCGATGCCGCCATAGGTGAGTTTTTCGCGCTGGCGCGGCAGCAATCCTGGTATCCGAATACCCTGTTCATCCTTGTAGCCGACCACAGCAAAAGCACCTACCGCAATCATCCCCTCGAAACCTTTGAGTATCACAAAATTCCGCTATTGTTGCTGGGTCCGGCTCTCAACGACTCGCTTCGCGGCAGGAAAACCGATATGCTTTTTATGAACTCCGATCTCCCTGCCACAATCCTGAAGCAACTTGGACTGGAGGCGAGTCAATTCAAATGGAGTCGCGATATGTTCAATCCCTACAGCCCTCAGTTTGCCTATTTCGAACTCAATGAAGGCCTGGGCTGGAAACGCCCCGAGGGCCATTTTGTGTGGAACCGCTTTGCTGACCATTACTGGCAGAACAGCCTCAAGCCTGAAGATGAAGAACGCGTTAAAAAGGAAGGCAAAGCCTTTCTGCAGGTTCTTTTTCAGGAGTTTATCAATTATTGAGTTTAAAATCAGCCAAATCAGGGCTGAAAAAACGCCTTTGCTGGTCATGTACAGACTGAGTGCCCGAAAAGTACAACGGCTCATGCAAATGTTTGCAGTGTGAATCCCGTTATCCAGTTTTTATCGTGGCTGTAATCTGTGTATCGGTAGAACATCACTTTTTCAAAAGGTTTTACCTGTTTTATCGTGAGGCGCTTTATTTGTCCCGCTGATTTTCCATAGCCATATTTCGGGGAAACTTTCGGCAGGTAGGTTGTTCCAAACATCACCCAACTCGAGCTGAGCTTCGAAGTATTTGCCATTTACTCCAGCTATCTGACGGATAAGTATCTGACATTTATACGCAATAATATTGTGGATGAACTGATCATGCTTCTTTTTGTGACAGGCTTCAACCTGTTGGTTTTCACACGTCAGAAAGTGGAGACGGAAGGCTTGAATACGCTCAGGATGCAGGCATTCGTCAGGGCAATGCTGTTGAATGCCGTGTTGGCCGTATTCGGAGTCTTGTTTATTTACGGAAGTGGATTTGTTTACTTTCTGGTATTTTATACAGTTTCCTTACAACTCATCTACCTGATCGTATTTCATTATCTCAACATCACCCGGAAACTTCAGTAAGCGTTTTCAGGAGTTCGATGGTTTGCCGTGCTTCCTTCACGTCGTGCACCCTGAGGATATCGGCGCCAAACATCAATGCCAGGGTATTCAGCGCAGTCGTTCCATTGAGCGCGTCTTCAACGTTAATTGACAATCTTTTGTATATCATTGATTTACGTGAAATGCCAACAAGCTGTGGAAAGTTTCCTGCTCTTAGTTCGGGTAGCTTTGACAGCATAAGGTAGTTGGCTTCCATTGTTTTGCCAAATCCGAAACCCGGATCGGTAATCAGCTGTCTGCTGCCATACTGGCCAAAAAGCTCAAGCTGCTGGTTGAAAAATGCCTTGACTTCGTCCAACACATCGCCGGCACCAATCGGATTAGCTTGCATATCTGCCGGCCTGCCCTTGATGTGCATCATGATGTAAGGAACATCATTCCTGCCAATCAGCTCCGCCATTGCTGCATCAAAAGTACCGCCCGAGATATCGTTGATCATAAATGCACCCAATTCGAGCGACCTTCGGGCTACTTCGGCACGCCAGGTATCAACCGAGACAAAGCAATCAGGAAAATGTTGCATGATCAGGCGCAGTGCCGGAAGCAATCGCTCAAGTTCTTCTTCTTCACTTATTTCAGCAGCACCGGGTCGGGTGGACATAGCTCCGATATCGAGGATATCAGCACCTTCCGAGAGCATTTGTCCGGCTTTACGGATAATTTCATCGGCTGTTACGACCCTTGAACCCCCGTAGAAGGAGTCGGGCGTTATATTCAGAATGCCCATGAGCAATGGTCCTTGCCGGTTGAGTGTACGGCCACCGCAGCTAAAGGAATGATTTCGGTGAAATGCCGTATCTTTAGCCTCGAATTTTATCATGCATTTGCGATCAGTTGACAACGGCAAAAATAACCAAATGGCTTATCAAAACCTGAAAGGCATGAATACCGATGAAGCGTTCATGCAGGCACTGGGTTGGTGCAGGAGTGTGTATTCAGCAAAACTTCTTGATTATGGACCATCCTGGCGAATTCTTCGTTTGAGTTCGATCACCGATCAGGTGTTCATCAAGGCCAACAGGCTTCGAAGCCTTCAAATGAAGGCTGAACAGTTGGTGGACGAACCTCAGGAAGATGCTTTTATTGCCATAGCCAATTACAGTGCCATGGCCATCATTCAGGTCCGATACGGTGTTGCAGATCAGCCTGATATGGATATTGCGCTTGCCGAACATGCTTATGATGAGGTCATGCAGGAGGCGCTGAGGCTGATGACCCGAAAAAACCACGACTACGACGAAGCCTGGAGAAGCATGCGCGTGAGTTCAATTACCGATATCATCCTGATGAAGCTGCACCGAATCAAGCAGATAGAGGATAATGCAGGTCAGACCACAGTGAGCGAAGGCATTGAGTCGAATTATTTTGATATGATCAATTATGCGGTATTTGCATTAATTCACCTTGCAGAAGCTCAAAAAAGTATCACCACTTAGCCAAACGGATAAGCATGAATCTGAAATATATTTTGATGCATCTCAGCCGGTTGATTACCGGTGTGGTTTTCGTTTTTTCCGGTTTTGTCAAAGGTGTTGACCCGCTTGGTACAGCCTTTAAACTACAGGATTACTTTAATGCTTACGGGACACTCTGGGCAAGCGATTATGCCCTGGCTCTTTCGATACTGCTTTGCACGGTTGAGTTCATCATCGGAGCGGCACTGATCCTGAGTTTGCACATTCGTATTACTTCATGGCTGTTGCTGTTCATGATGTCGTTTTTTACCCTGCTTACGTTTTACGACGCCCTCTATGCGCCTGTGACGGATTGCGGCTGTTTTGGCGACGCCATCAAGCTGACCAACTGGCAAACCTTCTACAAAAATCTGGTCCTGATGATCCCCACATTGATGGTTTTCATCAACCGTAGCAGATTCAGGCCCATGGTGATGCCATTGGTGCAGAATATCCTGCTGGTTTTGATCATGGCTGCTTTTGTGGGAATGTCGGTCTGGCAATACGAGAATGAGCCTTTTATTGATTTCAGGCCCTGGAAGGTTGGCAATCGTGTATTGCCTGATCCTGAGGCAGAAATGAGGGTTTTTGTCAAATATCAGAACAAGGAAACCGGTGAGATACGAGAATACCTTTCGCCCAATTTTCCTTGGAACGATCCGGAGTGGATGGCTGCCTGGGAGTTTCTTGACCAGCGAACGGAGTTCGACAGTGATCACATTATTCACGGCCTTATGGCTGAGGATGAGTCGGGTAACGACTTCACACAATTCCTTTTAGGGGGCGATGCCATGTTTGTGATCGTTTCCTGGGATGCCGCCAAAGCGCCTGAACGAGGATGGAACAAGGCTTCAGCACTCATTGAGATGCTCACCGAAGCCAATCGTCATGTGGCCTTGCTCACAGCATCGCTACCGGAAGATATGGAAGCGCTCAGAAAGAGATATGTGCTTGATGCTGAGACGTTCTATGCCGACGGAACCACCCTTAAAACGATGATACGTTCCAATCCGGGTCTCGTCCTGTTTCACAAAGGTTTCGTAGCGGGCAAATGGCATTTCAATAATTTCCCGGGTCCTGCCGAACTTGAAGAAATACTTCATAAGCTCGAACACACACAGACCCAAACTCGCTGAACTATGCTGCGCTATGTGTTGCGGAGGCTCGCCTATGGCATACTGGTCCTTTGGGGCGTCGCAACATTGGTTTTTGTCCTTTTCAACCTGCTTCCCGGCGACCCTGCGGCGATGATGGTCGGGCAGCGCACCGATCAGGCTACTGTCGAGGCCGTTCGTCGCGACCTTGGGCTGCATCTTCCGAAACATCAGCAGTATTTTCTTTTCCTCAACGATTTGTCGCCAATTTCTTTCCATAGTATTCATAATGAATCATTTGCATTCAGAAAAGATCGCTATGGAGAGCCAATATTCCGAACACAAGTGTCGGCGCTTGAGATAGTCGTGAAAAAGCCTTACCTGCGCCAAAGCTATCAAAGCCGTCGTCCGGTGACCGAGGTTATCACATCGGCCTTTCCGAATACACTTGTTTTAGCCGTGGCATCCATCGTTCTGGCCAGCCTGATCGGCATTCTGCTGGGTGCATGGACAGGAATGGCAGATAAAAACTGGTTAAATCGTATAGTGCTTGTTATCAATACTATAGGCATGTCGCTGCCTTCGTTTTTTGCTGCCATGCTTATGGCATGGGTTTTTGCATGGCTGCTGGGCGAATATACCGGGCTCAACCTTGTGGGCAGCCTTTACGAAGTTGACGATGCCGGTACAGGAGAGCGTATCGTGTGGAAAAACCTTATTCTGCCGGCCATTACGCTGGGCATCCGTCCCCTTGCAATCGTTACCGAACTCACCCGTACCTCTTTGCTCGAGGTCATGCAATCCGACTACATTCGCACGGCCAGGGCAAAGGGCCTTGATGGGTGGTTGTTGCTTTTCCGGCATGCTTTGCGTAATGCCTTAAACCCCGTGGTGACGGCCATCTCAGGATGGTTTGCCTCGCTTCTTGCAGGAGCTGTTTTTGTCGAATACATCTTCGATTGGAAGGGCCTTGGCATGGTCATCGTCGATGCACTCGAAAAGTATGACCTGCCAGTGCTCATGGGTTCAGTTTTGTTTGTAGCACTCCTTCTGATTTTAATTAATATTTTTGTGGATATTATTTATGCAATGCTCGACCCTCGCGTCAGGCTCAACTGAGTTAATTATCAAATCATAAAGCTATGAGCAACAAGATTGTCGCCGGAAACTGGAAAATGAACAAAGGCTTTCACGAAGCCGAGGAGCTCATCGAAGAGCTCATCAGCCTCTTCGAAAAGGAAGAGGTCAATTCCCAAGTAATCATCTGTCCGCCATTTCCTTACCTTGAAATTGCAACCGACTATGCACAGGACGGTTTTTTCAAGGTTGGCGCCCAAAACATCAGCCCATTCCCATGTGGGGCCTACACCGGCGAAGTATCTGCCGGTATGTTGCACTCGATGGAGGTGGATTATTGCATCATAGGTCACAGCGAACGCCGGAAATACTTCAACGAAGACGATAAGATGCTCGCAGCCAAGGTTAATCAGGCACTCGAAAACAAGCTGATTCCCATCTTTTGTGTTGGCGAGGCATTGCCCGAGCGTGAGGCAGGGAAACACTTCGAAGTAGTGCGCCGAATGGTACGTCATGGCCTTTTCCACCTCGATACCAGCGAGTTTGCCAAGGTTATCATTGCCTACGAACCCGTATGGGCTATCGGAACCGGAGTTAACGCCACGCCCGATCAGGCAGCCGAAATGCACGCCTATATCCGCACGCTGATTGCCGAACGCTATGGCGAGGATATTGCTGCTCAGACCACTATTTTGTACGGAGGCAGCCTGAATGCTGCAAATGCCGCCAGCATCTTTGCCCAGCCCGGTGTTGATGGCGGATTGGTTGGTGGCGCTTCGCTCGTAGCATCCGAATTTTTTGAAATCTGCAAAAAAGCCTGACCATGGCCTGGCTCGAACTGAGCTTTGCCATTGCCGACGAGGATATGGCCGACCTGCTTGCCGATGCTTTGGGAGAGGTCGGCTTCGATAGCTTCGAAACCAGCGAGGCAATGCTCAAAGCATATGTCGATGAAAATCTGTTCAATAAGGATGCGGTTCATGAGATTCTCAAGCAACCTTTCTTTCGTGGTGTTGAATGGATTTCCACCCTTCCTATGCCCGAAAGAAACTGGAACCAGGTGTGGGAGTCGAACTACGATCCGGTCATCATCAACGAACGCTGTCGCGTGAGAGCGCCATTTCATGCGCCCGACAATGCATACGAGTACGACCTGCTCATCGAGCCGCGTATGTCGTTTGGTACCGCCCACCACGAAACGACTTCCTTAGTCATGAAGCTGATGTTCACCTTTTCGCCGGCCGGAAAACGTGTGCTGGATATGGGATGTGGCACGGCAATTCTGGCCATTCTGGCCATGAAGATGGGCGCAAAATCGGCAGTAGCCATCGATATCGATCAATGGGCATACGAAAACGCCATCGATAATGTAGCCATAAACGATGTTAACCATGTTTCCGTCGAACTTGGCGATGTGCGATTATTGGCCTGCCGCACTTTCGACTATATGCTGGCCAACATCAATCGTAATATTCTGCTTGCCGATATGAAGCATTATGCCCAATGTCTCTTATCCGGTGGATACCTGATTATCAGCGGATTCTACGAGGACGATCTTCCGGCCATTCAGGCCGAAGCCGCATCCAATTGCCTCAACTATGTTCAACATATCAGCTGTAACCGTTGGGTAGCTGCCGTTTATTACAAGCGCTGATTTTCTAAACTCAGGCCTATGACCGTGATGTTCAGGAATTTGGCGATCTTTTTGTTGCTTAATTTTTTGAGCATCAGGCTTTATGCTCAGCAGGCTGAGTTGCCGGATCTTTTTTTCTCTTCCTTTCAAGGTCGCCTTTCGGAGCGTCAGGCACCGGCAATGGTCGAAACCATTGCGGGGCAGATGAGTGTGCTCCGAGCGGCTGCTTCGGATGGAAAGCTGAATATTGCAGACCTTCAACGCCTGCAGGAGGTGGTTTCGAGGATGGAAAGCCTTCGGATGCGTGTTCATCCTCAACAGGCAACGGTGTTGGCTGTGGCTGCCGCCACTTTACGTGATGGCAACTGGATAACCGGATTTGGTGCCTGGCTTTTTCAGCTTGAAACAATGTTGCAAAGCCGCGACACCAGGCCTGTTGAGCGTTTTCTTGAACAGTCGGCACAGCTTGTTACACAAAAACGTATGGCCGGGCGCGGCACCACACAGTGGTTTTTAAGGCAAGGTCAGGCATCGTTTGCCTTCGACACTACCTTAATACTCAACATCAGCCATGCAACCCTCGCCTGTGCCACCCCACGCGACAGCCTGAGGGTTTACGAAACATCGGGTCGTATGTGGTTTGTCGCTCAGATGTGGAACGGTCAAGGTGGCCGAGCAGGCTGGGAACGTTTTGGGATACCACTCGATGAAGCCTGGGTTGAGTTTTCAGCATACAGTATCGACATGAACAGGCCTGTGGTGAATGCCCCGATGGTTATCGCCAGATTTCCGGGCCGGTTGAATCAGCCTGTTCAGGGAAGCTTTGAAGATCAGGTGTATAGCGCCCCGCCAAACGACCGGACACCACATCCGCGTTTTAAATCAGCACTTGGACGGATCGAATTAAAGGAGATCTATCAGGGCGTTGATTTTTCGGGTGGCGTGCTCATGCAGGGAAAGTCGCTGATAGGCGATGCAAGCGACGAAGGCCCGGCACGACTGATTTTCCGCCATGCCAACAAAGTGGTGGCCGAGGCCAGAGCACAGCGATTCGACCTTAGCCGTCAGCAAACCCAGGCACGCCGCACAGCCATCAGCTTCTATTTCGAAAACGACAGCCTTTATCATCCGGGCCTCGACTTCCGTTTCGACAATGCACGAAGACAGTTCGTTGCCGTGCGTAACGAAGAGGGAAGGGGGCGGGCACCCTTCAGTAGCACTTATCACCGCCTGAACCTTATTTCCGAAGCGTTATACTGGAACGTAGATGAAGATTTCGCCCATTTTCGCAGCCTCGATGGGATGAATACCCTGAGCAGAGTGAGTGTGGCATCGCACGACTTTTATTCAGATCCGGAATTCCGCAGGCTCAAGATGATCGACGAAATTCATCCGATGTATGTGATTGAACGCTATCTCAACGAAACCGCTGCGGAATCGCCTATCCCGCTCAATTTTCTGTCTGCCTACATGCGAAAACCTCCGGAGCAGGTGGTTGCGCTTGTCCTGAACCTTGTTGAACGTGGATATTTGCTTTACGATGGTGAATCAAACGGCATAACTGTTTTGCCTGCATTTCATGCGGCTATTGCTGCTTCTTCCGGTAAGTCGGATTTTGATGTTTTGCGCCTGAACTCCGAAACGCCGGCTCGAACCCCGAATGTTACCCTGAGAATCAGTGATTTTAACCTCGTGGTGTCCGGAGTGGAGGAAGTGGTGCTCAGCGAAAAGCAGGGTGTTCAGCTTATCCCCGTTGATCAACAGGTCGTTTTTGGAAAAAACAGGGACTTTAAGTTTAAAGGCCATGTCAGGGCAGGCTTGTTTGATTTCTACGCCCGTGAGGCTGTCTTTGAGTATGAACCCTTCCGCCTTCAGTTTTCTTTCGTCGATTCGCTGGCCTTCTCCGTATTGAAAAAGGATCAGCAGGCCGGACGAAAGCCTGAATATGTGAAGGTGAGAAACGTGATAGCCGATCTGACCGGTACCTTGCGTATCGATGAACCCGCGAATAAATCGGGGCGCAACAACCTGCCTGAGTTCCCTTCCTTTACCAGCACCGGCGAGTCCTATGTGTATTTTGATCATCCCGGCATTCAGCAGGGTACGCTGAAGAGGGACTCTTTTTTCTACGTGGTTGACCCATTCCGCATCGACAGCCTGAGCAATTTTTCCACCGAAAATTTTCGCATTACAGGCTATCTCAATTCGGGCACTATGTTTCCCGTTATCCGCGAGCAGCTCAACGTGATGCCCGATTATACACTGGGCTTCACGCATAAATTGCCTGAAGCAGGCTACCCCATGTTCGATGGTCTGGCAAGATATTTCACCGAGGTATCACTCTCGGGCGATGGCTTTACGGGATTAGGAAAGCTTACTTATCAAACATCTGATTTCTCTTCAAGGTTATTCAGGTTCTATCCTGATTCGGTAACGGCCATCACCGACCAATGGACCATGACAGAAGCCCGAAGCCCTGTCAGTTTTCCTTCAGGCGAGGCCGGAGCAATAAAGATGCGCTGGAATGTTCCGGACAACGTCCTATTCGTGAATACCATTAAAGATGCGGCACAGTTGTATGGCTTTTCTGCATTTATGGGCCAGCTCGAACTTTCGCCCTCCGGTTTGTCAGGGCAGGGAATGCTTAGCTTCGAAAAAGCCATCGTATCCTCCAAAAGATTCAGCATGCTCAGCCAGAGTTTCAGCGCTGATACTGCTGATTTTTCGTTGATGCCATCCCAGGGCACGAAGCCGGCTTTTCTGGCTACCGACTATCTGGTGCAGATTGATTTTGAAAAACGCACCGGAAATTTTTATAACCTGGGTCCAAAAAGCAGGCTTTCTTTCCCGTTTAATCAATACTACTGTACCCTTGACGAGGCTCAATGGTCCATGGATCAGAATCTTATTGTCCTCAACAACAGGCGCATGGCCGATAAGTTCAGGCTATCGAGTCTCGATGAATATGAGCTGATCAGCCTCAACCTGAGCGGCTCCGATTTTGTATCGGAGCATCCCGGACAAGGTGGCCTTTCCTTCTTCACCCTCGAAGCAGCCTACGACCTGAACAAATATGCCATTGAGGCCCGTGACGTGAAAATATTGCGTGTGGCTGATGCCGCCGTGTTCCCCACCGATGGCCGGATAACCGTGCTTCAGGATGCACTCATGCTTCCGCTCGAGAGTGCTTTGATCATTGCTGATACGGCCAATAAACTGCACCGCATCGAAAACGCCAGAGTCACCGTTTCGAGCCGCACCAGCTATCAGGCATCAGGTAATTATGCTTACCGCGACATCAACGGCACTGTTTCCGTGATCAGCTTCTCCGATATTGCTCCCAACGCTGAAGGTATTACCGTGGCCAGCGGCAGGATTGATCAGTCCAATCCGTTGATGCTCAACCCATGGTTTGCCTTTGCGGGCGAGGTCATCCTTTCGGCTAATCTCAAAACGCTTCGTTTCAATGGCGGCTACTCGCCTGTGCACAACTGCTTCGAAACCGCCTCCACCTGGGTAAGGTTCGATACCCTTGTTGATCCATCCAATGTCCGGCTGCCCTTGCGACCCGTGATGACCGACATGGCCGGCAATCGCATCCATTCTGGCCTGTTTTATTCGGCAGCTCAGGACCGCTATCGCGCCTCGATGCTGCAAAACCCGGGCGGTGCCGAAACAGTGGTTTCAGGCCTGGAAGGCCTTATCTATTACGACAAACCGACACTCTCGTTCAAAGTGGAAAGTAACGCGGGTGAAGCAAGAGACTACCTGATGCTCAACACCAATCGCTGCATCATCAACGGTAGGGGAGCCATCGATCTGGGGCTACGGTTGCCTAATGTTCAGCTCGGTTCGTTCGGTGGTTATGAATACCGGCTGATACCCGATAGCCTTTATTTCGACCTGAGCCTCACCTTGAAGTTTCCAATCGATGATAAACTGATCGGGCAAATGGCTGATAGCCTTGTGGCTGCCAACCTTCCGGGCGCATCGCTCAATCAGGGTAATTATCTCTTTGCTGCCTCTAAGCTACTTGGAAGCGCTGAAAACGAGCGGCTGAACAACGAAATTGCACTCTATGGCAGTCCCAGGCGCCTTCCTGATGCATTAGTTAATACACTATTCTTCAGCAATATACGTCTTAAGTGGAATCCGGAAACGCGTTCCTTCGTTTCGATGGGGTCACTTTCTTTAGCGAGTATAAACCGCACCATGGTCAACAAAACTGTGGATGGCTTTATAGAATTTGAACAGTCCCGCGTGTCGGATGCCTTCAGCATATATCTTATGCCTACCGCAAAGCAATGGTATTTCTTTACTTATCGTTCAGGTCTCATGCAGGTGCTTTCGTCTTCCGAAACTTTTAACACTGCATTGGCTTCCATTAAAGACGATAAGCGCACAGTCACCGATGCTCAGGGTAACAAATATGAATACACACTCGCCAACAGGAGGCGAATGGTAGATTTTCTGAGGAAGATGCAGAATATTCAATTTTAACCGATAATGCTATGATGGGTTACATTTTACCAATGCTGGCCGGCTATCTGCTGGGCTCAATACCAACCGCGGTCTGGGTTGGAAAATGGTTTTATGGCGTAGATGTTCGTAAACGCGGATCGGGCAATGCCGGGGCAACGAACACCATCAGGGTGCTTGGGGTAAAGGCGGGAATACCGGTAATTATCGTTGACGTGCTCAAGGGCTATGTCGCAGTAGCACTGTGCGATACACTAGCTCGTGCAGGAGGATTGGCCGAGGTTCCACCTGCCTTGAGCATTCTTACTGCAGGTGCTGCGGTGATTGGCCACACGCTTCCTCTCTTTGCCGGCTTCAGGGGCGGAAAAGGCGTAGCAACATTGCTTGGCACGGGTATCGGGCTCTTTCCGGTAGCCAGTTGGCTGGCCGTGCTCGTGTTTATTGTGATTCTGCTCGTGTCGCGCTATGTTTCGCTGTCGAGCATGCTGGCCGGTTTTTCTTTTACATTGATGGTGCTCTTGTTTTTTCCTCCTCCGCACTGGGCACACTACGTCCTGGCTATTGCCGTGAGCATATTTCTGCCGATAACACATCGAAAAAATATCCGCAGGCTGATTGACGGTAACGAATCGAAAGTCAATTTCAGAAAAAAGACTGCCGCTTAGCGGTTCCATAAAATCAGCGTATTTGTGTTGTGCAAACAGATTTAGTACCTTAGCGCCATAAAATCTTAAGCCTTTATGAAGTTCATTATATCCAGTCAGCGTTTGCTGCGCAACTTGCAGGCCATTAGCGGAGCATTGGGTGGCAACAATACCATGCCAATTCTTTACGACTTTCTTTTTCAGCTCGACGACAGAATGTTGACCGTGACCTCTACTGATCTCGAATCTACCATGATTGTCAAGCTAGAAACCGATATGTCAGAGGGAAAGGGTGAAGTAGCGATTCCGGCCAAGATGCTGATCGAGATTCTCAAATCCTTTCCTGATATTCCTATAACCTTTCAGATTTCGCTGCAAACTTTTGCTGTCGAGCTTCTGGCGGGTGAAGGTAAGTACAAACTTTCCGGTCATCCAAGCGATGAATTCCCTCAACCTCCCGCATTGGAGAAGACCGTTAAAATGACTTTTTCTGCCGAACTTCTGGTGAATGCTTTCGAAAAGACTGTATTTGCAGTGGGCAGCGACGAGTTGAGACCGGCTATGTCGGGTGTGCTTTGCGAACTTACGCCGGAGTATTGCACCTTTGTGGCTACCGATGCTCATAAGCTTGTCCGTTACAGACGCACCGATGCGGTATCTGAGCAGCCGGCGGCCTTAATCTTACCTAAAAAACCCATCACACAGCTCAAGGGTATTCTGTCGTCGAATCCTGAGGCACAAGTGTTTTTTGAATACAACGAAAAGAATGCTGCCTTTTCGTTCGAGAATTTCAGGCTGATTTGCCGACTCATCGATGGAAAGTTTCCAAACTATGAAGCGGTCATACCGGCCCAAAACCCCAACCGTCTTACCATCGACAGGTTGTCGCTGCTGAGTGCCTTGCGCAGGGTTGCCATCTTTGCCAACAAATCAACCCATCAGGTACGATTTAAAATTACCGGTCAGGAACTCTTCCTGTCTTCAGAGGATCTGGATTTTTCCAATGAGGCCAAAGAACGTTTGAGCTGTAACTATGAAGGTGAGGACATGGAAATCGGATTCAATTCCCGATTCTTTCAGGAAATGCTCGCCAATATTCAACAGGACACCATCAGGCTCGAAATGTCGGCGCCAAACCGCCCCGGCATCCTCTTGCCGGTGGACAACGAAAACCAAAGCGAAGACATCCTCATGCTCGTCATGCCTGTCATGATAACAAGTTAAATTGACACAACGAACAAAATTCCCGCAAACCCGCCACCACAGCGGGTTTTTTTGTGAACTTTTTGCAAATCGAAATGTTTTGCTAAAAAATTACTTATGAGGGGGAAGAATAAAATCATATGGCCGGTGGCCTGCACGTTTGTGCTCATCTCACTGTCTTCGTGCAGTGGATTAGGCAGGCAGATCGCCGACAATCAGCACTCAACGACTATAGTAAAGAATTTTTCGGATGAGGGCATTCAGCTTGAAATTAGTTTTCTGGCTGGTAAGGCGCACAACCATCCCACTTTTGCAGTCTGGCTCGAAGACCCTGATGGCCATCTTCTTCAGACGATATTTGTGACGCGTTCGGTGGCCACAGGTTACTTTAACTATGGTGATGCCGGCGATGGCCGTTGGCAGCGCCAACCGGGCCGGAGCATACGACCTGCTGCTTTGCCGGTCTGGCTTCACAAACGCGAAGATGTTGCTGATGGGTACGTGATGCCGACACCCGAGAATCCTGTTGCTGATGCCTACACCGGCCCGACACCCAAATCATCCTTCAACCTGAGTGCACGTACAAAAACTACACTTACAAATCGTTTCAGATTACTTGTTGAGGTTAATCAGCCCTGGGATTGGAACCGCTATTGGCACAACGATCGGTTTCCGGGCGATTACAACTACAGGACTTCTGCCCAGCCAAGCCTGATCTACGCTGTGGATATCGATTTGTCCGATATCATGCCTGCTTACTACCTCAATCCGATCGGACATGGACATCCTTCGGGAGACGATGGGAAAATTTACACGGATTTATCAGGGCATACCACCGCAACAGATATTTTCCGACAGATCAAAGTAATCGTAAAGCGATAAGAAAGACTAATCATGAATAAATATTGGGTTTTCATTGTTCTGATGTTTTCGGGCATACACCATCTTACCGCCCAGAACGCTCAGGTGCAGGGCAGGGTGGTGGATGCAACAAGTAATGAGCCGCTGCCATTTGCCAACGTGATCATCATCGGCACAAATACGGGTGCTACTACGGATTTCGACGGACGCTTCACCATAACCGGTCTCAGGCCGGGTTTTATAACGCTCAAGGCAACCTATGTGGGTTACGTAAATACCCGTTCGGCCGAGATTCAGGTAACCAATGCCAAAATTGAGTTTGTAGAGATTCGCATGAAAAACGCCGGCATTGCACTGCAGGAAATCGAAGTGGTTGCAAACCCGTTTTTGCGAACCGAGGAGAGCCCGCTTTCGCTTCAACGGCTCAGCGTTTCTGAGATTGAAACCAGCCCTGGAAGCAACCGCGATATTTCGCGTGTTATTCAATCCCTGCCGGGTGTTGGATCCGGCTTATCTTTCCGCAACGACATCATCATTCGTGGTGGTGGCCCATCCGAAGCTAAGTTCTTTCTCGACGGTATCGAAATTCCCACCATCAACCATTTTGCTACGCAAGGCTCAAGTGGTGGCGCTGTTGGAATTTTAAATGCCGATTTCATTTCGGGCGTCGATTTTTATAGCGGGGCATTCCCGGCCAACAGGGGAAATGCTCTCAGCGGCATTTTCGAATTTACACAAAAAGAAGGCAATAAAGAGAAGCCTAAGTTCCGCTTCAGCCTTGGTGCCTCCGAAATAAGCCTCACTGCTGACGGACCGGCCGGAGAAAGGTCAAGCTATATTATCTCGGCCCGCCGCTCCTATCTGCAGTTTCTCTTCGATGTGATCAGCTTGCCTTTCCTGCCCACCTTCAACGACTACCAGCTGAAATGGAAAACCCGATTCGATAAGAAAAATGAGCTTACCATTGTAAGCATTGGCTCGCTGGATCAGTTCAGACTCAACACCGGCTTGACCAATCCGAACGAGGAGCAGGAGTATATCCTGTCGTATTTGCCTGTGAATGAGCAGTGGAGCTATGCCATAGGAGGCGTTTACCGTCATTTTAAGGACAAAAGCTTTCAAACCCTTGTGCTGAGCCGTAATATGCTCAACAACAGCAGCTACAAATATCCCGACAATGATGAATCGCGTCCGCGAACGCTCGACTATGCAAGCCAGGAGATAGAAAACAAATTACGTTTTGAGAATAACATCCGCTACGGCGACTATAAGTTTGTTTACATGCTGGGTACCGAATTTGCCAAATACAGCAATCAGACTCAGCAACAGCTCTTTGTTGGAAATGAGGCCATAAAACTCAATTATGACACGTTTTTAAGCTTAGGGAAATTTGCCGCATCTGCACAACTCAGCAAGAACTTCGTCAACGATCGACTTACGCTTTCGGCCGGACTTCGTACGGATTTCAATACCTACAGCAAAAGCATGTCAAATCCTTTCAGACAGCTTTCGCCCCGCATCTCGGCCAACTACGTGCTCACCGACAAATGGGCAATTACCGCCAACACAGGCCGGTATTATCAGCTGCCTGCCTACACAACCCTTGGTTTCAAAGACAATAGCGGAAGACTCGTCAACAAGGATAACAACCTTAGCTACATCGCTGTAAATCATATTATTGGCGGAGTGCAGTACATCCCAAGGCTAGATGTTTTCTTCTCGCTCGAAACATTCTATAAAGGCTACAGTCGTTATCCCTTCTCGCTCCGCGATTCCATCAGCCTGGCCAACAAAGGAGCCAATTATGGCGTGCTGGGCGATGAGGCTGTTTCATCAACCAGCAACGGACGCGCCTATGGCTTCGAATTGGTTAACCGGACCAAAATCCGAAACAATTTTAACATGATCCTTTCATACACCTTTGTGCGGAGCGAGTTCGAAGACCGTAACCGGAATTTCATTCCTTCAAGCTGGGACTTCCGACACATTGGCGTGCTGACAGTTACACGAAATCTGCCGCGAAGCTGGATTGTCGGCGCTAAGTGGCGTTTTGATGGCGGACTTCCCTATACGCCTTTCGATCTTGAAAAATCATCTTTGATTGCCGCATGGGATGCTCAGGGTCAGCCATACCTCGACTTCAACAGGCTGAACCAACTCCGGCTTGATCCTTATAACCAGCTGGATATCAGAGTGGATAAAAAGTATTTTTTCGACAAATGGAGTCTGATGCTTTATTTAGATGTGCAGAACCTGTATAATTATCAGGCCAAAGGACCGGATAATTATGTCAGGGAAAAAGATCAGAACGGTAATTTTCTTACGGTGAATAACAACACACGCTACGTTTTACGTCCCATCCCCAATACAACCGGAACGGTATTACCTACTATTGGTATCATGGTCGAGTTCTGATCCTGAACCTTATATCAAAACTTGCAGCCAAACAGTCAACAGAATCGATTAAAGCCGAAGCAGGAGTTCTGCATCAGCTCAACAATTATTAACCGGTACTTTAAGCGCGTTGAAGAATGAAATTGACTAGATTTTACTGCAATCTGGAAATTAAAAGAGGAAATCAGACTTAATTCAAATAATCCGTTATATTTGCATTCCGGTAATACTTCAGTGCATGACTGTTTCACCGGACGAAAAATTAAGGACAGATACGCTTAAGGGTCTGTCTTTTTTATTGAATCATACTTTCCGACGGCTCAGGCCGTCTTTTTTTTCGCGTCATTGTAACACCAATCATAAACCACATCTGCATGAAAAACAAAAGTTTGGTTTCCATTAGCGATTATTCCAAGGATGAAATTTTGCGAATCCTGGATTTGTCGGCCGAGTTCGAACAAGAGCCAAGGCAAGACTTGTTAAAGGGCAAGGTGATTGCGTCCTTGTTTTTTGAACCTTCCACCCGAACAAGACTCAGCTTCGAGAGTGCCATTCAACAACTCGGCGGCAGCGTCATCGGTTTTGCCAGTGCCGATACTTCCAGCGTGCGAAAAGGCGAAAGCCTGAAGGATACGATACTCACGGTGAGCAACTATTCCGACCTCATTGTGATGCGGCATCCCGTTGATGGATCGGCAAGATATGCAAGCGAAGTATCTCCGGTGCCCATCATCAATGCCGGCGACGGCGCAAATCAGCACCCCACACAATGCCTGCTCGATCTTTACTCCATCCGCAAAACACAAAAACGACTCGAAGACCTCGACGTGGCATTTGTGGGCGATCTAAAGTATGGGCGAACGGTGCATAGTCTGGTAATGGCACTGGCTCAGTTCAATACACGGTTTCACCTGGTTTCGCCGGTCGAGCTGAAACTGCCCAGTGCTGTAAAGAGATATATCAAGGAAGCCAAACTGGAATACCATCAATATACCGAACTTAATGAGGTTATACCCCAATGCGACATCCTTTATATGACGCGAATTCAGCGTGAACGTTTTCCCGATCCGCTTGAATACGAAAAAGTAAAGGATTCATATAACCTTAATAATCAAATGCTTGCCGATTCAAGACCAAACCTTCGGGTGCTTCACCCACTGCCGCGTGTCAACGAGATTCATGTGGATGTGGACAACAATCCCAAAGCGTATTATTTCGAACAGGCACTCAATGGCGTGTTTGTGCGTCAGGCTATTCTGGCCAGTATTCTCGGTTTAAAGTAATTCAAAAAAAAGCATCCAGTCATGAACGATAAAAGAAAGCAGCTCATCGTTTCGGCCATTCAGAACGGAACAGTAATCGACCATATACCCGCCAGGAATGTATTTCAGGTTTTGCGCATTCTAGGTCTCGACAATACAAATAAACAGGTGTATTTCGGCGTAAACCTCGAGAGCAAGAAGTACGGCACCAAGGGCATCATTAAAATCAGTGATCACTGGTTTGCCAGCGAGGAAATTAACAAGATTGCACTTGTCGCTCCTTCGGCAACCCTGATTGAAATAAGGGATTACGAAGTGACGCATAAAACCAACGTTAAGATTCCTGAACGCATCGAAGGCATTGTCAGGTGCTTTAATCCAAATTGCATTACCAACAAGGAAGATGTAAGAACGAAGTTCACGGTAATCCGCGATGAACACGACGAGCTGAAACTGGCCTGCCACTACTGCGAAAAGAACACCTCGCGCAACAACCTCAATTTCATCTGAGGTTCACGCCTTAATATTAACTTTGCTGACAGTTTTCTCAGCAGATCCCCATCAAAACATTTGGGGTGTTTTGATGTTGTAAATCAAAACTTCCGATGTCCGATTATATTCACAAACTTATCGCTGAGGGTGAGCATCAGCAGCTGGATTTCAAGTTCGAGATTTCCGACAGCCGCAAGATTGCCCGCACCCTGGTAGCATTCGCCAATACAGATGGTGGTCGCTTGCTTGTGGGTGTCAAAGACAATGGCGCAATAGCAGGCGTCCGCTCCGAGGAGGAATATTATATGGTGGAAGCAGCTGCTCAGCTTTACTGCAAGCCGGAAGTCAGGTTTCAAACACGGGAATGGAACATCGAAGGCAAAGTTGTGCTCGAAATCATTGTCCCCAAAAGTAAAGATACCAAACACAAGGCCCCGCTGAAAGCCGATGATTACAAGGTATTTATCCGGGTACATGATCAAAATATCCTCGCCGATCGCATGCTGCTCAATTATTGGAAAATGTCCGGAAGCGGCAGCGATGTCAGCATCCAGATCAACCAGCCGGAGATGATATTATTCAGAATGCTCTATTCGGGAACGCCTGTCACCATGGATTCATTTATTAAGCAAGCTACAATCTCGCGAAAGAAAGCAGAGGATATACTCTTGAAAATGATGCTTATCGGACTGATTGAATTGAAAATGACCGAAAGGGAAACATTCTTTTTACTCCGTGATCCCGAACTGCTCAGCCGGATGAATGCTGAACCAGTGTACAATGGCCACATCAAGAAGAGCTGAAAAACAAACTTCATCACCTGTTGTTAATCAGAAAATAAATACCTGAAGCATGATCATCCTTCTTTCCCCTGCTAAAACACTTGATTTTGAGAGTGCTCTGCCGGGAATTGGCTTCACCTTTCCGCGTTTTGAGAAAGAGGCCGGCCAGCTAGCCTTTGCCTTACGTAAACTTAATGAAGATAAACTCAGTAAACTACTGGATATCAGCCCCAAGTTGGCTCAACTCAATGTTGAACGATACCGGCAGTGGAACACGGATGCTAATCTTGCTGCTCGTCGGCCGGCCATTCTGGCCTACAAGGGTGATGTCTATGAAGGTCTGCAAGCCCACAGCATGCAGCATGACGACCTGCAGTTTGCCCAGAATCATCTTCGCATACTGAGCGGGCTCTATGGTTTACTTCGACCATTCGACCTGATTCAGCCTTATCGGCTCGAAATGAGTACAGCATTAGGATATGGCAAAGCCAAAGACCTTTATGCTTTTTGGAATAATCGCATTTATGAAGCCCTCAGGGAAGACCTTGAAACGCAGGCAGTACCTTTATTGATCAATCTTGCCTCACAGGAATACGCTAAGAGTGTGAATTTTAAAAAGTTGAAGCACAGAGTTATATCTCCGGAGTTTAAAGACGCTAAAGACGGGAGCTACAAAATGATAAGCTTCTTTACCAAGCGAGCCCGTGGCCTGATGGCTTCTTGGATAATCCGGAACCGAATCGAAGATCCTCTTGCGTTAATAACCTTCTCCGACGAAGGATATGTGTACAATGCCAAACTATCGTCAGAAGATAAGCCTGTTTTCACGCGAGGCTAAATGCTGCTGATCCTCACACCATCACCGCTTCACTTCATACTGACACATAATAGTTTTCGGGCCTTCTTTCGAGATCAAGATTTTCAGATGTTGAAAACTTAGAGGTAATTTCCATCCATGGTAGTTATTCATCCATTATTACACGGCTGGTAGAGGATAAGATGTGGAAAAAAGTTATTCGGGTCTTGTTAATATTTTTTGATATTCTTGTTGGGGAGAAAGAAAAACTGTTTTATCTTTGCAGTCCTGTTTTTTTGTGCGGGATAACTGCTCGAGAATAAAACAGGCAAAACAAAGAAGTTCTTTGAACTAATGAAGCCAAAAAAAGCCAGAGAGGGTAGAGGTTTACGTTGATTTAGGTATTACGTAACATTTACTACAGAGGCACACGAAGATTCCAGAGGAAAGAGACATAGCGATGAGTTTTGGTCGGACTACTTCGAAGGTATAATTTTTTTTTATAAAGAGACAAATACTATGGAGAGTTTGATCCTGGCTCAGGATGAACGCTAGCGGCAGGCTTAATACATGCAAGTCGAACGGCAGTTAAGCAGCAATGCTTGATGAGAGTGGCGCACGGGTGCGTAACGCGTATGCAACCTACCTTTAACAGGGGGATAGCCCGGAGAAATTCGGATTAATACCCCGTAGTAATTATGTTGGGCATCCAATATAGTTTAGAGTTGAGGCGGTTAAAGATGGGCATGCGTTCCATTAGCTAGTTGGTGAGGTAAAGGCTCACCAAGGCGACGATGGATAGGGGACCTGAGAGGGCGATCCCCCACACTGGTACTGAGACACGGACCAGACTCCTACGGGAGGCAGCAGTAAGGAATATTGGGCAATGGCCGCAAGGCTGACCCAGCCATGCCGCGTGCAGGAAGACGGCCTTATGGGTTGTAAACTGCTTTTGTCAGGGAGTAAACCCTTGTACTAGTTACGAGGTTGAAAGTACCTGAAGAATAAGCATCGGCTAACTCCGTGCCAGCAGCCGCGGTAATACGGAGGATGCGAGCGTTATCCGGATTCATTGGGTTTAAAGGGTGCGCAGGCGGGCGAATAAGTCAGGGGTGAAATTCCACGGCTCAACTGTGGGGCTGCCTTTGATACTGTTTGTCTTGAGTTTAGTTGAGGTGGGCGGAATGTAGCATGTAGCGGTGAAATGCATAGATATGCTACAGAACACCGATAGCGAAGGCAGCTCACCAAGTTATAACTGACGCTCATGCACGAAAGCGTGGGGATCAAACAGGATTAGATACCCTGGTAGTCCACGCTGTAAACGATGATCACTCGTTGTTGGCGATATAAAGTCAGCGGCTAAGCGAAAGTGATAAGTGATCCACCTGGGGAGTACGATCGCAAGGTTGAAACTCAAAGGAATTGACGGGGGCCCGCACAAGCGGTGGAGCATGTGGTTTAATTCGATGATACGCGAGGAACCTTACCTGGGCTTGAACGCTTAATGTTATTGGGAGAAATCTCAAGTCCCTTCGGGGCGTTGAGCGAGGTGCTGCATGGTTGTCGTCAGCTCGTGCCGTGAGGTGTCGGGTTAAGTCCCATAACGAGCGCAACCCTTATCATTAGTTGCCATCAGGTAAAGCTGGGGACTCTAATGAAACTGCCTACGCAAGTAGAGAGGAAGGTGGGGATGACGTCAAATCAGCACGGCCCTTACGTCCAGGGCTACACACGTGCTACAATGGCCGGTACAGAGGGCAGCCACCTGGTGACAGGGAGCGAATCTCGAAAGCCGGTCTCAGTTCGGATCGAAGTCTGCAACCCGACTTCGTGAAGCTGGAATCGCTAGTAATCGCGCATCAGCCATGGCGCGGTGAATACGTTCCCGGGCCTTGTACACACCGCCCGTCAAGCCATGGGAGCCGGGGGTACCTGAAGTCGGTAACCGAAAAGGAGCCGCCTAGGGTAAACTTGGTGACTGGGGCTAAGTCGTAACAAGGTAGCCGTACCGGAAGGTGTGGCTGGAATACCTCCTTTCTGGAGAGGTAGTGTTACGATCAGAGCGAGTTGATATGCTAAATTTGGGAGAAGAGATGTGTTTTGGAGTGGTATTTGTAAAGATAAGAGCTAAATCGTGGACAGGATTTACTTTTCTCTGGTTTTTTGGCGGCTTCAGATATGCGATCGAAATACAGACAGGACTTTAAAGAAAGAATTAAGGTTGACCCGATAGATGGAATCTGTTGTCTGGATGGTGTTTTTTTTGTTGATTGTTATGGTTTTTTTGGACTAGCAAGTCCGCAGCGAGCAATCCTCAAATCGCATCCAAAGACAGGTTACGTTGAAAGAAGCAGGCTACACAGTCCCGTAGCTCAGTTGGTTAGAGCACTACACTGATAATGTAGGGGTCGGCAGTTCGAGTCTGCCCGGGACTACTGAGCAGACGGAGGCTGTTGACAGGGGATGAGGGGGAGAGAAAGACAAAGGAGAGAGAAAAGGTAACAGGAGATTTGTCTGCGAAAGATCGGGGAATTAGCTCAGCTGGCTAGAGCACCTGCTTTGCAAGCAGGGGGTCAACGGTTCGAATCCGTTATTCTCCACGAAGTTGTTCTTTTACACGAAGGGAAATGTTTGGTACGGCATCTGAGCTGGCTAGTCCGCCTCTGGCGGATTGCAAG
>DAOKYW010000015.1:0-81414 GCA_035325985.1 Bacteroidales bacterium
TTTTCGCTTTGCACAAACATTCCACCACTCCCGGAACAGCCGTCATACATCCGTTTTGTCTCGCAGCAGCTCGTTGTTTGTTGAGTGCAGTTCGGATATTGTCTTTTGGCAACACATCTTTAAGTGCAGCACATTCACTTTCAATGCTTTGCAGGGCGAGAGCCACAAACATGATCAGAGCGGGACTGATCCATTTCCAGGTAATGACAGAAGATTTGATCAAAAGAGGATTTTTGGTTCGAAAAAAATTGTTTAATTATGGTAATTGTGAGACCAGAATGATGAAAATTTTTTGCAATAATCTTGTTTATCGGAACGCTTGCTAATGATCTCGTTGTTCTTTTTAGGTAAACCTAATACATCATTAACTGATTGTTTAAGAATTAGTTGCTGTTCCAACCGCAGCCAAATAACAGGGTCAGGCTCCAGGTCGTCAAAAGCCATTGGGTTTTCTATGACAATTTTTTCGAGTGTTTTAAGCTGCATATTCCTGTTGCATCATGATTTCTTTCACGCGTTGACGTGCCCGCATGTACTGTGTCTTGGAGTTGGATACCGAGATATCCAGTATTTCGGCAATTTCGTTATGATCGTACCCTTCGAGAAGGTAAAGCGAAAAGATCGTCCGACTGCCGTTAGGCAGCCTCGTCATGGCTTTTTTCACCTGCTCAACCGAAAGTCCGGTTTCTTCATGCGCTTCGTCGGGTATGCCGGCAAATACTTCCATATTATCGAGATACTGCAACTGAACGCGCTTACGTCTGAGTGCGTTGATGCAGCGGTTGACAACGATGCGTTTCAGCCATGCCCCAAAGGTGCTCTCGAAGCGAAAACGATGCAGCTTGTCGAATGCTTCGAAAAAAGCCTCCTGAAGCACGTCCTCGGCGTCTTCGCGGTTTTGCATCATCCGATAGCTTAGGTTGAACATGGCTTTAGCATATTGTTGATATAAAGCGAATTGTGCCTTTCGGTTGCCTTCGAGGCATTGCAGGATGAGATCGCTTTGCGCTTGGGTGATGACCGTTTCCACTTTGCGTAATTTTTGGTACTCACCTGCCAGATAAAAAGACATGCCAAACTTTTTGGGGTTGCAGGTTTTGCCACCTCAACAAAAGAGCAATAACCATTTGGCGCCCCATGAACCACAAAAAAACACGACCTTTTTCGTAAGCATCGATAATTATAAATCCCTGTCTTAATGATATTTACTGCCGGCACTTGACAATCTTCAACGAATGATTAACTTTGTCGGGTAAGCTATTTCAGCCCTTATGGTTTTTCAGCCGAGCGCAAAATTTAATTTCATCAACCTGAAAGAGCGCGACAGGTTTTAGGTGGTTGTGTACGTTGGCGGACACTTAACGTTCAGCAAAGGACAATTTAATTATTCACCTAAAACTATATTGAATCATGGAACTTCCATTTGCCGAGAATTTCAAAATCAAGATGGTTGAAAACATCCGGCGCAGCACCCGCGAAGAGCGTGAACGCTGGATTGCACAAGCCCGTTTTAACCTGTTTAACCTGCAGAGCGATCAGGTTTTTGTTGACCTGCTCACCGACTCCGGCACCGGCGCCATGAGCGACCATCAGTGGTCGGGTATGATGCTTGGTGACGAATCGTATGCCGGGGCTTCGTCGTATTACAAACTCAAGGAAGCTATCAACGACATTACCGGATTCCCTTATTTTCTGCCAACCCATCAGGGCAGAGCCGCCGAAAATGTGTTGTTCAGTACGCTCGTCAAAGCAGGGCATGTGGTGCCCGGAAACGCTCACTTCGATACCACCAAGGGGCATATCGAGTTTCGGAATGCCACGGCCATCGACTGCACGATTGATGAAGCCTCCGACACCACAATCGATCACCCTTTCAAGGGAAATATTGATCTGAATAAGCTGCAACAGGTATTTGACACCTATCCCGTAGAGCAGATTCCTTTTATTATTATTACAGTGACTTGTAACAGTTCGGGCGGACAGCCGGTTTCGCTGGAAAATATGCGACAGGTGAATCAGCTTGCCCGGAAATATGGTGTGCGGGTTATCTTCGATGCTGCCCGTTTTGCCGAAAACGCCTACTTTATCAAGCTTCGCGAGCCCGGCTATGCTGATAAAAGCATTCGCGAAATCGTGCGCGAAATGTTTGCCCAAGCCGATGCCATGACGATGAGCAGCAAAAAAGACGGCATCGTTAACATGGGTGGATTCATTGGCATGAGAGAGGAAGCACTTTTCCGTCAGGCCAGTGTTTACAATATCATGTTCGAGGGCTACATTACCTATGGTGGCATGTCGGGGCGCGATATGAATGCCCTGGCCATCGGTCTTTACGAAGCTACGGAATTCGATTATCTGCAAACCCGCATCAAACAGGTGGCCTATCTGGGCCAGTTGTTGCACGATGCAGGCATTCCGGTGCAGTATCCTTTTGGCGGGCACGCCATCTTTGTCGATGCGCTGAAATTCCTGCCCCAGGTGCCTCGCGAGGAGTTTGTAGCACAAACACTGGCATTGGAGCTGTATGTGGAAGGCGGTGTGCGCGGAGTTGAAATAGGCACCATCATGGCCGACCGCGATCCGGTGACCCGAGTGAACCGATATCCCGCCCTGGAATTGGTGCGACTGGCTATTCCAAGGCGAACATATACCAATAATCACATGGCCTATGTGGCCGCATGCCTGATGAATGTCTGGAACCGTCGCAACGAAATCCGCTCAGGTTACCGCATTGTCACCGAAGCACCTATCCTGCGCCACTTTACCGTGGAACTGGAAAAGATTTAGTGTATAGATAAAAATCAGGCCGTGGCATATGGCCACGGCCTGATTCTGTAGTATCAGAGTTGAAGCAAATTGTTGGCCGCGCCAAACTCACCGGCCTCAATGCCATCAGCTTCAGCTTCGTCGAACCAGCGACTGCCATCGGCCAGATAACGAAACCGGTATGCCTTGCCCGATTCCAGCTCGAGTGTCAGGCTGAAAGAACCATCCTTCAGTGCATTCATCGCACCGGCCTGAGGTTCCCAGTTGTTGAAATCGCCCAGCACGGCCACCTGACCTGCACCGGCTGCATCATCTTTGCTCACCTTGAAGCTCACCTTGCAAACAGGCTTGCTCTTCAGAAATTGCTTTTTAATGCTCATGCTCTTTTTGTTAGTTTGTGATTAGGTTGTTGCTAAAAGCCCGGCAAAAATACACTCAAGGCCGCATACTGACAAGTGGCTGTAAATTAATTAATTGTAATTTACAATTGATTGTCAGACCTTTAGAAGGTATTGGAGGTGATGTAATATTTTATTTCAATCGTTTTCGAAAACTGTTGAAATTCAAGATTTTGAGTTAGACAGCCGTTGATGCCTGCCCGTTCAGCAGCCGGATTGTGTGTATTTTTGCCAACCAAATCATTCATAGTATGATGAACCGGGAGAAAAAAGCACAGCGTTATCAACGGCTATATGTCCAGATTGCCGGATTGTTGGAAAAGAGCAACAACCCCATTTCCAATATGGCAACCATTATTGCCGTGCTGCACCATAAAATGGAATACTTTTTCTGGACCGGATTTTACCTGCTTCACGAAGGCAGGCTTCAGGTGGGACCATATCAGGGTTCGCTTGCCTGTATCGACCTGAAAATTAACACAGGTGTTTGCTGGGCAGGCATAAATGCGGGAAAGGCCGTGGTGGTTGAAGACGTGCATCAATTTCCCGGTCATATTGCCTGCGATAGCCGTTCCAATTCGGAGGTAGTGGTGCCGCTGCGCAATTCGGCCGGCGAAATTGTGGGCGTGCTCGATGTGGATAGTACACAACATGCCGCCTTCGACCAGACCGATGCTGAGTGGCTTGAAAAGATTTGCGCATTGGTATATTCCATGCACAAAAAGACCAACTGAACAAACTACTTTTGCAATAAAGCAGCATAGCCATGGTACATCTTTTTAATATTCTGTTTATTATCGCTCTGGGCTATAACACTTTCCCACTGGCATTGGGACAAAACCGCGATCACCGTAACAGCCACCTGAAAAATATTTTTCTGGCCACCATTTTTGGGTTGATCCAAGGTGTGATGTATCATCTGGGAGATCTGTTGGGCAACACCTTTATGCATTTGTTTGTCAAACGATACAAGTGGGTGGTGTTTGGCATACTGGCGGCTGTGGCTGTCCGTATGGCTATTGAAGCTTTTAATATCCGCAAAGGTTCAAGGCTTTTTTCGTTCGACAACTATTCCAAGTTTTTTATCATGACTGTTTCGGCCGGAATCAACACCTTCATTGTCGGTATGGCCGGATTCCATTTTATGCCTTATGGAAACCTGCTGCCCTTGCTGCTTGTGGCCGCAGGCTTTGCATGGTCGATTGCCGGCATCAGCATGAACATATCCCGTGTCAACATAATTCTTTCCAGTGTATTTCAATTTTTTGCAGCCGGTATTATTCTCCTTATTGGCTTTTTATATTTATTCACTAAGCTTTGGGCAGCATGACCTTGTTTTATCGTATTATATCTCTGGTCTTCACTGCGTTATGTTTGCGCCTGTCTTTGTCAGCGCAACCACCTTCGGGTTATTACAATGATGCCGAAGGCTTGAGTGGTCAGGCCCTGAAAACTGCGCTGCACAATATCATCAAGGATCATCAGGCCTTGACTTATAACGGCTTATGGCAGGCCTTTTACCAAACCGACCGAAAACCCAACGACAAGGTATGGGATATGTATTCGGACATTCCGGGTGGTACACCGGCTTATGAGTACACTTTTTTTGTGAACCAATGTGGCAATTACACTGCCGAAGGACAATGCTATAACCGGGAGCATTCCTGGCCGGCAAGCTGGTTCAACAGCCAGCTGCCGATGTACTCCGACCTGTATCACATTGTGCCTACAGATGGTTATGTGAACAACCGCCGGGCTAACTTCCCGTTTGGCGAAGTGAACATGCCGAGCTGGACATCAACCAATGGTTCAAAACTGGGTCCTTCGGTAACCCCTGGTTACACCGGTACTGTATTTGAACCCATCAATGCCTACAAAGGCGACTTTGCTCGGGGATTTTTTTATATGTCAGTGCGTTACATGGGAGAGGATGCAGGCTGGGCCGGAAGCGAAATGACTTTGGGAGCCGAGATCCGACCGTGGGCTATGACCATGCTGCTCCGATGGCATCAACAGGACCCTGTGAGCCAGAAAGAAACAGATCGAAACAATGCCGTTTATGCCTTGCAGCAAAACCGCAATCCTTTTATCGACAGGCCTGAGTTTGCGGCGCTGATCTGGGACCCCACGGCAGGGCAAATTGAAAGCAAACCTTATTACAGCATCAGCACATGGCCAAACCCTGCAAAAGATCAGACCTTTGTGCATTGCGGCGGATGTGTGGATGGTCCTGTAAACATTCAGCTGCTCGACAACAGCGGAAGATTGGTTTTCGACCGGACAATTTCGCTGGAAGCAGGTACCGCACAGCTCAACCTGGATGAACTCAGGCAAGGGTTTTACCTGCTGCGCCTGGCACAGCCTGGCCAAATCAGCGCTACCGGAAAACTTTTTGTAAAACCCTGACAATATCTGCCATGACTAAACGTGCCCATATCCGCATCACCAAAGAATTCAAGTTCGAGATGGCCCATGCACTGCTGGGATACGATGGCCCTTGCCGAAATGTTCACGGCCACTCCTACGAGCTGAGCGTTACGGTAATTGGAAAACCCATCGAGGAGAAATCCCACGCCAAACTGGGTATGGTGATGGATTTTGGTGACCTCAAAAGGATAGTCAAGGACGAGGTTGTCGATGTTTTCGATCATGCTTTGGTACTCAACCGCGAAATGCCTGGGGAAATCACCAAACACCTTTCGGAGGCCTTCGAGAATGTGATTATGCTTGATTATCAGCCTACCAGCGAGTTAATGGTAATCGACTTTGCCGGGCGTATTGCTTCACGTTTGCCGGATGGCCTCAGGCTTCACAGCGTTCGTCTGCGCGAAACGGCTTCAAGTTATGCCGAGTGGTTTGCTGACGATCAGGAATAATGCCTGATGTTGAGGCATTGGGTATTGAGTTAGGCCTGAACACTGATATCAAAAACTCCGGAGAGCCGGGCTTTTATTACGCTTGTCTGCACAACGAAACTGTTGTGGTGTAGGGAAAAATACTTCTAATCCTGAGAGAGGTCGCTAAGCTTTTTCCGGTAGGTGAGGAACACGTTTGCCCGTGAAACATAGCCAAGATACTTTTCGCCGTCCAGCACCACTATGTTATACTTGCCTGAATTCTGGAACTTTGCGGCCACCTCCTCCATCGGGTCATCGGGATGGATAACATTTTCAGGAAAAACCATGATACTTTCCACCGGTGTATTATAGAGCTCCCGATCGAACATGATCTGCCGGATATCATCGAGCAGAATATGTCCAAAAAAACGACCATCGTTGTCCACCACCGGAAAAATATTGCGCTTGGAAGCACTGATCACCTTGACCAGATCTCCAATGGTTTGCCCCGGTTTGATAGTGTGGAAGTTGGTCTCGATCAGGTGGCCAACTTTCATCATATTGAGCACACTTCGATCTTTATTGTGGGTTATAAGCTCGCCACGGCGCGCCAGCTGGTAGGTATAGATGGAATTGGGCACTAAGGCCCTTGTGACGGCAAACGAAATGGTGGAAACAATCATCAGCGGAATAAAAAGACTATAGCCACCGGTGATTTCAGCTATCAGAAAGAAGGCTGTAAGCGGAGCATGTAATATACCGCTGATCATTCCCGACATACCCACGGCCGCAAATATGCCGGGATGGATTCCGATATCCGTGAAATGACTCAGCAAGGTGGCATAAAACAGGCCGAGGAAAGCTCCCATGAAAAGTGCAGGTGCAAAAACGCCTCCAACACCTCCGGCCGCAAAGGTGAATGCCGAGGCAAAAGGCTTGAGTATCAACATAAGGGCAAAGAGACCCATGATTACCCAAAAATTTTCGCGGTAGCTATAAAAAATACTGCGCTCGTAGAGGCTGGAAAAATCACCCTTCAACATACTGTTGATGGCTTCGTAGCCTTCGCCATACAGGGCCGGAAATAAAAAAATCAACAAACCCAGGCCAAGGCTTCCGACCAGAAAGCGTTTTTGCCAGCTGGAAATACGATGGGCGAAAAACTCCTCAACCTGTATGATTACCCTGGTAAAATATACCGAGAATAATCCGGAAAGCAAGCCCAGCCCCACGAAATAAAGCGTTGTGTGAGGATCGAACCGCAGTTCTTCGCCCAGAGGGTACATCACCGTCTGACCAAGCACAAAATAAGACATAAGCACGGCCGTAAGGGTGGCGATGAGCAAGGGTAGCATGGAAGCCACCGCGAAATCAATGGCCATTACCTCAACGGCAAAAATGATGGCCGCTATGGGCGACTGGAAAATTGCCGCCATTGCAGCAGCGCTTGCCAGCCCGATCATCAGAATAATTTGCCGGTGATTGAGCCGAAGCGCCTGCCCTATGTTGGAGCCCACCGCAGCGCCTGTACTCACCGTTGGGCCTTCGAGACCTACCGAACCGCCAAAGCCTACCGTCAGCGCGCTCGAAACTATGGCCGAGTAGGTGTTGTGAAAGCGAATGAGCCCGTTGCGCCGGGCAATGGCATGCAGCACTCCCGGAATGCCATGACCCGGCTCCTGTTTGACCACAAAACGCATAAACAACAAGGCAATAAAGATACCGGCAGCCGGATAGAACATGAACAGGAAATAATCGTACTGACTGGCAAACCAGCTGGTGAGCAGGTATTGTATGAAATGTGCTGACTTTTTAATGATAATGGCTGCCGTTGCAGCTGCAATACCAGCCACCACACTTAATATATAGATGTATTGACGCTCGCTGATGTTTCGGACCCTCCAGCTGTGAAACCGTGTGAGCAGGATGTTGCGGCGCTTCATAGATGTTGATTGTCCGGCTAATGTAGGAAGAAAATCTGCAGCTGAAAACTCCGGGCAAACAACTCCATGGAGATTCTTTAACTTCGCACCTAAATCATACCTCGTGCGCATCATCAGCTATAATGTCAACGGCATACGCTCGGCCATGAGCAAAGGCCTGCTTCAGTGGTTAGAAGCAGCACGACCTGATGTGGTATGCCTTCAGGAAATAAAAGCCACTCCCGATCAGATACCACTGTTCGAAATTGAAATGATTGGCTATAAACACTTTTGGTTTCCAGCCGAAAAAAAGGGTTACAGCGGAGTGGCCATTCTCAGCCGCACCGAGCCCGACAGGGTGATCAGGGGCATGGGAATACCGGCATACGACGCCGAAGGTCGCTTTTTGAGGGCCGACTATGGAGAGGTTTCTGTGGTTTCGGTCTATCATCCATCGGGCAGCAGCGGCGAAGAGCGTCAGGCCTTCAAGATGCAGTGGCTGAAAGATTTTGAAGCTTACGTGGAAGATTTGCGTAACACAAGACCATTTCTGGTGCTTTCGGGCGATTATAACATATGCCATCAGCCCATTGACATTCACGACCCTATACGCAATGCCACCGTTTCGGGCTTTCTGCCCGAAGAACGCGAGTGGATGAGTGGATTTTTAGCAAAAGGCTATGTGGACACTTTCCGTCATTTGGTAAAAGCACCACATCATTACAGCTGGTGGAGCTACCGTGCCAACGCCCGCGCCAACAATAAGGGCTGGCGTATCGATTACCATATGATTACCGAAAACCTTTTACCGGGTCTGCGCTCGGCAAGTATCATACCACAGGCCGTACATTCAGATCATTGTCCGGTGCTTGTGGATATCGATTGGTAATGGTCAATCGCCGCTATCGAAAATCAGCTTTTATGGCCCTGACCACATGAAGGTCAGCCTTGCATGAAATGGCTTTTCGGCCTAACGCTCAATCACCACAAGGGCGCTCGCCATTTCTTTCACATGCGAAATGCTCAGGTGGATTTGCGTGATATTTTCCTTTTGAAGGTATTCCAGCACTTTACCATGAAAAACAAAGGCGGGTTTGCCCAGCTCATCATTGACCACCTCTACCTCGGTAAAGGCCATGCCAAAGCGGTAACCGGTGCCCAGTGCCTTAAAAAAAGCTTCTTTGGCTGCAAAACGAGCCGCAAAGTGCTGAAAACAGGTCACTTTACCCTCGGCGTACTGCTGTTCACGAAGGGTGAAAAGGCGGTCGCGCAGGCCTTTGTTGCCTGTAAGTTGGCGTTCCATGCGCCCCACTTCGATGATATCTGTGCCGATGCCATAGATCATGGTGATGTGTATATTAGTTGCGGTCCAAGCCCCGAATAAGCCACAGGCTCCCGGGCTGAGCCTGTGGCTTGTTAAGCTAATCAACGAATAACACCCAGCTCACGACCTACCTTGGTAAAGGCAGCAATGGCCTTGTCGAGGTGTTCGCGCTGGTGTGCCGCCGACAGCTGCACGCGGATGCGGGCCTGCCCCTTTGGCACCACCGGGTAATAGAAACCAATCACGTAAATGCCCTCGTCGAGCAAACGTGCAGCCATTTTTTGCGATAAAGGTGCATCGTAGAGCATCACCGCACAGATAGCCGAACGCGTAGGTTTGATATCGAATCCGGCTGCCATCATCTTGTCCATGAAGTAGGCGGTGTTGGCATGCAGCCTGTCCTGAAGCTCATTGGTTTCGTCCATCATTTCGAACATACGGATGCCTGCAGCCACCACTACCGGAGGCAATGAATTGGAGAAAAGGTAGGGCCGCGAACGCTGGCGCAACAGTTCGATAATCTCTTTTCGGCCGGTGGTGAATCCGCCGATGGCACCGCCAAAAGCTTTGCCTAAAGTGCCGGTGATGATATCGACCTTGCCCCGGATATTGTACAATTCGGTTACACCGCGACCAGTTTGACCTACCACGCCCGCGGAGTGGCACTCGTCAACCATGATGAGCGCATCGTATTTTTCGGCCAGCTCCACAATCTTATCCATGGGCGCCACATTGCCATCCATCGAGAAGACGCCGTCGGTGACAATGATGCGAAAACGTTGAGCCTGTGCCTCGATAAGCTGTTTTTCCAGGTCCTCCATATCGGCGTTGGCGTAGCGATAGCGCTTTGCCTTGCTCAGGCGAACACCGTCGATAATGCTGGCATGATTCAGGGCGTCGGAAATAATGGCGTCTTCCTCGCCAAACAATGGCTCAAAAACGCCTCCGTTGGCATCGAAGGCGGCTGCATAGAGAATGGTATCCTCGGTTCCGAAAAACTCGGCAACCTTCATTTCCAAAGTCTTGTGCAGGTCCTGTGTGCCACATATGAAGCGCACCGAGCTCATGCCGAAGCCATGAGTGTCGAGGGCATTTTTGGCAGCCTCAATCAGCTGAGGATTGTCCGACAGGCCAAGATAATTGTTGGCACAAAAGTTTAACACTTTTTGGCCGGTGTTCAGGGTGATTTCGGCATTTTGCGGGCTTACGATGATGCGTTCGTTTTTGTACAACCCGGCTTCGCGGATGCCGTCCAGTTCGCGTTGCAGATGTTGCTGAATCTTTCCGTACATATGATGTTTTATATTGGTTTACAAGTGGATGCAGGTTTGAGAAAAAGTATTCAAAGGTACGGTTTTTGCGCATAATGCAAACGAGTGCAAAGAATCGCAGAGCCTTTGTATGCCGGAATGAACGAAATTTGCAGCTCAACAATCACAGAATGGAAATAGCTGCCTTGGTATCGGGCGGAGTGGACAGCTCGGTGACAATACCTCTGCTCAAAGAGCAAGGATATGATCCCGTTATTTTTTACATCAAGATAGGCATGGAGGATGTGCCCGGCTACACCGACTGTCCATCAGATGAGGATATTGAGATAACCTCCTACATAGCCGATAAATACGACTGTCATTTCATCATAGTTGACCTACAGAAGGAGTATTGGGAAAGTGTTGTGGCCTACACCATCGACGCTGTCAAAAAGGGGCTGACACCTAATCCCGATGTGATGTGTAACCGGCTGATCAAGTTTGGCGCCTTTGAAGAACGCTTTGGCAACCAATTCGACCGCATCAGCACAGGTCACTATGCCCGAATCATCGAAAACAACGGCGACCACCTGCTTGGTTTGGCTGCCGACCCGGTGAAAGACCAGACATATTTTCTGGCTCGTGTTACACCGCAACAGCTCCGCAAGTTGATGTTTCCATTGGGCAGCCTGACCAAACCCGAGGTGCGCAAAATAGCTGAAAAAATGCGCCTGCCATCGGCCCACAGGCCTGATAGCCAAGGCATCTGCTTTTTGGGTAAAATCAACTATAATGAATTTATCAGGCGCTATACGGGCGAGCTTCCCGGAAAAATAGTGGAAATGGAAACCGGTAAGGTACTGGGCACACACAAAGGTTTCTGGTTTCATACCATCGGACAGCGCAAAGGATTGGGACTGAGCGGAGGACCATGGTATGTGGTGAAAAAGGATGTCGCGGAAAACACCATTTACGTATCGAATGCGGTTCATCCCGAGTCGCTGATGAGCCTGGAAGTGCCACTGGTTGACATCAACCTGCTGCACAGCGATTTTCGGCTGACCAACGATATGCCCGTAAGGTTTAAAATCAGACATCAGCCCGAATTTAACTTCGGCAAACTGCGGCTGGAGGGCGATAAGGTGATTATCGTGGCTGACCGCATGCTGAGCGGAATTGCCCCCGGACAATTTGGAGTACTTTATCATCCCGAAGCGCCTTATTGCCTTGGCAGTGGTGTGATTGCCGATGGATAAAGCGCTTTGATGCTTTGATTCCCATCGCCAACACCTTACATTTGTAAGCATAAAACTTGCTCATGAACCGAGGGGGATTACTTCTGCTGATGGTTGCTGTTTTGCAATTATCCGGTCTGCGTGCACAGGACCAATTTTTCCGCAAGTACGACAGCCGGCAGGGTTTGCCCTCATCCGAGGTTTATCAATCGGTGCAGGACGATGACGGCTATTTGTGGTTCAGCACCGATCATGGGCTGGTGCGTTACGACGGTTATCAATTCCGAACCTTTGATGTGGATGATGGATTGCCCGAAAACGCCGTGTTTACACTTTTTAAGGATAAAAAAAACCGTGTCTGGTTTGTGACGCTTTCAGGAAAAATGGGTTACCACCACAAAGGCAGGATATATGCGTACAAACATAACGACAAACTGACGTCTTATTTTGAAAACAACCTTAGTAGCCGCTATTCCATTTTCACCAAGTTCACTGTTGACACTGCCGACAACATCTGGTTCTCGATGCGCAAGGAGGGACTTTTTCATATTGATCCACTGGGCAATATAGTACATCAGAATCCCCAAAAGGATCGACACACCTTGATCATTGCACCTTCCTCCGATGGCAGGATGCTCATCGACCACGCCAGATTACTACCGACAAAGACCATCATTCATCAACGGGATACTGCAGTTGCAGATACTCTTGATGTAAGCATGCTTTTTGGTCAACGTAAGTATCCTAATCAGTTTAATGATGTATTAAAACTGGATGATGATATTTATGTTTCGGAAAACAACGTCATATTGCATTTAAGGTCGGGGGAACTTGTAAAAGCTGTGCAACTTCAGCACATAATAAACCGCATTGATTCTGACAGGGAGGGCAAGATTTGGCTTTCGACAACAGGTGGAGGCGGACGCATGTTTGACAGGGAATTAAATGAAATTGATGTTTTTCTGGATGGAGAACCCATCAGTTCGTTTTTCGAGGATCACGAAGGCGGCTTATGGTTTACCTCGATGAACTCGGGCATATTTTATATACCTGAAAAACGCAACCGGGTGATCGTTCCCTCAAGCATGTTCCGTCAGGAAAAAATCATCAACCTCAAAACAGACTGCTTCGGACGGCTGTGGTTCAGCTCGTTTAATGTTTTTGGATATTACGATGGAAAAAGGTCGAAAAGATACCACATTGGCAGTTCGGGCGAAACGATTATCAGCCGGATTTTACCCAGCCCCGATGGAAAAACACTCTGGGTAGGTACCAACAAAGGCATAGTAGTACACGATATCAATTCCGGACGTTCGCAGCTTTTAGAAACCCAAACACAAAGGCAATATTCAATATTGGGCGTGAAAAGCCTGTTATACGATACTGTACAGCGCATACTTTGGGTTGGTACATTTGCCGGTTTTTATGGTTTGCGGGAAGATGGCTCTTTAACACCAATTTATGGTGACAAAATACTGAACCGTGTTGAGGCTATCGAGTCAGCAACGGGAGGCACATTGTTTTTGGGAAGCCAGATCGGACTTTACACTTTTAATGGCCAATCACTTGAACCCGTTCAATCAACTGGACTGGGCAATCTGCGGATAACCGCCCTTAAATGGCGCAACGACAGTTTGTGGATTGGCACACGCGAAAGAGGCCTGATGCTGCTCACTTCCGATACTTTGATGAGTTTTGGCCGCAAAGAAGGGCTCTTGTCGTCATCGGTAAATTTCATCGAGCTCATGGGTAAGTATATTGTTGCCGGCACGAACAAGGGAGTATCAGTTTTAAGCAGAGATGTAAACAGCGGTAAAATTGCTATCATTCAAAATATCACATCGGGATATGGTATGCTGGCCAATGAGGTTTCGGCAATGACCATCATCGGTGACAGGATTGTGGCATCCAGCGCCGGCTTTATCAGCTACCTGGAAGTAAATCCCGGCTTATTGATGGGTATCCGTATGCCTTGCCATATCACAAGTATTACGACAAGTAATCAACAAATCGATAATCCTGAAGCTGAGTTTATCGAGCTGAGGCATAACCAAAGCAGCATCAGCATCAATTACTTTGCCATTTCCTTTTTTATTCAGGGTCGGCATACCTACAGACACAGGCTGCTTGGCCTTGAAAAGGATTGGGTGGTCAATCAGCAAACTACCGCCTCATACCCTTATTTGCCTCCGGGCTCATATTCATTCGAAGTGCAGGTGCTGAACCCTGATGGCAGTTGGTCGCCTGCCCCGGAATCCTTGCAGATTGTTGTACAAAGACCTTTCTGGATGACCTGGTGGTTTATTGCGCTGGCTTTGATCCTTGGCATTCTTTTACTTTTGCTGTTATTCTACCTGGTAAACAAACAATTAACCCGCCAACGCAATATCGTAAACGATATGAGGCGTTATCAGCAGGAGGCACTGGCCTTGCAGATGAATCCGCATTTCCTGTTTAATGCCCTTAACACCGTACAGCGCTACATACTGGAAAACGACAGGATGGCTTCGAGCCGATACCTCACCCGTTTTGCCGGATTTATGCGTGCCATGCTCGAAAACGCACAAAAACCTGATACTTCGCTAACCGAGGAGATACAGCTGATCAGCCAATATCTGGAACTTGAATCGGCCCGCAATCCGCAAAAATTCAGCTTTGAAATTCAGACGGATAAGCAAATAAACCCCGATGCCACGCATATTCCGGTATTTCTTATTCAACCCCTTGTCGAAAACGCCCTGCTTCATGGATTAAAGGATCTCGTTGGCGATGGGCGTATTTTGGTTTCCATTTTTGCTGAGGGTAATGATCTGGTGATTAGGGTAGAAGACAATGGCATAGGCCGCGAAGCTGCCTCAAAAACAAGAACACCGAATAAAAGCTCCCTTGGTTTATCTATCATACAGAAGAGGATTAGCCTGATCAACATCAGCAGGTCATCCAAAATAAGTCTTGAAATTATTGATCTTTATGCACCAAACGGAGAAGCTGCAGGTACATTGGCCGTGTTGCGCTTTCCGGGATTCGCTAACCTCAATCAACATGAAAAATAAAATCAGCATTGGCATTGTGGACGATGAGCCCGATGCAGTTGCGCTTATCGAAATGATTATCAAAGAGTTTTGTCATGAGGCAGAGGTGGTTATGACAGCCAATCTCATTGATCAGGCCTGGGAAAAAATTAAGCAAACCAAGCCCGAGCTCCTTATACTGGATATAGATATGCCCCGCGGATCGGGCTTCGATTTGCTCGAGCGTTTTCCCATCCGCAAGTTCGATGTAATTTTTGTCACGGCCTTTTCTAAATACCGTGATAAGGCAAAACGTTATGGAGCTTACGATTATTTGCTCAAACCATTGGATATCGAGCGTTTTACAGGCATTATCAGGCGTTTCGATGCAGAACGAAGCGCCCGCACAGCGGTTTCATTCAAGCTGAAACCCTGAACACCTTCGCTCCTGCCCAAATCGTCAATCATTTTGGGGTGTACGCCAGCGTACAATCGGTGTTCATAAGTTAGCGGAAGTTGCGGGTCATTATCACACGTCGCCATGTATATTGTTGATTTTCTGTTTGTTGTAACTTTTGGCACGTATTTACGTCTCAAGAGATATCAAAACATTAAATCAACAGAAAATGAAAGCAACAGTAAAAATCCTCAGCCTCATACTTCTCTTCACTTCAGTTAGTTTAAGTGCAGGCAATTACAAAATTGCTGAAGAGGAGTATATCGACGATATTCCTTTCAACACCAAGGCCATTTTCGATTCGGTGCAGGCCACCCGTTTGGCAGCCGAATTCAGGCCGGCGGAAGAAGCCTATATTGACGACATTCCTTTCGACACGCGGGCGATAGCCGGCCAGAGCCTGGCCGAGAAGGCCTTGAACGTCCCCTTTCGCATGCCTGAAGAGCCCTATATCAACGACATCCCTTTCAACACCAAAGCGATTGCTTCGAGGCATATGTACCGCAGCAAAAACAGCATGAGTGTCGGTGTCATCCGCTACGTGTTTGTCCGCTAAATTGCGAAATAAATCAAATAAAAAGGCCACCTTCAACCGGTGGCCTTTTCCGTTTATTGGGCTTTGGAAATTAATCCTCGTCTTTGAGTTTTTCTTCGTACTCCTTAAGCAGTTTGGTTTGCACATCGCCGGGCACCTGGCTGTATTCGGCAAACTTCATACTGAAGCTTCCTCGACCCGAGGTGGTTGAGCTGAGCGAAGTGCTGTAGCGATCCATTTCGGCCAGCGGCACCTTTGCACGGATAATCTGGTATTTGCCGTCAGAATCCATTCCCATAATCACGGCACGGCGGCCCTGAAGGTCGGTCATCACAGCGCCCATCATATCTTCAGGCATACGCACCTCAACATCGTAAATGGGTTCCATAATTTTTGGTCCGGCATTCTTGAATGCAGCGCTAAAGGCATTGCGGCCGGCAAGTTTAAAGGAGATTTCGTTCGAGTCAACGGGGTGCATTTTACCGTCGTACACATACACCACAATATCGCGGGCATACGATCCTGTAAGCGGACCTTCTTCCATGCGCTCCATGATACCTTTGAGGATTGCCGGCATAAAACGGGCATCAATTGATCCGCCAACGATACAGTTGTTGAAAACCAGCTTACCTCCCCATGGCAGGTTGTGTTCTTCCTTGCCACGGACAGGGAAATCTGTCGGATCCTTATATCCTTCAAAATAAGGCTGTACCATGAGGTGCACCTCGCCAAACTGGCCGGCGCCACCTGATTGTTTCTTATGGCGGTAGTCGGCTTTGGCTGCCTTGGTGATCGTTTCACGATAAGGGATCTTTGGTGCAGCGAGTACTGCTTCAATTTTGTACACATTGTCCAGATACCATTTAACGGTATTCAAATGGTATTCGCCCTGGCACTGCAGGATAAGCTGCTTGAGTTCGCGGGAAAGGCCTGCAATAATCGTAGGGTCAGTCCGATGCATATCCTGAAGAATACTGCCCAGCTTTTCGTCGTCGTTGGAGTTGGCGGCCTTTATAGCGGTCGAAAATAAGGGGTCGGGATACACGATGGGCACGAAACCGGCATCAGCTGCTTTGGTGTCCATGAGGCTATCGTTGGTACGGGCATCCTTCAGCTTAATGGTCACCACGATATCGCCGGCCATAGCCTTTTCAACTTTTTCGCGGTTTTTTCCATTCACTACAAAAAGTTGTGAAATTCGTTCCTTATTACTGGTACGTGGATTGACAAGGTCTTGTCCTTCAAATATTTCTCCTCCCATCACCTTGATCATGGAAATTTCGCCAAGGTGCTGCTCGTTTGCCATCTTAAAGATGAAGAGTGCTGCCGGGTCGGAGGTTTTGCATCCGTAATACTTTCCATCGGTGGTGCTGCGTCCGCGGGCATCGGATGGGGATGGACACGTTTTGCTGATAAAGTCCATTAACCTGGTCACTCCAACGCCATGCTTGGCAGCTCCGCAGAATACCGGGAAGATGCCGCGGTTTACGAGGCCTTTACGGATACCTTCGCGAATTTCGTCGAGGCTGAGGGTGTCGTTTTCGAAATATTTTTCCATAAGTGCTTCGTCGCCTTCTGCAGCCAGCTCCACGAGGGCGCGGTGCAGTTCTTCGGCCTTGGCCATTTCGCCGGCCGGTATATCCATCACCTGCGGCTCACCTCCACCAAGCTTGAATTTGAGCATCTTCATGAGCATAAGGTCGATCACGGTGTCGAATCCTTCGCCTGTGTTGATAGGATATTGGGTCAGTGTAACCTTTTCGCCAAAATAATCCCTGAGCTGACGCACCGTTTCGTCGAAATTGGCGTTGTGGTGGTCAAGCTGATTGACGAAAAAGATCACAGGAGTGCCTGCCTTTGCTGCCTGACGCCAGGCATTTTCGGTGGTGGCTTCCACTGCCGATTGTCCGTTTACGGTGCATATTGCCACGTCGGCCACATTGACAGCCGCCAGAATATCTCCGGTATAATCGCTAAAACCGGGCGCATCCAGGATGTTGAACTTTTTTCCATCATGCAGGGTATGCAGCAGCGAAAGGTGAACAGATATCTGCCGCTCAGTTTCGATTGGTCTGTAGTCCGATACCGTATTCTTGTCGTCAACGGATCCTTTACGGTTTATTACTTTGCCCTCAAAGAGCATATTTTCGGATAAGGTAGTTTTCCCCGATTTGGCGGCACCAATAAGGGCCACATTTCTAATCTCATCTGTCTGAAAAATCTTCATATTAATTCATATTAATTTAACTTCCTGCCGGATGATAAGGGCGCAAATTTATGAATTTAAGGCCAATAACAAAGGCGTTCCGGCTTATTTATAACGAACCTGAATAAGGAAATGAGGCCGTTGGGGATGCTGGTCAGTTCATGTTTCCGGCATAGGTGGCAATCAATCCGAAAGCAGACTTTTGGCTAATGCGGGCCAGCTTGTTTCAGGAAGTTTTGGTCCAAGTTGCTCTATGACCCTTGCTCCAAGCAGCGCACCGGCTTTAAGAGCCTGCCCGAGCGAACCGCCTGAGGCGTAAATATGCAGAAATCCAGCGGCAAATATGTCACCGGCTCCGGTAGTGTCGAGCACTCTGGCATCAAAGGCTTGTCCGGCAACAGTTTCCATCCCATGCTTTACGATTGCTCCGTTGGCTCCGAGCTTCACCACAGCCGTGGTGCAAACTCCGGCCAGATAATCAAGGCTTTGTTGGGGAGTACCGCCCGTAAGAGCTTTTGCTTCTTCCTCATTGGCAAATACTATGTCAACATAAGAACGCAGGAGCTCGTCCAGCAACACCCTGTTGGCTTCGACAACATTGTAGCTGGCCAGATCGAGCACCACCTGCAATCCGCATTGTTTTGCCAAATGCATGGCCTTTCTGATCAGCTCTTCGTTTTGTACAAGATAGCCTTCGACATAAAGGTAGTCAGCTGCATCGAACATGCCGGCATGCAGGTGTTTTGCGTTCAGGTTTAGGGCGGCACCCAGAAAAGTGGCAAAAGTGCGTTCGCCATCAGGGGTAATGAGTGCATGGGCTATACCTGTTGGGTCGGAGTTGGTAACAAGCATTGGACGAATGCCCGCCTTCTCCATGTCTTCACGGAAAAACATTCCGATTTCGTCGGTTCCGGTGTGACCTATAAATGCGGTGTCGTTACCCAGGCGTGCCAGGCCGTGGATGGTATTGGAAGCCGATCCGCCGGAGGCCATGTGATGACCAAACTGCTGCACAGCTTTCATCACTTGTTGCGCACGCTCATAATCCACATGCTGCATGCTGCCTTTGGGCAACTGTAGCTGCTGGAGGATGGCGGCGTCGGGTATCTGCACAAGCACATCCACCAAAGCGTTTCCAATACCGATAAAACGACTCATGGGCAGAAATTTTGCGCAAAAGTAGCCAAAATCCTGCCCATGAGCTTTGTTGAAACAAGGCTGCACTACATCAGTACAAGCTTTCGGGTATATTGCCTGCCTTTGTGCACTATGAGTACTGAGTAAACCCCCGAAGGCAGGTGACCCAGATCGAGCGAACACGGATTAAGAGTTGTGCAGGTGTAGCTTTCACTGCTGTAAACATTCACGCCCTGGCTGCTGAACACATCAATGCGCAACAGCTCTCCGCCGGGCAGATTATGGTTGATGGTAAACCTGCCGTGGGTGGGGTTGGGCGACAGGCTGATGCGGTTGCTGTCGTCCTGTTCGCCAATGCCGATGTAACAGTCGCTGCGTATGGTCACATTCACCGAACCCAAAGCTGAGCATTGGGCAATGGTGCCTACCACGGTAATGGTACGGGTGGTTCCGGGGAAATAACTATTGCCCCGGACAATGGTGGTGCGGGTGGTATCGCCCGTACTCCAGAAGTAGTGCTGGAACCCTGGTCCTGCATCAAACTGCACCTGCTCGTGAGGACAAATCGACACATTCGGGCCGAGGTTGATGGAGGCGCTGATGGCAACAACTGTCGTAAACACTGTATCTGCTCCAATACAACCGAAAGGACTGAGATATGAATACACAATCATATGATCGCCTGGTCCGGCCAACTGTGGCCTGAATTGACCGCCAACTACCCCCGGGCCACTAAAAATACCTCCGGCGGGCATGCCCACCAGCTCCACAGGTGCATCATTGAGGCAATAATGCGATCCCAGTCCGGATAATGTTACCTGCGGTGATGGAATGATGTTGACCGTTACGGAGGCTGAGCCTGTGCATCCATTAGAAGAAATGCCAATGACATTATACACCGTTGTGGTGCCCGGCGTAACCGTTATGCTGGATCCGGTCTGTCCCGTGGACCAAATGTATGATTCTGCACCTGTTGCGGTGAGTATGATGGGTGTGCCGCCACATACATTTTGAGCGCTGGCGTTCACCGTAACCTGAGGTGCAGGAAGCACGGTCACAAGCACACTATCCGTACGCAGACATCCTAAAGGCGGACCTCCCGTGATGGTGGCAAAATAGCGCCTTGTTTGAGTGGGCTGAATGTTCAGGGTGTAACCCAAACCAAGAATCTCGCCATTGGCGTCGGTCCATATACAGCTGAAACCGCCTGTAACGCTAAGTGTCAGCGGATTTCCCGCACATATGGTGGTGTCGGCAGTAATGGTCATGGCCGGCAGTGGCTGTACTGTAACCTGCAGGCTGTCAACGCCCGAACACCCGAATGTGCTGACCATACTTACCCTTGTAAAGGCCGTTTGGTTGAACTGACGCGTGAAGAATTTCACCGTATCAGTACCCATCGGCTGTATCACTGTATTGTTCCAGATGACGTGAGACACAGGCACACCTGAGGTTTCGCGCACCGAAAAAGTTACCTCGCTGCCCTGGCAAACCGTTGGAGCACCCTGACTGATTTCCATTTTTGCCACGGGATTTGGATGCGCCTCAACCTGTATGGTGTCGTAAACCTCGCAATTGTCGCCACTGATTACCCTGGCCCAATAGTGGTGGATACCTGCAGTGGAAGGTGTTACCACACGTGTTAGACCCGAAAAACCGTCCCACCAGCGGAAAATGACAGCATCATTGATGTTTGCAGACAAGGTAACATTTTCGCCAAGGCAGATTTCGGGTGATGAGGCGTGGAGTGTCAGTTTCGGGCTAATCAGCGGTACTACCAAAATGTCCATGGCATCAAAGCAATTGAAGAGGGTATTAACTTCGAGCCTGATCACTACGGTATCTGCTACTATATAATTAAAAGCGGTGTCGGTACTCATCAGCACGCCATCCACAAACCATTTGTACATGAAATCCGGTCCAATCGGCGCCTCTAACTCAATCTCCTCACCCATACATGCCCTGATGAGCGGATCAAGGTTAATCTGTGGCTGAGGATTTACCTGTATAAATACATTGTGGGTATGCGTACACCCATATTCGCTCGTCACCACGAGGCTTACGGTGTCGGATTGCATGGCTGTGTAGCTGAATATTGAACCTGTATCCATGAGCATTCCACCGATAAACCATTCATAGGTATTACCTGCAAGGGTGGCAGTTTCCAATATCATGACTTCGCCTTGACACACCGATGTTCCGATAGGTGTTTGAATAATTGCCTGAGGCAAAGGTCTTACGTTGATAATGGCTGTATCGCGCGAAACGCAGCCGATGCTGTTGATGCCCTCGGCCCAGTAGATGAACGTTCCCAACTGGTTGGCAACAAATGTGCGACTGGTCTGATTACCGGCCAGATTGTCCCACCAGTTGAATGATTGAATGTGTTGGGTATTGATGGTTAAGGTGAAATTGCTACCAAGGCACACATCCAGCGTATCGGGCAGAAGTATGATACCAGGTGCAGTATGGATAAACATCTGCAACGAGTCGGCAGATGAACAACCGTTTATGTCTGTTACCCTTAGCTTTATCCATGAATTCTGGAAAATAGGTTGTGTTAGCTGGTGACTACTGCCCGGCACCTGCTGGTTATTGACAAACCATTGGTATTGGTATCCAGGTTGCTGTGGCCCGATGAATGTAACGTTAGCGCCCTTACACACCGTGTTGTTGCCTCCCTGAAGCTGCAGCACAAAATTCGGGTGGTTGCGTACGTTTACATAACTGGTATCGCGGGAGCGACATCCATTGGCGCCAATGGCTTCGGCCCAAAAGACGTAAGTAGAATCGCCGAAAGTGGGCAAGAAGCTCCTTAGGTGCACATTGGTGCCCAGTCCGTCCCACCAGATAAACGAAGTTCCGTTGGTAGTCAGGTTGAGTATGGCCTGATCTCCAAGACAAATGGTGGACACATCCGGGCTAAGGTTAATGGTGGGCGATGGCAGGGCTGTAATCTGCATTTCGTCAGCGGCAAAGCATCCTTGTGGGGTGCTCACCTCCAGACGGAGTGTAATGCTTTGGGTTACCCTGAACCGATAAACAGGATTACCATTGACAGGGATGCCATTCACCAGCCAGGTGTGGGTAATGCCCGGACCTGTAGGGCTGCTGAATTCTGCCACATAGCCCACACAGATGGATTGGTCAGGACCCAGATTGACCACCGGTGCTTCATTCACCGTGATGGTGACTTCGGTTGATTTCGTACAACCAAACTGGTTGGTCACTTCAAGGCGGATGAGGCTCGTAGTATCGGCTACAAAAGTGTATATGGGCGTTGTAGCTACCTGTGTACCATTATTGAACCACTTGTACGTGTAGCCATCGGCTTGCACTGCCGTGAGCACAACTTCGGTATGCTGGCAAGCCACCTGACCATTGGGTGGAAGAATGATTTGTGCAACGGGATTTGGCCTTACGGTTACATAGGTCGTATCGCGGCTCAGGCATCCAGCGGCGTTGATGCCCTCGGCCCAGTAAATAGATGTGCCTACCTGATCGGCTATAAAGCTGCGCTGCAAGATATTACCCACCAAACCATCGAACCAGGCATAAGAAACAACGTTCTGATTGTTGATGGTGAGCACAAACTCTTCGCCCTGACACACTTGCAGGCTGTCGGGCTGCAATAGTATGCCCGGCAGATTGAGCGACTGGATGGCCACCTGATTCTCGTTTTCACAACCAAAAGCATCAGTAACCTTAAGTTTGACCAACACATTCTTCGTCACCTTGAATGTAAGCTCATGATGATTGGTTCCGGCCGGCTGGTTATCGATAAACCACTGATATTGATATCCGGGTGCCTGTGGCCCGGTGATGGTGGCATTGGCCTGATAACAAATGATATTTGACCCACCCGATACGGTGAGTGGCACAGCCGGCAATGGGCGAACGTACACCGAAACCGAGTCGCGGTTGGTACACGAAAAGCCGTTGATGGCCTCGGCCCAGAAAATATAGGTAGTGTCGGAACCAAAGGGGAAGAACCTGCGTGGGTTGATATTGCCCGAGAAGTTGTCCCACCAGCGGCTGCTGGTAGCCCCATTTGTTTGAATAGTGAGGTCAACGAAACCGGTGGCGCATATACTGCTGTTGCTTGAAGTAAGGATGATGCCGGGTATGGGTTTGGAAGTTATGACGACTTCATCCATTGTTGTACATAGCTCGGCTGATGATGCCTCGAGTCGGAGCGTGGTTGTTCCGGCAGGAACGGTAAAATTGAGCACTCTGTTGGTGCTGAAAGGCAAAAGCTCGTTATTCCTGAACCATTTGTAGGTAAAACCGTCGCCAGTCGGACCGTTGATTGTAACTACCTCCTTTTCGCAAACCTGCAGGTCGGGTCCCAGATCGAATATAGGCGCAACCCTGGTGGTGATGTTTTTAAAGGCTGAGCCTCCGCATCCGACTACAGTATCGGTGACAATTACCCTCACTACCGAATTCTGCGTAAAAGATTGGGTAAATGTTGCACTCTTGGCTGTTGGTATTGCTACACCGTTCACAAACCACTGGTATTTGTAGCTGGGTGCTACAGGAGCATTAAACACCACGTCGCTGCCAATACAGACCGGCGAATTGCCATTGGAAGATTCAATGCTGAAAGCAAGCGTGTCGCGCACAAGGATGTTCACCGTTTTTCGGGTGATACATCCGGTGGCATTGATAGCCTCGGCCCAGATGGTTGTATCCTGTGTGGGAATGAATCCTCTGGTTAACACATTGCCCTGAAGCCCATCGCCCCATGCAAAATTTACCGGTGGTGCACTGGGCGAAGAGAGCACGATAAACGTCTGGTCGCCCCGGCAGAGCTGGCTTTTGCTCACCGTCATATTGAGTATTGGCGCCTGAACCGGTGTTACAAGCACCGAATCAGCATTCACACATCCGGTGATGGTGTTGGTTACCTGCACTTTCACATAAACAGGCGTTGTGCCTGTGATGGTATCACTAAAAGCATGGGTGACGGCCAAAGGCCTTAGCTGACCATTGACAAACCACTTATAGGTATAGTTGATATTCTGCGTAGCGGTAAAATCTTTCAGCGTACTGGTGCAGGCATTCGGGCCGCCAACCGCGGTAATGGTAACGGGAGGCGGTGCAAGCACATTGACCGTGACGGTTGCTGTATCCGTGCAGCCATAGAAAGTGGTCGCTCTGGCTGAAAACACATGGTCGCCCGACTGAATAGGAAAAATGGTTATCGGCGTGAAGTTAGCCACAGTATCGGGATGTATCCAGTTCCATGTGGTGCCCGATATGCCGAGAAGTGTAAGGGTCAGTGGTGTACCCGAACATATCTGGGCTGCGCTGGCATTGAGCTGAATGTTGGGCAGCGGGTGGGCCACTATGGTTTCTTCATCTTCCAGTTCGCAATCATTCAACCTGACCACAACTTTTATGGTAGCAGTTGCTGTCAGCTTGAATTTGTAGGTGTTGAAACCGGTACCCGTGCCCTGCAATACCAAATCGCCATTCTTATACCATTTGTACTCATAGGCAGCATTAAACGGAGTTTGCATGAAAATACTGTCGCCTTCACATTTAGGCGTGTTACTGTTGGTGTATGTCAGATTAACAGAAGGCGATGGCGCCACAACGGCTGTAACGATATTTGAATTTGCAGGGCTGCCCGACTTGCATTGTTCGCTGCTGGTAAGTTCCACCCTGATCTGATCGTTGTTGGAAGGTGCATATGCAAAAGTTGGGCTGTTGGTGCCAACAGTGTTATTGTTTACCATCCACTGAAACACCGGTGTTGCGCCACCATTCACAGCAGAAGCAGTAAATTCCACCGACTGTCCTGCACATATATCCACAGTTGCCGGGGTAATACTGACACTAACCGGCAAAATCGGATGCACGGTTATGGTGATAGGCGACGAAATTACCGTGGCAGCACTCACGCAGCTCAAACTCGACGTGAGTTCAACACGCACTACATCACCATCGGTTGGCGTGTAGGTGTACGAAGGGCTGTTGGTGCCGACATTCACATTGTTCACCTTCCATTGATATGATGGGCTGCCCCCGCCATTGGTAGCCAGAGTGGTGAATGCTACCTGCTCGCCGCTGCAAACGACCGTTTGTGTTGCAAATATTTGCACAGCCGGGGTAAGGATCGGGTTTACAGTCATCACAACCGGATCGCTGCTGGCTGTGGTGCTTACTACGCAGACCTCGTTCGAAGTCATCGACACGCTCACCTGATCACCGTTTAACGGAACATAACTGAATGTGGCACTGGAGGTTGGAGGACCCTGATTAATACCATTGACCTTCCATTGGTATTGCGGATTGGTGCCTCCATTAAATGGTGTAGCTGTGTATGTTACCGGGGTTCCCTCGCAGACATTGTTGGCGCTGGCGGTGATGAGTACACCAACAATAAGCTGGTTTTGAACAGTCATGGTAAGAGTGTTGGACGTGGCAGGGTTTCCGGTTGCACACACTTCGCTCGAGGTGAGTACCACCTGCACCTGATCGCCATTGGCCGGAGTATAGGTGAAAACTGGACTGTTAGTGCCCACATTGAGGTTGTTCACTTTCCATTGGTAAACCGGTGTTGAACCCTGATTGGAAGGGCTTGCAGTAAAGGTAACTGACGTGCCTACACATACCTGTAAGTCGGGATCGTCGGCTGTAATGCTCACAGCCACCGGCAATATCGGATTAACAATCATAGTGATGGGCAGGCTGGTGGCTGTTGGGGTACTAAGGCAGCTGGCGCTTGACGTCATAACAACGGTGATAACATCGCCATTGACAGGTGTATGTACGAAAGTAGGACTATTGGTGCCTGCATCGATATTATTAACCTTCCATTGGTAAGAAGGTGTTGGGCCTCCGTTTACCGGAACAGCAGTGTAGGTAACAGGTGTGCCCGAGCACACAATATTGGGGCCAAGAATACTCACCGAAGGTGTCACATTCGGGTTAACCGCCATGATGATGGTATTGGAGTTGGCACTGGCACCCGTGCATGCGCTTGAATGCACCACAGCCCTGACCTGATCACCGTTGGCAGGTGTGTAGGCAAAAGAAGCACTTGTTTGGCCAATCTGAAGCACATTGTTAACAAACCATTGATATGTCGGGTTGTTTCCGGCATTCACAGGTGTGGCATTGTACACTACGTTGATGCCCTGACAAACAGGATTTGCCCCGCTGATGGTGACCGATGGCGTAATCGAAGGGCTTACGGTCATTGTCAATGTATTGGAACTGACAGTGCCGGGTGAGCAGGCCAGCGAACTGGTCATTTGCACCAGAACATTGTCGCCATTGTTGGGCGTATAGCTGAATGTCGGCAGGTTGGGCCCGACAGGATTGCCATTAACCCGCCACTGATACATAGGCGAAGACCCTGGAGCAACCGGAGTAGCGGTGAAATTGACCAAAGTCCCGATACAAACATTGGATTCGCTCGATGTGATGGAAACTGACGGAGCGGGAACAGCAGTAACAACAATTGATCCGGAGGCAGATACGGCTCCGCAACCACCTGTAAGATTGACGGTGTAGTTGTACACACCCGGAGTTGTTGGCGTACCGCTGATGGTTACCACATTGAGCGCCCAATTGCCGGTAACCCCGGCCGGCAGTCCGGTGATGGTTGCCCCTGTGGCTCCGGTGATGTTGTAAAGAATAGTGGTTATAGGATTACCATGACATATATTCTGGTTATCGGTTCCGGGTGCTGAGGCCAGCGTCACCGTATTGTTGGGTAATACTTCGATATAATTAATCTTGGTTTCGGTATCGGTGCCATTATCATCAACAATCGTAAGGGTTACCGTTTTGAAGCCGGAGGAGGAATAGGTCACCGTGTGTGGTCCTGCTGTGTTGGCTGTTGCAGGGGATGCGTCGGCACCAAAATTCCAGCTGTAGGTATGGATATTCGTACCTGTGGAAGCATCGGTAAAGGTGACTGTTTGTCCAATACACACCGTTGTGGGATTTGCGGAAAAGTTTGCTGTTTGTGCCTGAAGGCTGCCGGTTTTTAACAGCAGCAACAACAGAAAAGCTATTGGTTGGTATAAATACTTCATGGTTTAGTCCCTTTTGTATTTTTGTTCGTACATCTGCTGGTATTCGTGTAGCATAAATCGCTTGTTGTTATCACGTTTTTTGTTACGTTCAGGCGGCCCTCCTGTGCTTTGTTTTTTGGTTTTTCCTTCAATTTGGCTATCGCCAAACCTGAAACCAAGTGTAATCTCATGCGTTCCGCCCGATCGGAAATGGTAGCCGCCCAGCCCGGTTTCGTAGGAATATGTGAGTTGCATAGCGCCTAACAGCTTTCCGCCGGCCAGGAAGGCCAAGGCCTGACTATTTCGGTATAGCCCGCCAAGCCAGAACTGATCGTTGAACATAACATTCATTGCCGCTTCGATACCCGTGGGTTGGTTTGCGGTTTGACGCACAAGGATCATGGGTACTAAAAAGGTATTGTCTGCCACCGGCAATTTTCCTGCCGCATGGAAAAGAAACTCTCTTTCAAAGGCAAAGTTGCCCTGGCTTTGAAGCAAGTATGCATTGCGCGTGCGCAATACCACCGGCATACCTAACCCCGCCTCAAGCCATGGATTGGTGTACAAAATACCCCATCCGGCGTTAAAGTTGAGCTTGGTGAGCTTGTCAAGATTCTGAAACAGCGGGTCGCTCAGATCACCATGCAAACGACCGAGATCAACACTATTCTGATACATCTGGCCATTCATGCCAAAATACAGGTATTGCTCGTCGGCCATTTGCAATTTGTAAGTGAAGCTCAATGAGCCTTTGAATCGTTCGAGAATGTCAACCCTGTCGAGGAAAGCCTCGGCACCCAGATAAATCCCGCCACCAACACCAAAATTTGCGTTGAAGCGAATAGTTTCGGGCGAAGGATTGATGTTCACCCAATCCTTTCTGTAGTTGAAGAAAAATTCACCTGAACTCCTGACGCCGGCATATTGCGGACCCAAAGTGTAGGGGTTTATCGTATAATGATTCGACAGCGGAAACTGTTGGCCAAAGGCAGCATAAGCCCCTGGCAACAGTAAAAGCATTAAGGTTTTCAGCAGCTTTCTCATCGCAGGAGGGTTATGGTTCCTTTAAATGTTTCGCCACGGGCTCCTTCGATTACATAAAAATACGAGCCCTCGGGCAGCGGATTGCCATTATAGGTTCCGTCCCAATTGTTGTTATAGTTTGACGTTTCGAACACCTTCAGGCCGGAACGGGAATAAATAGTCACCCGGGCAGGACGTATGCTGTTCAGGATGTCGATCTTCCATACATCGTTATAACCGTCACCATTGGGCGTCAGTATGTTTTGTATCTTGAAACCGGGATCATAATCAAACTCGCTTTGCAGAATGACAAAGTTCTTTTGAGCCTGACAACCAAGACGGTATGCTTTAACACTGTAATTCCCGGGCAGGGTTGTCGCATAATTGAGGCTCTTCACCTTGTTGTTCCATATGGCCGAATCCATGGTGCCCGAAACACGCAGCCGCACCGTATCGAAGCGATATTTGGTGTAAGGCGATTCAAAAGGCTTTCCATCCTGATGCTGTAAGGAAAATGAGGGTGGGTTGAGCACATTGATCTGTCGGACAAGCGAATCTGTGCAACCCTCCGTTGTGGTCACCTTGAGTTTGGCCTGCATCTGCCCCGGCTGTGTAAAAGTATGGTCGGGGTGCTGGGTGGTATAACTGCTCTGCCCTATTGTCCAGTTCCATTTTTCGGGAAATCCTACCATCATGGTCGTTTGATCAGTAAAACGGGTCGGACTGCCGGTGCAGGCCGTCATATTCACAAATCTCACCACCGGAAAATCGCCCACGACCACGGGGAGGTAAACCGAATGAGGCGTGGGGCTGTGTTTTGTGACCACACGGATTCCGGCAAGCCGTTCGCCGGGCGAATTGTACAAAAATTTTCCGGTCAGCCCTGTGCCATTATCAAACTGCAGATTGCCATCCAAATCCCAGAGTACCGAAATAATGGTGTCGTTGGTTTGGATTTTTGCCGTGAATCGGGTGGTATCGCCAATGCAGGTTTTAGTGTATTCAAAGGAAGGATTAGTCGTATAAACGACATTGACTATTGCCGAAGCAGTATTTGCACAACCATTTGAACCAATTCCCTTTACCGTGTAAACGTTTTGAGGCAGGTGTGGCTGCACAAAATATGTGGCCGTGTTCGGACCGTTAGTCCACGCATAGGATTGCGCCCCGCTGGCCGTAAGCAGCACTGCCTCGCCCGGAAGAAGATTTGACAATGAAGGATTTACAAGAACATTTGGCAAAGGCAGCACATTCACCCTGATGGTATCGCGTTGGGTCTGTCCCTGAAAATTTGTGATGCTTACCCAATAGTCGGTAGTGACAGCAGGCCTGGCCACAATGAAGCGTGTGGTTTGTCCGGTGCTCCACAAATAACTGAAAGCCAATGGAGCCTCGATTACCGTGCTATCGTTGCGACAGATGCTCCGGTCAGGTCCTAAAAAACCACTCTGAGCCACAGCGCTGCCCCGTCCGGCCAGGATGAAAATCGCAACACAGCATATGAAAACGATTCGGCGTAAATGTTGTTGCTTCATAGGAGCAGTATTCGTTTTTGCTTCATATAACCTGTAAAAATAGTGCCCTATTCTTAACTGCCGACCATGTTGGTGAAAAAAACCTTATTGCTATTTTACAGCAATCAGGATTGATTGGTTACACTTCGGTGGCGCAGCAGCCGCATAAGGAGCAGATTAACTTAGAGCATATTGCTGTCTGGCTCATTATGATGATGGTAATTGATTGAATGGAAGTTGCACGTTAACAAACTTTTATCAAATATTCCACGTCTTGATTTTGCATAAAAACCGGCTTGTATGCACCATTTCAGTACACTTTAAACACGCTTCAAATCATAAAACAGAGGTTATGGTATTTGTTTCCGAACCTTAAAAAGAGCTCGTTACAAAGGCTTAATCCAACATTCCAGTTGTGCAATAAAACTTTTTACCTTGCAGGTATAATGCAAAAACCGGGCTCAAAATCAAATCCTCGCATCGAACAAAGCCTGCGGCGCATAGCATCCTTTGCCCGTCCGTCAGGTAATGCCTTCACATAGTCCATAGCCACCAGAGCATTTTCGGCTTTGCCATTCCTTTCGGCATATTTAACCGCTTGTTCAGCTACCTCCATGAGGTCAGGTTCCATATTGCCGTCCCAATTCAGGTTGATAAGTATTTTGTCGCTGCCGGTTGGTCCGTATGTATGGCTTTTCCCTCCGCTGATGTTTACTGCTGTTATCGAAGCACCGGGAGTATGCACGAGCAATGTTAACGGATAAAACCGGAGGTCGGGCGGAAGGTGCCCCGACAGTTTGATAAACAGAGTGTTGGATTTTAATTCGTGCTGTAATTCAACGCGTTGCCGAACCAAAAGGTAATTGAGTATTTCTTCTTCAGAAGCCATCCAGATATCGTCACTACCTGTCTTGCCGTAGGTTTTGGCAATGTAGTTCCAGTCGTCCAGAAAGGCATTCAGCGGATAATCCTCAATAATTCGATGTGTGAATACCGGCATCCAGTAGTTTGCTCCGTTGATACTTCTGGCCCGAAGATGATCGGCAAGCTGTTTTACATTTATCGTTTCGGCCAATACCCGATTGATTTCCAACGGTTTGTCCCACATTGTGAAAGCACTCACATTCATTCCGTTTTCGGGCATAAATTTCCAGGCACCCATCCTGAATGTGTAGCGATAACCCAGGCTGAACGCAACAGGAGAATACTCGGCCAAACCATTGGGATTGACCAGCACCCTGGTTTTTACGCCGCCCTTTGTTGTGGATGCCAGGCTTCGCCGGATATAACTCTCGTTGCGCCGTATGGAGTACAAAATCTGCTGATGGTCGGTCGGCGCATCCGAAGTAAAGCCATGATTATAAATGCCACAGCCATTTCGGTACATGGTGTCGAGCTGTGGCCACGTCACGGTATTGTAGTTGTTGCCGGGCCTGTGCATGTCTTCCTTGTTGTATGTACTGAAAGAAAACAGGGCCGAGCTGATTTTGAAGCTGACATCATTGCCGCAGCCATCTGTAAAAAATAATCCGGGATAATTGGTCGAAGGGCCGTTGATGCCTGTAAAAAACCGAAATCCAACACTAAACACATCCGCTAAGCCATCGTCGGCATGAAAGCTCATAGCAAAACGCTTATTGTAGCGCAGCCGGGTCTTTTCCACAAAAACGGTATCGGGCATTCGGCTCAGGCTGATACTAATCTCTCTTACGCCCGGCTGGATGGTGTTCTGCTGTGCCCCGACATCAGAAAATGCCACAACATAAACCAACAAGAAAATTAGTGTGTGCTTTAATGGCATGGAAGAAAACAACAGGTTGCTATCAGAACTTTTCGTAAGGGGCATATCGCGGTTGAAGCGGTGTTTGATAAGGCTTGATGCGGATGGTGCCTTTTTCCTGACTGCGGTTAACCCTTTCGGATGGTTTTGTTTGTTTTTTGCTTTTTGCACGCGTGTCCACACGCCTGCTATCATTCCGCCGGCTTTCGTTGCGGTATAGTCGCTGACCTGCTGAAATGCGCGTACCATTCGATTCTCCCATGAGGGCGGGGCTTGCAAATCCAACGCTTATTTCGTGGCTGCCACCCGATCCCAGGTTGATACCGCCAATACCTGCTTCGTAAGCATAATGAAACACCGTACGGTCGAAAATGCGCCCTCCCACGCTCAGGGCAAAAACTCCGGTTGTTCTGTAGAGTGCACCAAGCCAAAGACGGCGGTCGTAGCTGAACATGGCCGAAAAATCGAAGGCTGATGGCTGATTGATGGTTTTCCGATACAACAGCATAGGGTTGAACTCCCAATAACCATCAATATCAAAACGGTTTCCGATAAAGGCATCCCATGCGCGTTCATAAGCAAACAGACCTTCCATTCCGCTGTAATATGCTTCGCGGGTGCGCAGAACAAGGGGTGAGCCCAGTCCGATGAAAAAATCATCGTATGACCACATCAGACCAAATGAAGCATTGAACTTGGTATTGAGCAGTCGGTCGAGATCGCGCAGTAACGGATCCTCCAAATCCACATTAGCCTTGTCGACGCGTATAATACTTTGAAAAAGGTTTCCTCCTAAACCCAGGCTCAGCTGTTGCCCTTCGCCGGTGTTCAAATGGTAAGTGAGGCTGATTCCGGCCCTGATACGGTAAAAAATATCGGCCTGATCGCCGAGCAACGATCCGCCGATGTGCAAACCTTCGTACACATGCCTGTGACCGTTCATTTGTATGGTTACTGGACTTTCCGGAATAGCTACCCAGTCGCGCCGGAAGTTCATGAAAAATGCCCTGTCATAAGTATGTCCGGCAAAAACGGGGTTCAACGAGTAAGGATTTACCACGTAATGCGAGCCAAGGGGCTGTTGCTGCGAAAAACCGGCAACAGCCATAAAGAGCATCATCAATAACAGATATTTTCCTCCGCGCATCGTGTTACCTTATTATGCTCAACGGACCCTTAATGACAACGCCATCACGACCTTCGATAATGTAATAATATGTGCCTTCGGGCAACGGATTGCCCTTGTAATAGCCATTCCAATCGTTCTGATAATTTGTGTGCTGATAAACCAATGCCCCGGTTCTGGTGTAAACGGCTACCCTCACCGGTTTGATGGCTTCGTAATTGGTAATAACCCAAACGTCGTTAAAACCATCGCCATTCGGCGTAAACAAGTTCATCATGCCCTCGGCAGGTGCTGCACCGCCCTGCTGTTTGACCACAAACTGCCTTCTTACTGAACATCCGCCTTTATAAACATCCACATAGTAGTTGCCCGGTGCATTAACGGCATAAGTAGCTGATTTAATCGTTCCCTGCCAGATCAGGCTGTCGCGCTCTCCTTCGATACTGAAGATCAATTGCTTTCCGGCACTTAATGTGGTTTCGCTTCCCTGAGGCACTATTGTGCCGTCGGATAACTTCAGGTTAAATACAGGCAAGGGATGAATGACAATCAGTTTCGACAAGGTATCTTTACAGCCATAGGAAGACGTGACCTCGAGCTTTGGCCTGTAGGTACCGGGCTGCAGATACTGATAGTTGAAAGTGGCTGAGCCAAAAGCATTTCCGTCACCTGTAGCCCATACTCTTTCGGCAATGGTTCCTATGGTCACGGTGGATTGATCAGTAAAGCTTACCGGATTACCCACACAACTGCCGCTGACATTGAAGCGGGCAACGGGGTGATCTGCAACAATTACCGTGTTGTAAACAGTAATTACAGCCTCACTTGCCATGCTGACACGTAGTCCAACCTGCTTGTTGCCTGCCGTTGCAAACCGGATTTCAACGGTATCGGTTAATGCGTCTCCGAACACCCCATCGCCATTTAAATCCCATTGTTTGGATACGATGGAGTCGTTGGTTTGGATCTGAGCTATCAAGATGGTTGTGTCGCCCAAACATACCGGTGCATGCAGGAAATCAACAAGGCTTGTGAAAACCACGCTGACAACGGCCTCTGCCCTTTTCACACAGGTGTTCTGACCTCTTCCGTCAACCCAGTAAGTAGTTGTCTTCTTCGGGTTTACGCTGATTACCGGGGTGGTCTGTCCTGTTGACCAAAGATAAGTGGCTGCGCCTGAGGCAGTAAGTGTAGTAGGCTGCCCGGGGCTGATTTCAACCTGCGAGGGAGTAATAGCCACATTGGGAAGTGCAAGCGCCGTTATACTGACAGTATCGGATATGATATAATTATTGGGATAAGTAACTCTGGCCCAGATAGTGGCGTTGGACTGAACCGTCCAGTCAAGTGTTCGGCCGGTGTGGCCGTTGCTCCACAAATAGCTTAATGCTTCAGGGGCGGTAAACTGCAGTGTCTGGCCGATGCATACTGCTGTATCGGGTCCCAGAAATTCCGGTGCCCTGCAGAATCCAAGCTCGTACGGGATATTACCGGGCAATGCACAAAGGCGATCGCGCAGTGTTTCTTTGAGTTGACCGTCAGGAAGCATCTGCACATAATCCATGGCCACCAGGGCATTGGCGTGTGTGGTCTGCTGTTCGGCAGCTTCCACGGCCGCTGTTGCCCGTTGGCCGGCGTCGGGGATTACCCTGCCATTCCACTTCAGGTTCAGCTGAGCCTTGTTTTGTGAATAAAAATACGTGGAGATGCCATCGGGCTGAACAACCTGCATGTCCACGATATTGGTGGCGCCTTCAACCAGAAGTGTGAGGGCATAGTAGCGAAAGTTGCCGGGAATGTCGTTACCTGTGAAGGTTATCGTCAATACGTTTTCGTTGATGTCAGTGTTAACCGTGATGAGTTCCCTGAGGCGAAGATATTCGAATACCTCACTTGATGAAGCTGACCAGATTCTGTCAGTACCATTGCGCCCGAAGGCGGCGGCAATCAGGTTAAGTTGGGTCTTAAACTGGTCGAAGGTAATATCAACATTGCCAAATCCATGATTGAAATAAGTGGCAATCAGATGATTTCCCGGGCCGGCCTGGTTGGCGATTGCCTGCACCTGGTTGAAAAGATTGTTTGTGATAGAATGCCTCGAGATTTGAATTCCCTGAATGGGTGGAAGGTTTTCGACAACCAGCGGGTTTTCGATCGAGGTGATTCCATCGTAGTAAACGGCAAGGTTATGTTGTTTGGCAAAGGGCAATTGCGATTGGTCGTTGTTTGGAATCACATACACATTCATGTCATAGCCATCGGGTATGGTTCCGCTTAGTGTTTTACGCTTGGTGTAGCTGGCATTGCGGCGCACCTCAAGCTCGGCATTGGGTTTCGGTGGATCCGTGAGGCCGTGATTGACCATACCAAACTCACCGGCCCAAAGGTTAATCAGATTGTCCCAGTTTAGAAATCCGGGAATGTAATTATGAACATCAACGCCAGCTGAATTGAAAGAAAAATGCACGGCGTCCATCTTAAAGGGCTGAACACTCTGCGGTATGCCTTCAGTGTAGAACAGGCCGGGATTTCCCTGCTGTCCTTTGAAATAAGGCATGACCTGATCGTGTATTGCGGGATTACCATCATCCATTTGAAGGATGAGCGCAAAATCCTTGTTGTACTTGAGTGGGGCTTTCACTACCGATGGCGCAGTAGTGATGGGCTGGGCAAAAGTGATGGTAATGGTAAAGTCGCTGATCTGGCTGCTTTGCTGCGCTTTGAGCCCCAATGTTTCGGCAAATAGCATCAGCAGGGAAAAGCTTAGAATAGCAGCAGAGGTTCTCATTCCGGCAACTTTGGTTCGGTAAGCATTACAAAACTAATTTTTTTTCTTTTCAACCGGTCATTCGTTTTTCCTATTGCTTACCAATGCGCTGTCAACCCATCCCAATCTGCGGTAGCAAACACCATCACCTCGCCCGAGAGGATATCTGATCCGGGCGATTCGGTGGAATGCGCCATAACCACCCGTTGGTGTCCGCGAATGTAAGCCGTGCAAAACCATTTCCGGCCATCGGCTCCCGAAAGCTCAATATTTTGCTGCACAGTAAATCCTGCCTCAATAAGCTCGTCAGCCACGGCAAATTCCTCCAATGGCGTCAATCCTGCCGTCATACGCTCAAATTCGTCAAAATCTTCCCGGGAAAGTAATGCTATCATATATATCGGTTTTGTAGTGGTAATGGCCATGAAATGCTCTACCGACAAAGGTAAACATTAGCTAACCGCTTCAGGGATGGCTATCAGGATATTTTTACAAAAAGTGTTGTTCATTTAGTGAAAAGCTTTAATTTTGCAGCCTCAAAACTGACAACACACTCCTCCTTAGCTCAGTTGGTCAGAGCATCTGACTGTTAATCAGAGGGTCGCTGGTTCAAGTCCAGCAGGGGGAGCTTCAAAGGATGGGACTGCAATTAAGCAGTCCCATTTTTTTTGCCAGAAGCCGCGTTGATACAAGCGGCCCTGCCATTTGACCATGAGAGGTCGTTCTGATATTTTGGGCACCAGTCAATGAATCAGCAACAAGAATCCTGCTTTGGTTTTATGGACATCTTGCGATCGTTGAGCGCAGCATGCTGTTTGTTGCACCCGGAGATTACTCTTCCGACTGGCTGAGGGTTTCGCGAAGATCTTCGAGATAGTGGAGCATCCTGTTGGTGTTGATTTCGTTGAGCTTAATCCGCTCATGCAATTCATTCAGATGCTGATGGATTCCCTTTTTAAACAACTCTATCTTCTCGAGGCTGGCAGAGTCGGCAGGCATACCGGTCGAAAGCTTTTGCAATTGATCCACTTTTTCCTTGAGTTTATTCAACTCGTTAGTAAGCTGATGAAGGTCAGGATGAGTGTTTCCATTAGATGCGCCTGAAGGGTGGAAAAAAATAATTTTCTCTTCCAGTTCCGAAAAGCGGCGCAGATTATTTCGTCTGTGAATAATAAGGAAAAAAAACAGCAACAGCGCTATTGCCAGCAGAAGCCCCACAATAATCCAGGGCATCAGGTCAATCAGGTAAACCGGCAAGTAAGCCAGAATGGTCAGTTGGTTTTCCATTTAAGCTTGATTAGCTTATATCTTGTGCAATAATACAAAATTAGACCAGTAATAGCCACTTTAAGATAGTTTGGTGCAAAATGGTCATGCTTCAGCGCAAATTCATTCCTGAAGCATCTTTTTTTACAACTTTGGCTCCCGAAATCCTTTTGGCATGAGTAAGCTGTCGGTGGCAATCATCACCTTAAATGAGGAAAAGAATATCAGCAGATGCATTCAATCGGTGCAAGGCCTGGCCGACGAAGTAGTGGTTATCGACTCATTTTCGACTGATCAAACAGCCCGGATATGCCGCGCAGCCGGCGTAAGATTCGAGCAACATCCGTTCGAAGGCTACATTGAACAAAAAAATTACGCACTCAGCCGATGCACTTATCCTATGGTGCTGGCGCTGGATGCCGACGAGGCACTTTCAGCTGAACTTTATCAAGCCATTCTGAAAGAAAAAAACGATGGTTTTCCGGCCGATGCCTACACCATGAACCGCCTGACCAGCTATCTTGGCCACTGGGTCAGGCATAGCGGCTGGTACCCTGACCGCAAACTGCGTCTGTTCAACCGGACCAAAGCGCGTTGGGGAGGCCTCAATCCACATGATAAGGTCATTGTTGATGATTCGGCAAAAACAGTTCATCTGAAAGGCGACATCCTGCACTATTCATACCATAAACCCGAAGAACACAGCTTTCAGATTGAGCACTTCAGTGCAATTGGGGCTCAATCATATTTCGAAAAGGGCCGGCATGCGAACCGTTTGCGCTTGTGGGCTTCGCCGGTGATTAAATTTTTTCGCGACTACATCATCAAACTGGGGATATTGGATGGAAAAGCCGGTTGGCGAATCGCAAGGCTGTCGGCCAAAGCAACTTATCTTAAATACCTCAAGCTAAGATATCTGGAAAAGAAATTCAAGCCCTCGACCATTATCGTGTCGCGCACCGACAGCATTGGCGATGTGGTGCTAACCCTGCCCCTATGCGGCTTGATTAAAAAGTATTATCCGGACTCGAAGATCATCTTTCTGGCCAAACCCTACACCATTCCTGTTGTGCGCAATTGTGTGCATGTGGATGAAATCATGGACGCCGATGCGTTGAAAAAACTTGACAGGCCTTCACAAATCAGGCAATTGCGCCAAACGGGCGCCGATACCATTATGCACGTATTTCCTCAGGCAGAGCTGGCAAAGCTGGCAAGGCTGGCAGGCATTAAGCACCGTATTGGTGCCAGCGGAAGGTGGTATCATTTCTTCAATGTCAATCATTTGGTGCCGATGAGCCGCAAACGCTCTGATTTGCACGAGGCGCAGCTCAACATGAAACTGCTTTGGCCACTCGGAATCGTTGATTTTTTGTCCTTACAGAAGGTTTGGCCACTTTATGGCCTTTTACCCGGAAAGCCTCAGGACGATAAGCTGTTTTCGCAGCTCAAGCCCGATCGGTTCAACCTGATTCTTCATCCAAAATCGAAAGGCAGCGCACGCGACTGGCCACTGGAGCGCTATATGGAACTGGCTCGCCTGCTGCCAGCCGAAAAGTTCAGGCTTTTTGTAGGTGGCACCGCAGCCGAAGGCGAACTTGTCAGGCCTCTGCTGGAGCAAAATCCTCACGTGATTGACCTTACCGGACAACTCGATCTCGAGCAATATATCCAATTTATTGCCGCATCGGATGGGCTGATAGCCGCAAGCACCGGACCACTGCATATTGCAGCAGCACTGGGGCGCATTGCCATTGGCGCATATCCTGCCATACGGCCCATTCATCCCGGACGATGGAAACCCCTGGGCCCTTTGGCTGTGGCACTAACCTACAAGGAAAGTTGCAACGATTGCAAAAAAACTGCAACTTGCGCCTGTATGACAAATCTTGACGCCCAATCAATAGCCTCACAACTCAACAAACTAACTGATGAAAGAAACCGACAAATGGCTGGTAGTGGTGAATCCCAAAGCTGGCAGCGGAAAATGTGAAAAAGACTGGCCCACTATCCAGGAACTGCTCGTTAAGGGCGGATTCTCATTTATATCGGTGCTCACCGAGCGGCCTTATCATGCCATTGAGATAACCCGTATGATGGTGAACGATTTGGGATTCACAAAAATCATTGCCGTTGGCGGCGATGGTACACTTAATGAGGTAGTGAACGGTATATTTCAGCAAACACGCTTTGCCACCACCGAAATCATGCTGGGCATGATTACGGTGGGAACCGGAAACGATTGGGGCAGGATGTACAATTTTCCGCTCAAATATGAGAAGGCCATTCGGATACTGAGCAAACAACGCACCTTTCTTCAGGATGTTGGCAAGGTAAAGTACAGACACGACACAGAGGACAAGAGCCGGTATTTTATCAATATGGCCGGCATGGGCTACGATGGGCTCGTAGCGAAAAAAACCAATGCCATGAAAGCCGAAGGCAAAGGCGGCGGATTGGCTTATCTCTACAATCTGCTCACCGGACTTTTTCAATACGAAAGCATTCACCTGAACATTGTTGTGGACGGCAAAGAAGTGGTCAACGATAAGGTGTTCAGTATGAGCATCGGCATCTGCCGCTTTAATGGCGGCGGTATGAAGCAGTTGCCCAATGCCATACCTGACGACGGACTCTTTGATATTACCGTCATCAGGAAAACAACCAGATGGCGCGTAGTAAAGAACATCAAAAACCTCTTCGACGGCTCATTTATCAAACTTCCCGAAGTGGTCACCTTTCGTGGCAAAACCATCAGCATAACCTCTACCCCGCGACATGCCATTTTATTGGAAACCGATGGTGAATCGCTTGGTGTTTCACCTCTGGATTTTAGCATCATACCCCGCTCGGTCAAGCTGATTGTCCGCAAAAAGGCCCTGAAAGAGTTTGGCTCCGATCAGGCCGAAAATGGCAATGGCCAACAGGAAGACTGACCAAGACAACTATTTCGACTAAAATGATTGGCCCGAAAAAGCCTCAATTAATTGTTTATCAGTTGTTTAAATTTGCGCAAACGATTGCTGTGCGTCTTTGGTCGTCTGAGGCATGCCACCGGGAAACCCTCACAAAATAAGCCTTACTTTTGTAACAAGATAAGTGGGTCTTATGCTGAAAAGCCCGAGCTTTCAGTTCCGAAGCTTGCCATTGTTCATCATGATGCTGCTCCTCGCTTTCTGGGTAGCAGTGGTTTACCGTTCTTCGCTGAACAGTTTTCCTTCGCACGTTCACGCCTGGACTCAGAGCGACCGTTATGCCCTGACCATAGGGTATCTCGATAATGGCCTGGGACTTTTCAAGCCATCCACCCCAAACCTCTGGCCAAAATACCCTCCTGCAACGATGCCCGAAAAGCTCGAAGGCATTACCAAAGCCGACTTGCCCTTGACAGAATACATAGCTGCCCGGCTGATGAAACTCACGAGTATAAGGCAACCCATCGTGCACCGTGGCCTTAACCTGCTTGTTGCCATCACGGGATTGCTGCTGCTGTATGGCACCGCGCGCCGCATGGGCTCATCGGTGGCTATGGCTTTTCTTGTGGTTGCTTTCGCCTTGCTTTCGCCGGTTTTTGCCTACTATCTTGATGGGTTTATTCCCGGTATTCCCGCTATCGGGCTTATCATGGCAGCCTATTACGCATTTTACCGACATGCCGAAACAGGCCGCATTCGTTTCTTTGCCATAGCAGCAGCCCTTTCCACTCTGGCTGCACTGATCAGGCCTCCCATGCTGATGGCCCTGGTTGCCTTAGTTGTGGCGTCTTTGGTTCAAGGCCCAAAGCAATCAGCGTTTAAAGTACTGACAATAAGCGTGTTGTCGTTACTCACTTTTGGGGTTTTTCAACTTTACAACGCACATCTTGCCACAACCTACGGCTCACTTTTTATTTCGAGCCTGATGCCTGCAGGGAGCCTTGCAGAATTCAACACGGCTATGCTTTCGAGCATCAGCAACTGGAAACTTGAATATTTCAGCTATGTGCACTATTTGATTCTGGCCGTATCCATCTTCCTGCTGATCATCTTCAGGCACAACATCTTCCAGACACCGAAAAAAACACTTCTGACGGCAGCCTTGTTGCATCTGGCCGCAGCTGCAGCATACTTCGTGGTCATGGCCAGGCAATTTCCCGATCATGACTACTATTTTCTCGAAAGCTTTTTTCTGCCGCTGGTACTTCTGGTTGCCATTGGGCTGTCGTTGCCACAGGCCGACAATCATCTGCGCAAACTCATGTTTGGTGTGGTTCTGGTGCTTGCCACATGGCTGATGGCAGATGCTGCACTCGCCAGCCGCGAAAAACGCTATACGAGCCATCCCTGGGACATGACCGAAACAACCAGAAAGCTCTTTGAAGGCAGCGCTGCCTGGCTCGATAGCATTGGCATTTCGCGCAATGAAAAAATTCTGGTACCCGACAGCTATACAACCAATGTGCCCTTGCTGCTGATGGAGCGTAAGGGCTTTACGGTGATCAATACTACGCGCGAAAACCTTCTTGAAAGCCTTGATTGGCCTTTCGATTATCTGGTTATTGCCAACCGCAGCCTGCCGGCTGACGTGTTGCGCAACCTGCCGGAGCTTTCTGACCGGCTTGTACCTTTGGCCAACAATGGGCGCCTGGGGTTGTATCGCTACGACCCTAATGCCGGACACAAACCGATTGCAGCGCTCCTGATGTCCTCGTCAACCTTCAGCATGTCGCCGCTTCAGCAGGACACAACCATTATGGAACCAGAAACGGAGTTTATGGAACTGATCAACGTGCCGTATGAAGCTTCCGATGCCGTGCGCGCAATAGTTTTTCAGGCTATGGCCCGGTCGCAACTCCCTGCCACAAAGGATCTGCATCTGGTGGCTGACATCAGCAGCCCTGAAGGTCAAATGTTTTACGACAGTTTCAGGCTCGATCCTTTCTTCAACCAAAGCGGCCTCAAGGATATCGGCGCATTCATCAATCTGCCTTCGTCCGTGAAGCAAGGAGCGGCGCTGAAGTGTTATCTTTGGAATGCCGGACGGAATCACATCAGATTGCATGATATAAAACTTGATATTGCTCATTTCGAAAACCTTAAAACCCCATAAACCATGAAAAACATTGATCAGTACAACCTGCTTGGCAAGCGTGTGATTGTAAGGGTTGACTTCAACGTTCCGCTGAACGAAAAATTCGAAGTTACCGACGACACCCGCATCCGTGCTGCCATCCCGACAATCAAGAAAATTCTTCAAACGGGCGGCTCAGTCATTCTGATGTCGCATCTGGGTCGCCCCAAAGACGGGCCAACCGACAAGTATTCGCTACGTCACGTTATCCCTGTCCTTGAAAAACACCTTGGGCTCAAAGTCATGTTTGCGCCCGACTGTATTGGTGAGGAAGCCCGGAAAATGGCTGAAGACCTGAAACCCGGACAAGTGCTTCTGCTCGAAAATCTCCGTTTCTATAAAGAAGAGGAAAAAGGTGATGAAAACTTTGCCAAAAAGCTGGCCCTGCTGGCCGACGTTTATGTGAACGATGCTTTTGGCACCGCGCACAGGGCTCACGCCTCCACAGCCATCATCGCCCGTTTCTTCCCGGGCGCTTCGCTCTTCGGTTACCTGATGCAGGATGAAGTGGCAAGTTTAGAAAAAGTTACCCTGAATCCTGAAAAACCTTTCACGGCAGTACTAGGCGGCGCAAAAGTATCAGGCAAGATAGAAATCATCAACAACCTGCTCGATAAGGTGGACAACCTGATTATCGGCGGAGGCATGATGTTCACCTTCATTAAGGCCATGGGCGGAAATATAGGCAACTCGCTCGTCGAGGATGAGCTGTTGGACACTGCCCGCAAGGCTATTGAAAAAGCCGAAGCGCTGGGCGTAAATCTCCTTATTCCCGTGGATGCTGTGGCAGCCGACAAGTTCGACAACGAAGCCGAACAGAAAATCGTAGCCTCGAACCAGATTCCTGACGGATGGATGGGACTCGACATCGGGCCGGAAACCCTGAAGAAATTCAGCGAGGTGATTCTCAACTCAAAAACCATTCTATGGAATGGGCCTATGGGCGTTTTTGAGTTTCCGAATTTTGCTTCCGGAACCCGCGATATTGGGTATGCAATCGTGAAAGCCACTTCGAGTGGAGCCTTTTCGCTGGTAGGCGGTGGCGACTCAGTGGCCGCCGTCAATAAATATGACCTCGCCGACAAGGTAAGCTATGTTTCGACAGGTGGTGGCGCCATGCTCGAATACATCGAAGGCAAAGTGTTGCCGGGTGTAAAAGCCATACAGGAAGGCATCTGATCAACCAGATTATCCATTGAAGAGGCTGTCCGGCTTTTGCTGTTCAGCCTCTTTTTTTTACATGCATCATCCAACCTCTTTATTACCTATTGATCCGGATGTCAAGCCATGTTTATTGCACACTTTTACAGCACAATCAGCGCTGATCATCATTCGCGCAATCAGCACATAGGCAGCCAACAACCTGACAGTTCAACCGCAAACTGCATGGCTTTGGGTGATGAAAAACACAAAATGCTTTGACAAGCCGGTGGCGGTTGCACTACCTTAGCCAAAACTACCACCATGAATCCACCACCCGGAGCAATGTATTATGTTGCAAGAATTGTGGCACGTGTTTCGGCCGAACACGGCCTGAGCTGGCAGCTGCCCAAGGATTTTATGCTGGAAGTATTGACCAGGCACAAGGCTTTGCTGGCTCCGGGCCGCGAACAAGCCATTCTTGGAGGCAGCTACAACACTTTGCTTACGGCTTTTATCCAGCTTACGGCCACTCTCCAGCAAGTTGATGCCGGGCCGGTTGATGGTATTTGGGGACCACAAACGCAATACGCCTTCGAGTTGCTGCAGCACCGCGAGAACTATGGCGACTGGCCATCGCTTTGGCGCGACTGGGTGCCACCGGCCAACAACGCCTGCAACTGGCCTGAAGAAAACGAAGCAGCACTGACGGCCTTTTATGGTCCGCCCTGCACCGAGTCCGCTTTAATTTTTATTGACCTGCCATATACCCTGCGTCTGGCATGGGACCTCAATACCAGCCTTAACCGGATTCGCTGTCATCAGAAGGTGGCCGATTCGGTAAAACGGGTTCTTAACGCGGTTCAACAGCATTATGGTGTACAGCAAGTTCGCGAGCTGCGGCTCGATCGCTTTGGTGGCTGTTATAATCCTCGTCGCAAGCGTGGCGGCAAAGCATGGAGCACCCATGCCTGGGGCATTGCGCTCGACTTCGACCCCGACCGCAACCAACTCAGCTGGGGGCGCGACAGGGCATCACTGGCACGACCTGAATACGAAAAGTGGTGGCAGCTTTGGGAAGCCGAAGGCTGGATCAGCCTCGGCCGCAAGGCCAACTACGACTGGATGCACGTGCAGGCAGCCCGCTGATCATCAATCAGCCGTAATCCGTATCCCCGACGAGTGTGCCGCAAAAGCAGGTGCGTAGTAGCTCTGCATACGCGCAAACCCTCCGCTATAGTGTCCGCTGTGCATCACCACCAGACTGTATTCGAACACGTGCTTTCCGCGGGGCAGCAAATCGAAAAAGAAATCGGTGGATGCATCCCGCGTGCTCTGATAAAAGCCCAGACCACTCCGGTACTGATAACCCGAAAGCACCTCCAGCGGCTCAAAAGCCGGGCTTCTCAAATCACTTAAATGTATAAACTCCAGATCGCGGCTGGTTTCGAGCGTCAACCGAACACGGATACGATCGCCCTGACGGAGCTTCTGAATGCGCAAAGGCTCGAAGATTACGCCTGAAGCGCCGGTGCGTTCAACCAATATTTCGCGATCAAGTCGCACTTCGTTGGAATGCTGCCGGACAGCGTCTATCGGAACCTCGTATTGCCGGTAAATTCCTCCCCACACCATGCCCGGGTTTGGATTAACGATATTCACCCTCGAAAGGGCCGGTGTAATATCGCCCGAAAACCACTCAGCGGCGAAATTTCCGGTGCCTGCTTCAGCCTTGCTGATGTCCAAGGGTTTGCCGCCCATAGTGACTTCCACCGGCTTGCCGGAAGAAATCCAGTCGGTGCCATACATCAGCAGGGCAAACACCGCCTCGGCAGTGGCCGTGCCCGAAACCCAGCGGCGCGTTTGCTTCTGGGTGAGCAGATATTGCCTGATGCCGTCAGCTGTCGCTCTATCAGAGGCCACAAGTTCGAACAACTGCACAAGCATGGCATGCCCTTCGACCGACATGGCTTCATCGCCCGCACGGCCGGCCTTCCACCAAATGCCTAATTTATCGCTTCGGACGGCCCGCTCACGCAGCGAAGCAGTGATTTGTAAGGCAAGTTTTAGGTTTCCGATGCGATGCAGATGTAAGGCTGCCCTGGCCTGATCGCTGATCGAAAGTCGTGTCCAATCCTTTTCGAGCAGTTGGTTAAAATGGGTGTAAGCTTTGGCGGCCTCCTCACCTGGCTGATAGCCGGAGAAATAACTTCTTGTGCTGAGCAGCTGCACATGCATGCTTCCCAATGATTCGCCTTCCTTGCGTCGTGCATAAAGTTCAGCAGCCTGCCGGTCAATATAGGGCAGCGCACGCTGCAACATCTTTTCAAGCGCCGGATTTCGGGCAATTCCCGGATCGAGCATTTGCAGTTTACCTAAGCCTTCGACAATATTCAGCGTAATCCAAAGGTTGCCCCTCATACCCGGAAACCAGGGCCATGAGCCATCGGGCAGTTGCGACTTTTCGAGTTTTTCGAGCGATTGCTGCTGCTCCCATTTCAGACGATTAGGGTCGAAAAACAGAATGAGCCGCTGTCGCTGAGCAGCCTCGTTTTCCGCTTCGGCCAGCCAGGGTGTTTGCTGCAGGGCCAGCATTTTCACATCTTCGTTCTTCTGCAGTTCCGACGAAAGGGCATTGCTTCCGGGCCGGTTCCATGAGGCAAGCACGGCTTCGAAGCCGGGCACCGATGACGCCACATGGGCCGCCAGCGTATTGGTGTAAAAACGCCGGAAAACATTATCGGTGTTTTCGTATCCGGCATCCACCACATAGGGCAGGGCTTTCACCGCCACCCATGCCGGATGTGTAGTCAGCTCGAGTTTAAGGCGGATGTTTTGTTCGCGGCCGGCGGACGTCTTGTCAAGTCCGGGTATGGTGAAGCCGGCATTGCTGTTGCCCTTCACAAAGAGCGGCATCGTCTCGGTCAGCCTTAAGCCCGAAGGCAACAAAGGCACAAGATGTTCCTCGGCATCGGTAAAAGTGCCTGCTGATGCCGAAATGCGTATGCGGAGCAGGGCGGCTGCATCGCTGAGGACAACGCGCCACCGCAGCTCTGCGCTTTGGCCGGGTCTCAGCTGCACGAAAGGTTTGCGTGCGGCATCCTCCATTTTTCCGGCTGTCAGGGCTGTCAGGGCATCCGTCAGCTCGAGCATCGCCATGCCATCGAGGGTTTCATTTCCGGTGTTTACCACTTTGACGGCCATAACGGCCGTATCGCCCGAACGGTAAAATCTTGCAAGATTGGGCACCACTAACAGGGGCTTTGAGGCTTCGAAGTCCTGAACCAGCTGGGCATGTTGCAGTTGCGGTGTGTTGGCAAGCAGCATCAATCTCCAGCGCGTGAGCGCATCGGGCGGTGTAAACCTGAGGCTAACGCGGCCAAGGCTGTCGGGCATTAAGATGGGATAAAAGAAAGCTGTTTCGCGAAAATCACTGCGCAGGTTGCGTGCGGGCTCAGCGATTGCTGTCGCAACTGCGGTGGCATCCGGTACTTGTCCGGGATTTTCGCTGTCGTTCACTTCAAGCACCTTACTCATATCCACGCCGGGCGGTGCCGAACGCCTCAGGCCTTTCATGGGCAAACCGCCAAAATAAACAGGATAGGCCTCGAAGCCGTACCAGTTGAGCATGGGCGGCTGCAGGCTGCTGATATGCAGTTCTGGTCCAACAGGATAATTCAGCGTCCAGCTGTCATAAGTCCCAAAACCGTTATCGCTCATCCATCTTTGTGCAAATGGCTTTGGTGGCTGTGGGTCGAAAAACCATTTGTGCCCTTTAAACTGTTCCAGCGAGGCATCATACATGGCCGCCATAAGTTCGGCCTTCACCGGTTTTCGATCCGGGCCGGTGATGCGGATGGTCCATTGCTCGGGACGACCGGGCTGCAGACGTTCCGCAACGGTTTCGAGCCTGAGGTCAAGCTTATCCTGTGGGTTGGCAACCTGAAAATCGAATACCTGATGGAAAAATCTGTTGAGGGCTACACCCGAAACCTGAACACTCAGGCTGCCCACATGCCCGGCATCCAGCGGCAGCTTTAGAAACTGCTTTCGGCTGCCGATATTGATCCAGCTTCTTCGAAACACCTTGTCTGCCGAACTCACTTCGACCAAGACCCGCATTCCACGTAGCGAAGAGGCCATCATCAAGTTCAGCGTATCACCCAACTGATAGCTGTCGGCCTCGGTTTTTACCCAGAAAATATCATTGGATGGCTTGCGCCGTGTACCAGGGTCGTAAAGCGTGAACCGTTGCTGAAGTTTCACCTGACGGCCTGCTGCATCGTTGCTGATGTATTCAGCCAGATAATCACCTTCGGGCCATTGCAAAACAGATTCAGGTAAGGCCGCAGTTTTGTTGTTGACCAGTGCCTGAGCGGTGAAAATCAAGGTCTTTTTCAAGCTGTCGGGCGAATTGCCGGCATAGAAATCATCATTCGGGAAGAGATTCTTCAAGGCATTGTCGTCCAAAATCTTACGATCGGGGATCCCGAATATTGCCGGCCTGATCGGCTGTTTGCCCGGTTCAATGCGATAATAGTTGAATACCGTTTGTGCCATCGCGGGCTGGCCTTGTAGAGTGCTCAGGTTGACCTGAAGCTGCCCGGTTTTACGCCGGTTGATGCTTTGTGGCAAATTGCTGCTGATCAGCAGTGAGCGGTTGCCAATGCGCAGGCTTGCCGATGCCTGCCTTGTTTCACCATTGCGGTCGGTGACCCAAACTGTAACATAAAAGTCGAAATACTGCTCTTCATCCTGAGGAGTGGTATAATCCGGCAACGCATTAAAACGGATATCGAAGCTTCCATCGGCCGAGGTGGTTGTGCTGCCTTGCCCTATCAGCCGTCTGGTATCGGAAGGTGGAAAGGGCCTCCACCAAGGAAACCAGGGCAGATAACGCTGTCGTTCGACACGGTATTCCACCTTTGCCCCGTCGATGGGAAAACCGGCAAAAGCCCTTGCCGAAGCATTAAGCTTCACCTCATCGCCCAATAGCAGCTGTAAAGCCGGTTGCTGAATCAATACTTCAAAAGTGGGACGCTTGTATTCCTCCACTTGTACGAAGGTCATGCCATGCTCGTTGCTCAGGCGAAAACTGCCTGTAAGCAGATTGGCCGGCAGCAAAAAACTGCCTTCGAACGAGCCGAAATCATTGGTTGTCAGTTCTGCCGAAGCTGTTTCACGGCCGTTTACGTCAAACAGCTTTACTGTTGTCCGGCTTTTTTGCTGTGGCTCCCAGGGTTTGTCGGGCGCCTTGACCAGGGTAATCCCCTTAAAATATATTGGCTGACCCGGACGATAGATAGCCCTGTCGGTAAAAAACCATGTCCGGAACTGCGAGCGCTGAGGTTCGGTAATCCTGAATACATCAAAATAATTGTCGCTCATCAGCGTGTCGCCATCCTGCGAAATTTCGAGATAGAACGATCTGTTTTTTGGCAGGCTTTGCTCGTGCCCGATGATAAACTGGCCGTTTTTAGGCGTAACCAATTCCAATACGGTTTTTTCGATAGTCTTTTGTTGACTGTAATCATACTCGCGTATGCTGGCCCTCACCCTTGCTCCGCCCACCGGCGTTCCTTTTTGGCGGTCAAGCAGCACAAAGTGGTTCGTGCCCTGACGGTTAACCTGTATATACGACATGCGGCTTACCGAGAAAGATGTATAAACAATCAGGTTGCCGGGCTGAAAGCTATTGTTTTCGGATGCCAGCAACACATAAAGGCCTGATTTTAAAGCAGGCAGGGCTATTATGGTGCTGTGTGCTGCATAATCCGGCTCGAAAGGCAGCTCAAGCTCCCATTGTGCAATTGCCTTGAGTTCCAACAATGCGCTCATCCGACGCTCATGATCAAAATCCTGCACTATTTGTGTGAGGGCCTTGCTGCTGATGGGTACGATGCGGAATGCCGGACGGGTTAAGTTGCGATAGTTTAAACTCACTGCAATGGGCTTTCCGGGATACTCAGTGCGCTGGATTCCAAGCGAAAGCTCCTTCCTGAGGATGTCTGCGCGAATGGCTTTGCAACGTTGAGCGCCGCGGCTTTCAGGGTATTTGTCAATGGCTTCGTCGCAAATACGAAGCGCTTCGGCAAGGGGCATTGCAATCCCTTCCATGCTTGTTCTGCCCTGCAGGAATTCAGCCTTGTCGGCGGCTACCTCCGCGGAAGCCGCATGAGCTGCATATTGGTTTTGGAGCGTGTTCAGGGCTTCCCAATATGCCTTGTCGTTTTTGGTGAGGTCGTGCAGCCACCGAAAGCGCTGCAGCTCGTTGTGAATGAGCGCAAAAGTATTGCCCAACCTGATGTTGGATGTGAGTATGCGTTGCAACAGCCTGATGCGGAGCAATGTTTCGTGATCCTGCTTTGGTATGTCGAGGGTGGTAAATAGTGTTGCCGGAAGCCAGAGGTTGGCTGGCAGCGCTTCGTTCAGGGGAAGGCGCGCCTGAAGGGAGGCATCGCTTTGGCTCAGGAAGTTGAGATAACGGCCGGCTAAAAAGTCGAATAAGGTCGGCTGGAGGTCGAGCGAGGTTTCGGCTGATTTTTCCAGAAGTAATTGCCAGTCGCTGATGGGTAAACTTTCGAGCAAGGCCTGATTGCGCAGGCTTTGTTGATAATGATGCAGCATCACATCGCGGTACCGGGTGGGATCCCAATCATCAGGGTCATCTGAGGTCTGACCCGCAACGGCTGACTGGTCCATGATACTATGGCGGTTGTTGCGGTAGTGAAACCAGTACATTTCGGCCAAAATCGAATGGGCGATTTCTTTAACCGGAGAAGCTGCCTGATCAGCCAGCTGTCGTGTCTGGATGATGGCTTTTTTCAACGCTCCGTTTTCGAACGACTGCCTGAGGCTGAAGCTGAAAATCAGGGCGCGCAACATCTGCTGATGATTGGCCTCGGCTGCAGCCTTATTGTAAAGGCGGTCGATCACCTGCAATGCCGACTGCGGCAGTTGCTTTTCGTTCAGCCGCTGGGCCTGTTCCCATAGCTGATCGTAGGTTTCGTCGGATTTATTACCGGCCTGCCCGGAACCCATCACAAGCAATATGGTAGTCAGGGCGCTGATTAGCAATAATTTGTGTGGTTGCATCAAAGCTTGTATTAACGAAAGGAAATCATGACAAATATCAGGCCAAAAAAGCCTCATCAGCGAAGCCTTGCCCGCATGGGGTTACGTAGGTTACGGACTTCCACCAGCTCCATTTTCACACTGCCCACGATCACCTTTGACTCTGCCAGCAGCGGGAGGTGATTTTCGTCGTCGGTCACCCACACAAACATAGGGTAAGCATCGGCAAACACGTTACCCGTAGCCATCATTGGGGCTATCTTCAGGCAGCGAAATGTGCCCAGGCCGATTTTGATTTCTTCGCGACCCAAATAAAGAATTTTGCTGTTGTACACCGAGTCGTCAAGGAAAAAATCTAAGTAATAATTACCTTCCTTGTCGAAATCGTCGAGATCAAGCGTGCGCATGTAATAGAGGGCCGATACAAAGTCGTGCACATTTTCAGGTATGGGCTTGCGGGCGCTCTTGCTCACGGCAAGGCGCTGCTGAGGGTAGAAATATACGTCATCGTCCTTTACATAGCTGCCCTCGCGGGTTCGCCTGATAAACAGGTAAGGGATAACAGCCTCCTTGTCCACAAAACTCTCATAACGGTTTTTAACCTTAAAAAACCAATTGAAAGCACCCTTGGTACGGCCGTGCGCTTCGATATGCCAGACTTCGCGTCCGAAAAACCGGCGACTGGTACTTTTCACTTCAATGGTTGCCTCACCGGCGGTTACATTACCGGTAAGCATTGAATTGTAATAAACCCTGAACCGGAGAAATTCGCCCGTGTCCCACGCTTTGTTGGGGTGCGTCCGCAAATCTTGTGCATGGGCCTGCATGCAGATCAGCAGCATGGCGCACACCATAACCGTAAGCAGCCGGCTCTTCTTCATTTCAGGAATCATATTACGATGTTGATAATCCTGTTAGGCACCACAATCACCTTGCGCACCGGCTTGCCCTCGGTGTATCTTGCGGTTTCGGGGGCATCAAGGGCAGCCTTCTCCAGCTCGCGGGTTGGCATATCAACCGGAAGGGTAATTTTGAAGCGCGTCTTGCCATTAAACGATACCGGGTAAGTAAAAGTATTCTCGCTGAGGTATTCTTCCTTGTATTGGGGCCATTGCTGCAGCACCACGCTTCGTTCGTTGCCCAGCAGATTCCAGAGTTCCTCGGCAATATGAGGGGCATAGGCCGAAACAAGAATGGTGAGCGGCTGCAGAATTTCACGCTTGCGGCAATGCAACTCGGTGAGCTCGTTTACACATATCATGAAGGCTGAAACAGCCGTATTGAACGAAAAACGTTCAATGTCGTCCTCCACTTTCCGGATGGTTCGGTGGAGTACCCTCAGTTCGGCTTCGGTAGCCGGAGCCTCTGAGATATCGGGCTTGTTGTTTTCGTCGTGAAACAGCCGCCACAACTTGCGGATAAAGCGAAAAACGCCTTCAATCCCCTGCGTATCCCAAGGCTTCGATTGCTCCAGCGGACCCAAAAACATCTCGTACATGCGCAGGGTGTCGGCGCCATATTTCTCAATCAGATCGTCGGGGTTTTGCACATTATACTTCGACTTCGACATCTTTTCCACTTCCCAGCCGCAGATATACCTGCCGTTTTCGAAGATGAACTCTGCGTCGGCAAACTGCGGTTGCCACTGCCTGAAGGCCTCCGTATCGAGCTGATCGTTATGTACCAGATTTACATCCACGTGCAGGGCCTGCACCTCGTACTGCTGCCTGAGTCCGGCGCTTACAAAGGTGTTGGTTCCCGCAATACGGTACACAAAGTTCGAACGGCCCTGTATCATACCCTGATTAATGAGCTTCCTGAATGGCTCCGGCTGCACCGTCATACCCAAATCAAAGAGAAACATGTTCCAGAAACGGGCATAAATCAGATGTCCGGTAGCGTGCTCTGCGCCACCGATATACAGGTCAACATTTTCCCAATATTGTATGGCTTCTTCCGAAAAATAGCGCTCATGGTTATGCGGATCCATATACCGCAGGTAGTAACCGCTTGATCCGGCAAAGCCCGGCATGGTGTTGGTTTCCAGCGGATAACCTTCGGGTGTTGTCCAGTTTTTTGCCCTTGCCAAAGGTGGCTCGCCCGTTTCGGTGGGCAGATAAGCATCCACAGGCGGGAGTTCGAGCGGCAGCATGTCTTCGGGAATAGTGTAGGGCATGCCATCCTTGTAATAAACAGGAAAAGGCTCGCCCCAATATCGCTGGCGGCTGAAAATGGCATCGCGCAGGCGGTAATTGATTTGTTTGGTGCCAATGCCACGTTTTTCGGCTTCAGCCACCACTGCTTCGATGGCCGCCTTTACCTCGAGCCCGTTGATGAAGCCTGAATTGATAGCCACGCCTTCTTTCGAATCGTAGCTCTCCGACCAACCCATCGGGTCGGATGGTTCTTCATCTGTTTTGCTGATCACCTGCACTATGGGCAGATCGAAATGTCGGGCAAAGGCAAAGTCGCGGCTGTCGTGAGCCGGCACGGCCATGATGGCGCCGGTGCCATAACCCATAAGCACGTAGTCAGCAATCCAGACAGGGATTTTTTCATTGGTAAAGGGATTGATAGCGTATGCGCCGGTAAAGGCACCGCTCACCTTTTTCACTTCGGCCATGCGCTCGCGCTCCGAACGGTTTTTCGTGCGTTGCACATACGCCTCAACCTCAGCTTTTTGAGTAACTGTGGTAATCCTTTCTACCAATTCGTGTTCAGGAGCCAGCACCATAAAGGTTGCTCCAAATATGGTGTCGGGACGTGTGGTAAACACTTCAATGAAGTCGTCGTATCCATCAAGCCTAAAACGAATGGCTCCTCCGGTTGATTTACCTATCCAGTTGCGCTGTATTTCTTTCAGCGAATCACTCCAATCAATGGTTTCCAATCCTTCGAGCAGGCGGTCGGCATAGGCTGTGATGCGCAACAACCACTGCTTCATTGATTTGCGCTCCACGGGATGTCCGCCACGAACCGACAAACCCTCGCTCACCTCGTCGTTGGCCAGCACCGTGCCAAGGGCCGGACACCAGTTGACCATGGTGTTGTCGAGGTAGGCCAGACGGTATTGCATAAGGATTTCCTGCTGCCGGCGTTCGCCCATGGCCATCCAGTCAGCAGCCGAAAAGCTTTCCACCTGTCCGCAGGCGGCATTTACACCGGCATTGCCCTCAGTTTCGAACAGTTCAATCAGTTCCTTTACAGGCCTGGCTTTATTGGCGTCCTTGTCGTACCAATGATGAAACAACTGGATAAAAGTCCACTGCGTCCATTTGTAATATTGAGGGTCGCTGGTGCGCACTTCACGGTTCCAGTCGAACGAGAAGCCAATTTTATCGAGCTGCTCGCGATAGCGGGTTATATTGTTTTCGGTGGTTATGGCCGGATGTGTTCCGGTTTGAATGGCGTATTGCTCGGCCGGAAGCCCAAAGGCATCGTAGCCCATGGGATGCAGCACGTTGTAGCCCCGCAAACGCTTGTACCGGGAATAGATATCGGAGGCGATATAACCGAGCGGATGTCCCACGTGCAGCCCTGCTCCCGAGGGATAGGGAAACATGTCGAGCACATAAAACTTCGGTCGGCTCTTGTCAATATCTACTTTATACACCTGATTGTCGCGCCAGTATTGCTGCCACTTTTTCTCAATCTCGCTGAAATTATAATCCATCTTATTTTCCTGTATATGCTGTCAATGGGATATTTCTTTATTTAGATGTATGGATGGGCCGGCTTTTTTTGCTGCTCTTTTCAGTTCAGCAAAGCTCAGATCGAGCAGGCTGAATTGTTGCCAGCCGGCAAAATCATAGTGCCACCACTCGCTGCTGAGTACCTCAAAACCGTGTAGTTGCATGATGCGGATAAGCAGGTCGCGGTTGGTTTTAACATCCTCCGGCAGGTTGTTGTTGGCGGGGAAGGCTTCCTTACCGAAATGGTCATAATCCGTCGGCATGGGCAACAGGCTGCCATCGCTCTTGCGTACCAGTCCCACATCGACCGCTGCGCCACGGTTGTGCCTTGAACCTTTGGCCGGATCGGCCACAAAGCGCGTGTCGGGGTAAACCTGATAGAATTTCAGGGTGGCCGCATAAGGCCTGTAGGCATCGTACACCACCAGGGCCAAACCAAGGCTGTCGAGCGACTTTTGCACCTTTTCCAGGGCAAGGGCGGCAGGTTTGCGCAACCATGCTGCCGGATAGGGGTAAATCTGCCGGCCGGTAAAGTTGGCATCCGTTGCATAGCGGATATCAAGACGAAGGCCCGGAATGAGTGCTTCGAGATTGATAAGCCTGTTGTCGTCGTTTTGCCCAAGCTCAGCAAGATAACCATCTATGGTAGTTACCAAAGGCAGGTTGTACGGATTGCGGGCATCCTGCGCAACGGCAGCAAGGCTATGCAAAAACAATATGATTGCCAGCAAGCGTTGTAACATACAATCTGCTTTGTTTACAGCCCGCTAAGATAGGAAAAAGCCATCAGGCTGTGGATTCAGGCTTTGGTCAGGGCACAGGAACATGTAAAACCTTGCCGGCCTGAATGTTTTGCATCCCGAAGTTAATGAATCATTTCATGCGGGTTTGCATAATGTTTCACGACAGACCAAATGTCATCACTTATGCATCTCCATCAAGATCTCCAGAATACTGATGGCCGCTTCCGAAATCACCGTACCCGGTCCGAAGATGGCTACAGCGCCGGAGTCGTAAAGGAATTGATAATCCTGCGAAGGGATGACACCGCCAACAATCACGATGATATCTTCGCGACCCAGCTTCTTCAACTCTTCAATGACCTGTGGCACAAGTGTTTTGTGTCCGGCAGCCAAACTTGAAACACCGAGCACATGCACATCGTTTTCCACTGCCTGACGGGCAGCTTCGGCTGGTGTCTGGAACAGTGGTCCGATGTCAACATCGAATCCGATGTCGGCATAGCCGGTGGCCACCACTTTGGCACCGCGGTCGTGACCATCCTGTCCCATCTTGGCAATCATGATGCGTGGCCTGCGTCCCACGAGGTTGGCAAACTCATCCGCCATGGCCTGGGCTTTTTTGAAGCTCTCGTTCTCGCCGCTCTCGCTGGAATAAACACCTGAAATGGAGCGAATCACCGCTTTATATCGCCCAAAAACCTTTTCGCAGGCCATGCTGATTTCGCCCAGACTGGCACGTTTGGCCGCTGCATCCACGGCCAACTCGAGCAGGTTGCCTTCACCGGAGGCACAGGCATGGGTGATGGCTTCGAGGGCAGCCTGCACCTCGGCTTCATTGCGGTTGGCCTTGAGCTGTCTGAGACGTTCAATCTGTGCCAGTCGCACGGCGGAATTATCGATATCGAGGATGTCGATGGGGTCTTCCTTTTCCAACCTGTAACGGTTCACGCCGACTATCACATCTTTCACGGCATCGATGCGGGCTTGCTTGCGTGCAGCTGCTTCTTCGATGCGCATCTTGGGCAGGCCGGTTTCGATAGCCTTGGCCATACCGCCCATGGCTTCAATTTCTTCGATGTGCTTCCATGCCTTTTCGGCCAGCTCTTGAGTCAGTTTCTCCACATAAAACGAACCACCCCAGGGGTCAACTACCTTGGTGATATAGGTTTCTTCCTGTAAGTAGATCTGTGTATTGCGGGCAATACGTGCCGAAAAGTCGGTGGGCAGGGCAATAGCTTCGTCGAGTGCGTTGGTGTGCAGGCTTTGGGTGTGGCCAAGAGCTGCGCCAAGAGCTTCGATGCAGGTGCGGGCCACATTGTTGAACGGGTCTTGTTCCGTCAGGCTCCAGCCTGAAGTTTGGGTGTGGGTGCGCAAAGCCATCGATTTGGCCAGCTTTGGCTCAAACTGTTTCACAATTTTTGCCCAAAGCATGCGTGCCGCCCGCAGCTTGGCAATCTCCATAAAGTGGTTCATGCCCAATCCCCAGAAAAATGACAGTCGCGGTGCAAAATCGTCAATTCCCAGACCGGCTTTCAGTCCTGTGCGGATATAGTCGAGGCCGTCGGCCAGAGTATAAGCCAGCTCGATATCGGCCGTGGCGCCTGCCTCCTGCATGTGGTAGCCCGAGATGGATATGCTGTTGAATTTGGGCATTTTGCGCGAGGTGTAGGCAAAAATATCCGCAATGATGCGCATGGAAGCCTCCGGTGGATAGATATAGGTATTGCGTACCATGAACTCCTTCAGGATGTCGTTTTGTATGGTTCCGCTGAGCTCTTCAAGTTTGGCACCCTGCTCGAGGGCTGTTACGATGTAGAAAGCCATAATTGGCAACACCGCCCCGTTCATGGTCATCGAAACCGACATCTTGTTGAGCGGTATCTGGTCGAAGAGGATCTTCATGTCGAGGATGGAATCGATGGCAACGCCGGCTTTGCCCACATCGCCCACCACACGTTCGTGGTCGGAATCGTAGCCGCGGTGCGTGGCCAAGTCGAAAGCCACCGAAAGTCCTTTCTGCCCGGCTGCCAGATTGCGACGGTAAAAAGCGTTGCTGTCTTCGGCCGTGCTGAATCCGGCATACTGGCGGATGGTCCATGGCTGCATCACGTACATGGTGCTGTAGGGGCCGCGGAGAAAAGGCGGTATTCCGGCTGCATAGTGCAGATGTTCGGCTCTTTTCAGGTCATCGGCAGTATAAACCGGTTTCACCATGATGTGCTCCGGCGTTTCCCAGCCGGCCGTTATGCCGTGCTGCTTTTCCCATTCTTCGGTTCCCGGGGCTGACGGGGCATTTTTGATATTGATGTTTCTGAAATTTGGCTTCATCTTTCTTGTGATTTTCAGTGGTTAGACGATACCCAGTTTTTGTTGGAATTCCTTCAGGGTTTCAAGCACATTGGAACGTACGTGGATAAAATTGCTGAATCCGGCAGCTTTCAGGGCTTCCACCTGATCGGCAGGATATCCGGCAAGCACCACGATGGTTTCGTTTTTCAGGGCCTCGAAGATGGGCAGAGCAATGGAAGCATATTCCTCGTCGGAGCTGCAAACGACAACAATTTCGGGTTTTTCGCTGCGAACGGCAGCAATGCCTTCGTCGATGGTGGCAAAACCGTTATTGTCGATCACCTCGAAGCCTGCACAGGCAAAGAAATTGCAGGCAAAAGTAGAGCGTGCCCTGCGCATGGCCAAATTACCGTAGGTAAACATCCATGCGGCAGGACGTTTATTTTCAAGGCTATACATATCGGTAAGGTAGCGCAAAGCTTCGAACTCCTGTGCCCCGCGCCAGGTTTTTATGGTGCGGATTTCCCCTCCCGGCAGGGTCTCATCCTGTGGTTCGAATACCTTGGGGTCAAGGGGCTGAGTGAGGTGCTCCGAAAAGTTGGGATACTGGTTAACACCAAGCAATATCTCTTTTCTGTTGGCTATGTTGTCGCGACGCTTCCGTCCGGTTTCTTCCAGCATTTGCTGGATGATGTCCTTGCGAAGCGCTTCCACATAGCCGCCCTCGTCCTGTATGCGCAGGAAAAGATTCCAGGCTTCGTCGGCCAGGGTGTCGGTGAGCTTGTCGATATAGTACGAACCTGCCGAGGGGTCGGCCACCTTGTCGAGGTACGACTCCTCGCGCAATACCAGTTGCTGATTGCGGGCTATCCGCTCCGAAAATTCGGTGGTTGGCTCAAAAATTTCGTTGAAAGGCACCACGCGAAACGAATCGACCCCGGCCAACACTGCCGACATGGTACTTGTAGTGGTGCGCAGCATATTCACATAAGGGTCATAAACCGTAAAATTCCACTTGCTGTTCTCGGCATGGATAAACATCCTGCCATTCATGGAATCGTTCAGCCCGTAGGCATTGACCAGCTGCGCCCAGATGAGGCGATAGGCCCTGATTTTGGCAATTTCCATGAAATAATTCGAGCCAATGGCAAGGTTGAACTTGATTTTGGGTGCAACCTGACCGATAAACAGGCCTTTGTCGGTAAGCCTTGTCAGATATTCGGCCGCCATAGAAAGGGTAAAGGCCATTTCCTGAACAATGGTTGCTCCGGCATTAGCAAACAGCTTTCCATTCACACTCAACACCCTGAAAGCGGGCAAACGCTCGGCTGCTTTGGCCAACTCATAGGCAAAGCAGAAATCGGCTTCCTCGTTGTCGTACCACTTGCCCCGGCGGCTGAAGCGGCCAAGCGGATCATACTCCACCGATCCTCGCACTTTTTCGGGAAGCCGATTGTACTTGCGCACGAGCTGATCCATAAAACGAACCAAATCAAGCTGATGCGGGTAGCGGCTGAAATTGACCTCGGCAATATCAACCCTGATGTTTTTGAGCAGGGCTTCAATATCGTCAACCGTATATTGCTGTTTGCAATCCAGCTCAAAACCCAGTGCATCGACGCCTTTCATCAGCAGTCCAAGGGCTTTCTCGTTTGCTTCGGCAATATCACCCACCTTCAGGTCTTCGCGCACCAACCAGTCGTTTCCTGCCGGTTTATTGCCCCGCACAAACGGAAAACTTCCCGGCAGGTTGTGGCGCCATGGCACCTGATTCAAGTGACCCATGTGGTAATAAGGCCTGACCGAAAAGCCTTCGGCCGTTTTCCACACCAGTTTCTTTTCGTAGTCGGCACCCTTCAAATCTTTGATGATTTGCTCTTCCCACTGCTCCGGACTTACCGGCGGGAACTCAGCAAACAGCTTTCTGGTTTCCTGTTCCATAACAAGCTAATCTCTTTTTTAAGCTGAAAATCAGAACAGTATTATGTTGCTGCTGACTTTCAGCCGGTTTGGGGCAAAATTAAGATAAAAAAACAGATGTTGGAAAGCAGCGCGTCCTGTATTGTGAATTTTTTCACAATCAATGAGGCATCTAATGGAATTCCGGCCGGAATAACAGCCTTAATTCCTTCTGAAAATATCATTCTTGTTCAAAGGCCTGAGCTCTTCGAGCCATTGAAAACCTTTGAGCTTTTCTTCCTCCGGCGGCATTTCGTCTTCAGGATACATTACTTCGGTGGGTGTTGAAAAATACAGAATACGTTTGATGTTCTTATTTTCCAGTTCGATGCGCATGGTACTCGATTTGGCAAAGTTGATGCCTATGAGTGTGCCATCGCTTTCGCGCACCCAGTAAACCGTTTGTGCATTGCCATCCACAAAAATGCGGTCGAGCTCGTTATCCTCAAACCAACCAATCATAAACTTGCCTTTGATCTGATTGAAACCCTTGATACTATCGACCGAAACGATAAAAGCGTTGTTGTGCAGCACCAGCGAGTCGAGCCGGTTGTTGCGGTTGATGATGAATACCGAATCGGCTGTAAGCTGGTTTTCGTCGCTCCACAAAATAGGCTGTTTATACATGCGCATGGTGCTGTCGGCGGTTGTATAAACCACAGAATCGCATTGGCCCTGAATACTTTGCCGGTAGAAACGCACCCCATAATAGGCTTTAAACATGGTCATTTCACGTTCGCTCGTAAAAAAGCTGAAAAGCGTATCAGCGTGCATATAGAGTGTGTCGGTATTGTCGTACGAAAGCAGCCTGGCTTTGCCCGTGACGAACGAACGGCCTTCGTTTTCCCAAAGCTTGCCGGTTTCGCCCTCCACAATCAGGCGGTTGTTGGTATCAGCAATGTTAACATGACCGTTGGCATCGGCAAAGCCTGTTATCCGATCGTAAAATATGTCGTCGGCCGTGATGGTTTGCTGCTTGGTATCCAGGCGGTTATTTCGGGTGAGCCTGGCCTGATCGCGCCCGGTATGATACCAGCCATACTCGGTGTAAATATTGGTCTCTTCGCCGCGAATGAGGGTCGGGCCGTAGAAATAGGCCATCTCGGTGTTGGTATTGTACACCATGGTGTCGTTGTAGATGGTGTATTCCGGATTGATGAGCTCTACGTCTTTGGCAAAGTAGAAAGTTTTCAGGTCGGAACGATAATAGCCCCGCTTGCTTTTAAGTTTGTTTTCTCCGCTGGTAATCAAGCCGTTGTTGGGGTAGGTGGCCAGGCGTGTAAGGCGATTGTATGTGAGGTATTGCGTTTCGAGTGTGGTGGTATCGTCCACCAGTTTTACATCGCCAAAAAGCTCTGCTGTTCGGGCTTCACCGTTGTAAAACAACCTGTTGCTGTAGATGTTGAGTGAGTCGCTCATCTTGATGTGCACATTGCCAAAGGCTTCGAAATTGCGCGTGCGCTGGTTCAGGTGGGCACTGTCGCAAAAGAAAAGGGTGGAATCCTGACGCAGGATCACATTACCGATGAGCCGCTCCGTGTCGGGACCCAGCTGACGGTCGAAGCGCTGCAATCGGGCGCGTTCCACATGGATGGTAGTGCGCTGTTGGGCGCTCAGCAGGCCGGATAGCAACAGGCAATGGAACAGCAAAGTCAGTTTTAAATGCTTCATCAGGCGCAAAGTTAGGGTTAAACGACCAACAGGAGTGAAAATTGCGGATAAGGAAACGGATAGTGCAGCTTCCAAAATGAGTCAGGCAAAGGTGTAGCCATGTGTAAAAGCACCATTGAACCTATCTGCCCGGATGTCGTCTCAGCAAAATTCATCTTTTTTCAGCCTGGCATAAGCCCAGCCAAAATACTATTCAACCCATTTACGGCAAATTTTTATCCGTAATTATCCACTATTGCAACAGCTGAAAACCTCCTTTGGCGATGACAGCCCTGTTGGCTATTGACGATGGTGCGACAAGCTCTATCAAGGCTCCATTGGTTTCGCCGATGACCACTTCAACCGGTAAAAGTATCAGTTCATTCTCAGTAACTTCTTCTATCACAAGCACATATTTTTTACCATCTCTCGGAATGACCGCCGTGGCCGGAAGATAACTCACCGGTTTAGCATGGGTAATAATACCTATCTGCACAAACGAGCCAACCGGCAGCCTGCTGAGGTCGCCCGAGGTGAAAGCAGCCGTAACCGAAACGGCCGATGTAGCCGGGTCGGCCAGTGGCGAAATGCGTAACACTGTACCTTTTATCCCTGTTGGCGTGCCATCCTGCTGAAGCACCAATACCTCCTGATTTTCTTCCAATGCATTTCGCTGAGTTCCGAGAACTTCGATATGGATGTTTTTTCTGGTATCATCAATCAATTCGAGGACCGGCTGGTCGGCAGGCACAAATTGTCCGTTGACAGCCAGGCGTTTGGCCACGATGCCGGCAAACGGCGCATGGAAGTTAAGCTTTGAAACGATGCCTTGTCTTGCCGGATCGAGCTGCAGTGATTCCATTTTTTTCTGCAAGGCTTCGTGACGGGCCTTTGCTGTTGCATACGCCGCTTCGGCTGCCTGCAGTTCGCGGCGACTGGTGGCATCGCCTTCGGCCAGATTGCGGGCACGTTGCACTTGTTCGCCAAGTAGCCCGAGTTCTGCTATGGCCTCGAGCATATTGTACTGCAAATCAGTGAGCTCAGGATTTGTGATGCTGAACAACAGGCTACCCTTGCCAACCCTGTCGCCTTCGAGGGCGTTAAAGCCATTTACAAGTCCTCCTATCGGACTACTGATCAGCTGACGACCACCGGGAAATACATCCACCTGACCCGAACAACGCAAAATGCTGTAGAATACCGTATCGGCCAGTCGTACACTATCCATTCCGGCCTCTGCAAAAACTTTAGTGCTCAGGGTCAGTCGGCTGTCCTGCTCTTCAATAATTTGCCCGGGATTAGGCTGGCAGGCAGCAAGTAAAAACAGCCCTAATATGGCCGGAACAACAAGCTTTTTGGTGGTTTTCATGGCTCGGACAGGATTTGATCAAAAGGTAAAAACTGGTATTCGAGAACACTGATGTTGTAATGATAAACGGCATCGAGGTACATCCTGTGAATGCTGAGCGATTTGGATGCCGAAAAGAGGTAATTCTTCAGGTCTGTTTCGCCTTGCTCGAAAGCAAGTCGGGCTACGGTTTCGAGCTGAAAAGCCAGACCAATCCCCTGCTGCTGCAGCTGTTGCATACGGTTGTACATGGTCAGGAGCTTTCGTCGGCTCTCGTTGCGCTGAAGTTGCCGCAAACCGGCAGCCTGATCCACACGATAATGCATGGCTTCCATGCCCAGGCGGTTGGCCTTTTGCTGCGATACGGCAGGGAAAATAAAGAGCGGCACTGTAACACCCACACGGAATCCGTCGATGCGCGATGGGCTCAGCATTTTATTGGTTCCGGAAAAATACTCTGCATCAATGCCCGGCAACCACCGTCGGTATTCCGATTTCGATTGCCAGCCTTTCTGCCTGAGCAAATTATCCGACAGCTTTTTCCATAAGTCAATGGTCATATTGGTATCGGGCAGAGGCAGCGGCATCAGGCTGTCGGTGATAAGGCCGTTGACCGGGATGCCGGCAAGCGTTGCCAGGCGATCCTGCGCCAGAGCCTGCTGGCTTTCGGCTTCTTTGCGCTCAAGCTGTAATTCGTTGAGGCTAAGCTCAGCCAGCATCTGATCAAGTCGGGTGAGGCTGCCCTGCACAGCCTGACGCTTCACTATATCGCTGATGCGCAATTCGTTGTCCACTAGCCTGCCGTAAAGCGAGCTCAGGGCCTCCCGGTATTGAAGGTCAAGATAGGCCAAACGTATTTCTCGTTCCAGATCGTTGCGTATTTTTTGCAACTGCAGTTCATACATCTCTATTTCGCTTTTGGCCAGCTGATGCCGGGCCACGAACAATCCAGGCCATGGAAATTGCTGTGCAAGACCCCACACGTTTAATGGGATATCGTTGAGCGCCAGATTGTTGTTGTCGCGCATAAAGTAAACACCGGTGTTTTCGGGCGAAATGGCGACCGGAAGCGCAGCTCTTGAGGCTTCCAGTTGCCGCTCGGCGGCCTTCACGGCCGGACTGCTATCCAGCGCTTTGCGCACCAATTGGTCAGCTCCCGTGGTTTGGGCACTGGTCATGGCGGGCAACAGCATAAGCATAACAGCTACAATGGCTGTCGCTGATGGCTTTTTGGGTAACTTACCCTTAAATCCCTGGTTCATCAGGCAATACAAAACCGGCAGCACAATAAGGGTGAGAAAAGTGGAAGTGAATAACCCGCCGATAACCACAGTAGCCAGAGGGCGTTGCACCTCGGCTCCGGCCGACTGGGATACGGCCATGGGTAAAAATCCCAAAGCTGCTGCCATGGCTGTGAGCAGCACCGGACGCATACGTTCGGTGGCACCACGCACGATGAGCGTACGCAGATCGCTGATGCCTTTCTGACTAAGGGCATGATAATGCTCGATGAGCACGATGCCATTGAGCACAGCAACCCCAAAAAGCGCAATAAAGCCAACACCGGCTGAAATGCTGAAGGGCATTCCACGCAGCCACAGCAGCCAAACGCCACCCACCACAGCCATTGGGATGGCCGTATAAATAAGCAAAGCATCGCTCAGCTTGCCGAAAGCTATATGCAACATGATAAAGATCAGCAGCAAGGCAACAGGTATGGCTATGGCCAGGCGCTGCCGTGCCTTTCGGAGGTTTTCGAACTGACCACCGTAATGAATACTATAACCTTCGGGTATGACAATAGACTGTGCTATAAGCTGTTGAACATCCTTTACCACGGATTCCATATCGCGTCCGCGCACGTTGATACCCACCACTACACGGCGGCGGGTGTTGTCGCGCGAGATTTTGGCCGGACCTTCGCTACTCACAATCTCTGCCACCTGGGATAGCGGGACAGAGCCGCCGGCCGGTAAGGGGATTTGAATATTGGCCAGGTCGATATCGTTTTTTCTGAAAGGCTTGTCGTAGCGCAGCACAAGATCGAAACGGCGCTCATTCTCCAGAATCTCACCGGCTTTAAGACCTGCAAAAGCAATACTTACTACTTTATTCACCTCATCTGTCGTAAGACCATACTTTGCCAGACTCGTACGGTTGATTCGTATCAGGTATTCCGGCAGACCGGTAGTCTTTTCCACAACGATATCGCCTATACCCGGCACGCCTTCGACCAGCGATTTGATCCGCTGGGCCATACTGTTGAGGAGTTCAAGATCTTCGCCAAACACCTTGACGGCCACATCTGCACGGGTGCCGGTAATCAATTCGTTGAAGCGCATTTCGATGGGTTGGGTAAACTCGATCTCAACGCCGGGCAATACGGCGAGGGCTTGTTTGAAGGCATCGGCCAGACCATCCTTGGTATCTGCAGTCACCCATGCTTTGCGTGGCTTTAGGGTGATAATGATATCGCTTTCTTCCATCGACATGGGGTCGGTGGGCACCTCGGCCGCACCAATCCGGCTCACCACCTGATCCACTTCGGGGAAGCCCTTCAGTATGGTTTCAATCTTCGTGGTCAGCGCAATGGTTTCTGTCAGGGTGGTTCCGGTCTTGAAAACCGGTTGAACAACGAAATCCCCTTCATCAAGCGTTGGTACAAACTCTGCCCCCATATGCGTAAACAGGTAGCCTGTTGCCAGCAGCACCGAAACAGCCGCCCCCACGACAAACTTCTTATGGTTGAGTGCCCATTGCACACTGGGTTCGTAGGCCTTGTTGAGCAGGGCAACCAGCCGCTGCGCCAGGGAATGCTGTCCGCCGACCGGTTTCAGAAACAAGGCTGACATCACCGGCACATAAGTGAACCCCAGGATCATAGCCCCAACGAGCGCAGCCACAAACACCTGAGCCATAGGCCTGAACATCTTGCCCTCTATGCCCGTGAGCGAAAGAATGGGAATAAATACGATGATGATGATGAGCTGTCCGAAAAGCGCTGAGCGGCTGAGCTTATGGGTGGCATCGCGTGTAATCTCGTCCATGCGCTGCCGCAGCGGCTTACCGGAAAGCAAGCCAAGCTCTGCTGTACTTCGGCTGATCTGAAAGGCAACATATTCTACGATAATCACCGTGCCATCAATGATAATACCGAAGTCGATGGCACCCAGACTCATCAGGTTGGCATCGATGTGAAACAAATACATCATGGAAATGGCAAACAGCAGGCTAAGGGGTATCACCGAAGCCACAAGCAAACCCGAGCGCCAGTTGCCGATGAGCAGCACCACCACAAACATCACGATGAGAAAACCCAGTATGAGGTTTTCGGCAATGGTGGTGGTTGTTTTCTGGATCAGTGTGCTCCGTTCAAGAAAACCATTGATGCTGATGCCGGGAGGAAGATTGCCCGAAATTTCTTCCACACGTTTCTTTACGGCCTTTATAACTTCGTTGGAATTGCTGCCCTTGAGCATCATGACCTGGCCGAGCACCTTTTCGCCCTCGCCATTGGCCGTGATAGCGCCAAAACGGGTGGCACTGCCTTCGCGAATTTCTGCCAGATCGCCCACCCGGATGATAAGGCCACCCTTGCGTGCCACCACTACCTGCTGCAACTCTTCGATATTGTCGATCAGCCCTTCGCTGCGGATGAAATAAGCCTGCTGATTCTTTTCGATATATCCGGCGCCGGCCAGGCTGTTGTTGCGTTCCAATGCATCGAAAACCTCGGTGATGCCAATGCCCGATGCTTTAAGGCGGGCAGGATCCACGGCAACCTCATACTGCTTTAGTAAGCCACCCCAGGTGTTCACCTCCACCACCCCGGGAATGCCTGAAAGCTGCCGTTTTACTATCCAGTCCTGAATGGTGCGCAGATCCGAAGGCGCATAGCGATGCCGGTAGGCAGAGTCAACTTCCAGTATATATTGATAAATTTCGCCTAAACCTGTTGAGATCGGTCCCATAAAAGGTGTGCCAAAACCCTGAGGTATGTTTTCCACGGCGGCCTGAATACGCTCGGCTATCAGCTGGCGGGGCAGATAGGCCCCCATGCGGTCTTCAAAAACCACAGTAACAACCGATAGTCCAAATTTCGACACGGACCTTAGCTCGACAAGACCAGGCAGATTGGCCATTTCAAGCTCAACGGGGTGGGTGATGAAACGTTCGACATCGGCTGTGCTCAGGTTGCGTGTGGTAGTGATAACCTGCACCTGATTGGTGGTTACGTCGGGCACAGCCCCAATTGGCAACTGAAAAAGTGCAAAAAGGCCGAATATGGCCATGGTAGCCGTAGCCAGCAACACCATCACCTTGTTGCTAAGGCTGAAGCTGACAAGGGTTTTGAGCATGCGGGAGGTTTATTTGGTTATGGTATCATTGTTGAACAAAGTTCGAAAAACTATTGCTGTGAAATCATTACAATATGCCGCGAAATTATAAATAAATATGCCGGTAAGCCTGCTCGTCGCGAAGATCCGGCTTTCCCTCAACAGGCAAACCACCCTTCGCCAAGCTCGTGCACGATTTCACCCAGCGGCCGAATGGATTTCACGTGCTCAATCGCTGGTCCTGCTACCCAGATCGTTTTGTAAGTGGCTTTAAAAGCAGCTTGTTCTATTTTTTGCATACCTGATGCAAAAATTGCCATTTTAATGTACTTACGTGCCCACTTTTGCCGCTTGTACAGGCGTTCGAGCCATGTTTCGCTTTCGCCCAGGCTTTCGAAATACGGGGTGCGGATCACCGTAAGCTGACTGCCTGAAAGCCTGCTGGTGAGCACAATATCGTCAGCACCAAAGTGGACGAGCGCCTGTTTGTATTCGTCCGAAACCGGCGACTCATGAGTGGCAATAAAAACCGTTCCGGCCGAGACTCCTGCGGCACCAAGCCTTCTGGCGTTTGCCATGTGTTCGGGCAGCGATACTCCTCCAGCCAGGATGACCGGAATTTGGCAATGCTTACGCAGCAGAGGCATGAGCTCTTCTGCGGCCAACTGACCACAATGCCCGCCTGCACTGTTGTTCACGGCTATCAGGGCATCGGCTCCCAGCTTCTCCACTTTCAGGGCATAGTCAAGATTCACCACATCGCAAAATACCTTAATGCCAAGAGGTTTGCACTTGTCAATCACCTCGGCCGGATTACCCAGGGAGGTAATGACAAAATCCGGCCGATCTTTCAACACCACCTTTAGCTGGGCCTTGTACCTGGGATTGGAGCGGTTCACGATAAGATTGATACCAAAAGGCTTGTTGCTGTATGCGCCGATATCGCGTATAGCGTCGGACAGCTGCTCTGCAGTGCGGTAGTTAAGTGCAGGTATGGCTGCCGTGGCACCTGCATCCAATGCCGCTTTTACCATGGCAGTATCCGACACCAGAAACATGGGCGCTACCAGCAAAGGGTAACGGATGCCAAGCATCTGGTCGAGAGTAAGTTGTGGAGTATTCATCTGTTATGCAATGTACAATGATTGTTTAAATGATTGTGCTATAAATACTTAACACTGCTCTGTCAATACCTCCATGATGCTATCCGCTCAAAAACGATCATTTTTCGTTGAGTTGTGAATTTTTCACAGAAAACGATTGCGCTAAGGTAGCATTTGCATTTATATTTGCAATGCATGCATAGTATTTTTCTGTATGAGAATAAGCGAAACCATTGACTATCACATACGAGGGGCATTATTTGCCATGCGTCGGATGTACAACTTCATGGCTGCCGACCTTGGAACTACGCAAGGTGTTGCCTATGTGCTCATCAATGTGCCGCACAACGGCATTGCGGCCACCAGTATAGCCCCTATGATGGGCATGAGCGCCACAAGTCTGACACGGTTGCTCAAAACCATGGAAGAAGACGGGCTGATCTACCGGCGCAAAAGTCAGGACGACCGCCGTGTGGTGATGGTATTGCTTACCGAAAAAGGCCAGCATATGCGCAGGAAAGCACGTCAGGTGGTCATCGACTTCAATAAGATGCTTTTCGAGAAGCTGAATAACGAGGATGCTGCTGCTTTCATCCGGGTTTGCCAGCTTATTCGCCTCGAGGCTAACGGACTAATCAATGGCAGGACTGAATACGCTGAAGAATAATAACATCTCAATAGCTTTTTCTATATGATAAGACGAATCAACAAGGTTGCAGTGCTCGGATCAGGTGTTATGGGTTCGGGCATAGCCTGTCATTTTGCCAATATCGGTGTCGGGGTGCTGTTGCTTGATATGGTGCCGCGCGAGCTGACAGCCGAAGAGCAGGCCAAAGGATTGAGTTTGGCATCACCGGCAGTGCGCAACCGCCTCGCGGAAAGCAATCTGGCACAGACGCTCAAAAGCAAGCCCTCGCCCATTTATCATGCTTCGTTTGCCCGGCGCATCCGCACCGGAAATTTCGACGACAACCTGCCCGACATCAAGGACTGCGACTGGGTGATTGAGGTGGTGGTTGAGCGGCTCGACATCAAACAGCAGCTCTTCGAAAAAGTGGACAAATTCCGTAAGCCGGGCACGCTTGTTACCTCCAACACCAGTGGTATTTCCATCGAAGCTATGGCTCAGGGCAGGTCGGATGATTTCAGGAAACATTTCTGTGGCACTCACTTCTTCAATCCACCGCGCTATCTGCAATTGTTCGAGATTATCCCCTTGGCCGATACTTTAGCCGAAGTAACGGATTTTCTGCAGGATTATGCTGCGCGCTTTCTCGGAAAAACTGCAGTGCCTGCCAAGGACACGCCGGCATTTATCGCCAACCGCATTGGCACCTTTGCCATCATGAACCTTTTCAACCACGTTCATGACTTCGGCCTCACAATACCCGAAATCGACAAGCTCACCGGCCAGCTCATCGGCCGTCCCAAATCAGCCACTTTCCGCACCGTTGACATCGTTGGCCTCGATACCCTTATCCATGTGGCCGGCAACATCAGGCAACAGGCCATGGACGAAGCCCGGGAAGCATTCAGCATTCCGGAATGGATGAGTAAAATGCTGGAAAACAAATGGCTGGGCGATAAAACCGGACAGGGATTTTTTAAAAAAGTGACCGTTGACGGCGAAAAAAAGTTTCTTCCGCTCAACCTTTCCACCCTCGATTACGAAGAGGCACCCAAGCCAAAACTCAGTGTTATCGACCAAACCAAAAATCTGGCTGAACCGCAGCTTCGTTTACCCGTGCTGATGGCCGATCAGGGCAAGGCCGGTGCATTTTTACGCTTCAACTTTTACAGCCTTTTTGCCTATACCTCCCGACGCATTCCCGAAATATCCAATGAAATTTACCGCATCGACGATGCCATGCGGGCAGGTTTTGGCTGGTCGCTTGGACCATTCGAGAGTTGGGATGCCCTGGGTGTTGAAAAAACACTGAATGCCATGAACGCAGCAGGCTTCGTGGCAGCCGACTGGGTGCGGACCATGCTCGACAATGGCATCAGCACTTTCTATACCGTGCGAAATGGACGACGCTGGTGCTACGATATACAAAAAGGCGACTATTCGGAAATTCCGGGGCAGGACAAGCTGCTTTCGCTGAAAACATTAGAACATCAAATCCTCTGGAAAAATAACGACACCAGTATTTACCACCTCGGAGATGAGGTGCTGGGCATTGCGTTTCACACCAAGATGAACACGATTGGCCAGGGCGTGCTCGAAGGTTTGAATAAGGCCCTCGACATGGCCGAGAAAGCATATGCCGGCCTTGTCATCTACAACGAAGGCGAGCATTTTTCGGCCGGCGCCAACGTGGGCATGATTTATATGTATGCCGTTGAGCAGGACTTTGACGAGCTGGATTTGGCCGTGCAGTGGTTTCAGAAAACCACCATGCGATTGCGCTATTCATCGGTGCCGGTGGTATCTGCTCCGCATGGCATGGTACTGGGCGGAGGTTGCGAAGTGTGTATGCATTCCGACAAGGTGATTGCTCATGCCGAAACCTACATGGGTCTGGTGGAATTTGGTGTAGGCCTCATACCGGGAGGTGGAGGTGTAAAAGAGTTTGCGCTCCGATTGTCCGACGAACTGAAGGAGGGCGATGTGCGCATCAATGCTTTCCAGCAGCGTTTTCTCAGCATCGGTCAGGCCAGGGTGTCCACTTCGGCTTACGAAGCTTACGATCTGGGTTATCTGAGGCGAGGACAGGACGAAGTCATCGTTTCGCGTGCCCATCAGCTGGCGTATGCCAAGCAGGCCGTGCTCAATATGGCCGCCAAAGGCTACACCAAACCACAGGAGCGAAACGACATACGCGTTCTGGGCCGCGAAGCGCTGGGCATGGTTTATGTGGGCGCCGATGCCTTTGCCACGGCAAATTACATGAGCGGGCACGACAAGCTCATCGCCGAAAAACTGGGATGGGTACTCGCCGGAGGCGATATATCGCAGCCACTCACCGAGGTCTCGGAACAATACCTGCTTAATCTGGAGCGAAAAGCATTTGTCGAACTGTGTATGCAGCGCAAAACGCTGGAGCGAATGAACAGCCTGATCACCACCGGAAAAATTTTACGAAACTAGTTGGTAAGTGCCGGTTCGAAAACAGTAATCACAAAGCCAAAACACAAAAACATGAATGCATATATTATAGGTGGATACCGCACAGCGGTGGGCAAGGCGCCCAAGGGCAGCCTGCGTTTTGTGCGGCCCGACGATATGGCGGCAGCAGTCATCCGCCGTCTCCTGGACGACTTTCCGCAGATCGACAAAAAAACTATTGACGATGTGATTGTCGGCAATGCCTTCCCTGAGGCTGAGCAAGGTTTCAATATGGGACGCATGCTTTCGTTGCTGGCCCTGGATACGGTAGAAGTGCCCGGAAGCACCATCAACCGTTACTGTGCTTCGGGCCTCGAAAGCATTGCGATTGCAGCCGCCAAGATTCATAGCGGCATGGCCGATATCGTGCTGGCCGGCGGAGCCGAAACCATGAGTCTGGTAAGCATGGGTGGCTGGCGTGTGACGCCTAATCCCGACATTGCCCTAAAACACCCGAAATGGTACCTGAATATGGGCCTTACCAGCGAGATGGTTGCCAAAGAATATGCCATCACCCGCGAAGCTCAGGACCAGTTTGCACTGAGCTCGATGCAAAAAGCCGTGAAAGCCATTGACGAGGGCGTATTCAACAGTCAGATTGTACCCTTGCAGGTGACCGAAACCTATGTTAAAGACGACCGCCCGACGAGTCGCAACTATACTTTTAGTATCGACGAAGGCCCCAGACGCGATACCAGCGCCGAAGCGCTGGCAAAACTCAAGCCTGCCTTTTCTGCCGATGGCAGCAGCACAGCCGGCAATTCATCGCAGATGTCCGACGGTGCAGCATTTGTGCTTGTGGTTTCGGAAAAGGTGCTCAGGCAGTACAACCTCAGTCCGATCGCCCGCTTTGTGGGCTATCAGGTAGCCGGCGTCGAGCCTTACAAGATGGGAATTGGTCCGGTAGCAGCCATCCCGAAAGTGCTCAGGCATACAGGATTGCGTCTGGACGACATTGACCTGATCGAACTCAACGAAGCCTTTGCTTCGCAGTCGCTGGCTGTGATTGGCGAGCTGGGCCTGAATCCCGACAGGGTGAACATCAACGGTGGCGCTATCGCTTTAGGTCACCCGCTGGGAGCTACCGGAACCAAACTCAGCGTGCAGCTGCTGTATGATATGCGCCGACTGCGCAAACGTTACGGTATGGTGACCATGTGCGTCGGTTCGGGTCAGGGCGCTGCGGGAATTTTCGAAAATCTATCGTAATCAAATATTTACAATCATATGACAACCAAAGAAATGCTCAAAGGCGGAGAATTCCTGATCAAGGAAACGGCAGCTGCCGAAATTTTTATTCCGGAAGAATTTTCCGAAGAACAGCGTATGATGGCCCAAAGCTGTCGCGATTTTACCGAAACTCGTGTTGTACCCCGGATGAATCAACTGGAGAAACACGACAGGCAGCTTCTTACGGAGTTGTTCAAAGAAGCCGGCGAACTGGGTCTGCTGGCCATCGCGCTTCCGGAAGAGTATGGCGGCTTCGGGCAGAATTTTGTGACCAGCATGCTCACCACCGAAGAGATGGGTAAAGGCTTCAGTTTTGCCGTTTCGTTTGCCGCACACACCGGTATAGGTACCCTGCCTATACTGTATTACGGTACAGAAGAACAAAAACAACGCTACCTGCCCAAGCTGGCCAGTGGCGAGTATATCGGCGCATACTGCCTGACAGAGCCTGAAGCCGGATCGGACGCCAATGCCGGTAAGAGCCGTGCCACACTAAGTGCCGATGGCAGACACTACATCCTGAACGGGGTGAAAATATGGATTACCAACGGCGGCGTGGCTGATTTGCTGATTGTATTTGCCCGCATCGACCACGACAAAAACCTCAGCGCCTTTATTGTTGAAGCCGCCAGCCAGGGCGTGACCATTGGCCCTGACGAAGATAAGATGGGCATCAAGGGATCATCAACTACGCAGATTTATTTCGAAGACGTGAAAGTGCCCGCAGAAAACCTGCTCGGCGAGCGCAACGGAGGCTTCAGGATTGCGCTGAACATTCTCAATCTGGGCCGCATCAAACTTTCCGGGGCCACTGTTGGCGCCGCCAAAGGTGTGATGAAGCATGCCACTGCCTATGCCCTGGAGCGCAAACAATTCGGCAAACCCATAGCCGCTTTTGGCGCCATACAACAAAAGCTGGCCGAGATGAGCATACGCACCTATGCAGCTGAAGCCCTCACCTATCGTGTGAGTCAGCAGATAGAAGATGCCAGACTGAGCCTGACCGGTTCGGGCATGGACAAAGGCGCTGCCGCAGTGGAAGCCATGCGACAGTACGCCATTGAAGCTTCAATCGCCAAAGTGTATGGCTCGGAAATGCTCAACTATGTGGTTGATGAGGGTGTTCAGCTTTACGGCGGCATGGGCTACTCGGCCGAAACTCCGGTGGAGCGTGCTTTCCGCGACTCGCGCATCAACAGAATATTCGAGGGCACTAACGAGATCAACCGTATGGTAGTGGTGGGCGAACTGCTAAAGCGGGCTATGAAAGGCGAGATCGACCTGCTCACACCGGCTATGGCTGTGGCCAAAGAGCTGATGGCTATTCCCGATTTCGGCTCTGTGAGCACCGACTATTTCGAGCTGAAACACAAAATGCTGAAGCAGTTCAAGAAAGCTATCCTTATGGTGGCCGGAGCTGCAGTGCAGCATTTTGCCGATCGCTTTGCCGATGAGCAGGAAATCATGCTTAATCTGGCCGACATGACCATTCTGACTTACGCAGCCGAGTCGCTGTTGCTGCGCGTCGAAAAGCAATCCACTACCCTCGATAGCGTAAAGCTGAGCTTGCTGCAGGATTTGGCCGATGTATTCTTCTACGATGCCTGTGCACTGATTCACAAGAGCGGACTCGATGCCGTGAACGCCTTTGCCACCGGCGATGAGCGCAACGCCATGCTGATGGGCCTCAAGCGTTTCACCAAGCCTGAGCAAGTGAATCCGGTGGAAGCCAGACGGCGGATTGCACAAAGCATGCTCAACAGCGGGGGCTATGCTTTTTGAAGTGTTTTGCGGTTAACAGTTCTTTTTCTGCCCGGAAGTGCCAAGGTTTAGAAAAAAAATGTCAGTTGTTTTGCTAAAACGCTGTGAGTTTATATTTTAGCACAAAACAGCACATATGCCAATGGCGCCTGCAGCCTCCGGAGCAGCATTCATGTGGGATCGAACCGAAAATACGGAGATGAAAAATAACAGACTGAGGCTATTCGAAAAAGCCGTGCAAAGCCGGCTCATGTTTAAGTTTTACCTGTTGCGCAAGCTGCCGCTTGGCTTGCTGGCCGGATTACGGGTCGAACATTTTGACAACGAGCGATCGGTGGTTTCGGTACCTTATAACTTTTTGACCGGCAACCCTTTCGGTTCAGCGTATTTTGCACCGCTCAGCATGGCAGCCGAGTTGTCATCAGGTCTTTATGCCCTTCGTGGTGTTTTGGCCTCCGAGGTACCTGTTTCGATGCTGGTTATTGGCATGAATGCCCGCTTTCTGAAAAAAGCCCGCAGCCGCACGCGGTTCGAAAGCCGCGATGCCAACCTTATTGCCGGGGCCATTGCAGCTTGCCGAAACAGCGATGAGGGACAGCAGGTGGTTGTACACTCCATCGGATTCGATGCCGACGGCCATGAGGTGGCGCATTTTGAATTTCGGTGGTCATTCCGACGAAAAAAAAACATTCAACATATAAACAACTGAATCTTATGGAAGTAACCAGAACATTCGACATTGTGAGCCGCATGGTTGCGCTCTATCCCAAGGACGATGCCCTTGCCGTGAAGCGCAACGGACGTTGGGAAAAATTTTCCACAGCCGAATACCGCGAAAAAGTTGACCTTTTCAGCTATGGCCTGCTTTCGATTGGTCTGCAAAAGGGCGATAAAATCTTCACCATCAGCAACAACCGTCCCGAGTGGAACTTTATGGACTTGGGCATGAGTCAGGTCGGTGGTATTCATGTACCCGTGTATCCCAGTAACAGCGATGATGAGTTTTTGCACATCCTCTCGCATTCCGATGCCAGGTTTGTGATCGTTTCGTCGCGTGAGCTATACGAAAAAATCAAACCACTTGCCGATCAGACACCCAATGTCGAAAAGGTTTTCACCATCGACAAAGTGGAAGGCGTGCCGGGCTTCGACGATATCATCGAAGCCGGACGGCAGCATAAAGATCAGGAAACACTGGATAAGATCAAAGCCTCCATTGATCAGGAAGACGTGGTTTCGATCATTTACACCTCAGGTACTACAGGGCGAAGCAAGGGTGTGATGCTCAGCCACAAAAACTTCATTTCAAACATCATGGGCAGCAAGCATTTACTGCCCGTTGACCATACCGCTAAATTTCTGAGCTTTCTGCCCCTCTGCCACGTGTTTGAACGAATGGTCAATATGCTGATTCAGCACGAAGGCGTGTCGGTATATTATGCCGAAAGCATTGATACCATTGGCGACAACCTGCGCGAAGTGTCTCCTCAGGGTTTCACTACCGTGCCACGTGTACTGGAAAAGATTTACGACAAACTCATACTGAAAGGCAAGGAGCTTAAAGGAATCAAGCGTGCCATCTTCTTCTGGGCTGTAAACATTGGTTTGCGCTACGAACTGAATAACGCCAACGGGGCCTGGTACGAATTTCAGCGTAAAATTGTGGACAAGCTGGTGTACAGCAAATGGCGCGAAGCGCTTGGCGGCAATATCGAAGTGATTGTTTCAGGCGGGGCCGCCCTGCAGCCAAGACTTGCCAGGGTATTCACCTGTGCCGGACTCATTGTTCAGGAAGGCTACGGCCTCACCGAAACCTCGCCCGTGATCGCCTGTAATAACCGCATGTATCCCTATCTGAAATTTGGTACGGTGGGTCCGGTGCTCGGCAATATCGAGGTGAAGATAGCCTCCGATGGCGAAATTCTCATGCGGGGGCCAAACCTGATGGTGGGCTATTACAAGGACCCGGAGAAAACCGCCGAAGTGATCGATGCCGAAGGATGGTTCCACACCGGCGATATAGGCGAATTGCACGAGCACAACATCCTGAAGATTACCGACCGGAAGAAGGAAATCTTCAAGCTTTCGACCGGTAAATATGTGGCGCCCCAGGTGATTGAGAACAAATTCAAGGAATCGCAATTCATTGAACAACTGATGGTTGTGGGCGAGAACGAAAAGTTTACAGCAGCAATCATCTGTCCGTCATTCCATTTCCTCAACGGATGGGCATTCCTGCACAATGTGAAATACCGCGACACCAAGGAGTTGATCAAGCATCCAAGGGTGATCGAACGTTTTCAGCAAGAGGTTGACCGCATCAACGAAGAACTTGCGGCTCACGAACAGGTGAAAAAGTTTGAACTCACCTGCACCGAATGGACTACGGAAAGCGGCGAACTGTCGCCCACCCTAAAGCTCAGGCGCAATGTCGTGAAAGCCAAGTATAAGGTGCTGATCGATCGCATCTATGGCTATACCGACGCCGATGGCCACTTGCAGGCGCCCATGGTTAATCCGGAGTTCAAGGAGTAAAAAACTAAAACCACGACCTGCCGGCAAAATTTCCGGCAGGTTTTTTCTCCGCATGAACGCAGAAAACCGAATTTGCAGACTTTTCGGCATTAAATACCCGGTTATTCAGGCCGGAATGGTTTGGTGCAGCGGGTGGGAGCTGGCTTCGGCCGTGAGCAACGCGGGCGGTCTGGGACTCATCGGTGCCGGATCGATGTACCCGCACATTTTCGAAGAACATTTACTGAAATGCAAATCAGCCACCAATAAGCCCTTCGGTGTAAATATTCCGCTGCTTTACCCGCAGACTGACGAACTCATTGCCCTGGTGATCAAGCATAAAGTGCCCATAGTGTTCACCTCTGCAGGCAACCCTGCCCAATATACCCGACAGCTTAAAGCGCATGGCATCGTGGTAGCACATGTTGTGGCAAACCAGAAATTTGCCCGTAAAGCTGCCGATGCAGGTGTGGATGCCCTGGTGGCCGAAGGTTTTGAAGCCGGCGGCCATAATGGCATTGAAGAAAACACCACCATGACACTGGTTCCACTTATCAAGCAGATTGTTGACCTGCCCTTGCTCGCGGCCGGAGGCATTGCCACCGGAAGGCAAATGCTTGCAGCTTTTGCCCTTGGCGCTGAGGGCGTGCAGGTGGGTTCGCGTTTTGCTGCCTCGGTGGAGTCGTCGGCACATCCGGCTTTCAAGCAAAAAATTGTAGAAGCCGGCGACGGCAGCACTGCCCTGATGATGAAGCGACTGGTACCTGTGCGTTTGCTGAAGAATAAATTCTACGAGCAAGTACGACTGGCCGAAGAACAAGGCGCACCACCGGAAGCACTGAAGGAACTGCTGGGCCGCGGACGTGCAAAAAAAGGGATGTTCGAAGGCGATCTGGAGGAAGGAGAGCTCGAAATTGGACAGGTAGCTGCGCTCATTAACGACATCCCTACGGCGGCTGAAATTCTGAGCCGGATAATCAGCGAATTTGAGCAGGCAAGGAAAGAAATACGTGAGTCGCCATTCTGAAACCGTTGCAAACCTTTGAAATAACTATTTTTGATTAGTTGAAAATCCACAAACATGAATTTTGAATTTACCGAAGAACAATTGATGATTCAGCAGGCTGCACGCGATTACGCACAACGCGAACTCATTACCGATGTGCTCGAACGCGACCGCACCGGCGAATTTCCGCACAAACACGTCAAAGCGCTTGCCGAGCTGGGATTTCTGGGCATGATGGTCAGTCCGGAATGGGATGGAGGCGGTATGGACACCGTATCGTATGTGCTGGCAATGGAGGAGCTTAGTAAGGTGGATGCTTCTGTTAGCGTCATCATGTCGGTTAACAACTCGCTGGTTTGTTACGGCCTGGAGAAATACGGCACCGATGCCCAAAGGGAAAAATACCTGAAACCTTTGGCAAGAGGCGAAAAGATTGGTGCATTTCTGCTTTCGGAACCGGAAGCCGGCTCCGATGCCACCAGCCAGCGTACGCTGGCTGTGGACATGGGTGATTATTATCTGGTGAACGGCACCAAAAACTGGATCACCAACGGCCACAGTGCCTCCACGTATTTGCTCATCGCCCAGACTGATCCGGCAAAGAAGCACAAAGGCATTACCGCATTCATTGTCGAAAGAGACAGTCCGGGCATAACCCTTGGGCCGCACGAGGATAAGATGGGCATGCGCAGCAGCGACACCCATTCAGTGATGTTCAACGATGTGAAAGTGCCCAAGGAAAACCGCATAGGCGAGGAAGGCTTTGGCTTTACCTTTGCCATGAAAACCCTCGAAGGCGGACGTATTGGCATTGCTTCTCAGGCCCTCGGGCTGGCCAGCGGTGCCCTCGAGCGCGCCATTGCCTATGCAAAGGAACGTAAGGCCTTCGGCACCGCTATTGCCAACCATCAGGCCATCGCCTTCAAGCTTGCGGATATGGCAGTAAAAGTTGAAAACGCGCGCAATCTCTGCCTCAAGGCTGCCTGGCTTAAAGATCAGGGAAAGCCATACGGCTTTGCCAGCTCAATGGCCAAGCAATATGCGGCCGATATCGCCATGGAAGTAACCACCGAAGCAGTGCAGATCCACGGCGGCTATGGCTATGTGCGCGAATATCATGTGGAGCGTCTGATGCGCGAGGCCAAACTGACACAAATTTACGAAGGCACCTCCGAAATTCAGAAAATCGTCATCTCGCGGGAATTGCTCAAGTGATGCGCGTTTTGCAACCCTTTGTCCAAAATTGAAATTGGCGTATTTTCGCGGCTCAATACTGTTAATAGAATAACAAATATGAACATATGAAAGTGCTAATCCTCATCGGGAATGTGCCCGATACCACGACCAAAGTTAAATTCAATGCCGACCGCACGGCCTTTGATACTGCCGGTGTGCAGTGGATTATCAATCCATGGGATGAGCTGGCCCTTACGCGCGCCCTTGAGGTAAAGGAGGTGCAAGCCGGTGCCATCGAATCAATTACTGTTGCCAATGTCGGACGTGCCGAAACCGAGGCTACATTGCGCAAAGCCTTAGCCATTGGCGCCGATAAAGCTTTTCGCATTGATGCCGACCCCGCCGATGCTTTCACTGTAGCCACCCTGCTTGCGCCCCATTGCAAAGAATACGATCTGATCTTTGCAGGCGTCGAAGCCTCGGACTATAACGGAAATGCCGTAGGTCCGATGCTGGCCGAGATGTTGGATATCCCTTCGATTGCCGGAGTTTCGGGTTTTAATGTAGAGCAAGGAAAACCGTTGTTCACCCGCGAAATTGACGGAGGAAGCCAGACGGTTAGCGCTGCGGTACCCGTCATGGCCATCGTTCAGAAAGGCATTGCCAAGGAGCCTCGTATTCCGGCCATGCGCGGCATCATGATGGCCCGCACGAAACCGCTTCAGGTGATCCAGCCCGGCCCCGCCGAACCAAGGATGAAATACGCCGGCTTTGATCTTCCTCCGGCCAAAGCGGCATGCAGGAAATTTAGCGAGGAGCAGGCAAAAGACCTCATCCATGCCTTGCGTAATGAAGCTAAAGCGCTGTAAAACAATTAAAAAGAAAAGATCATGACAGTACTGGTATATATCCCCAATCAGGAAGGAATCATCAAGAAAGCCGGATTTGAAGTGGCCTCCTACGGAGCAGCCCTGGCCGAAAAAATGGGTACCACGGCCATTGCCGTGGCGCTTGGCCCAATAAGCAGCGATGAGCTGAAGAAACTCGGTCAATATGGCATATCGAAAGTAATGCACGATGGCCATGACGCGTTCGCCCAGCTCGACAACCGCGCAACGGCAAAAGCTTTGGCCGCAGCCGCTGCTGCCGGTGGAGCAAATGTTATTGTGCTGCCCCACAACAACGAAGGAAAAGGCGTGGCGCCTCGCCTGGCAGTGCGCCTGCAGGCCGGATACGTGAGTGCAGTTACCGGACTACCTGTAAGCACCGAGCCTTTTGTGGTGAACAAGGTGGTGTTTACCGGCAAGGCTATCGGTCATGCCAGCATTCTCACCGACAAAAAGGTGCTCACCCTGTCATTCAATAGTTTCGGATTACAGCTCAATCCTGTTGAGGCGTCCATCGAGTCGTTCGACAGCGGCTGCACTGCGGCCTACTTTGCGCTCAATGTGGAGCAGACACAGAAAGTGACCGGCAAGGTGCTTCTGAGCGAAGCTGAAATTGTGGTTTCGGGCGGTCGTGGCATGAAAAGCCCCGAAAACTGGAAGCCTATCGAAGAGCTGGCCGAGCTGCTTGGTGCTGCTACGGCATGTTCAAGGCCGGTATCGGACGAAGGCTGGAGACCGCATAGCGAACACGTGGGTCAAACCGGAAAAATCATAGCTCCCAACCTCTATTTCGCTTTTGGCATCTCAGGCGCTATTCAGCATCTGGGAGGTGTGAGCGGTTCGAAAGTGATTGTGGCTGTTAACAAAGATCCCGAAGCGCCTATCTTCGAGGCAGCCGACTATGGCATTGTTGGCGACGCACTCAAGGTGTTGCCCGAATTCATCGAAGCTGTAAAGGAACTGAAGAAAGGTTAGCAATCAGGGTGTTGGGTTGAGTGTTAGGGATAGTTTTCCCAGCTTCGCCAGCAGAAATTTAAGGTAAGCTGATTGCCGAAACGGGCAAAGGCGGGCAATCGTCCCACCCAATCATTGCATTGAACACTTTGAAATGGGTGAAGATTGCAAGGTCTGTCATTAGAATGTCCAAAGGATTGATCATGCCCTCGTCAAGCAGACTGGCCCGACGGACGCCTTCGAGCAGAGGTTTGGCCGGCGTGTACCACAGGCCATCGCGCAAAAAAGCAATATTGCAATAGCTGGTATCGGTGATCAACCCATTCTTCACGATCAACACATCATCGCAACCGGCTTTTTGATTATACAGGGCGTTGAGCTTTTGGCGGTCGCTCCATTTCAGCGTATAGTCTATATCATCGCATATGACGCACTTCAGGGTTGCGGGCAGATGGATTGCATAAGGATGGTAAACAGGCTTCCGGAGCTTTGTTCCGTAAACTATCCGGCATTTGTACAACCCGGAGGCCGGCACATCGAAACATTGCAGGTGTTGCTCAAGCTCAGGCACCGGCTTATCGGGCCAGAGCCGGCCGAAAGCCCGCTGCACCCGCTGCTGATGGTAACGAAGCAGCGGGAAATGTCCGTCCTCGCACCGGATGCTTTCCAACAGATGGTCATCGCGCATCATTGTCCGGCATGCATTGGTCCGAAAGGTAAAGCCACCTTCTGAAGCAGCTCATTATATTCCTCTTCGCATCGGCTGTTGACGGTAATTCCACCACCTGCGCGAAAAAACAGCTGACCGCTCCTTTGTTCAACGAAACGGATCATCACGGCACTGTACAGCCTGCTTCCATCGAAAACACCCATTACTCCGGTGTAGAATCCCCTGTTGTCCAACTCGGCCTGGCGGATGATTTCGACGGTGCGCCTTTTAGGTGCCCCGCTGATGGAACCGGCAGGGAGCAGCCTGACCAATAACGTACCCAGATTGCTACGCCATCCTGAGGGCAGTGTTCCGCTGATGTGGGTGCTGGTTTGCAGCAGCGTTCCATTGAGGGTGTGAATAGGTTCAAGATACCTGAACCGCTCAACACGAACATTCCCGGCGACCATACTCAGGTCGTTGCGCAGAAGATCCACAATTGTATAATGCTCGGCAAGTTCTTTCCTGTTTTCCATTAGCAGGCGCCCGGCATCAGGAATATTGGCGCTTATGGTGCCTTTCATCGGATAAGTGTGGATGTTGTTGCCTTCGATGGTAATGAATGACTCGGGCGAAAACACCACAAAGCGGTCCTTAAGCCATAACTTGTAAGGTGCGTTTGCGTGTTCGAAGATTTGCAGACAGCTCAGGTTGGTTTCGATCCCTACGGGAAAAGTGAGGTTGAGCAGATAGGAATCACCTCTTCGAAGGTGATACATCACCTTTTCGAAAGCAGCCTGATACAGCGACAGACTCAGTTGATTGCGCAAAAAGCGAATGTCCGTCCGGCGTTCAGGCTGGGGCGCTGGTTGGTTTGAAAATCCCGCCATCTGATAACGCATAATAGCCGGGTCGATCTGGCTGAGCGGCAACGCAAACGATTCTTCACCCCCGAAATCAAAGGAAAAGAGAAAAGGCGTTCCGGCGGAGGCCATGGAGTTGATCAGGGATTCGGTTGCTGACCAGGCATTCATTGGGCAAAGATAGGGTTTCGAGGTTGGGGGTTGTTTGTTTGTTGTTCTTTGTTCCTTGTTCTT